>NZ_JBVIYV010000006.1:202328-472059 GCF_055592265.1 Streptomyces sp. NPDC041129 | reverse complement strand
GGCGTTGATTTTTGGCACGCTGTTGAGTTCTCAAGGAACGGTCGCTTCCTTTGTACTCACCCTCTCGGGCTTTCCTCCGGGCGCTTCCCTTCGTTGTTCCAAACTCTATCAGTGTTTTTCCGACTCTCTGACCACCGTCCGCGGACATGCGGAAGGGATCCCGAGAGAGGATCTGACCAGTTTGGTTGCTGCCGGGCCGCGACACTTTCGCGCCGCACCGCCCCAAGCAGGAGTACGACAGTACACGGGGCCGCGAAGACCATGCAAATCGACGGGGTTGGTGGTCTAGACCACTAGCTGGTAGGTTCCATACGGAACCGTCACTTCCTTTGGCATACGCTGCTGCTCAGCGCGCCGTTTACGGGACAGGCAGTGACGGCCCCACCTGCAGCTCCACTCCTGGGAGGCTTCCCATGACCACAGTGATGTCCCCTCTCGCCGGTCGGGCCATCGGACTGGCCGACGTGCCGGATCCGGTTTTCTCCGGGGCCATGGTCGGCCCGGGTACCGCGATCGACCCCGTGCGTGAGCCCTCCGAGGCCGTGGCGCCGGTGGACGGCGTCATCGTTTCCCTGCACCCGCACGCCTTCGTCGTGGTCGACGAAACCGGGCACGGAGTGCTCACCCACCTCGGCATCGACACCGTTCAGCTCAACGGCGAGGGCTTCGAGCTGCTCGTCAGCAAGGGCGACACCGTGACGCGCGGACAGAGCATCGTGCGCTGGGACCCGGCCGCGGTCGAGGCGGCCGGCAAGTCTCCCGTGTGCCCCGTAGTGGCCCTCGAGGCGACCGCCGAGTCCCTTTCCGATCTGCGGGACAGCGGTGACGTGAAGGCCGGCGACAGCCTCTTCTCCTGGAACTGACGGCAGGGCCGCCCTCCGGCGGCGTACAGGACGACCACCGCGGCGGCGGTCCCGCCGCAGTATCGGAGACGGTGAGATGGAGACAACGCTGCGAGGCGTCGGCGTGAGCCACGGTGTGGCGATCGGCGAGGTTCGGCACATGGGAACGGCGGTGCTCGAGCCGCCTGCCAAGCAGATACCCGCGGACGAGGCGGGACGCGAGCAGGGACGGGCCCGCCAGGCGGTGGATGCCGTGGCGGCCGATCTGATGGCGCGCGGCAATCTGGCCGGCGGCGAGGCCCAGGCGGTTCTCGAGGCGCAGGCCATGATGGCTCAGGATCCCGAGCTGATGGCGGACGTGGAGCGGCGGATCGCCGTAGGCAGCACGGCCGAGCGTGCCGTGTACGACGCGTTCGCCGCGTACCGCGAGCTGCTGGCCGGTGCCGGGGAGTACCTCGCCGGGCGCGTGGCCGACCTGGACGACGTGCGGAACCGGATCGTCGCCCGGCTGCTGGGCGTGCCGATGCCGGGTGTCCCGGACAGTGACAAGCCCTATGTGCTGGTGGCCCGCGATCTGGCGCCCGCGGACACGGCGCTGCTGGACCCCACGCTCGTCCTCGGTTTCGTGACCGAGGAGGGCGGGCCGACCAGTCACAGCGCCATCCTGGCCCGCGCCCTGGGCGTTCCGGCCGTCGTGGCCCTGCCGGGCGCCGGGGAACTGGCCGAGGGGAAGGTGGTCGCGGTCGACGGCAGCACCGGTGACGTCTTCGTGAACCCGAGCGCCGAGAAGAGGGCCGAGCTGGAGTCGGCGGCCGCCGAGCGCAAGGCCGCGCTGGCCGCTTCCACCGGTCCGGGTGCCACGGCCGACGGGCACAAGATGCCGCTGTTGGCCAACGTCGGCGGTCCCGCGGACGTGCCGGCCGCCGTGGAGGCCGGGGCCGAGGGTGTCGGTCTGTTCCGCACGGAGTTCCTGTTCCTGGACGACAGCAAGAACGCGCCCTCCGAGGACAAGCAGGTGGAGGCCTACCGGCAGGTGCTGGAGGCGTTCCCCGAGGGTCGTGTGGTGGTGCGGGTGCTGGACGCGGGCGCGGACAAGCCGCTTGAGTTCCTGACCCCGGCGGACGAGCCGAACCCGGCGCTGGGCGTGCGGGGTCTGCGGACACTGCTCGACCACCCCGACGTCCTGCGCACCCAGCTGACCGCGCTGGCCAGGGCGGCGGAGGGGCTGCCGGTCTACCTCGAGGTCATGGCGCCCATGGTCGCCGACCGCGCGGACGCCAAGGCGTTCGCGGACGCCTGCCGCGAGGCGGGGCTCCGGGCGAAGTTCGGCGCCATGGTGGAGATCCCGTCCGCGGCGCTGCGGGCGCGTTCGATCCTGCAGGAGGTCGAGTTCCTTTCGCTGGGGACCAATGACCTCGCGCAGTACACCTTCGCCGCGGACCGCCAGGTCGGTGCGGTGTCACGGCTCCAGGACCCGTGGCAGCCGGCGCTGCTCGACCTGGTGGCACTGTCCGCCGAGGCGGCCAAGGCCGAGGGCAAGAGCTGCGGGGTGTGCGGCGAGGCCGCGTCCGATCCGCTGCTGGCCTGTGTGCTGACCGGTCTGGGTGTCACCTCCCTGTCCATGGGCGCGGCGTCGCTCCCCTACGTCCGGGCGACGCTGGCGAAGTACACGCTGGCGCAGTGCGAGCGGGCCGCCGCCGCCGCGCGGGCGGCGGACAGCGCGGCGGAGGCACGGAATGCCGCGCAGGCGGTGCTGTCCGGGGAGTAGCCGATCCCGGCTCGCACCGGATGGCCGGTCCAGGGGCGTCCCGCCGTCGGGTGGGGCGCCCCTGGTGCGTTTCAGTGGCGGTGGTCCGGTGGCGTGTCCGCCGGTCCGAGGTCGGGCGGTGCGCAGTAGTCGACGTCGGGTTCGGGGCTGATGAGGTCGCCGGATTCGGCGTCCGTGCAGTAGGCGTCGAAGACCTCGGCGGCGCTGAGGGGCGAGAGGTTGCCTCCGCGCAGTCGCCAGCCGTGCACGCGGTCGGCCGTACCGGGAGAGCTGACGCGCATGACCAGGCCGCCGGGGCTCCTGGTGGCGAGGCCGAGGGCGAGGACGCTGGTGAATTCGAGGGCTTCCGCCTCGTCGAGTTCGGTGCTGCCCGCGGTGTCCTGGTCGGCGTGGAGGACGGCGACCAGGGTCTCCGCCGGCGCCGAGACGCTGCAGACGAGGTGGCGGTCGCCGGGTGGGGCGGTGTCGAGGATGCGGACGACGAGGTCGGACGCGCGGGTGAAGGCGGCGCGGCCGATGTCCTCGCCGCAGGTGGTGCAGGGGCCGAGGCGGGCCAGGAGAATGGTGGCGTACTCCCAGGTGGCTCGCCGTACGGCTTCGTCGACGAGGTCGGGCAGGAGTGCGGTGAGAGGACGGCCGTCGTAGGGGACGGTGGGGCCGGTGGCCGCCAGTCGCGCGGTGAAGCGGGCACGGCTGGCGGATGCTTCCGGGTCGAGGCCGGTTTCCGCGCAGAACGCGGCGTAGTCCTCGGGGTCGAACAGGGCCAGCGTGGTGTGTCCGCCCTGGGCCGCCCGGCTCTTCAGCAGGGACTCCACCTGTTGCAGGTACGTGGTGTGGTCGTCGAAGCCGAAGCTGCGGTAGCGCCGCATGACACTGAAGTCGTGTTCGTCGGTGAGCAGGCCGATGGTGCCGACGATCTCGCGGCGCAGGACGCGTCGCATCGTCTGCTGGTCGGTGTGCGCCATGTTTCCCCCAAGTGCGCGGTCGATCAATGCTCACTCACAGTAACCGCGGGCACTGACAACGGTCCCCGGCGGGGGCGTTCGGCCGGGGCTGCCGCGCGTCCGGCTCCGGCCTCGGCCGCCGTGGCGGGGGAGGCCGGAGCCGGACGCGGGAGGGGTTCGGGTCAGGCGCGCTTGCGGGCCAGTTCCTCGTAGAAGCCCAGCAGGGTGAGGTTGTCGATGGAGCCGGGGTTGACGGCTTTCTCCAGGGGGGTGCCCTGGAGAAGGCGCTTGACCGGGACCTCGATGCGCTTGCCGGTGAGGGTGTGCGGGATGCCTGGGACAGCGATGACCTCGTCGGGCACGTGGCGCGGCGAGAGCTGTTCGCGGATGGCCTGCTTGATGCGGTTCAGGAGCGTCTCGTCGAGGACGGCGTCCGGTGCCAGGTGCACGAAGAGCGGCATCCAGTAGCCCCCGTCGGGCTGCTCGATGCCGATGACGAGGGACTCCTTGATTTCCGGCAGCCGTTCGACCACTTCGTAGATGTCGGCCGAGCCCATGCGTACGCCCTGCCGGTTGAGGGTGGAGTCGGAACGGCCGTGGATGATCACTGATCCGCGCGAGGTGAGGGTGATCCAGTCGCCGTGCCGCCAGACGCCCGGGTAGGTGTCGAAGTAGCTGCCGTGGTAGCGGCTGCCGTCGGGGTCGTTCCAGAAGTGGATCGGCATGGACGGCATGGGGTTGGTGACGACCAGTTCGCCCACCTCGTCGACGAGGGGTTTGCCGCTCGGGTCCCAGGACTGCAGGTCGGTGCCGAGGCCGGGCGCCTGGAGTTCGCCGGTGTACACCGGCAGGGTCGGTACGGCTCCCGCGAAGCAGGAGCAGACGTCCGTGCCACCGCTGACGGAGGCGATCCACAGGTCGTCGCTGACCTCGTCGTGCAGCCAGCGGAACCCGTCGGGCGGCAGTGGCGAGCCGGTGGTGGCGACGCACTTGACGCGGGAGAGGTCGAAGTCGCGGGAGGGGTGCACGCCCGCCTTGCGGCAGGCCATGACGTAGGCGGCGGAGGTGCCGTAGAGGGTGGCTCCGGTGCGTTCGGCGACGCGCCACTGGGCGCCGGTGTCCGGGTAGCCGGGGCTGCCGTCGTACAGGACGATCGTCGTGCCCGTGAGCAGGCCGGAGACGAGGAAGTTCCACATCATCCAGCCGGTCGAGGTGTACCAGAAGAAACGGTCCTCGGGGCCGAGGTCGCAGTGCAGCCCGAGCTGTTTGAGGTGCTCCACCAGGATGCCGCCCTGGGACTGGACGATGGCCTTGGGCAGGCCGGTGGTCCCGGAGGAGTACAGGACCCACAGCGGATGGCCGAACGGGACCTGCTCGAAGACGGGCTCGGTGTCGGCGGCCGTCAGTGCCGACCACTCCAGGGCGCCCTCGGGCGCTTCGGTGGCGAGGAGCGGGATGTGGACGACGGCGCGCAGTGTGGGCAGCTCCCGGCGCAGCTCGGCGACGGCCTCGCGGCGGTCGTGCTCCTTGCCGCCGTAGCGGTAGCCGTCGACGGTGAACAGTACGACGGGTTCGACCTGCTGGAAGCGGTCGAGGACACTGCGGGCGCCGAAGTCGGGGGCGCAGGAGGTCCACACGGCGCCGACGGCGGCCGTGGCCAGGAGGGCGACGACGGCTTCGGGGATGTTCGGGAGGTACCCGCTGACCCGGTCGCCGGGGCGGACGCCGAGGGCGCGGAGCTCTGCGGCGAGGGAACCCACCTGGCGGCGCAGCTCGGCCCAGGTCACCGGGCGCGGTTCGTGGGTCTCGTCGACGTACAGGAGCGCCGGCTCGTCGGGGCGGGCGGCCGCGGCGCGCAGGGCGTGCTCGGCGTAGTTGAGGGTGGCTCCGGGGAACCACTGGGCGCCGGGCATCGAGCGGTCGCCGAGCACGCGCGTGCAGGGGGCCGAGAACCTGACGTCGAACCAGTCGGTGACGGCCTTCCAGAACGTGTCCAGCTGCTCGACGGACCACTGGTGCAGTGCGGGGTATCCGCCGTCGGCCGGGGCACCGTGGTGCTCGGCGGCCCATGCCTGGAACTCGGTGATGCGGGCCTGGGCGATCCGCTCGGGATCGGGCTGCCAGAGCGGCTGGGGGTTCGCTGTCGACATGGGGCGGCTCCCGGGCTGTGCGCGTCGTGTGCGTCGGTCCGCGCACGGGCTGGGGTGTGCGCGTGACGCGGCTGACAGGGACGATGCCATGTGATCGACTTCTGCACCAGGGCGGGCCCCACATAGTCCGTGTCGTGAAGATGTGGCCCGGGCACGGGTGAACGGCAGTTGAACGACACGCGCGCGCGGGGCGGTCAGTGGCAGGGTGAACAGCATGGACGGTCGTGACCTGGTGCGTTCGGTGAGTGTCGGTGGTTCGGGGCGGGCGGCTCAGGGGTTGCGTACCGTGCGTGCGGCGTGGCGCAGACGGCGGATCGACGCCGCCGGGCTGCCCCCTCGGGGGGCCGAGCGCGCGCGGGTCCCGGGGCGCGTGCGGGGGGCGGAGCCGGGGCCGGGTGGCGGTCTGATCCGGTTCGGCCGGTCCGAGCTGCGGATCACCGTGACCGTCAGCGGGGCCGTGTTCTGGGGCTGGGACGGGGCGGGTCCGGAGCCGTCGTACGCGCTCGCCGGGGTGTGTCCGGAGCCCGATCCGCGGGCCGTGCTGGAGCCGGACAAGGACGGCGGCTGGCGGGTGGTGGCCGAGCGGGTGACGGTCGTCGTCTCACGGCACGGGGCGCTGCAGGTGTGCACTCCGGGCGGTGTGGTGCTGCGGCGGGAGACGCCGCCGCGGTGGTGGGAGCCGGTCGGCGGGGGCGTGGCGCGGTGGATGCAGCGGTCCGAGGTGGCCGCGGACGCCCGGTTCTTCGGTCTGGGCGGGCGTGCGGGCGGCCCGCGGCTGCGCGACGGCGCCTACCGGCTGTGGAACACCGATCCGGGCCGTGCGTTCGGTCCGGGGGACGATCCGCTGTACGTGACCATGCCGGTGCAGTTGGTCGTCGCGGACGCCGGGACCCATCTGATGTTCCACGACACCACGTGGGACGGCACGGTGAGCCTGCGGGAGGGCGAGGAGGGCGCCGGGTCCGGACACGACCGGGCGGGACGCTGTGAGCTGCGCATGGACGGCGGGCCGCTGCGTTGCTGGGTGATGGTGGGCACGCCCGCGCGCGTGCTGCTCACCTGGGCCTCGCTGACCGGGGCGCCCGCGCTGCCGCCCGCGTGGGCGCTCGGCCACCAGCACGCGCGGTGGGGCTTCGGCGGTGAGCAGGAGGTGCGCCGGATCGTCGCGGGATACCAGGAGCGCGATCTGCCGCTGGACGCCGTGCACCTGGACATCGACCACTACGACGGCCATCAGGTGTTCACCGTCGACCAGGAGCGTTTCCCCAAGCTGCCGGTGCTCGCTGAGGAGCTGCGCCGGGACGGTGTCCGGCTGGTGTCGATCGTCGACCCGGCGGTGAAGGCCGTGCCGGGCGGTGCCGTGTACGACAGCGGTTCGGCCCTGGACGCGTTCGTGCGGGACGGCGCGGGGCGGACGGTCCGGGGCGAGGTGTGGGCCGGTGAGTCGGTCTTCCCGGACTTCACGCACGCGCGCGTGCGCAAGTGGTGGGGCGGGCTGTACGAGGAGCGGCTGGGGCAGGGTTTCGCGGGGTTCTGGCACGACATGAACGAGCCGACGTCGTTCAGCGCCTTCGGTGAGACGACGCTGCCGCGTTCGGCGCGGCACGCCCTCGAAGGAAGCGGTGGCGACCATCGCGAGGCGCACAACGTCTACGCCCTCTGCATGGCCAGGGCGGGCTACGAGGGGCTGCGCGAGCTGTCGCCGCAGGAGCGGCCGTTCCTGTTCTCCCGGTCCGGCTGGGCGGGCATGCAGCGCTACGGCGGCACCTGGTCCGGGGACGTGGCGACGGGCTGGCCGGGGCTGCGGGCCTCGCTGTCGCTGGTTCTGGGGCTGGGTCTTTGCGGGGTGCCCTACTCGGGGCCGGATGTGGGCGGCTTCGACGGCAGTCCGTCGCCGGAGCTGTACCTGCGCTGGTTCCAACTCGGCGCCTACCTGCCGCTGTTCCGGACGCACGCCGGTCTGCGGGCGGGGCGCAGGGAGCCGTGGGAGTTCGGTGCCGAGGTGCTGGCGCACGCTCGCGCGGCGCTGCTCGAACGCCGGCGTCTGCTGCCGTACTTCGTGACGCTGGCGCACCTGGCGCGGCGCACCGGCGCGCCTTATGTGCGGCCGGTGTGGTGGGGGGCGCCCGAGGACCGCGCGCTGCGCGACTGTGAGGACGCGTTCCTCCTCGGGGACCAGCTGCTGGTGGCGCCGGTTCTCGACCCCGGCACCGGCCGGCGTGCGGTGCGGCTGCCGCGGGGCCGCTGGTACGACACGGTGACGGAGGAGGCGTACGACGGTCCGGGGCAGGTCTTCCTGGACGCGCCGGTGTCGCGGATCCCGGTGCTCGCGCGCGCGGGAGCGGTCGTTCCCGTCCGCGGCGAGGACGGCGCACTGGAACTGGAGGTGTGGGCGCCCGCCCGGGGGCGGACCGGGGGCGGGCTGGTCGTCCAGGACGCGGGGGACGGCTGGGACGAACCGGAGACCGAGCGCTACACGACCCGCCGGCAGGGCCGGCGGGTGGTGGTGACCTGGGAGCGGGAGGACGGCGCGGCGGAGCCGCCCCACCCGGTGCGGGTACGGGGACTCTGCTGAGCGGGCGGCTCAGATGTAGCGGCCCTCGAACCAGCCACGTACGGCCAGGGTGTGCAGCGGGAAGGCGAGTTCGTCGGGCCGGCGCAGCAGGTGCCAGCCCTCGGTCTCGTCCGTGGCGCTGGACGGCGGGAGCCCTTCGGCGGGACGTTCGGGCAGGAGTCCGAACAGCAGCAGGTGACCGTCGGGTGAGCTCATGGCGTCCACGAGGCGGACGTCACGGGCGGCGGCGTCGATGCCCGTCTCCTCCTTGAGCTCGCGCACGACGGCCTGTTTCCAGTCCTCCCGGTCGTCCACGTAGCCACCGGGCAGTGCCGTGCCTCCGCGCGCGGGGGCGACGGTCCGGGTGATGACGACCAGGGCCGTGCCGCTGGTGTCGTAGACGGGCTGGAGCGCGACCGCGACCGGAAGCGGGTTGCGGTAGGCGACGGTGCCGCAGGAGGGGCAGGTGCGCGGCCAGCCCGTCACACCCTCTCCGTAGGGCGCTCCGCAGCTGGAACAGTGGGATCCAGGCGCGGAGTTGGCGGTTGAATGCTGATTTTCGGACACGCGCGGACTGTATCCGATCAGAGGAGGGACTTCTTCCGGCACTGACGAACAGGGAGCCGAGGCGGAACGAGGGAGCCCGGTCCGCACGTCCCAGGTGCGCCCCTACCGGGCACCTGCCACGCTCCGTGATCACCCGGGAATGCTGCGTGAACGTCTCATGAACTGCCCCTGGGCGCATTCCGGCGGCGCCATCATGCTCCCGTGCACTCCTGGACGGATACTCTCCGCTTCGCCTTCCAGCCGGTGGTCAATCTGCGGACCGGCGCGGTCACCGCACTGGAGGTACTCGCCCGCCCGGAGACCGGCGACGTCCTGGCCGAGGCCCGCCGGAACCCCGAACTCGACGGCAGGCTGGCCGTGCTGGCGCTCCGCGCGGCGACACGCAAGGAGACGTTGCTGCCGCTGCACGTCAACGTGTTCGCTGCCACCCTGGCCGACCTGGGCGGGCTCGCCCGGCTGCACGACGCCGTCCGCGCGGCGGGGCGGATGCCCTGGGAGGTGACCCTGGACATCGTCCCGCCCTGCACCCATGTGCCGCAGCGGGCACTGCTGGAGGCGGTGGGCGCGCTGCGCGAACAGGGGTTCCGGATCAGCGCCGACGGCATCGGCGACGGCGACGTACCCCTGCGGCTGCTCACCGATCTCTCCCCCGACCTGGTCAAGCTCGATGCGTCCCTGCTGGCCCGGCCGGCCGCCGTGCGGGCGATGCGGACCCTGTGCGAGCAACTGGGCGCCCTGGTGGCGGTGGAGGGCGTGGAGACCGAACTGCAGTGCGCGGCCGCGCTGTCGGCCGGCGCGCAGCTCGCCCAGGGCGAGCTGTTCGCGCCGCCGGCCCGGATTCCGGCGGCGGACGTGTACGTTCCGCCCCACTCCCCCGCGGTCCTGACCCAGCCCCGGTCGGGGCCGCCGGTGCGGGAGTTCGTGCGGCCTGCCGCCGTTCTGCCGGTGACCGCTTCGGCGGGGCAGGTCCGTGCACTGCTGACCGGTTCACCTGAGGTCTCCGGGGTGCTGCTCGTGGACCAGACCGGGGTGCCCGTCCGTTCGGTGCACCGGTCGCGTTTCCTGCTGTCGATGTCCGGCCGGTACGGGCACGCCCTGTACGCGGACCGGCCGGCGCACAAGCTGGGCGACGCTCCGCGCGCGGTCGGTGTGGACGCCACCGCCTGGGAGGTGCTGGACGTCGTGGCGATCGGCGGCAGCGACCGCACCTCGGACGATGTGGCCGTCGTCGACCACCGGGGCCGCTGCGTGGGCGTGGTACGGCTCGCGGACCTCGTCCGGGCACTGGCCGAGACCCGGGTGGAGGAGGCGGCGGGCCTGAACCCGCTGACCCGGATGCCCGGTTCGGACGCGATCACGGGTGAGGTGGACCGGCGGATCGCCGAGGGGCGGGCGTTCGCGCTCAGCTGGCTGGACATCGACCAGTTCAAGCAGGTCAACGACGGTGCCGGATTCGCGGCGGGCGATGAGCTGATCCGCTCGGTGGGCCGGGCGCTGCAGGAGGCCGCGGCGGGGCACGCGCGCGTGGGCCACATCGGCGGGGACGACTTCCTCGTGCTGACCGAGGAGGAGGCGCTCGAACCACTCGCCACCGCGGTACTCGACGCTCGCTGGTCGGCGGGCGGCCGCCCGGTCACGCTGTCCCTCTCGACCGTGGTGTGCCGGCCCGGGAGCGTGTTCGACCACCGGCAGGCCGCCGCCCATCTCGCACCGGTGAAGAAGGCCGCGAAGGCTCTGGCCGGGACGAGTTGGGTGCTCGCGCGCGCGGGACTGCCCGGGCAGGAGATCCGGCGGGGCCGCGGAGCGGCACCGGCCCGCGCGGGCCGTGCGACGGCCGAGCCGCTCGGGTGAACTTCCCTGCCGTATACGGCCGTTGCAGCTCCCACCTGCGAGGAGGAAGCCCTCGGAGCCCGCGCCCGGGCTACCCCTGTCATCGTTGCCGTCGGCGACCTTGACGGCCTCCCTGGTGCCGGTGAACACTTCCCGGTGTCAGCCGACATCGCCGTACATTCATGGCGTATTCAGGCACTGCGCCACGGGTCTTTTCCCTGCCCACGGGCCTGCCTGCAGGCGATACGGCTGCGACGGCACGCTCGTCACGGACGCCGGGCGGGGCTCGGGGCCCTCCCTGCCTTCGGCTGAAGTCGCCTAAGGAACCGTTCCTGCACGGAGGGCCGGGGCTGTTCGCCCCAGGCCGGCGTCAAGGGAGCCGCCATGAGCAACGGAGACATATTCGTCGGCGAAGTCATCGGAACCGCGATCCTGATCCTTTTCGGTGCCGGTGTCTGCGCCGCCGTCACCCTCAGACACTCCAAGGCGCGCGCCTCCGGGTGGGTGGTCATCGCGTTCGGCTGGGGATTCGGCGTGCTCGCCGGCGCCTACACGGCCGCGCCCCTGTCCGGCGGGCACCTCAATCCCGCGGTCACCATCGGCATCGCCGTGGACACCGGCAAGTGGGACAAGGTCTGGGTCTATCTGCTGGGCCAGATCGTCGGCGCGATGCTCGGTGCCGTCCTCGCCTACCTGGTGTATCTCGCGCAGTTCCAGGCCAATGTCCGCGACGAGGGCTCGACGAAGGGAACCGCCGACGAACCGGTGCCGACGCTGGGCATCTTCTCTACCATCCCGGAGATCAGGAAGCCGGTCGCCAACCTCGTCACCGAGATCATCGCGACGATGTCGCTCGTGCTGCCCATCCTCGCCTTCGGACTCACCAAGGGACTCGGCGAGTCCGGCACGACGGTGCTGATCGTCTCGCTCCTGGTCGTCGGTATCGGGCTCTCCCTCGGCGGCCCCACCGGATATGCCATCAACCCGGCCCGCGACCTCGGCCCGCGCATCGTGCACACCTTCCTGCCGATCCCGAACAAGGGCACGTCCGACTGGGGCTACTCGTGGATCCCGGTCGTCGGCCCGCTGATCGGCGGCGCGCTCGCGGGCCTCGTCTACAACATCGCCTTCTGACCGGGCGCACCCACCGCGCCCCGACCGCGCGGACCCCGGCCACGAAGGCCCGATCCAGCGACCCGACCCAGCGACCCAGGGACAGCCATGACGGACACAGCCGAGAAGTACGTCGCCGCCATCGACCAGGGCACCACGTCCAGCCGCTGCATCATCTTCGACCACGGTGGCGCGATCGTCGCCGTCGACCAGCGCGAGCACCGCCAGATCTTCCCCAAGCCGGGCTGGGTGGAGCACGACGCCACCGAGATCTGGTCCAAGGTGCAGGCCGTGGTGGCCGGGGCGCTGGCCAAGGCGGGGCTGCGCCCCGACCGGCTCAGCGCGCTCGGCATCACCAACCAGCGCGAGACCACGGTCCTGTGGGACCGGGCGACGGGCAAGCCCGTGCACAACGCGATCGTCTGGCAGGACACCCGCACCGCCGCCCTGTGCCGTGAACTGGGCGGCACCGACGGGCAGGACCGCTTCCGGGAGCCGACCGGACTCCCGCTGGCCAGCTACTTCTCCGGGCCGAAGGCGGCCTGGCTGCTGGACAACGTGCCCGGCCTCAGGGAGCGGGCCGAGCGCGGGGAGATCGCCTTCGGCACCATCGACTCGTGGCTGATCTGGAACCTCACCGGCGGCCCGGACGGTGGCCGACACGTCACGGACGTCACGAACGCCGGCCGGACCATGCTGATGAACCTGAACACGCTCCAGTGGGACCCCGCCATCCTCTCCGCGATGAACGTGCCCGAGGCGGTCCTGCCGGAGATCAGGTCGTCCGCCGAGGTGTACGGCACCGCCGTCGGCCCGCTCGCCGGGGTCCCCGTGGCCTCGGCGCTCGGCGACCAGCAGGCGGCGGTGTTCGGGCAGGCCTGCTACGACGTCGGCACCGCGAAGAACACCTACGGCACCGGCAGCTTCCTGCTCCTCAACACCGGCGACCGGCCGGTGGCGTCCAAGAGCGGCCTGCTGACGACGATGGGCTACAAGATCGGCGGGGAGGCGCCGGTGTACTGCCTGGAGGGGTCCATAGCGATAACGGGCGCGCTGGTCCAGTGGTTCCGCGACCAGCTCGGCATCATCCGCGACGCCGACGAGATCGAGACACTGGCGGCGAGCGTCGAGGACAACGGCGGCGCATATATCGTGCCCGCCTTCTCCGGACTGTTCGCGCCCTACTGGCGCTCCGACGCGCGCGGCGTCGTCACCGGACTGACCCGCTACGTCACCAAGGCCCACCTCGCGCGCGCGGTGCTGGAGGCGACGAGCTGGCAGACGCGGGAGGTCGTGGACGCCATGTACCAGGACTCCGGGGTGCGGATCACGACCCTGAAGGTCGACGGCGGCATGACGAAGAACAACCTGCTCATGCAGCACCAGGCAGATGTGCTCGGGGTTCCGGTGATCCGGCCGCGGGTGTCCGAGACCACCTGCCTGGGAGCCGCCTACGCGGCCGGTCTGGCCACCGGCGTGTGGAACGACCTCGACGAGCTGAAGTCGCACTGGCAGCGGGACGCCGAGTGGACCCCCGCGATGGAGGCACCGGTACGCGACCGTGAGTACCGCAACTGGCGCAGGGCGGTGGAGAAGAGCTTCGGCTGGCTCGAGGAGGACGGCGTGTAGGGGCGAGGGCGCCCGGCACGCGCGCGTGCGTGGTGCGTGCATTCCTCACACGCGCGCCGGGTGTCCGCGGGGACCGCGGCCCGTACCCCTGTCGGCGGGGGTACGGGCCGTGCCGTGGACCGAGGCCGATCAGGTGGCGAGGGTCCGGCGACGGCCGGCCGAGTACTCCATCGCGTGCTGGACGACGCCGATGAGCACCTCCTTGACCGACTCCCGGTCACGTGCGTCGCACAGCACGACCGGCACCTCCTCGTCCAGGTCGAGGGCCTGCCGTACGGATTCCGCGGGGTAACGGGCCGCGCCCTCGAAGCAGTTGACGCCGACGACGAAGGGGATCGAGCGCCGTTCGAAGTAGTCGACGGCGGCGAAGCAGTCCTCCAGGCGGCGCGTGTCCGCGAGGACCACGGCACCGAGTGCGCCCTCGGACAGCTCGTCCCACATGAACCAGAAGCGTTCCTGCCCGGGTGTCCCGAACAGGTAGAGCACGAGGTCCTCGCGCAGGGTGATCCGGCCGAAGTCCATGGCCACAGTGGTCGTGTGCTTCCCCTCCACACCGCTGGTGTCGTCGAGCGGGCGCCCGGCCTCGGTGAGCAGTTCCTCGGTGCGCAGCGGCCTGATCTCGCTGACCGCGCCGACGAGTGTCGTCTTGCCCACTCCGAAGCCACCGGCCACCAGGATCTTGAGCGTGACGGGCTCGACCGGGGGCTTGCCGCGTTCAGAACGCCCGAAGATCATCCGTCTCTTCTCCTGCTTGATCGTGTTCGGGTGACGGTCGGCCGTAGCCGCCGCCACCAGGGGTTTCGATGACGAGAACGTCGCCCGGACCCGCGTCCGCCGAGCCGCTCCCGCCGAGGTCGGTGACCGTGCCGTCGGCCCGTTCCAGCCGGTTGGCGCCGAGCGCGCCGGGTTCTCCGCCGGCCATGCCGTACGGCGGCACACGGCGGTGCTGGGAGAGGGTGGAGACGGTCATGGGTTCCAGGAAGCGGATCCGGCGTACGGCACCGTCGCCGCCGCGCCGGCGCCCGGAACCGCCGCTGCCCCGCCGGACGGTGAACTCCTCCAGCCGGACGGGGAGCCGCCATTCCAGCACCTCGGGGTCGGTGAGCCGCGAGTTGGTCATATGGGTCTGCACCACGTCGGCGCCGGGGAAGCCGTCGCCGGCGCCGGATCCGGAGGCGACGGTCTCGTAGTACTGGTGGCGTTCGTTGCCGAAGGTGACGTTGTTCATGGTGCCGGAGCCCTCGGCCTGCACGCCGAGCGCGGCGTAGAGGGCGCCGGTGACGGCCTGGGAGGTCTCCACGTTGCCCGCGACGACGGCGGCGGGCGGCTCGGGGGCGAGCATCGAGCCGGGCGGTACGACGATGTCCAGCGGGCGCAGACAGCCGTCGTTGAGCGGGATCTCGTCGGCGACCAGGGTGCGGAAGACGTACAGGACGGCCGCGTTGACCACCGAGGAGGGGGCGTTGAAGTTGGTGGCGAGCTGGGCGGACGTGCCGGTGAAGTCGATGGTCGCGCACCGCTCGGCGCGGTCGACGCGCACGCGTACTCGGATGACGGCGCCGGAGTCCGTCTCATAGGCGTACTCCCCGTCGTCCAGGGCCTCGATGACCCGGCGGACCGCCTCCTCCGCGTTGTCCTGGACGTGCCGCATGTAGGCCTGGACGACGTCGAGGCCGAACTCCTCGATCATGTGGCGGACCTCGTCCACGCCCTTGCGGTTGGCGGCGATCTGCGCGCGCAGGTCGGCGAGGTTGGTGCGGACGTTGCGGGAGGGGTGGGGGGCCTCGCTGAGGAGACGGCGGGTCTCCTCCTCGCGGAAGCGGCCGCCCTGGGCGAGCAGCCAGTTGTCGAAGAGGACGCCCTCCTCGTCGATGGTCCGGCTGTGGGCGGGCATGGAGCCGGGGGCGATGCCTCCGATCTCGGCGTGGTGGCCGCGGGAGGCGACGTAGAAGAGGATCTCCGGCTCACTCCGCGTGACCGTGGTGTCCTCGGTGTCGAAGACCGGGGTGATCACGGTGACGTCGGGCAGATGGGTGCCGCCGTGGTAGGGGTCGTTGACGGCGTAGGTGTCGCCGGGGCGCATCGAGGTGCCGCGGCGGCGGATGACCTCCTTGACGCTGGTGCCCATGGAGCCCAGGTGAACGGGGATGTGGGGAGCGTTGGCCACCAGGTTCCCGAGGGGGTCGAACAGGGCGCAGGAGAAGTCCAGCCGCTCCTTGATGTTGACGGACTGGGCCGTGGACTCCAGCCGGGCGCCCATCTGTTCGGCGATCGACATGAAGAGGTTGTTGAAGACCTCGAGCAGGACGGGGTCCACTTTCGTGTCGAGTCCGGAACTCTCCGTAACCGCCGTGCGTTCCATGACCAGATGCCCGTCGTGTCCGGCCGCGGCCCGCCAGCCGTCGTCGACGACGGTCGTCGCGCCGGGCTCGGTGATGATCGCGGGTCCGGTGACGGTCTCGCCGGGAGGAAGGGCCTCCCGGCGGTGGAGTGGTACGTCGTGCCAGGCGCCGGCGGTGTGCAGCCGGACGGTCAGCGGTGCGGCGCGGTGGCCCTCGTAAGGGGCGAGGGCGGAGAGGTCGGGGGGTGCGGTGATGCCGGTGGCTTCGACGGAGAGCGCTTCGACGACGATCGGGCGGTCCAGGGTGAAGGAGTACGTGGCGCGATGACGTTCTTCGAAGGTGTGCGTCATGGTGCCGGGTTCGGTCAGCTCGACGGTGAGGGTGGTGTCGGTGCCGTCGTAGCGGAGCTGGGCGCGGCGGGTGACCTCGATGCGGTCCTCCGGGACGTCCTCGGCGCGCAGTTCGGCGCGGGCGGCGCGCTCGAGGGCGTCGGCCGTCTCGCGGACGCCCGGCATCGAGGCGGCTTCCAGGGGCGCCTCGACGGACTGCTCGCGCATGGCCGTGGTGTCGGCGAGACCGATGCCGAGCGCGGAGAGCACACCGGCCATGGGGGGCACGAGGACGGTGCGGATGCCCAGGGAGTCGGCGACCCGGCACGCGTGCTGGCCGCCCGCTCCGCCGAAGGTGGTCAGGGCGTAACGGGTGACGTCGTGGCCCTTCTGGACGGAGATCCGTTTCACGGCGTTGGCGATGTTGGCGACGGCGATCCGCAGGTAGCCCTCGGCCACCTGCTCGGGCGTGCGGTCGTCGCCGGTCCGCTCGCGGATCTCGTGCGCGAGGGCGGTGAAGCGGTCGCGGACGACGGCGGCGTCGAGGGGCTGGTCGCCGTCCGGGCCGAACACCGCGGGAAAGTGGGCGGGCTGGATGCGGCCGAGCATCACGTTGGCGTCGGTGACGGTGAGCGGGCCTCCGGCGCGGTAGCAGGCGGGTCCGGGGGTGGCGCCGGCCGAGTCGGGACCGACGCGGTAGCGCGAGCCGTCGAAGTGGAGCACGGAGCCGCCGCCGGCGGCGACGGTGTGGATGTCCAGCATCGGGGCGCGCAGCCGGACGCCGGCGATCCGGCTGGTGAAGACGCGCTCGTACGCGCCGGCGAAGTGCGAGACGTCGGTGGAGGTGCCGCCCATGTCGAAGCCGATGACACGGTCGAAGCCGGCCCGCTGCGACATGCGAGCCATGCCGACGATGCCGCCGGCCGGCCCGGAGAGGACGGCGTCCTTGCCGCGGAACTGTCCGGCCTCGGTGAGCCCCCCGTTGGACTGCATGAACATCAGCCGCACACCGTGCAGTTCGTCGGCGACGTGCCGTACGTAGCGGCGCAGCACCGGGGACAGGTAGGCGTCGACGACGGCGGTGTCACCGCGCGGGACGAGCTTCATCAGCGGGCTGGTCTCGCTGGACAGCGAGATCTGCGGGAAGCCGGTGCGCGCGGCGAGGTCGCCGATGGCGCGTTCGTGGGCTGGGTGCAGATGGCTGTGCAGACAGACGACGGCCACCGCGCGGATCCCGTCGTCGTACGCCTGCCGGAGCGGTCCCGCGAGCGCGTCGAGGTCGGGGGTGCGCAGGACGGTTCCGTCGGCGGCGATGCGTTCGTCGGCCTCGATGACCCGTTCGTACAGCAGCCCTGGGAGCTGGATGTGGCGGGCGAAGATGGCGGGGCGGTTCTGGTAGGCGATGCGCAGGGCGTCGCGGAAGCCCCGGGTGATCACCAGCAGGGTGCGCTCGCCCTTGCGTTCCAGCAGTGCGTTGGTGGCGACGGTGGTGCCCATGCGCACGGCGTCGACGGGCTCCCGGGAGCCGTGCAGCAGTTCCCGGACGCCCGCGACCGCCGCGTCGGCGTACCGTTCGGGGTTGTCGGACAGCAGCTTGTGCGTGAGCAGCCGGCCGTCCGGGCGGCGCGCGACGATGTCGGTGAAGGTGCCGCCTCGGTCGACCCAGAACTGCCAGCCAGTCACGTCGTCACTCCGCTTCCGCGCCGGTCACAGCGCCCGGAGGCCGTTGATCACGTCGCGCAGAATACTCTCGTCGGGCAGCTCGGCCGGTGGCACCGGACGTGTCACATGGACGATTTCCGCGTGTACGAGGTCCCCGATCAGGACCCGCACGACGCCGATGGGCAGGTTCAGTTCCGCGGCGATCTCGGCGACGGACTGCGGTGCCCCGGCGCAGAGCCCGACGATCTCCACGTGCTCGGGGGCGAGCGTCGGGTCCGTCTCCGGGTCCTGTGCGTCTGGCTCGGTGACGACCACAGCGATCAGATCGAGGCGGTGCTGACCCGCGCTCGTGGTGCGGCCGCGCGTCATGGCGTACGGGCGGACGACCGGTCCGGCCTCGTCGTCGAACCAGTGGCTGCTTCCCTGACCGTCTCCGCTCATGTCATCCCACTACCCGCCTGCGGGCAGATCGGTGCGCGGAGCCGTGATCAGGTGCACGCCGACCCGCTTGACCAGCAGTGTCATCTCGTAGGCGACCTGCCCGACGTCGGAGTCCGCGTCGGAGAGGACGGCGAGGCAGCTGCCGTCCCCGGCGGCGGTGACGAACAGGAAGGCGTCGTCGAGCTCGACCACGGTCTGCCGGACACTGCCCGCCTCGAAGTGGCGGCCCACGCCCTTGGCGAGGCTGTGGAAGCCGGAGGCGACCGCGGCCAAGTGTTCGCTGTCCTCCCGGGTCAGGTCCTTGGACACCCCGGTGGGCAGGCCGTCGCCGGAGAGCACGACGGCCTTGCGGATGCTCGCGACCCGGTCGACGAGCTCGTCGAGGAGCCAGTTCAGCTCGCCCTTGTTGGGCTCCGTGTGGCCGGTGGCCTTCGGTGCGGTCATCGACCGTCCCCCTTAGTCGTTCCTTGTGCTGTGCCGTTGCGTGCGTCGTCGCCCGAGGCGTTCTCCTCACGGCCGCGCTGCCAGCCGCGCTGCAGCGAGGCCATCCGGTTGCGGACCTCGTCGGCGTCGCGGTCGGCCGGCTCCTCGGCGCGCTCGGGGCGCAGCGCGGGTTCCTGCTTCAGTTGCGGGGCCAGGTTGGCCTGCCGTACGCGCCGGGGCAGCGGCCCGGTGCCGGACGGCGTCTCCGGAGCCGGGCCGTCCGCGAGCGGGGTGCCCTCGCCGGGACCGCGGCCGGAAGCGGCCGGTGAAGGCCGGGTGCGCCGCGGCAGCGCCGGGACCTCGGGGCTCTGTTCCGCGCCGTCGCCCGGGGGGACCGTGTGCTCGTCCGCGCGCTCGGGGAGAGCGGGCGTCCGCCCGGCCGCCGCGCCGCGCCGGCGGGCGGGCAGCGGGGCCGGCCCCACGGCGTCGGGGCGGCGCGAGCCGGGCGCGGGCTGGTCGTCGGGGTCGTCGCGCCGAACGCGCTGTTCGACGACGGGCCGGCCGTGCGAGCTGACCAACTTGGGCGTCTGGCGCCGCGGCAGCGGTACGGGGCCGCCGGTCCGGCCGGGGTCCGGGTTGTCGGAAGCGCGCGGAGGGACCGGCTGATGCGGCTCGTCCGACAGTGCGATCCGCCGTTCGTCGGCGTGGTCGCGGGTGCGGCGGGAGCGGAACAGGCCGCCGCGCTCGCTCTCCTCGTCCGTCAGTGCACCCGGGAAGTCGTCGATGGCGTCCAGGTCCACCGGCGCCTCGAGTTCGACCGGCCCGTCCAGCAGGGAGGTCGGCAGGCCGGGGAGCTGTACGGGGGCCTGGGAGCGGGCGGGGCCGAGGCCCACGGCCTGTCGGGTCCCCTTCGCCGGACGGTCGCGGTCGAGGCGGAAGCCGATGCCGTTGGTGTCCGGGACGTCGTCGGACAGCAGCAGGTCGGGGATGAAGACGACGGCGGTGGTGCCGCCGTAGGGAGACGGTTGCAGGGAGACCCGGACGTTCTGGCGCTGGGCGAGGCGGCTGACCACGAACAGGCCGAGCCGGTCCGTGTCCGAGAGCTCGAACTCGGGCGTCTCGGCGAGCCGGAGGTTGGCGTCCAGCAGGGACTCGGCGGTCATGCCGAGACCCCGGTCGTGGATCTCCAGGGTGAAGCCGTTGGCGACCCGCTCGCCGAGGACCTGGACGGCGGTGTGCGGCGGGGAGAAGACCGTGGCGTTCTCGAGGAGTTCGGCCACCAGGTGTGTGACGTCGGCGACGGCCGGGCCGGTGACGGCGACCCGCGGCAGGCGCCGGACCTCGATGCGCTCGTAGTCCTCCACCTCGGCGACCGCGGCCCGGACGATGTCCATGAGCTGTACGGGGCGGCGCCACTGCCGCGACGGCGCGGCGCCGGAGAGGATCACCAGTCCCTCGGCGTGCCGGCGCATACGGGTGGTGAGGTGGTCCAGCCGGAAGAGGTCGGCGAGTTCGTCGGTGTCCTCGGTCCTGCGCTCCATGGTGTCGAGCAGGGTGAGCTGCTTGTGCAGCAGGACCTGGCTGCGGCGGGCGAGGTTGACGAACACCTCGGAGACGCCGGACCGCAGTTCGGCCTGCTTCACCGCGGCCTCGACGGCGGCGCGCTGAAGGGTGTTGAGTGCCTGGCCGACCTCACCTATCTCGTTCCTGTCGTACTCCAGCCGTGGCACCTCGGTCTCCACGTCGACCTGTTCGCCGGCGGAGAGGCGGCGCATCACGCTGGGCAGCCGCACCCCGGACGCCTCGTGCGCCTCCAGGCGCAGCTTGCGCAGGTCCCGCACGAGGCTGCGGCCGATGCGCACGGACAGGACCACGGACACGAGGAGGGCGACGAGACCGAGGACGCCCGCGACGGCCGCCTGCACGATCACGCCGACCGCGACGGGCCGCATCCGGTCCTGGAAGCGGTCGCCGGCCTGGTCGTCGAGGGTGCCGAGTTCGTCGAGGACACTCGCCGCGGTGGCGTCCCAGCTCCGGGCGGTGACGCCGCGCGGGGTCCCGGGACCGGTGCCCGTGACGGACTGCTCGGCCGCCAGCAGCGGGGCCGTGGTGGCGTTCTCCCAGAAGCGCTCGTACCGGTCGCGTTCCGAGGCGGGGAGCAGCGGCAGGCTGATGTCGTAGAGCAGATCGCGCTGGGCGACGAGGTCGGAGATGTCGCGGGTCTCGTCGCGGGAGACCTTGCCCACGACCAGCGCGGAGCCGAGCAACGCGTCCTCGCGGGAGAGGAGTTCGCGGGCGCGGGTGAGGTTGACGAGGGCGCGGGCCTGCTCGGTCATCTCGACGCTGTCGATACCGTCGAGGGCGGCCAGCAAGGTGTAACAGGGGTCGATGAGGCGGTTGTAGCGGTCGAAGGCCTGGGCGCGGCTCACCGTGCGCGCCTCGACGCCGCGGCGCAGGGAGTCGAGGCCGTCGAAGGCGTCCAGGACCGTGGTCAGACGCTCGCTGTCGTCCCCGTCCATGCCGTCGAGGGCGTCCCCGTCCCGGGCGTGCTCGCGGATCTCGGCGAGGGAGCGGTCGGTCGCGGTGCGGGTGCGGTGGAGCGCAGAGAGAGCGTCGGCCGCGCGCGGGTCGGCGAGGTAGACGAGGGTCTGGCGGCGTTCCTGCTGCAGGCCGCGGGCGGCGTCCTCAGTCGGATAGCCGATGTCCTGGACGATGTCGGACACGCTGAAGAGCCGGGCGACCTCACGACCCGTGAGCACCGTGGCGAAGCCCCAGATGGCGGTCAGGGACACCAGCGGCACGAGAAGCAGCGCCACGATCTTCCGGCGGATCGACTTCCCGCGAAAGCGCATGGCCTCCCCCAGCTCGACCCCCGCCGGTCGGGGGTACACATGTGCGTCAACAAACGGCGCGAGCCTACTACCGCCGCACAGATAACTCGAAGACGCGTGTGGCGTGCGAACTTCCGCACCGGAGGCGAGAGATGGCGAGTTGTCCGGGCATTGCGGGACTTTGCGCCCGGCGTCCGGGGGCCCGCAGCTGAACCGGCCGGAGCAGTACGGACAATTGGTTGGCTGGAACTTTTCGCCGATGGGAATCTTCGCGGCTCGTTACTCGTCTTTCCTCATGGGAAACGGGGGCGGAATCGGACGCAGGAGCCGCATGCCGCATCCCGGCGGCGTAAAAGTGCGCAAGCCGGGCAGCCACTGGGAGTCGGCGTCTTCGGACATCGGGGCAAGGGGCCTGCCGGCGGTGGGGAGTGACACGGTGACGGGCACGGCGGAGCGGCGCGGAGCGACCGCGGAAAGCATGGCGGAGCGCTCGTCGGTGCGGCGGCACCCGGAAGCGCCTGATCGCGACATTCCGGCGCGTGAGCGCGCCGGGGAGTCCACCGGCGAATTCCGGCAGCCGGAGCGGCAGTTGTGGGTGGAGGAGCCGGCGCGTCGGCGCCGGATGCCCGACCCGGTGCGGACGGCGGCGGTGCGGGCGGTGCTGATCGCCTCGGTGACGCTGATCCAGGCGATGGTGGCGTTCCTGTGCACGATGGCCGGGTCCTGGCTGGCCTTCCCGATGGTGATCAGCAGTGTGGTCAGCACGATCGTCGCCACCTGGGGCGTGGCCGATGTCTGGGTGACCCGTCAGGTGTGGAACCAGCGGTACGGCGTCGTCTCCGAGCCGAGCAGCACGGCCCGGGCGCTGCGCCGTGAGCGCCGGACGCGCCGGCGTCAGGAGCGGGCCACCCTGCGCGAGCAGGCGCGGATACGCCGGCGGGGCGGCACCGGGCAGCTGTCGCACTCCTGACGGGGCCGGCCGGACCGGAGGGCCGGCCCTGGCGGCCCCCGGCACGGTCCCCCACGCCCCGATCAGGAGGTGGCGGAGGCCGGCCGCTTGTACATGCGGGTCGCCGTGATCTCGCTGTGCCCCGCCTCTCCTGCCTGCGGCTGCTGCGGCAGACCGGGCCGGAGGTGCTCCTCGACGCTGATGTACTTCAGGCCCGCCCTGAGGTCGGCGTCGTTGCGGAGCCGGATGACCAGCGGGAACTCGGCCAGCGCGGTCGTGTCGAACAGGCCGGTGGTGTAGAGCAGTTGCACGCCCAGCGCGTCGGACACCGCCCGCTGGAGTTCCAGCAGGTAGGTGGCGTTCGCGCGGCCGATCGGGTTGTCGAGGAACAGCGTCCCCGCGTGCCGGTGCTTGTCACGGCCCCGGTCGTTGGAGCGCAGGGCGGCCATCGTGCAGTACAGGGCGATGGCGGCGGTGAGGAGCTGTCCGCCGGAGAACACGTCGCCCATCTGACCGACGGGGACTCGTTCGGCGCGCAGCACGGCGTCCGGCTTCAGGATCTCCACGGCCACGCCCTTCGGCTGCAGCGCGGCGGCGACTCCGCGCAGCAGCAATGACATGCCGTCCCGCCGGAGGTCGGAGTTCTTCTTCACGGCCGCGCGCGTGGCCTCGTCGATGACCTCGCCGAGCCGTTCGGTGAGGGTCGCCTGGTCGGGCTCCTCGAAACGGATGCGCAGGAACTCCTGCCCGGACCACTCGCCGAGTCCTTCCGGAAGACGGGAGAGCCGCTGGGCGGAGCGCAGGGTGGCGAGGGCCGACTCGACCAGCCCCCGGAGCCGGTCGACGATCGAGTCCCGGTTGCGCTCCAACTGGGCCAGCTCGTCGGTGAGGACACGCAGGCGGGGCGCGAAGGCGGCCGCCCACTTCTGGGCGTGCTCGGGCAGTGCGGAGGCGGGCAGCTCGCGGATCTGCTGCCGGGCGGGGGTTCGCACCTGCTCGTACCGCGTGGAGTTGGCGTGCCGCACGAGCACGTCGCTCGCCTCGCGCACGGCCGCCTCGGCGGCGGACAGGTCGGCGGCACAGCCGCGCAGGGAGCGGCGGGCCTCGGCGGCCGAGTGCCGGGCCTCCTCCAGGTTGCCGGGGTAGGGCTCCGGCTCCTCCTGCTCCTCGTCGGCGGTGTGCTCGCGCAGCAGGTCGCGGAGCATCGCGGCGATCTCGTCGAAGCCGCCGGCGGCGTCCTCGGCGGCCCGGTGGGCCTCCAGCAGCTCGGCGTGCGCGTCCCGGGACTCGGCCAGCGCCTCGGTGCGGGCGGCGAGTTCGGCCGTGGCGGTGCGCAGCAGGGCCTGGGCGTGCTCGGCGTCGCGCGGGGTGAGTTCCCCGGACAGCTCGGTGTGCGCCTCGCCGTCCTCGGGGGCGTGCCGCTCGGCCTCGCCGCGCAGCCGGCCGAGCTGCTCGCTCGCGGTGGACATGCGGGTCTCCAGGAGCTGCACCAGCTCCTCCGCGCGCGCGGCGGCCGCCTGCCGGGAGGGGCCGTCGGAACCGTCCGGCGACTGGAGCAGTTGCTCGGCGCGGGTGCGGACCTTGTTGCTGAGGCGGTCCAGTTCGGCGCGGGCTGCGCTCTCGTCGCTCTCCGCGCGGGCCTGCTCGGCCCGCAGGTCGGCGCCGACACCGACCTTCTCGTACACCTGGGAGGCGGCTCGGTAGGCCTCGCGCAGGGCGGGCAGGGAGGCCTCCGGGGCGTCGGTGTCCGCCGCCGGCACGTCGTCGGGTGCGCCCGCGATCTCGGAGCGCTCGGCGCGCAGCGCACGCGCGGTGCGACGGGCGTCGTCGGCGGCTCGCTGGGCGGCGCGGCGGTCCTCGTCGGCGGCGCGGGCACGTTCCAGGCAGGCCTGGGCGCGGGCCTCCGACTCGGCGGCCTCGTCGGCGAGTTCGCGGAGCCTGACCTGCCAGCCGGCCCGCTCGCGCAGCCGGAAGGCGAGCCCGGCGAGGGCGTCGGCGGCGCGCCGGGCCCGCTGCGCGGCCTCCTGCCGCTCGTCGCGGACCTGCGTCGCCTCGGCGGCGGCCTCGTCGGCCTCCGCGCGCGCGGTGCGTGCCTCGGCGAGTTCGGCCTCGCTCTCCTCGGCGAAGGCCCGTGCCTCCTGAGCGGCGTCGCCCAGTTCGATGAGTCGTCCGGCCGGGCAGCCGGTGCGCCAGGAGGTGAGACGGGCCGCCAGCTCGCGGTCCCGGCCGAGTCGGGCTGCGAGCACGCGGATCTCCTCGTCGCGCTCGGCGGCCCGCGCGCGCAGGGCCTGACGCTCCTCGTCCGCCGCGTGCTCGTCGTGCATGGCGGGGTTCGGCGGCACCAGGAAGACGTCGCCCGGGGTGGCGCCGGGCGCCGGGGTGGGGGCCAGCAGGGCCGCGGCCGTGCCGACCGCCACGGCGGAGCGGGGCAGCAGGGCGGCGTCGCCGAGCGCCTCGCGGGCACGCGCGTGCGTGTCGGGATCGGTGATGATCACACCGTCGACCAGTTCGGGGCGGGCGGCGAGAACGCGCGCGTGGTCGGCGGGGTCGACGGCCTGTGCGAGGTAGCGCCATCCGGGCAGCGCGGGGATGCCGTGCTCGCCGAGGAACTCGACGGTGGCCAGCACGTCCGGTCCGGGCGGCAGCAACCCGCCGTCGCCCAGGGCGCCGAGGATGCGGGCGTCGTCGGCGGCGGCCGTGCGCAGGTCGAACAGGTGCCGTTCGGCGGTCGACACCGCGTCGTCGAGGAGTTCGCGCAACTCGTCGGCGTAACGGTCGAGTTCCCCGGGACCCAGGGCGCCCTCGGCACGCGGACGGGCGGCCGTCGGGTCGCCCGCCCGCGTCGACGGGTCGTCGGCCTCGCTCCTGGGCGCCGGCACCCCGGTCCGGGCCGCCCCGGACGGCAGGCTCAGCAGCTCGGCGAGCCGGTCCTCGGCGGCCAGGCTTTCGGCGAGGCGCCGCTCGGCGTCGTGGGCGCGTTCGGCCGCGGTCGCGGCGTCCGCCGCGCGGGCCGCCGTCAGCTCGGCGCGCGCCTCGGCGGAGGCCGCCTCGCGTGCTTGCTCGGTGGCCTTGCGGGCGGCCTCACGGGCCGCGTCCCAGGCGGCGACGGCGGTCTTCTCGGCGTCGCTCGCGGCGAGCGCGGCGCGGGCCGGGTCGGCGTCCGGCGCGCTGTCGTCGAGCCAGCCCGCGCGCACCGCCTCGGCCGTCTCCTGCTCGACCTCGGTGAGGCGCTGGCGCAGGTGCCCGGCCTCGCTGCGGGCGCGCTGGGCCTCGGTGGCGGCGGCGGTGGAGTCGCGGTAGCCGCTCTCACCGACCTCCTGGAGGGCCGCTGAGCGCTCCTCCCCCTCGTTCGCGAGGCTCTCGGCGCTCTCGGCGGCCGCGTGCAGGGCCCGTACGAGGTCCACGGCGGCCTTGGCGCGGGCGGCGAGCGCGGGGGCCGCGTCCCGCTCGGCCTCCTGGATGGCGGCGGACACGCGCGCGACGCGGTCGGCGGCGGCGCGGTGCCGCAGCACGGCCTCGGCGGCCTGCCAGGCGGAGTGCAGGGTGCGTGCGTCGGCCAGCTCGCGCTTCTGCGCGGCGGCTGCCTTCTCGGCGGCGGCGAGCGCCAGGGACGCGTGGCGGTAGGCGAGTTCGGCGGCGATGAGCGAGCTGCGCTCGCGCGCCCCTTCGGAGTGTGTGACGGCGTAGGCGGCGGCCGTGACGCGCTGCGCCAGGTCCGCGGCGCGCACCCGCTCCCGTACGGCCCGCCCGGACAGCCGCCGGGCCAGGGTGCGGGTACGGCGTTCGGCGCCGGCGTGGACGTCACGGGCGCGTGAGCGCGTCTCGGCGGCCTCGACGATCCTCCCGAGCAGGTCGACGGAGCCCGCGGTGAAGTCGCGCTCCGCGATCAGCTCGGCCCGCCGGCCGAGTTTGTTGCCGAAGCCGCTGACCAGGTCGGCGAGGCCGTCGGTGTCGCGGGTGTCGGTGACCGCGCGCAGCAGCAGGTCGGTGAAGTCGGAGTCCTTCTTGACCGCGAAGAGGCCCGCCGCCTCGCCCTCGTCGGCGTTCATCTCCCGCTGGTAGCGAAAGAGTTCGGGGTCGAGGCCGAGGTCGCCGAGGTGCTCGATCCAGCGGTCGTGGATCTCCTCCCAGTGCACCTCGAGATGGGGGTAGGCCTTGCCGGACTCGGTGAGGGCGTCGCGGAAGCCCTTCATGGTGCGGCGCCGGCCCTGGGCGCCCGAGCTGCCCTCGACGGGCGGCCGTACCGCGGTGGACTCGGCGACGGGCAGGTTGTCCAGGCTGAGGCCGGGGCCGGGCCGGAAGGAGTACCAGGCCTCGGCGAACTTCCGGGGATCGCTGGAGACTTGGCGTCCGCGCCACTCGCTGACCTTTCCGACGACGACGCACTCGCCGGTCTGCACGTGCTGCCACTCCAGCGCCACGTGCCCGCAGTCGTCGGCGAGCAGGAACTTGCGCAGCACGCCGGAGCTGGCGCCGCCGAGGGTGTTGCGGTGGCCGGGCAGCATCACCGAGAAGATCAGCTTGAGCAGGACGGACTTGCCGCCGCCGTTCTCCAGGAAGAGCACGCCCGCGGGCGCGGGCCGGTGCGGCGGGCCGGACGGCTCCTCCGCGAAGAACTCCGCCTGCGTGGGCGCGGGGTCGGGCACGGGCCCGCCCACGCCTCGCAGGTCGAGCACGGTGTCGGCGTAGCGCGCACCGGCCGGCCCGATGGAGTAGAGGCGGACCCGGGACAGCTCGTACATGGCGGACTCTCGTAAGTCTGGTCAGGAATGCGGTGGATCAGGAGTGGAACGGCAGCCCGGCGTCGGCCACCAGGTCCAGGTCTTCGGTGTCCTCTGCGGCCAGCAGGCTGGCCGAGCCGTCGGTGACCGGGACGACGCCCAGCTCCAGCAGTTCGGCCATAGCGGCGCCGCCGGCCAGGTCGCGTACCTGGAGCTGGTAGCGCGCGGTGGTGCGGTAGGTGCCGCCGTGCTCGTCCCCGGTGCGCTGCAGGAAACCGGAGTCGGTCAGGAAGGCCGCGGCCTTGGCGACGATGCCCGTGGTCGAGGCGGCCGGCCGGCGCGCGTCCTTGGTGGCGCCGGTCGCGCTGCGCCGGGCCCAGATCCGCCAGGCGGCCTCCAGGCCGGGCGCGTCGGTGGCCGGGTCGGTGTTCTCGCCGCGTTCCTCGGCCCGTTCCTCCAGACGGCGGCAGGCCTGCCGGACGAAGGCGTCGACGCCGTTGACGGTGATCCGGCCGATGTAGGAATCGTCGGCCAGGTCCTCCGGGCGCGGGAACGCCAGCGCGGCGACGGCCAGGTGGGCCAGGCCGTGCAGGAACCGGTCCCCGGCGTCGGCGGCGGTGCGACGCGCGTAGTCGCCCATGCGGACGGCGAACACCGAGTCCTCGGCGGCCGTCACGGCCATCCCCGCGCGCGGGGACACCTCGAGCACGACCAGGCCGAGGCCGGCGGCGACGGCGTCCGCGAGCCGCGCGAACGCCGGTTCCTCGCGGTAGCGGCGCAGCAGATCGGTGTACTCCTGGTCGCGTGCGGGCTGCAGTCTGGGCTGCAGCCCGAAGGCGACGAGCCGCGCCGCGTCGGCGGCGTCGGCGGGGGTGACGGCGGCGGACGCCGACGGGGCCGGGGCCTCCGTGTCACTCCACTCGACGTGCTCGGTCACGGTCTGGGCTCCTTGTCGCGGTCTCGCTCACTCATGCTGCTTCCGTCCGGTCGGCGGCCATTCCCGCCGCGTCCAGCAGCGCCGTTCCGACGATCAGGTCGGCCCCGCCGAACTCGGGATCGTCCAGCTCCGTCCCGTCGTCGACGGCGAACAGCAGCTTCTGCTCGCCCTGCCGGTAGGCGGTGCCGACCGGTGGGCTGGCCGCGTGCACGGCCAGCAGCGCGACCAGGTAGGGCAGTTCGGGGTCCTGTCCGCGTGCCTCGGCCAGCAGTCCGGACAGCCGGCGCGGGGCGTCCGCAGGGAGGTCCAGCAACTCCATGGCGGCGGCGAGCTGTTCCTCGCTGAACCGGCTGTCGTCGGGTGTCGCGATCAGGTCGGGCTCGGGCATCTCGGCGCCCAGGTGCTCCCGCTCCACCGGCGGTGTCAGCAGTATGTCCACAAGGTCTCCGACGCGCACCGACACCGGGGTGCGCAGCCCGGTGGCGTTGGCGAAGAAGGCGTCCGTGACGCGGACCGCCCGCTCCAGCGGCAGCGGCAGCGACGGCGCGAGGAGGTGACCGTACAGGTCGGTCCCGGAGGTGGACGCCGCCGGGGCGAACGCCTGTCTGTCCTGTTCGGCGCGGAACAGCGGGCCCGCCTCCAGCAGCCGGGACTGCAGCTGGGTGTGCCGGCGGATGCAGTCCTTGACGATGTCCACCAGCTCGGCCGCGCGGCGCTTGTTCCCGGGGTCCTCGGTCTCGTCGCGGGCCTTGCGGATGTTGGTGAGGATCGCGTTCTCGTGCCGGTAGCGGTCGGCCACGTGGTCGAGGGCCTCGGCGATCATGTCGGGCACGGCGTTCAGCCAGTCGACCGCTCGGACGTTGCGCCGGGTGGCCTCCAGGGCGCGGCGCAGGGTCTCCGAGTACTGCACGGTGCGGTAGCGGGCCTGCTCGGCGGCGAGCTGGGCGTCGGCGAGGCGGCCCCGGTTGATCAGGACCTCGAGCTTGACCTCGGCGGCGATCTGCGCGCTGGTGACATCGGTGTCCAGGGCGCCGACGAGTACGTTGACCGCTTCGTCGGTCGTGCGCAGGTAGACCGTGCCGCCGGGGGCGGGGACCTCTTCGATCAGCTTGAAGTCGTAGTCACGGCGGACGTAGGTGCCGTCCGGCGCGAACGTGCCGTACACCGCGCGGAAGCCGCGGTCCACGCTGCCGACGTTGATCAGGTTCTCCAGGACCCAGCGGGCCACGCGCTCGTGCTCGGCGGTGGGCCGCTGAGGGGCCTGGGCGGCGATGCGCGGGACGAGCCGGGCCACGATCTGCTCGTGGTCGGCGCCCGTGTCGAAGTCCATGTTCAGCGTGACCAGGTCGATGGCGGCCAGGGCCACCTCGGCCATGCCGTACACCGAGTACTCACCGGCCAGGTTGGCCTTGCGCGCGTCGAGGTCGTGCAGCGGCGCCGTGCAGGCGAGCGCGCGCAGCCGCCGCGCCAGCCCCTCGTCGGCGGCCGGGCCCGGTGCCGGGCGCGGCCCCGCGCTGAGCTGGGGCGGAACGCTGTCCGTCGATGCAGGCGAAGTCACGGTGCACAGACTAGGTCCTCGGTCTGACAACGACCCAAACGACGCAGAAGCGACGGCCGTCACAGATCCTCGACAGGCGCCCGGAGCCGCATCCACGGACGCCGTGAGTGATCTCGACGGGCGCCCGGCGTCAGGAGGAGGCGTCCTCGCCGACCCGGCGCCGGTACACCTCCACGACGCGCTCCAGCGAGTCGGCGAGGTAGGTGCTCAGCAGCCGCTCGGCCTCGCGCCGGTCCCCCGCCTGCAGCGCCTGCAGGATCTGGCGGTTGCGGGCGAGGTACGGCTCGTGCAGCCGGCGCGGGTGGTCGACGACGTGGAAGGCGAGTCGCAGCTCGGCGAAGACGCTGCGCATCAGCTCGTCGGTGCGTTCACTGCCGGCCAGCGCCACCAGTTCGCGGTGGAAGTGGATGTTGGCCGTACCCAGTGCTTTCCAGTCATTGTCGTGGGTGGCGAGCTGGCCCTCGGTGACGGCGGCGGCCAGGCCGTCGAGTGCGTACGGGGGCTCGCCGAGGCCGCGTACGACGGCGCACTCGACCAGGGCGCGGATGCGGTAGATGTCCTCGACGTCCTCCACGGTCAGGACCCGGACGAAGACACCGCGATTGAGTTCGTGGACGAGCAGACGCTCATGGGTGAGCAGCCGGAACGCCTCGCGCAGGGTGTTGCGGGAGACCCCGAGCGCGCCGCCGATGGCGTCCTCGGACAGGCGGGTGCCCGGCGGGAAATAGCCCTCGGCGACACGGCTCCGGAGGATGTCGGAGACCCGTTCGGCGGTGCTGGTGCGCCCCAGGAGGGCGCGGTCGTCGGCTAGTCCCGTCAACTGCTCGGCCATGCCCGGAATTCAATCGCAGTCGGGGGAACGAGACAACAGGGGTATTGAAGGATCGTTGAACGATCCTCTACGGTGCTCCGCACGGCACAACTTCCGCACGGCACTGCTCGGTTCACCGCACCCTCCCCCCTTGCGAGGTGCCCATGAGCACGACTCCTCCGCCCCGGTCCGCGTCACCGGACCTGCGACCGGCAACAGATGAACGCACCGCCGAGGACGGCGCGTTCGGCTGGCTGCGGGCCCTCGGTCCGCGCGGCCGTCGGGCGTTCGCCGGAGCTTTCGGCGGATATGCCCTGGATTCCTACGACTACTTCACGCTGCCGCTGAGCATGGTGGCGCTCGCGGCGTACTTCGGTCTGGACAGCGGCCAGACAGGCCTGTTCACCACCGTCACGCTGGTGGTCTCCGCGATCGGCGGGGCCGTGGCGGGGGTGGTCGCGGACCGGGTGGGCCGGGTCCGGGCGCTGATGATCACGGTGATCACGTACGCCGTCTTCACCGTGGCCTGCGGCTTCGCCCCCAACTACGAGACACTTCTGGTCTTCCGCGCCCTGCAGGGGCTCGGCTTCGGCGGCGAGTGGGCGGTGGGCGCCATCCTGGTCGCCGAGTACGCGAGCGCCAGGCACCGGGGCCGTACCCTCGGCGCGATCCAGAGCTCCTGGGCGGTCGGCTGGGCACTGGCGGCGGTCGTCTACACGCTGGTCTTCTCCTTCGCCGGTGACGACCTGGCCTGGCGGATCATGTTCTGGACCGGGGCACTGCCCGCGCTGCTCGTGGTGTGGCTGCGCCGCCGGGTGCACGACGCGCCCGAGGCGACGGCGGCCCGCGAACAGAGCCCGCGGCGCGGCTCGTTCGCGGCGATCTTCCGGCCGGCGACGGACGGCGATCCGGGGCTGCTGCGCACGACGCTCTTCGCGAGCCTGCTGTCCACGGGCGTCCAGGGCGGCTACTACACGCTGGCTACCTGGGTGCCGACGTACCTGAAGAGCGAGCGCGGCCTGTCCGTGGTGGGCACCGGCGGCTATCTGACCCTGCTGATCTCCGGGGCCTTCCTCGGCTACCTGACCGGTGGATACCTCACCGACCGGCTCGGCCGGCGCCGCAACATCTGGCTGTTCGCGCTGCTGTCGGCGGTCTGTGTGCTGGCCTACGCCAACATCCCGCACGGCGCCGACACCCTGCTGCTGGTGCTCGGTTTCCCGCTCGGCTTCTGCATGTCGGCGATCTTCAGCGGCTTCGGCTCCTATCTGAGCGAGCTGTACCCGACGGCGGTGCGCGGCACCGGTCAGGGCTTCACGTACAACACCGGCCGCGCGGTGGGCGCGGTCTTCCCGACCCTGGTGGGCTTCCTGGCCGACAGCTGGGGTGTGGGCGGCGCGCTGGTCTTCGGCGCGGTCGGCTACGGCCTGGCGGCGCTCGCCCTGCTCGGACTGCCGGAGACGCGTGGGAAGGAACTGGCGTGACGCGGGTGGACCGTACTTCCGACCGGCCCGTGACCCTCGTCGACGAGCACGCGCACGCGTGGAGCCCCGAGGACGCGCGGGCCCGCTTCCGGGCGGGACTCTCCGGACCCACGGCGGGTGTGGCGGCCGGGCACACCCAGGCCAACCTGATCGCGGTGCCGGCCGACTGGGCCTACGACATGATGCTGTTCTGCCAGCGCAACCCCAGACCCTGTCCGGTGCTGGACGTCACGGACGCGGGATCCACCTCGACCGTGCTCGCCCCGGGCGCGGATCTGCGCACCGACCTGCCGCGCTACCGGGTGTGGCGGGACGGCGAACTGGCCGAGGAGCCGACGGACGTGCGCGCGTACTGGCGGGACGACCTGGTGTCGTTCCTGCTGGGCTGCAGCTTCACCTTCGAGTGGGCGCTGGCCGGGGCGGGCGTCCCGATCCGGCACGTCGAACAGGGCCGCAACGTGCCGATGTACGTGACCGGCCGGCAGTGCCGCCCGGCGGGCCGGCTGCGCGGGCCGATGGTGGTCTCCATGCGTCCGGTGCCACCGCGGCACCTACGGACCGCGATACGGGAGAGCGGCCTGCTGCCGGCCGTGCACGGCGGCCCGGTGCACTGCGGCGACCCGGCGGCCCTGGGCATCGAGGACCTCGGCCGGCCCGACTTCGGCGACCCGGTGGACGCCGCGCCCGACGACATCCCGGTGTTCTGGGCCTGCGGCGTTACCCCGCAGGCGGCGGTGATGGCGTCCCGGCCGCCGTTCGCCATCACCCACGCACCGGGCCAGATGTTCCTGACCGACGCGCGGGACGAGCAGTACCGCGTGGTCGGCGTCGACTGACGCCGGCGAGCGGCACACCCGGCACGAGGACCCGGGCAGCGCCCGACACGAGGACCGGAAAGACACGAGGGACCATGACCGCGATCGATCTGAACGCCGACCTGGGCGAGGGCTTCGGCCGCTGGCGGCTGACCGACGACGAGCAGCTGCTGTCCGTCGTGACCAGCGCCAACGTGGCCTGCGGGTTCCACGCCGGCGACGCGGCCACCATGCGCCGGGTGTGCGAGCTGGCCGCCGCGCGCGGGGTGACGATCGGCGCGCAGGTCTCCTACCGGGACCTCGCCGGATTCGGGCGGCGCGCGATGGACGTGCCGCCCGCCGAGCTGGCCGCCGAAGTGGCCTACCAGATCGGCGCCCTGGAGGTGTTCGCCCGGGCGGCGGGCGCGCGCGTGGCGTACGTCAAGCCGCACGGCGCGCTCTACAACCGGGTGGTGCACGACGAGGACCAGGCCGCGGCGGTGGTCGACGGCGTGCTGCTGGCGGACGCCTCGCTGCCGGTCCTGGGCCTGCCCGGCTCGCGGCTGCTGGAACTGGCCGGCGAGGCGGGCCTGCTCGCCGTCACGGAGGCGTTCGCCGACCGCGCCTACACCGACGCGGGCACGCTGGTGCCGCGCGACCGGGACGGCGCCGTGGTGAGCGATCCGGAGGCCGTCGTGGAGCGCTCGGTGGGTCTCGCGCGCTCCGGCTCGGTGGTCGCGCACTCCGGCGCGCGGATCCAGGTTCGTGCCCGCTCGCTGTGCCTGCACGGCGACACGGCCGGCGCGGTGGATCTGGCCCGGCGGGTGCGCGAGCGGCTGGTGGCGGCGGGCGTCCGGGTGGAGGCCTTCGCATGAGCCGCGTGACCGCACTCCCCGTCGGTGACGACGCCCTGCTGGTCGAGGTCGCCTCCGGTGCGCAGGCGCGGGCCCTGCACGCCGCGCTGCTGCGGCGCCGCGCGGAGGGTTCGCTGACCGTCCGCGAGATCGTCCCGGCGGCCCGTACGGTCCTGCTCGACGGCCTCGCCGATCCGGCCCGCCTGGCATCCGAACTGGCCTCCTCCGAAGCGCCGGACACTCCCGCGCACGGGGGCGAACCGGTCGAACTTCCCGTGCGCTACGACGGCCCGGACCTCGCGGAGGTCGCCGCCCACTGGCGGGTGCCCGTGGACGAGGCGGTGCGGATCCACACGGGCACCGAATTCACCGTGGCCTTCTGCGGGTTCGCGCCCGGCTTCGGCTACCTCACCGGGCTGCCCGCCCGCTACGACGTGCCGCGCCGGGCCACTCCGCGCACGGCGGTACCGGCCGGTGCCGTGGCGCTCGCAGGGCCGTACACGGGTGTCTACCCGCGCTCCTCGCCGGGCGGCTGGCAGTTGATCGGCACCACGGAGGCGGTGCTGTGGGACCACGTGCGCGTACCGGCGGCGTTGCTCTCACCGGGCACACGGGTGCGCTTCACACCGGTGGACGACGCATGACGGCGTACGCACGCGTGTGCCCGGCACCCGGGGAGGACGCGTGACCGACCGTGCGCTCGTCGTGGTGCGGGCCGGGGCGCTGACCACCGTGCAGGACCGCGGGCGCCCCGGGTACGCCCACCTCGGCGTGCCCCGCTCCGGGGCGCTGGACACGCCCGCGGCCGCTCTCGTCAACCGGCTGGCCGGCAACCCGCCGGACGCGGCGGTCCTGGAGACCACGGTCGACGGCTGTGCGCTGCGCCCGCGTTCGACGGTGACCGTCGCCGTCGGCGGCGCGCCGTGCCCGGTCACGGTGGCCGGGCGGCCGGCCGCCTGGGGTGCCCCGGTCGTCGTACCCGCCGGTGAGCTGCTGGAGGTGGGCACGGCGGTGGCCGGCCTGCGCGCTTATGTGGCCGTGTCCGGCGGCATCGCCGTGGAGCCGGTGCTCGGCAGCCGCTCCCGCGATCTGCTGTCCGGCCTCGGTCCGGCGCCCCTCGCGGACGGCGCGGTGCTGCCGCTGGGCGCCCCGGCGGGCCCTCCCGCGCGGGTGGACGCCGTCCCGCAGCCGGGGCCGCCGGCCGAACTGGTGCTCAGGGTGACGATGGGCCCGCGCGACGACTGGTTCACGGCGGGCGCGCTGCGGGCGCTGACCACGCGCGCTTACCGGGTCTCCCCGGCGAGCAACCGCATCGGCCTGCGTACTGAGGGGCCCGCCCTGGAGCGGGCCCGCGGTGGCGAACTCCCCAGCGAGGGCATGGTGCTCGGCGCGGTCCAGGTCCCGCCGGACGGCCGCCCGGTGGTGTTCCTGGCCGACCATCCGACCACCGGGGGCTACCCGGTGATCGCCGTGGTGCGCGCGGCCGACCTCCCGGCGGCCGCGCAGGCGGTCCCGGGGACCCCGGTGCGGTTCGTGGCGGTACGGCGCCGCTGATCCCCGGCGCCGGTCCGGCCCCCCTCGCCCCGCCGGGCCGCGGGCAGGGCGGCCAGCGCCTGTGACGCCGCGGCGGACGCGCGCAGGTCGAGGCGGTTCGCGGTGCCCCGCGCGCGGTGCCGCGCCTCGTCCGCCACCAGCCGCAGCAGTTGCGGCAGCAGATCGGTGCAGCACCGGGCCACCCAGCCGGTCCCGGCGGTGGCGAGCCACCACAGGCTCGCCGCACGGGTCGGGGCCGGGAACTCCGGTTCGGTGGACGGCGGTGTCCCGGTGGCGAGGCCCGCCGCGACGAGCAGGGCGTGGAAGCGGACGGCGAGCTGCCGGTGGCCGCGCTCGCCCGGGTGCAGCCGGTCCGCGCTCCACAGGGCACGGTCGGTGAGCCAGGCACCCTCCGAGGCGTGCAGGTGGACCGCCCCGTACCGGTCGGACAGCGCGTGCACGACGGTGTTGACCGCCCGCTGCCGGCGGGCCAGTGGGCGGGCCAGGGCGCCGGGGAGTCCGAGCATCGCGCCGGGGTCGCAGGCAGGCGGTGAGCAGCGTGGCGCCCTGGCCGGTGAAGGCCGCATACACCTGGTCGAGCCGCAGGGCCACGGCGTCGATGTCGAAGGTGTGGCGCAGCGTGTCGTTGACGCCGACGACCACGGAGACCAGGTCCGGGCGCAGCGCGAACCCGGCCGGGGTCTGCGACTCGCGCACGTCGTGCGTCCGCGCCCCGCTGACGGCCAGGTTCGTGAGCTCGGTCCGGACCGGGTCCTCGGTGAGGGCGCCGGCCAGCAGGGCGGCCCAGCCCCGCCAGGCCTCCCCCAGCGGGTCGCCCACGCCCTCCGTCAGCGAATCGCCCAGCGCCACGAAGCGGACGCGTCTCATGCCGCGCCCTCCCGGGTGGCGGGACGGGCCGGGGCGTCCGCACGCCCGAGCACCTCCGCGTCGTGCGCGGCGAGGAACGCCTCCACCGCCGCACCCCAGCCGAAGCACTCCGCACGCGCGCGTGCCGCCTCCCTCCGCTCGGGCCCGGAGCGCGCCAGCAGCAGTTCCACGGCGTCCGCGAAGGCCTCGCCCCGGTCGGCCGCCGCCGCTCCCGCGGACCCGAGCACCTCGGGCAGCGCCGAGGACGAGCTCGCCACCACGGGCGTCCCGCACGCCATGGCCTCCAGCGCGGCCAGCCCGAAGGTCTCGGCGGGCCCGGGCGCGAGGCACACGTCGGCGGACGCCTGGAGCGTGCCGAGGTGCGCCCGGTCCGCGACATGGCCCAGGAAGGCCACCGGCAGCCGGCGGTCGCGCGCCCGGTGCTCCAGCCGCGCCCGCAGCGGCCCGTCCCCGGCCACCACCAGCACCGCCGGCCGGCCGCGTCGCAGCAGCGCCTCCAGGGCGTCCAGGGCGGTTCCGGGCCGCTTCTCCACGGACAGCCGCGAGCACATGACGAGCAGCGCCTCGTCACCGCGCGCGTGGAGAGCCCGCAGCCCGGGGTCCCGCAGGGCGGGGTGCCGCTCCGTCAGGTCGACACCCAGCGGAGCGTGTACGACGTTGCGCGCGCCGATGCGTACGAACTCGCGCTCGGCGAACTCCGTGGTGCACACCACGCGCGCGTAGACGTGCGCCGTGCGGGTGTTGAGGGCGTCGGCGGTCCACCGGGCGAGGTGCTCCGGCAGGCCCCAGGTGCGCAGCACGCCGTCGGCGGTCTCGTGGGACACCATCACGGCGGGTACGCGCGCGCGGCGCGCCCAGCGGCCGGTCCAGCGCAGGGTGGTGCGGTCGGAGACCTCCAGCCGGTCCGGGGCCAGCCGCTCCAGGAGTGCGGCCAGGCGCCGTCTGTCGGCCAGCACGCGGTAGCCGCCCGTGCCGGGCAGCACCGGTCCGGGCAGGGTGATGACCCGGCCCTGCTCCGTGTCGCGGTCGGTGTGCCGTTCACCCGGCACCACCAGCACCGGCTCGTGGCCCGCCGCCCGGAAACCCTTGCCCAGTTCCCGCAGGGCGGTGCGCAGGCCACCGGAGGCCGGGGTGACGAAGTTGGCGAGCCGGACGATGCGCACGGGTGTGCCGGTCATGCCGCCACCGCCGTCTTCCGGGCGGCGAGCACGTCCTCGTAGTGCGCGATCAACCGGTCGCCGACGGCGGCCCAGGTGCGTCCCTCGACCATGGCGCGCCCGGCGGCGCCGTACGCGGCCCGCAGCCCCGCGTCGGCGGCCAGGGTGCGCACGGCCTCCCGTACGGCGACCGCGTCGCGCGGGGGGACGAGCAGGCCGGTGCGCCCGTGGGCGACCAGGTCGAGCGGCCCGCCGGCGGCGGGGGCCACCACGGGCACGCCGGCGGCCATGGCCTCCTGGACGGTCTGGCAGAAGGTCTCGAAGGGGCCGGTGTGCGCGAACACGTCCAGCGAGGCGAAGATCCGGGCGAGGTCGTCGCCGGTGCGCCGGCCCAGGAAGACCGCGCCCGGCAGGGCCTCGGTGAGGTGGGCGCGGCTGGGTCCGTCGCCGGCCACCACGACCCGCACGCCCTCCAGCCCGCAGACACCGGCCAGGAGGTCGACCTGCTTCTCGGGGGCGAGCCTGCCGACGTAGCCGACGATCACCTCGCCGTTCGGGGCGAGTTCACGGCGCAGCGCCTCGTTCCGGTGGTCCGGCCGGAAGCGGACGGTGTCCACGCCGCGCGGCCACAGCAAGACCCGGGGCACGCCGTGTGCCTCGAGGTCGCGCAGGGCGGCGCTGGACGGGGCCAGGGTGCGGTCGGCGGCGGTGTGCACGGAGCGGATCCGGCGCCAGGCGGCCGCCTCGCCCGCACCCATGTAGGTACGGGCGTATCCGGCCAGGTCGGTCTGGTAGACGGCGACGGCGGGTATGCCGAGCCGGGCGGCGGCCGCCATGCCCCGGACGCCGAGGACGAAGGGGCCGGCCAGGTGGACCAGGTCGGCACGGTGCCCGGTGAGCGCGGCGGCGAGCCGCCGGCTGGGCAGGGCCACCCGGACCTGCGGGTAGCCGGGCAGCGGGAGGGAGGGGACACGGACGACGGGGCACGGCTCGGCCAGGGTGTCGGCCCTGGTGCCGGGTGCGGTGGCCGGAGCGACGACGAGCGGATGGTGACCGCGGTCCACGAGGTGGCGGGCGGTCTGGAGCGCGCAGTGGGCGACGCCGTTCACGTCGGGGGGAAAGGATTCGGTCACGATGACGACACGCATACGGGTGTTGTCGCCGTGCTGGACGTGGCCGCGTCAACGTCGATCTTTCCGGCCGGGGAACGTCCCGTGAGCGTTGGACCGCGCACCCGCGCGGGTCGGACGGCCGCCATGCCCGGCTGTCCCGCGGGTCACCCGGTGTTCACACGCGGGCGCGGGATCCCGCCCGGGCGGCGTGTCTGCGACGGCGGCCCCGGCAAGAGCCCGCCGCGTGTCCCCGCCCGTCGTCGGCGCCCGCCGGGACCGTGGCCCGGCGTTGGCCCGGCCGTGAGCGGCCGGGGTCACATGGTCTGCGCGTCCGGTCCGAAGCGGCTGCGGACCGCCGTCTGCACCTCGTCCTCCTCGGCCGGGTCGGCGGCGAGGCGGCGGAGCCGTTCGACGACGCGGATGTCGCCGGTCTCGGCGTGCCGGGCGGCGATCTCCCGGGTGGTCTCCTCGCAGTCCCACAGGCATTCGACGGCGAAGCCGGTGGCGAAGGAGGGATCGGTGGCGGCCAGGGCGCGAGCGGCCCGGCCGCGCAGATGGGAGGAGGCCGTCTCACGGTAGACGTGGCGCAGCACGGGGGCCGCGCAGGCGATGCCGAGGCGTCCGGCGCCGTCGACCAGGGTCCACAGGGTGGGAGCGTCGGGTCCCTCGCCGCGCACGGCCTCGCGCAGGGCGCCGAGGACGAGGTCGCTGTCCTGGGCCCCGCCGCGGCAGGCGAGCATGCGGCCGGCGGCGGCCCCGAGGACGTCGGGGCGCTGGGCCCAGCGCCGGGCGCGCTGGACCGCGGCGATACTGCGCATCCGTTCGAAGGCGTCGACGGCCGCCTCCACGACGACCGACGTCCCGTCCGCGACCGCGGCCTCGATCAGGCCGAGGGCGTCGGGGTCGTTGCCGTCGGCCAGGTAGCGCAGGGCCGTGCAACGGGCTCCGTCGGTACCGGTCCGGGCGGCCCGCAAAATCTCCGGCCGGTCGTCCGGACCGGCGACGGCGACCAGGCAGCGGGCGGCCGGCACATGAAGGGCGGCGCCGCGTTCGATGCCCTGCTGGGCCCACTCGAAGACGGCTCGCACGCTCCAGCCGGGACGTGGCCCGGTGGGCCGCATCTGGCGCTGCCAGCGGTCGAAGCAGCCGGTCTCCTGGGCGGCACGCACGCGCGTGGCGACCGACGCGCGCGGATCCTCGGCCCACAGCCGCCAGGGCCTGGGCTCGAAGGCGTCGCGGACGGCGGCGGCCAGCTCGGCCTCACCCTCCGCATCGGTGGCGAAGCGGGCCAGGACCGGGGCGGCGAGGGCGCGCAGGCCCGCGTCGTCGTCCCGCAGGGCCAGCTCGTCCAGGGCCCAGGCCCAGTTGGAGCCGTGGGCGGCATACCTGCGCAGCAGGTCGAGCGCGTCGCGCCTGCCGTAGGAGGCGAGGTGCCCGAGCACGGCCAGGGCGAGGCCGGTACGCGACTCCTCGGTGTCGAGGACGTCCTCGCCGCCGAAGAGGTGCGCCTCGACGGCGTCCAGTTCGCCGTTCAGGTCGAGATAGAGCCGGGCGTAGTAGAGGGAGCGGTTCTCCACCTGCCAGTCGTGGCGGGGGTCGCGCAGCACGCAGTGGTTCAGGGCCGCGAGCGCCTCGGCGCGCGGGGCGGTGAGCGCGTGCAGCGTGCCGTCGCCGCGGCCCCGCTGGAGCAGGCCGAGCAGCGTACCGCTGGGCGCTATGACCGGATCGAACATGGGAAACAGCCTCACATCAAGCGTCGACGCAACCGGGAAACACGCATTACCTGGCCGCGTGACACAACGTCGGAGCGCCCGCCGTCTCTTGCTTGCTGTAGACCATCTCTCTCTGCCTCTCGTCGGTGGCCCATGCGGACCGCGTCACGGTCCGCGCGGTGCGGCAACACCTGCCCAGCCATCGCGTCCGTGAACCACGTCGTCATGATGACCCGCCCTGTGAGCTGCCGCGACCGTATTTCCGGCGGCCTTGTACCGCCTCCCCCGTTGTTCGTGTCGTGCCTGGTCAGAACGGCGCGTCAGTGGGCGCCGAACAGCTCCAGGAGTTCCGCCTTGCCGAACATGCGCGCCGTGTCGACGGCCGAGGGGGTCCCCGCGGCCGGGTCGGCGCCGCCCTCCAGGAGGGCTCTGATCACTTCCGTCTCACCCTTGAACACGGCTCCCGCGAGCGGGGTCTGGCCCCGGTCGTTGATCCGGTCGGCCTCGGCACCCCGGGCGAGCAGGGCGCGCACCGCGTCGGCGTGACCGTGGTACGCGGCGAGCATGACCAGGGAGTCGCCACGGTCGTTCGTGAGATTGGCCGGCACGCCGGCGTCGACGTACGCGACGAGCTCGTCCGTCCGCCCCTGCCGGGCCAGATCGAAGATCTTGGTCGCCAGCTCCACGACCTCGGGGTCGGGAACGTCACTCATCGGCGTGACCGCCTCTCGTTACAACCGTTCAGGTGAATCGCAAGGGTACTGGCTCGCGCCTCACATGACCCGAACTGCCCGAGGTAAAGATCACCCCAGACCCGGGCGAACGCAAGCGCCCTGTTCAAGGGGGCCGTCGACGGCTCCTCCAGTCGAGGGAAAAGCACCGGAATTCACCCAGTTGCACCTTTTGTAGTATAGATACATCCTGTGATCCTGGAAGTACTCACGGTGACTGTCCCCCTCGACACCAGGAGGTCTCAAATGATCCTCTCCATGTCCGGCGTCGTCCTGCTCGGCATCGTCGTCTTCCTCTTCTTCCGCAAGGACGGGCTCAAGGGCTCGCACGCCTGCGTCTCGGCCCTGTTCGGCTTCTACCTGTCCAGCACGGCCATCGCCCCCAGCATCAAGGCGGGCGGCGAGAGCCTGGCGAGCCTGCTAGGCGGCATCAAGTTCTGACGCCCGAACACCCCGCCCGTACGCACCAACAGGAGACAGCAGTGGCCCGGCGCCCTCTTCCCCGCATTCTGAGCAAAGACAGCGCGCAGATCGCCCGGACGCAGATCGCCCGGAGCCGGGAGCTGGCCCGGACGGCGGCCGACAGCGCCACCGATGTCCTCCACCCGCTGATCACGATCTCGCGCGGGCTGCGCCGGCTGGCCTCGGCCGGGCGGCGCAGGTGGGCCGAGACACCCAAGGACAGGCGCGGGCCACTGCTCTTCCTGGCGGCCTCCGTGGTCCTTGTCGTGGCGCTCATGCCGTACGGACCACTGCTCGCCGTCATCACCGTGATGGCGGCGGCGGCCTGGCAGGGCCGCGACCGTACACCACCGGCGCCCGAAGGGCCCGACGAGACCCAGGCCGAGCGGCTCCAGTCGCTCTACGAGGCCCTCGTGCCGTACTTCGCCACCGCCGAGGACCCGGCGCCGCTGTACGCGCACGGCGGGGAGTGGGCGAAGGCCTTCGAGGTACACGAGTTCGACGAGGGCGGGCGCGTCGCCCACCTCGTGATCCGCTACCCCGCTTACTTCCCGGACGGCGAGACCACGGCTCGTGCCCGGATCGAGCACCTGCTCGCCGCGAAGGCCGGACGGGGCCGCGAGTACCACTTCGGCTGGGACGAGGAGGGCAACCGGCTCACCGTGACCGTCCTCGCGCCGCTGCCCGCCGGTATCGCCGCCCAGCGGTTCGTCACCGCACCCGGCGAGACGGTCCTCGGGTTCACCGACCCGAGCGAGGTCCAGCGCACGCTGCCGCTCTCCTTCGAAGAGGAGCAGCGCGACGTGCCGCCGGTCGTGTGGCGCACCGGCATCCGCTCCACCGAGCCGCATCTGCTGGCCATGGGCCACCCCGGCAGCGGTACCTCGACCCTGCTGCGCTCGATCGCCCTGCAGGCCCTCCAGTACGGCGACGTGGTCGTGGTCGACGGCGGCGGCACCGGTGAGTACGCGTGCCTGATCGGCCGCGACGGCGTGCTGGCCGTGGAGTGTGCGCCGGCCGGTGCGCTGGCCAGCCTGGAGTGGGCCGCGCAGGAGACCGAGCGGCGGCTCACCGCCGTCAACCGCGCCCGGCAGGCGGGCGATCCGCCGCCCGAGGACACCCGGCGACCGCTGTGGATCCTGCTGGACCGGCCGACCGTCTTCACCCACCTCGCGGAGGCGGACCACCGCAGGGATCCGCAGACGTTCCTGCAGGTGCCGCTGCGTCACGGGCGCGCGGCGAACGTGACCGTGGTGGTGGCCGAGCAGTTCGACAGCGCGGAGTCGCTGAGCGAGGCGGTACGGCAGCACACGCGCGCGCGTGTCGTGCTTGGGCCCGCGGCGCCGCAGCAGGTGGAGGCGGTGCTGGGGATGCCGCCGCACACGAGTCCGCCGGCTCAGGTGCCGCCGGGGCGCGGGTACGCGCGGCTGGGGACGGGGCCGGTGCACCGGCTTCAGGTGCCGGCCACACCGGACCCCTATGACGACGCGACGAGCGACGCGGATCGCCAGGCCGTGCTGGGGCTGTTGCCGCCTCGTACCGCCCCTGCCGACGCGGAGGCCGTCGAGGCGGTGGCCGCGGAGCCGGCGATCGCGGCTGCCGAGAGTTCGTGAGGGGCTGCCAGCTGGGGCTGGGTGCGGGGCGTTCCGGGTGCGCGCTTCCCTATGCCACGAAGGTCCGGGGGGACTCCGCTTCGCCCGTTGCGCCTGTCTTCACCAGGCGGGAAGCGGCCGCCAGGCGGGTCGCCGCCTCGTCCGCCACGGCTCCGCCCACCGTGAACGGCAGGCGTACGTAGCCTTCGAAGGCGCCGTCGACGCCGAAGCGGGGGCCCGAGGGGACCCGGACTCCGACCCGCTCCCCCGCCTCGGCCAGCCTCGAACCGGAGAGGCCGCCGGCGCGGACCCACAGGGTCAGGCCTCCCTTCGGGACCTCGAACTCCCAGTCGGGAAGCTCCCGGCGCAGCGCGGCCACCAGGGCGTCGCGGTTCTCGCGGGCCTGGGCACGGCGCAGCGCGACGGCCTGTTCCCAGCCGCCGGTGCTGAACAGCCAGTTCACCGCCAGCTGTTCCAGCACGGGGGTGCCCAGATCGGCGTACGCGCGCGCGGCGACCAGGCTGCGGATGACGTCCGGCGCCGCGCGCACCCAGCCGATGCGCATGCCCGCCCAGAAGGCCTTGCTGGCCGAGCCGACCGTGATGACGGTGGAGCCGGCCGGGTCGAAGCCGCAGACCGGGCGCGGCATCCCGGCGTCGTACTCCTCGTCGAGCCACAGCTCGGTCATCGTCTCGTCGGCGACGAGGACGGTGCCCGCCGAGCGGGCCGCGTCCACCAGGCGGCGCCGCTGGTCCTCGTCGGCGAGCGCGCCGGTCGGGTTGTGGAAGTCGGCGACGACGTAGGCGAGCCGGGGCGCGGCCTCTCGCAGGACCTGCCGCCAGCGGTCCAGGTCCCATCCGGCCAGTCCTTCGGCCATGGCGACGGGCACGAGCCGCGCACCCGCCTCCCGCATGAGCTGGAGGATGTTGGCGTACGACGGCGACTCGACGGCGATGCGCTCGCCGCGGCCCGCGAAGAGATGGCAGATCGCGTCCATGGCGCCCATCGCGCCGGTCGTCACCATGATCTGCTCGGGCATGGTGGGGATCCCGCGCGCGGTGTAGCGCTCGGCGATCATCGCGCGCAGGGCGGGCAGCCCGGCCGGGTAGTCGCCGTGCGTGTGGGCGTAGGGCGGCAGTTCCTCCAGGGCACCCTGGACGGCACGGGTGAGCCAGGGCTCCGGGGCCGGGAGTGAGGCACAGCCCAGGTCGATGACGGAGCCGAGGGCCTCGGGCGGCAGGGGCTCCAGGCCCCGCGCGGGAAGCGGGTTGCCGGCCGGTACGGCGGTCCAGCTGCCGGCTCCGCGCCGGGACTCGAGGAAGCCCTCCGCGCGCAGCGCCTCGTAGGCGGCGGCGACCGTGGTGCGGCTGACGGTGAGGGCGACGGCCAGTTCACGCTCGGCGGGGAGGCGGGCGGCCACGGGGACCCGGCCCTCGAGGACCAGCAGCCGGATGCCGTCGGCCAGGGCGCGGTAGGCGGGCGGGCGGCGGCTGCCGGGGCCCGCCGGGCGGTCCTGCTGTGACGTCAGCAGCCGGGCGAGCTGTGCGGCGCCCACCGCAGAGGTCCAATGCGCCATGCCGATCAGTCCACCTTCCCCGGATTGGCCATGGATGGGATGTCCTCCCAGGCAACAGAGTGTCATGCATCAGTCCACCGCCACCACCCAGGGGGAATCTCGTGTCCACCTCCGGCCGTCTCGGACGACGGCTGATCCAGTTGTACGCGGGCCTCGCGCTGTACGGCGCGAGTTCGGCGCTGCTCGTGGCGGCCGGCCTGGGCCTCGAGCCCTGGAACGTGCTGCACCAGGGGCTCTCGGAGCTCACCGGGCTGACCATCGGCGTGGTGTCGATCGCCGTGGGGGCGGTGGTGCTGCTGCTGTGGATCCCGCTGCGCCAGCGGCCCGGCCTCGGCACGGTCTCCAACGTCTTCGTGGTCGGCCTCGCCATGGACGGCACCCTCGCTCTCCTGCCGGACGTGCACGCTCTCGCCGTACGCGTCCCGCTGCTGGTGGCGGGCATCGTGCTCAACGGCGCGGCGACCGGGCTGTACATCGCGGCGAGCTTCGGCCCGGGCCCGCGCGACGGGCTGATGACGGGGCTGCACCGGCGCACCGGCCGCTCGATCCGGCTGATGCGGACGCTGGTCGAGGTCACCGTGGTGGTCACCGGCTTCGCCCTGGGCGGCACCATCGGTATCGGGACCGTGCTCTACGCGGTGTCCATCGGCCCGCTGGCGCAACTGTTCCTGAAGGTGTTCGCCGCCCCGCCGGCACCGGGCGGCAGCACCGTCGTTGCCGCGGTGACACCCGATGGGGCGATACTGCGTCCGTGACCCTCACGACGCCGCCCCTGCGCCACCCGTACCTGGATCATCCGGGCCCGATCGCCTTCGCCCACCGCGGCGGGGCGGCCGACGGGCTGGAGAACACCCTGGTCCAGTTCCGGCGCGCCGTCGAGCTGGGCTACCGGTACATCGAGACCGATGTGCACGCGACGGCGGACGGCAGGCTCGTCGCCTTCCACGACGCGACGCTGGACCGGGTCACCGACGGCGCGGGCCGCATCGCCGACCTGCCGTGGCAGGACGTCCGGCACGCGCGCGTCGCGGGGCGGGAGCCGGTGCCGCTCTTCGAGGAGCTGCTGGAGACCTTTCCCGAGGCACGCTGGAACGTGGACGTCAAGGCGGAACCGGCGCTGCGGCCCCTGCTGGAGCTGATCGAGCGCACACAGGCCTGGGACCGGGTGTGCGTGGGCTCGTTCTCCGAGGCCCGGGTGCTGCGGGCGCAGCGGCTGGCCGGGCCGCGCCTGGCCACCTCGTTCGGCACGCGCGGAGTGCTCAGCCTGCGACTGCGCTCCTGGGGGCTGCCGGCCGCGGTGCGCCGGTCCGCGGTGGCCGCCCAGGTGCCCGAGGCCCAGTCGGGCGTCCCCGTGGTGGACAGCCGCTTCGTGCGCGCCGCCCACGCGCGCGGGCTGCAGGTGCACGTGTGGACGGTCAACGAGCCGGAGCGGATGCACCGGCTGCTGGACCTCGGTGTCGATGGCATCATGACCGATCACATCGACACGTTGCGCAAGGTCATGGAGGACCGCGGCGTCTGGGTCTGAGCGACCCGGCACCCGGGCCCCGGCCTTCGCACGGCACTGCGGCGGGGAAGCGAGGGCACGGGTGGGCACCGACACCGTGCGGGCGGGGACGGCCGGCGAAGCCGCGGGCCGGCGGCGCGAACAACGCGGCTGGTACTTCTACGACTGGGCGTGCTCGGTCTATTCGACCAGCGTCCTGACCGTGTTCCTCGGCCCGTACCTCACCTCGGTCGCCCGGAACGCGGCCGACGCCGACGGCTATGTGCACCCCCTGGGCATCCCGGTCCGGGCGGGCTCCTTCTTCGCCTACTCGGTGTCCCTGTCGGTGATCCTCGCGGTCGTGGTGATGCCCCTGGTGGGCAGCGCGGCGGACCGCACGGGCCGCAAGAAGCCGCTGCTCGGAGTGGCGGCGTACACCGGGGCCGCCGCCACGACCGGCATGTTCTTCCTGGACGGCGACCGCTACCTGCTCGGCGGAGCCCTCCTCGTCGCGGCCAACGCGGCGCAGTCCGTGGCGATGATGCTCTACAACTCCTACCTGCCGCAGATCGCGCCGCCCGGGGAGCGCGACGCGGTCTCCTCCCGCGGCTGGGCCTTCGGCTACGCCGCCGGGTCCCTGATGCTCGTCGCGAACCTGGTCCTGTACTCGGCGCACGCCTCCTTCGGGCTGACGGAGACGGCCGCCGTCCGCATCTGCCTCGCCTCGGCCGGACTGTGGTGGGGCGCCTTCACGCTCGTACCGCTGCGCCGGCTGCGCGACCGGCACACGCGCGTGGAGGGTGCCGCCGCCCCCGGTCTGCGGCAGCTCGCGGCGACGCTCAGGGACATGCGCCGGCATCCGCTGACGTTGGCATTCCTGCTGGCGTACCTGGTCTACAACGACGGCATCCAGACGGTGATCTCCCAGGCCTCCGTCTACGGCTCCGAGGAGCTGGGACTCGGGCAGTCCACACTGATCACGGCGGTGCTGCTGGTGCAGGTGCTGGCCGTGGCGGGGGCGCTCGCGATGGGGCGGCTGGCGCGGGCCCACGGAGCCAAGCGGACCATCCTCGGATCACTGGTGGCCTGGACGGTCACGCTGGGGGCGGGCTACTTCCTGCCCGCCGGGGCCCCGGTGTGGTTCTTCGTGCTGGCCGCCGGGATCGGGCTGGTGCTCGGCGGCAGCCAGGCGCTGTCCCGGTCGCTCTTCTCGCATCTGGTGCCGGCCGGCAAGGAGGCGGAGTACTTCTCCGCGTACGAGATGAGCGACCGCGGGATGAGCTGGCTCGGCCCGCTGCTGTTCGGGGTGACCTACCAGCTCACCGGGAGCTACCGCTCGGCGATCATCTCGCTGGTGGCCTTCTTCGTCATCGGTTTCGCCCTGCTCGCCCGGGTGCCGGTGCGGCGTGCGATCGAGGATGCGGGCAACCCGGTTCCGGACACGATTTAGCACTCGACACGAAAGGGCGGTAGTGTACGCGTTTGGCCTGCCAGGCGTACCGTTACTGCGCGTCAAAGATGCCGGAACGCTAGGTGACATCTGGCAGCAGATGTGACAAACCGGGCGCCTGTGGGTAGAACAAGGGGCGGCTACGACGGCGACGCATGACCCGGAACGGGAATCTTTACCGCCGACCGGACGTTGACCGGATGACGACGACAGCGACACCTGTCCTGTGGGCGACAAGCCCGGGAGGCACGATTCATGAGTGAGCGAGCTCTTCGCGGTACGCGCCTCGTAGTGACCAGCTACGAGACGGACCGCGGTATCGACCTGGCTCCGCGCCAGGCCGTGGAGTACGCATGCGAGAAGGGGCATCGTTTCGAGATGCCCTTCTCGGTCGAGGCGGAGATCCCGCCGGAGTGGGAGTGCAAGGTCTGCGGGGCCCAGGCACTCCTGGTGGACGGCGACGGCCCTGAAGAGAAGAAGGCCAAGCCCGCGCGTACCCATTGGGACATGCTGATGGAGCGGCGCACCCGTGAGGAACTCGAAGAGGTCCTCGAGGAGCGCCTGGCGGTTCTGCGCTCGGGGGCGATGAACATCGCGGTTCACCCCAGGGACAGCCGTAAGAGCGCGTAATCGCGAGAAGACACGAAATACCGCGGGCGCCGTACGTGATCCACGTACGGCGCCCGCGGTTTCGTGCTGTCCGGGCTGTCCGGGGAATGGCCGCCTCGCGCGGCCGTGTCCGTGGGTGTCAGCGGGTCAGCGGGTCAGCGGGTCAGCGGGTCAGCGGGTCAGCGGGTCAGCGGAGGGTGCTGCTCCCGGGGCCCGGCGGTGTCCTCCCGGATGACCTCGCCCTGCACCACCTTGCCGTCGGGGCGGTGCATGCGAGCCTGCTGGAAGGCGTCGCCCAGGCTGCCCGGGGCGGCGCGGCGGAGCCTGCGGTCGAGGGTGCGCTCGGTCCAGCGGCTCACGGCCTTCTGGACCGGCGGGAGCAACAGGAGGAGTCCGGCCGCGTCGGAGATCAGGCCCGGGATCATCAGCAGCAGACCGCCGAGCATCAGCAGCCCGTTGCCGCCGCCGCTGGCCGGCGAGCCGCCTCGCTGCAGCGCTTCGCCGAGGTTCTGGAAGGCGCGGCGCCCCGCCCGCTTGATGATCACCGAGCCGGCGACGACTCCCGCCACCAGCAGCAGGAGCACGGTGGGGCCGCTCGCCGCGCCCGCGACCCGCGTCAGCAGCCAGACCTCAAGCACCAGCCACACGACGACACCCAGCGGCAGGTACCTGCGCAGCCGGGAACGGCGGGGCCGGGTCGTGGACGGAGAGGTGGGAGCGCCAGTCGTCATGCTCCCAGTGTGCCTGGACGCGGCTCAGCACGGGATAAGCGGGCCGGCCGGGCGGTCAGCGGGAGCCGTGCGTCCGGGACCGGTCCTGCCCGCCCTTGCCGGTGACCTTGCCCACGCGGTCCCCGACGCCCCAGGCGGTGACCCGCCACAGCGCCTCGACCACGATGTTGCGGCTCATCTTGGAGTCGCCGAGTTCGCGCTCCACGAAGGTGATGGGCACCTCGACCACGTGGTAGCCGGCCTTCACCGCGCGCCGGGCCAGGTCGACCTGGAAGCAGTAGCCCTGTGAGGCGACGTCGTCCAGGCCCAGGCCCTCGAGGGTCTCGCGGCGGAAGGCGCGGTAGCCGCCGGTGATGTCGCGCAGCGGCAGGTCGAGGGCGAGGCGGGAGTAGAGGCTGCCGCCGCGGGAGATGAACTCGCGGGACTTGGGCCAGTTCACCACCCGGCCGCCGGGCACCCAGCGCGAGCCGAGCACCAGGTCGGCGCCCTTGAGGGCGGTGAGCAGCCGGGGCAGTTCCTCGGGCTGGTGGGAGCCGTCGGCGTCCATCTCGACCAGCACGCCGTAGCCGTGTTCCATGCCCCAGCGGAAGCCCGCCAGGTAGGCGGCGCCCAGCCCCTCCTTGCCCTTGCGGTGCAGCACCTGGACGTGGTCGTCCTCGGCGGCCAGTTCGTCGGCCAGCTTGCCCGTGCCGTCGGGGCTGTTGTCGTCCGCCACCAGTACGTGCGCCTCGGGGACGGCCTTGCGCACCCGGCCGACGATGGACTTGATGTTCTCCGCCTCGTTGTAGGTCGGGATGATCACCAAGGCCGTGCCGAGCGGACCGAACTGCCTCCCCTGGGCCTTGGCCGCGAGGGTCCCGTCGCCGTCGTTCACTGCTGCCCCTTCATGTCGTACGCAGGCGTCCACCATAGTGGCCGCGGCCTGCGCTGACGCGACGGCACGGTCGTACGGTGGTGTTGTTTCCTCAAGCGTGGGGTAAGGATGTGCTTTTCCGCATCCGCGTTCCGCTGCGGATGGGGGCCCGGCGCCCTTCGGGCCGACCTGGGACCCGCCGGCTGCGGGTCGACCTGAAGCCGTTGTCTACTGAGCAACCGGGCCCCACCCGGGTCACACCTTGCCGACCGGCCGGAGTGTTCCCCCGTCGGCGCGGACGCTGAGCCTGGCTGCCAGTGACGGTGCCGGTGCGGCACACCGTCCCTGACCCAGCGGCGCTGCGACGAGTGCGCGAACACTCCACGGTCGGGCGTCCGGTGGTGGACTCCGCCGAACCTACCGGCCCCCGGCCGTCGACTGTCAACAGCCGTCTGACCTGCATGGACGCACCGCCCGTCGGGAGGAACCCGGAGGATGCGCAGGTAGGGCGAGGCTGCGGCGCCCCAGGAGCGCCGTCGCGCCACCCCGGGAGATCACTCGCCCGGCCGTACGAACACCGTCCGTCCGCCGACCACGGTGCGCAGGCAGCGGGGCAGCTCGCCACCGGGGCTCAGATCGGGCAGGCCGGGGGTGCCGGAGCGCGGGTCGGTGGACCAGCGGGCCACCCGGTCGTCGGGGGCCTGGACGACCAGCTCACCGGTGCGCCAGACGGCGTAGTCGGCGGGTGCGCCGGGCACCAGGACGCCGGCGTCGTCGCGGCCGGTGGCCCGCCAGCCGCCGCGGGTGTGGGCGGTGAACGCGGCACGGACGGACACCCGGTGCTCGGGCGTGTGGTGGAACGCGGCGGCACGGACCGTGCCCCAGGGGTCGAGCGGGGTGACCGGGCTGTCCGAGCCGAACGCCAGGGGGACCCCGGCCCGCAGCAGCGCGGCGAACGGATTGAGGGTGCGGGCCCGGTCGGCGCCGAGGCGCCGGGCGTACATGCCGTCCTCGCCGCCCCAGAGCGCGTCGAAGGCCGGCTGCACGGAGGCGATCAGGCCCAGCTCGGCGAAGGCGGCCACGGCCTCGGGCGTGAGCATCTCGGCGTGCTCGACGCGGTGCCGGGCCGCGCGGACCCGGGCGAGGCCGACCTTCTCGGCGGCCGTGCGCACGCCCTCCACGACCGCCGTCACGGCCGCGTCGCCGATGGCGTGGAAGCCCGCCTGGAGCGCCGCCTCGGTGCAGGCGACGACATGGTCGGCGACGGCGTCGGCGTCCAGGTAGGCGGTACCGGTGTGCCCGGCGTCGGCGTACGGCTGGTGCAGACAGGCGGTGTGCGAGCCGAGGGCGCCGTCCACGAAGAGGTCACCGGCGGCGCCGAGCGCGCCCAGCTCGCGGGCCTTGTCGACGTCCTGCTCGGCCCAGTAGCCGATCACGCGCGGTCCGGGCACCTCGGCCGCGAGCCGCAGCAGGGCGGTGAAGTCGTCCTCGGAGGAGATCTGCGGGCCGCCGCACTCGTGCACCGAGCCGATTCCGAGGGAGGCGGCGTGGGCGAGGGCGGTGCGCTGTGCCTCGGCGCGCTGGGCCGGGGTGACGGCGGCCAGAGCGGCTTCGCGCACCGCGTGGTGGGCGTCGGCGGTGAGCGGCGCGTCCGCGCGGGTGACGTCCCTGGGGACCAGGTCCAGCAGGGCGGTGGTGACGACCGCCGAGTGCACGTCGATGCGGGAGAGGTAGAGCGGGCGGCCACCGGTGGCGGCGTCCAGTTCCGCGCGTGTCGGCGGACGGCCGCCGGGCCAGCGGGCGGCGTCCCAGCCGTGGCCGAGCAGGACCCGGTCGTCGGGCCTGGCGGCGGCGAAGTCGCGGACCAGAGCGAGGGCCGCCTCCAGTGAGGGGGCGCCGGACAGGTCGAGGCCGGTCAGCGCGAGGCCGGTGGCGGTGGTGTGCACATGGGCGTCGGTGAACGCGGGGGTGACCAGGGCACCGTCGAGGTCGACCACCTCGTCCACGCCGTCGGCGAAGGCGTCGGCGGCACCCTCGGAGCCGACCCAGGCGACCTGGCCCCGCTCCACCACCATGGCGGTGGCGAAGGGGTCGGCGGGGCTGTGGACCTCTCCGCGGCGCAGGAGGACGGTCTGGGGGTCGGTGGACTGCTCACTCATGCCCCACAGTCTCTCGCGCGCGTGGCGCACGCCGGGCACCGGGGCGTGCGGTTCAGATCCTCGGGGGCCGCGCCTCGTACGGAGTGGACAGCACGACGGTGGTGCGCGTGGAGACCCCGGCCAGGCTGCGCAGCCGGGCGAGCAGTTCCTCCAGTTCGTGCGGGGTGGCCACGCGCACCTTGAGGATGTAGTTCTCGTCGCCCGCGACGCTGTGGCAGGCCTCGATCTCGGGTACGCCGGCGAGGCGGTCCGCGATGTCGTCGGGGGCGCTCGGGTCGAACGGTTTCACCGAGATGAAAGCGGTCATGGGCAGCCCGACGGCCTCGGGGTCGACGACCGCGGCGTAGCCGCGGATGACGCCACGCTGTTCGAGCCGGCGCACCCGCTGGTGCACGGCCGACGTGGACAGGCCCGTGGCCTTGCCCAGGTCTGTGTAGCTCATCCGCCCGTCCTTGACGAGCAGCTGCACGATCTGACGGTCCAGCTCCTCCATGGCGCCAAAACCTACAGTGCGCGTGATCTCCTCGGATACCTGGGCAACGCTGGTCATGCCCGGTTCGCCAGGTGCGTGGACTCCGTGGCCGGGCCACCGGGGTGCGGGCCGGGTGGACGACGGAGGACAAAAGCACCGCACCGGACACCCGCGCGAGGCATGTGACGAAGACCACAGCGGACGGGCGTCCTCCGTGATGCTCTCGTGATTACCTCCCGGACGTGGCGGGAAGTGCTTGCTGTGGTCGAGGCCGCAGTGCCTTCACGGCCCAGCCTTAGGGGGAGAATCCCATGCAGAGTGTCAAGCGCCCTGGTCGATCCGCGTCCAAGCGGCAGCAGCCGGTCGTCGAGCCCGAGCCGGAGGGCGTCGAACCCGACGCCGACCCGGCCGACGAACTCGACGCCTACGACACCTTCGAGATGTACCGGGTGCTCTGCCCGGACTGCGCGCAGCCCATCGCGCTGCTCGCGGACGAGGAGTTCCTGCCGGAGCACGCGCTGTGCGCCTCGCCGTGGAACCCGTTCGGCCTCACGGTCTGCGCCGGCACGGGCCGCGCCGCGACCGAGGCCCGCCCCGCGGACGAGTCCTTCGCCCCGCAGGAGCAGGACACCGCCCTGCTGCTGACGCTCCCCCAGGGTCTGAACTGGCGGACGCAGCCCTTCTCGCACGTCGGCGGCCCGGGCTCGCGCCCGATGCGCGTGCAGGCGATGGGCCGCCAGGCGGCCTGAGCCACCTCACCCCGCACGGACATGACCGATCCGCGCCACGGCCGCGCGAGCCGCCGTGGCGCGGGACGGGCACGTCGGGAAACAGCCCCTCCGGAGCAGTCGCCCTCGGTTTCGCCGGGGACGGCGGTTCCAGCGGCACGCGGAGGCGGACGCCGGTGAACTGAAGCTCGATTCCGCCGGGCGGTGACCCGCCCGGCCCGCGCCGCGTTCTTCCGGGCATGACCGCCTTGCACACGGCCACCGGGCGTCAGCGCCGGATCTTCGTACCCCGCCCCGCGGGATCGGTTCCGCCGTCCGCGCCGCAGGACCCGCCCATCTACCGCGATCTCATGCGCGCCTGGGCCGACGGGGGCCGCACCCTGCCGGGCCGCCACGATCCGGAGTGGATCAGGCTGGCGGCCCCGACGGTGCGCAGCGGCGAGTTCAGCGACCCTCCGGCCCTGCCACGTGACGGGCGATGACCATCCGCTGGATCTGGTTCGTGCCCTCGACGATCTGCAGGACCTTGGCCTCGCGCATGTAGCGCTCGGCCGGGAAGTCGGCGGTGTAGCCGTAGCCGCCGAGTATCTGCACCGCGTCGGTGGTGACCTTCATGGCCGTGTCGGTGCAGTACAGCTTGGCCATGGCGGCCTGCTTGGCGAACGGCCTGCCCGCGTCGCGCAGCCGGGCCGCGGCGAGGTAGAGCGCCCGGCCGGCCTCGATCTGGGTCGCCATGTCGGCGATCATGAAGCGCAGGCCCTGGAAGTCGCCGATGGGCCGTCCGAACTGCCGGCGCTGGGCCGCGTAGGCGACCGCCTCGTCCAGCGCCGCCTGGGCCAGGCCGATGGCGCAGGCCGCGATGCCGAGCCGGCCCGAGTCCAGGGCGGACAGCGCGATGGCGAAGCCCTGCCCCTCCTCACCGAGGCGCCGACTGTCGGGAACGCGGACGCCGTCGAGGTGGACCTGGGCGGTCGGGCTGCCCTTCATGCCCATCTTCTTCTCGGGCACCGCGCCGCTCAGCCCCTCGGCGTCGCCGGGCACCAGGAAGGCGGTGATCCCGCGCGGGCCCTCCTCTCCGGTGCGGGCCATCACGGTGTAGAAGTCGGCGATGCCGCCGTGCGTGATCCAGGCCTTGGTGCCGGTGATCACCCAGTCGTCGCCCTCGCGGACGGCCTTGGTGCGCAGTGAGGCCGCGTCGGAGCCGGAGGACGGCTCGGAGAGGCAGTAGGCGCCCAGCAGACCGCCGCCGAGCATGGCGGGCAGGTGCTCGACCTGCTGCTGCTTGGTGCCGTAGGCGGCGAGCCCGTAGGAGGCGAGCGTGTGCACGCTGACGCCCAGACCGACGGTCAGGCGGGCCGCGGCCAGCTCCTCCAGGACCTGGAGGTACACCTCGTAGGGCTGGTCTCCGCCGCCGTACTCGGAGTCGTACGGCAGGCCCAGCAGGCCCGTTTCCGAGAGCAGGGTGAAGACCTCACGCGGGAAGCGCCCGGCGTCCTCCTCCTCGGCCGCCCTGGGCGCGACCTCGCGCTGCGCCAGTTCACGGACGAGCGCGAGCAGGTCCCTCGCCTCTTCCGTCGGCAGTTGACGCTCCACCGGCTGCGGGTCGCGGTCGGACATGGCGTCGCTCTCCTCCCTGTTCGGGCACACGGGGCGGATGTGCGCCTTGGGTGGGGCGGCTCCGCCTGATCGTTCCGGTCCGGCCGAGGCACCCGCCTCCGGGTCTCGGAAGCTGCTGACCAGCGGCTGTGTGCCGTGAGTATGCCCGATCAGCGACCTCCCGTCACCAGTTAACGACCGCTTACTCCAAGAATCCAGCCGAAGCGTTATCCACCCTCGAGATTGGTCCGAACCATTGACCTATTGGTCTAGTCCTCCTACTGTGCATGACCAACGCTTTACCGCGTTCATGCCAATCGGCGCGCGTTCCCCTCTCCCCCACGAGGAGCCACCCCGATGCACACTCCCCACCGCCCCCGCGCCCGGTTCCGGGCGCTGGTCGCCGCCGCGTGTTCCGCCGTTCTCGGCGCCGGACTGCTGGCCGGCGCCGGCACCGCGACCGCCGCCGCCCCGGCCACCCCCGCGGCCCCGCACGTCAAGGCCGGTTCCAAGGTCGTCGGCTACTTCACCGAATGGGGCACCTACGACCGCAAGTACTACGTGAAGAACATCGAGACCTCGGGCTCCGCCGCCAAGCTCACCCACGTCAACTACGCCTTCGGCAACGTCACCGGCGGCAAGTGCGCGATGGGCGACTCCTATGCGGCGACCGACCGCGCCTACACCGCAACCGAGTCCGTCGACGGCGTGGCCGACACCTGGGACCAGCCGCTGCGCGGCAACTTCAACCAGCTGCTGAAGCTGAAGAAGAAGCACCCCGGCCTGAAGGTGCTGTGGTCGTTCGGCGGCTGGACCTGGTCCGGCGGCTTCGGAGAGGCCGCCAGGAACCCGTCCGCCTTCGCCCAGTCCTGCTACGACCTGGTGAAGAACTCCAAGTGGGCGGGTGTCTTCGACGGCATCGACATCGACTGGGAGTACCCGAACGCCTGCGGCAACACCTGCGACACCAGCGGCCGGGAGGCCTTCAGGAACGTCATGGCCGCACTGCGGTCCAAGTTCGGCTCCGGCAGCCTGGTCACCGCGGCCATCACCGCGGACGCCACCAGCGGCGGCAAGATCGACGCGGCGGACTACGCGGGCGCGGCGCAGTACGTCGACTGGTACAACCCGATGACCTACGACTACTTCGGCGCCTGGGACGCGGCCGGCCCGACCGCCCCGCACTCCCCCCTGACCTCCTACTCGGGCATCCCGAAGGCCGGCTTCCACACCTCGGCGACCATCGCCAAGCTCAGGGGCCTCGGCGTCCCGGCCTCGAAGCTGCTGCTCGGCATCGGCTTCTACGGCCGCGGCTGGACCGGCGTCACCCAGGCGGCGCCCGGCGGCACGGCGACCGGCCCTGCGGCGGGCACGTACGAGCAGGGCATCGAGGACTACAAGGTGCTGAAGACCAAGTGCCCGGCCACCGGCACCGTGGGCGGCACGGCCTATGCCAAGTGCGGCAGCAACTGGTGGAGTTACGACACCCCGGCGACCATCGGCACGAAGATGGCGTACAAGAACCAGCAGGGACTCGGCGGTACGTTCTTCTGGGAGCTGAGCGGCGACACCGCGAACGGTGAGCTGATCAAGGCGATCAACTAGCTCTTCGGGAAGTGGCGTTCGGGCGTGGTGTGGAGGAGCGCGAGCCTCCGCTCCACGCCCGCTACGCGTCGCGGCGCGCGGGCGGCGGTGCGGGGTAGGACGGGTCCAGTTCCTCGACGGCGCGCAGCGCCCCGCCGAGGGTCTTCACCAGCAGGTCGCGCATGGTGTCCCGGGGCAGTTCGGGGCGGTCGATCCAGTCGAGGGTGGCACCCTCCACGCTGCACACCCAGGAGAGCAGCCCCATGCGGGCCAGCGGGGCGATGTCCCGGCGGCCGTAGGCCCCTTCGGCGATCGTGGCGACGATGGCCTCGCGGACGCCGTCCCGGATGGCGTGCACCTCGGTGTCGAAGCCGACCCCGCCGCTGACGATGGTGCGGTAGGCGGCCTGGTGGTGCTCGGCGAAGCGCAGGTAGGTGTCGATGGTGCGGTGGACACGGTCCACGGCGGGCAGTTCTAGGCCGCTCGCGGCGAAGTCGACCAGGTCGGCGACGGAGGCGTGGATGATGGCCAGGTAGTAGCCGCGCTTGGACTGGAAGTAGTAGTAGATCAGCCCCTTGGCGACGTGCGCCTGCCGGGCGATGTCGTCCATGGACAGTGCGTCGTAGGACGTGTCGGCGAACAACTTCCGTCCGATGGCGATGAGTTCGGCGCGACGCGCCTCGGAACGCTCGGTGCCGCGCGTCCGGGGACGGACGGCGGCACGCTGTGGACGCATATTCACTTTCGACCCTGGTCTAGGAGGTCGGCGGGACATCCGCAGTATGTCAGAACATGCCGGCCCGGCGCGGGGCCGGCCCGGTTCAGAGCAGACCGAGCCGGGTCACCAGCATCGCGACCACCACGACGAGCACCCAGCCCATGACGTGTTCGAGGATCTCCGGGCCGTCTTCCTTGGGGCCGCCGGTGCCGACGCGGGTGGCGGTGGCCGAGTGTGCGGTCATGGTGTTCTCACAGAGGTCGGACGTACGAAGCGGAATCCCCCCACCCGTTCGTCCACTTTGCCACCCGCGACGGCATTTGCGGCGGAGACGTTGCTCACACGGTCCGCATCAGCACACTCCCACCGCCGCGAGCGCCTTGCGCTGACGCGCGGTCGGGCGGTCCGGGAAGTAGAGGTAGCAGACCCCGCCCGTGCCGCTTCTGACCTTGCCGTTCGCGTCGTACCGCTTGGTCCTGAGCCAGATGTTCTCGAACTCCCGCCGCAGGTACACCCGCCGTACCGCCTCGTCGCTCGGCGAGGCCGGGTCGTTGGCGATCACGTCGCCGTCGGCCGTGAAGCCGATCACGGTCATGAGGTGGCCGGAGGTGCCGTATCCGGCGCCGGTCAGCTCGGTCTTGAGGAAGGACTGGGACGTTATGGCCGGGATGCCGGCCGCGACCAGGGTCTCCAGGTCGGTGAGCGAGGCGAGCCGGGTGACCACCCCCTGGATGCCGTCGAACGTGGCCGCGTAGGCGGCGTTGAACGGCCAGTTGCCGCAGCCCTCGTACTGGTTGTCGTACGTGTACCGGGCCGCGTGGTCCACCTGCGGGTCGGCGTAGGACGGGTCGACCCAGGAAAGCTGCTCGGGGGTGAGCCGGCCGCCCCAGTACTCGATGATCATCTGCGAGGAGGTCGGGCTGCACCAGGCCTCGCCGCCGTTGTCGTACTCCGGGTACTGGCCCTTGTGGATCTCCTGCGAGTAGCGGGGGACGGCCAGTTCGCCGGAGAGGGCGGGGGCGGACGCGGGGACGGTGAAGCGGTCGGGGATGTCGGAACCCATGGCGCCGAGCCGCCAGACGGTCGGGGTGAGACGCGTGCCGGGGGTGCGGTAGAGGGTGAGGCGCAGCCGGTAGGAGGCCAGGCGCAGACCGGTGCTCGCGTCGTCGATGGCGAAGGTGTCGGTCCAGATCGTGCTCTTGCCGTCGGTCTGGTCGTCCACCGAGGTGCGCTTGATGTCCTGGTCGCCCGCGGCCCAGCGGCCCATCACGTACCAGGGGGTGTCCGTACCGTCGGAGTACGTGCCGCGCAGCTCGACCTGGAGCCAGGTGCCCTCGGGGGTGTGCGCGTTCCAGGAGGCGATGACCTCGGTCGCGGGCACGGCGAGCCGGTGGACCGGGGAGGTCCAGATCGCGTACTCCCAGGTGGCCGTACGGCCGGTGTGCGGGTCGGTGTAGTCGGTGCGGCCGGCGGCGGCCCCGATCTCGGCGCCGGGCCGGCGGCCCGGGACGGCCCGGACGCCCTCCGCGGTACCGCGGCGCCAGTCGCGGTACGAGGTCCAGGCGCGGTAGTCGACGGGGCGGCCCGGCGCTGCGGCGGTGCCCGTGCCGGCGGGCGCCGACGCGGTGGCCGCGGCCGCGGGCATGGTTCCCGAGGCGACCGCGGCGACCACCGCGGCGGCGAGAACGGTTCTGCGGGAGGGCTGCTGGGCTCTGCTCATGGGCGCGGTTACCCCCAGGTGTCCGGGTCGGGGCTGGTGCGGTTGGTGCGCCAACTATGAACGGAGACGGCATGCCCCTGCCAGCACTTCCGCCGTATGGCGCGCTACCAATATTGGTCTAGAACAGTGATGGGACCTGGGGAGTGCGCGCCGGGTAGTGCGCCGCGGCCCCCGCGCGGGCGTTGTGCTGTGCGCCGGGGCCGTGGCGTCGAGCGGGTCAGATGAGATCCATCGCGGCGACCTCGTCGGGGCGGCCGTAGCTGACCGGTCCCTGGAAGCGGCGGCGAGCGGTGGCGAACCACCAGACCGTGGCCACGAGCAGGACGACGGCCAGCGCGATCGGCGCGTAGTTGAAGGAGTCGGCGGTGATGGGCGAGGCCTGCGGCAGCATGAACAGCACGCTGCTGAGCAGGATCCAGGTCACCGCGACCCAGCCGATCGGCTTGCCCCAGCGGCCCAGGTGCCAGGGGCCGGGCTGGAACTCGTCGCCGAGCCGCAGCCGCAGGAAGACCGGCACGGCGTAGGCGAGGAACAGCCCCACCACGTTGACGCTCACGATGGCGGTGAACGCCGTGTGCGACCACCAGCCCGGGATCACCAGGGCGAGCGAGCAGCCCACCGCGAGCCACACCGCCTTGACCGGCGTCCGGGTGCGCAGCGAGACCGTGTGCCACCAGCGGGAGCCGGGCATGGCGCCGTCCCGGGAGAAGGCGAAGATCTGCCGGGTGTTGCTGGTGAGGTTGGCCAGACCGCAGAAGAGCATGGCGCCGATGACGATGAGCAGCATCACCTTGGCGGCGCCGAGGCCGAGGCCGTCGATGAGAATCTGGACGGGCGGCGCGGCCGAACCGGCCACCTTGCCGTAGTCGCTAATGCTGTAGACCAGCGCGAGCATAAGGATCAGACCGGTGATCGCCGAATAGCCGATGGCACGGGTGATGCCCTTCGGCGCGTTGACCGTCGCCTGGACCGTTTCCTCGGACATGTGGAAGCTGCCGTCGAAGCCGGTGAAGGTCCAGCTGGTGACCAGCAGGCCGAGCATGCCGCCGTAAAGTCCGTTGGTGAAGCCGGTGTTGTTCTCGAAATGCGTCACGAAGGACGCGGACTGATGATGGTCGGGCATCACGATGAGTGCGGTCACGATCACCACGAGTCCGATCAGCAGCCACCACACGGAAACGCGGTTCAGTACGGCGACGAGCTGGACCGTGAAGGTGTTGGCGAGCCCCTGCGCCACGATGATCACTGCCGTGATCAGGACGGTCTGGTGCGCGGTCGGCTGGTACGAGGACCACTGCAGGGCGACGAAGGCCTGGATGAACGTGGCCGCCGCGTACCCGGTGGCGGCGGTGCCGCCGATCTGGCCCACGAAGTTCAGCCAGCCGGTGAACCAGGACCAGGCGCCCTTGTGCCGCTTGGCGAGTTTGCCCGCCGAGAAATAGAGCGCACCGCTCGTCGGATATGCCGAAGCGACCTCCGCCATCGCTGCGCCGATGAACAGCACCATGACGGAGACGCCGATCCAGCCGAACACGAGAACACGGGGACCACCCGCGTTCATACCGAATCCGAAGGACGAGAAAATGCCCGAGAGGATATTGATGATGGTGAAGGAGATCGCGAAATTGTCGAACGCCTTGAAGCGCCGGGTGAGTTTCCGCGGATAACCCATCGCGTGCAGGGTCGCGTCGTCGTCGAGCACGACCGCGTCCTCTCCCCCGCGGGCGTTCGCCCGTGGAGCCGATATCCGTTCCGACACAGATCGACCTTTCTCTTGGTGGGGGGCGGAGCAGGTACGGGTCAGGCGGGTCCCGGGACGGGCAGGCCGCAGCCGCGCCGGGCCCGGGAGAGCTGTTCGGCGGGCTCGCCGAAGGCACTCCAGGGCATGCGCGAGGCGTACGGGCCCATCGCCGTGAAGACCGCCCGGGCCTCGAACCCGCACTGGGCCATGACCAGCGCGTGCGCGAGGTAGGCCAGGTCGAGCACCGGGGTGAAGCGGTAGCCGGCCACCGCGGGCAGCCAGTTGTGGTAGACCGCGAGCGCGGTGGAGCGCCACTGGGGCTGCTCCCAGACCCGGTCGGCGAGCAGTTGGGTGGGGTTGTAGCTCTCGACCAGGGCGACCAGCGGCAGCAGCCGGAGGGCGGAGTCCGTGGGCGCGCGCTGGCTGAGGAAGGCGGCCACGTCCCAGGCCGCGTTGACCGAACCGCCGTAACGGGTGAAGAAGCAGGACAGGAAGCGGTGGTGGCCCTCGCGGTTCCACGGGTCCAGGGTCAGGACGTGCGCGAACAGCCGCCACGGGCCGGGCGGGGCGGTGAGCAGCCCCTGCGGGGCGGGATCGCGCAGCCGGTGCAGCCGCGCCATGGTGAGCTTGGCGACCCAGGGAGTGGGGTCGCCGGGGGCCAGCGCGGCGGCCCGGTCGCAGGCGGTGAGCGCTATCCGCTCCAGTGCCTCGGCCCGTTCGTCGCGCGCGTCGGCGGCCCGCATCGCGCGCTGCACGGCCACCCGGGCCCACAGCAGCGCCGCCTCGGGCGTCGGATCCTCGGCCAGCCAGCGTTCGACGAGGTCGGTGCCGGCCGCCTCGGAGGCCAGCACGAGCGAGCGGTGGGCGCGCAGGGCGAAGTCGGAACGCGTCTCGGCGAGGGCTTCACCGGCGCTTCGATAACGGCCGGCGCGCACATCGACGCATACGCGCGCCAGGACGCGGTCGTCGGCCGCCGGATGCCACACATACTGCCCTTCGAATAACTCCGCGGCCATGTTCTCCTGTCCGTCCCCGTTACGACGCGCCGCACTCGCGCAGGAAGCACCTTACTCAGCAGTCGGCGCGCCTGGAACGCCGAATTTCACATATCGGTCAACGGATTTGGATGGATAATCCGTTTGATTGACCGGCGCTCAGCCAGTGGTTCAAGAAGTGACGTTTTCTCGCCACTCCGGTCCCGGCGCCGCCACACCGGCACCTGACGCTATGCACCGCTACTACACTGTTTCCGGAAAACACCCCACACCGCACCACACCTCGGGAATCACCATTCACGACCTCGCCGCCCGGCTGCGCGGGCTGCCCCCTTCACTGGGGCCGGTCCGTCTGATCGCTGTCGACGGGCACGCGGGGTCCGGGAAGTCCACCTTCGCCGGGCGGCTGGCCGCCGCACTCGGCGGGGCGCCGGTGCTGCACCTGGACGACATCGCCAGCCACGAGCGGCTCTTCGACTGGACCGAGCGGCTCACGGCCCAGGTGATCGGCCCACTGTCCCGGGGCGAGATCGCGCGGTACACCCCCTACGACTGGCGTGCCCGGGCGTTCGGCCCGCCGCGGCCGCTGCCGCCCGCGCCCGTGGTCGTCGTCGAGGGGGTCGGCGCCGGACGCCGGGCACTGCGGCCGCATCTGGCGCGGCTGCTGTGGATGGAACTGCCGCGCGAGGAGTCCTGGGCGCGCGGCCGGCTGCGGGACGGGGAGGAGCAGCGCGAGTTCTGGTCCGGGTGGGTCGAGGCGGAGCACGCGCACTTCGCCGCCGACCCCTCGCGCCCCCATGCGGATCTCCTGGTGCGGCAGACACGGGAGGGATACGAGGTGCTGACGGGACCGGCGGGCATCCCCGGACCGGACCAGAACGTCACTCACGGTGACGGACCGTCCGCGGTGCGGTGAGCGCACCCAAGACCCGTGCGGGGGAACTTCCTTGAGTGCTCCAGGTCCGCTTGACCGGGGAGCCTTGCAGGTCTTACGTTCTGAATGTGCGGCCTCGGAGCCGCCCACAGACGCGAAGCCCCCGGTTGTTCCCCCGTGATCGGGGGCTTCGTTCTGCCCGCGGACCGTCCTTCCGGCCGCCTCGCGCACCGAAACGCTCACCGTCGGTCACCATTTCGTGTGCGCCCCGTCTGCTCCCACCTCGCCGAACGGGCCGTGCGGCACCCTTCGGCACGCGGTCGTACCCCGGGTACGATGCCCTCGGTGCGACCTTCGAGCGACTGCCTCGCGCACCTGCAACTCCGGTCCGCGGTACAGCGGTTCGTCCGCGGCGGCCGTCGGGCGACTGCCCGGCGGTGAACCAACGGGGGCACGGTCTGTGGGGGACGTGATGGACTTCGGCACGCAGGGCCCGGAGGCCCCGGCCGACCTCGCCTGGCTGCGAGGTGTGGACGCCTACACGATGGGCGCCTATCCCCAGGCGGAGGAGGAGTTCCGGGTCGCCGTCCGGATGGACCCGGGGATGGCGGACGCCTGGCTCGGACTGCACGCGCTGCGGGTCGACACGACCACCGCGCTGCTGCGGATGTTCCGGCACCGGGAGCGCTTCGGGGAGCAGCGCGCCCGGCACCGCCGCACCCTCAACTCCTGGTACTGGCTCGGCTGGTGGGTGCAGCCGGTGCTGGAGAGCCCGCGCGATCTGCTGCTGGCGCACGCCTCGCACTGGCTGGACGGCCGGCACGTGCCCGAGCTGGACCGGGCGCTCGCCGGGCTGCCCCCGGTGGACACCGATCCGCAGGTCCGCTTCCTGCACGCCTGCCGCGCCTATCTGGTCAAGGACTGGGACCAGCTGGTGCGGCACACCGACCCTCTGCTCGACGATCCCCTCCTCGGCATCGAGGCTGGCCTCTTCGGCGGGATGGCCCGGGTGCGTCTGGAGATGTACGGCCAGGCCGAGCCGCTGCTCGCGGCGGCCCTGATGCGCTGCCGCAGCGAGCAGCCGCAGCGCAAGGAGCTGCGGTACTGGCTGGCGCGGGCGCACGAGGGCACCGGGCGCAGCGCCGCGGCGCTCCCCCTGTACCGGGCGGTGCACCGGATCGATCCGGCCTTCATGGACACCTCGGCCCGGCTGGCCGCGATCGCCGAGGGCGACGGGTACGACGATCCGGCCGACCTCGCGGCGATCACCCTGACCGGTGCCGGGGCGGACGCCATGGACGGGCCGGACACGCTCGATCCGCTCTTCGGCGCGGAGGGCCGCGATCTGCGGCTGACCGAGCCGGACCTGCCGACCGGTCCGCTGCCGTCGGGCTCCGACCCGCTGGTGCGCGTGAGGAGCGGAGTGGCCTCCTCCGTCCTGCCGGCCGGGCCGACGGATCCCGCGTTACTCGAGGAGGCGCTCGCCGAGCTGGAGCGGATGGTGGGGCTCGAGCCGGTCAAGCGCCAGGTCAAGGCGCTGTCCGCGCAGTTGAACATGGCGCGGCTGCGGGCCGGGCAGGGGCTGCCGGTGCAGCCGCCCAAGCGGCACTTCGTGTTCTCCGGGCCCTCGGGGACCGGGAAGACCACGGTCGCCCGGATCCTCGGGCGCGTGTTCTACGCGCTGGGGCTGCTCGGCGGCGACCATCTGGTGGAGGCACAGCGGGCCGACCTGGTCGGGGAGTACCTCGGGCAGACGGCGGTGAAGGCCAACGAGCTGATCGACTCCGCGATCGGCGGGGTGCTGTTCGTGGATGAGGCGTACTCGCTGTCCAACTCGGGGTACGGCAAGGGGGACGCGTACGGCGACGAGGCGCTGCAGGTACTGCTGAAGCGGGCCGAGGACAACCGGGACCACCTGGTCGTGATCCTGGCCGGCTATCCGGAGGGCATGGACCGGCTGCTCACCGCGAACCCCGGGCTCTCCTCCCGCTTCACCTCCCGGGTCGACTTCCCCTCCTACCGGCCGCTGGAGCTCACCGAGATCGGCAGGGTGCTCGCGGCGGAGAACGGGGACCAGTGGGACGAGGAGGCGCTGGAGGAGCTGCGGTCCATCGCCGGGCACGTCGTCGACCAGGGGTGGATCGACGAGCTGGGGAACGGGCGGTTCCTGCGGACGCTGTACGAGAAGAGCTGCGCCTACCGGGATCTGCGGTTGTCGGGGTATCCCGGGGCGCTGTCCCGGGGGGACCTCGCGACGTTGCGGCTGCCGGATCTGATGCAGGCGTACGGGGAAGTGCTGTCGGGGCGGGGGCCGCAGGATCCCTCGGCTCTCTAGGCGCCGGTGACTGGCGTCTGCCGGGGGTGCTCTGCCTGGGGTCGCAAGGCCCGCGGCTGTGCGGGCTCGATGCCCGTCGCCGTGCGGGCCGCCAGGGTGCCCGCGGCTGTGCGGCACCGCCCACCCGGCTTCGCGGCTGGGTGGGCGGTGGTGCGGAGGGGGGCCGGCGGTCAGGCCATGGCCTGTTCCGGGTTCTCGGTTGCTCTGGGTTCGGTGAGTTTTATGTCCGGGAGCCTGCGGTGGGCCGGGTCGCGGACCTCGCCGACCAGGAGTTCCAGAACGTCCTCAAGGGCCACCAGACCCAGGATCCGGCCCGACGCATCCGCGACCTGGGCCAGGTGGGTGGCCGCCCGACGCATGACCGTCAGGGCGTCGTCCAGCGGGAGCTCCGAGCGGAGCGTGGTCATGGGGCGCCAGACGTGCTGGGGGACGGCCCGGTCGGAGTCCTCCAGGTCCAGGACGTCCTTCACATGGACGTATCCCATGAAGGGACCCTTGTCCGCCGCCGCGACCGGGAAGCGGGAGTAGCCCGTGCGGGCCGTGAGCTGGACGATCTCGCCCGGGGTGACCGAGGGCGGCACGGTGATCAGGGACTCGCGCCGCAGCAGGACGTCCGTCACCGGGCGGGAGCCCAGTTCCAGCGCGTCCTCCAGGCGCTCCTGCTCCTCGGGATCCAGCAGGCCCGCCTGGCCGGAGTCCTCCAGCAGGCGGTTGAGCTGCTCACTGGTGACGACGGCCTCGACCTCGTCCTTGGGCTCGACCCGGAAGAGCCGCAGGATGCCCTGGGCACAGGCGCCGAGGGCCACCGTGATCGGCCGGCACACCCGGGCGAAGGCGACCAGCCCCGGGCTGAGCCACAGCGCGGCCTTCTCGGGGGCCGCCATGGCGAGGTTCTTCGGCACCATCTCACCGATGACGAGGTGGAAGAAGACCACCGCGGCGAGGGCGATGACGTATCCGAGCGGGTGGATCATGCCGGCCGGCAGGTGGATCCACTCGAAGACCGGCTCCAGCAGGTGCGCGACCGTGGGCTCGGCGACCGCGCCGAGGGTCAGCGAGCAGACGGTGATGCCGAACTGGGCGGCGGCCATCATCTGCGGCAGCCGCTCCAGGCCGTACAGCACCTGCCGGGCCCGGGCCGTGCCCAGCGGCTCGATCTGGCTGCGGCGGACGGAGACGAGCGCGAACTCGGCGCCGACGAAGAAGCCGTTGGCGAGTACGAGCAGCGCGGCGAAGACCAGTTGGAGGACGCTCATCGCACGGCCTCCATGACGTTCACGGCCGGGGCCGTGCGGACCAGGCGGACCCGTTCGGCGCGGTAGTGGCCCACCTGGCGCACGGAGAGCCGCCAGCCGGGCAGTTCGGCCCGGTCGCCGGGGGCCGGGATGCGGCCGAGCAGGTCGGCGACGAGTCCGGCGACGGTCTCGTACGGGCCCTCGGGCACGTCGAGGCCTATGCGCTTCAGGACGTCGACACGGCAACCGCCGTCCACGTCCCAGGCGGGCCGGCCGTCCTCCGGCGGGGCGGGGGCCAGCTCGGGCGCGTCCTTGGCGTCGTGCTCGTCGCGGACCTCGCCGACGAGTTCCTCGACGATGTCCTCCAGGGTGACCACGCCGGCCGTGCCGCCGTACTCGTCCACGACGACCGCGATGGGCTGCTCGCTGCGCAGCCGGGCGAGGAGGGGCTGGACGGGCAGCGTCTCGGGCACGAGCAGCGCCCTGCGCGCGATACGGCCGACCGGGGTACGCAGCCGGTCGTTCACGGGGACCGCCAGCGCGTCCTTGAGGTGGGCCATGCCGACCACGTCGTCGATCTTCTCCCGGTAGACCGGGAAGCGGGACAGCCCGGTGGCCCGGGTCAGGTTGACCACGTCCTCGGCGGTGGCCGAGTCCTGCAGGGCGCTGACCTTGACTCGCGGGGTCATGACGTGCTGCGCGGTCAGGTCGCCCAGGGACAGGGTGCGTACGAACAGGTCGGCCGTGTCCTGTTCCAGGGCGCCGGCCTGCGCGGAGTGCCGGGCCAGGGACACCAGTTCGCCCGGGGTGCGGGCGGAGGCCAGCTCGTCGGCGGGCTCGACGCCGAGGGCGCGCACCAGCCGGTTGGCGACCGTGTTCAGCGCGGAGATCACCGGGCGGAACAGCCGGGAGAAGAGGTGCTGGGGGCCCGCGACGAAGCGGGCGACCTGCAGGGGCCGCGACACCGCCCAGTTCTTGGGCACGAGTTCGCCGATCACCATCTGGATCGCCGAGGCCAGCAGCATGCCGGTGACCACGGCCACACCGGAGACGGCGCCCCTGGGGATGCCGATCGCGGTGAACGGGCCGCGCAGCAGCGCGGCCAGGGCCGGTTCGGCGAGCATGCCGACGACCAGGGAGGTGATGGTGATGCCGAGCTGGGTGCCGGAGAGCTGGAAGGAGAGCTCCTTCAGCGACTCCACGACCGTGCCGGCGCGCTTGTCGCCGTCGGCGGCGGCCTTCTCGGCGTCCGGGCGCTCGACCGTCACCAGGCCGAACTCGGCCGCCACGAAGAAGCCGTTGGCCAGGATCAACAGGAAAGCCGCTGCGAGGAGCAGCAGGGGGGTGGTCATGATGCCGCCGCCTCCATGTGGTGGGGGGAGGGGGCGGCGCAGGTACTACAGGACGATCCGTCCATCGCCGGAGGGGGTCACTCCTCGGGTAGCAGGAACCCCTGTGCACCGGGCGCGGTGCCACAGGGGTGGAGGCGCGACGAAAAACGCCTCCACCTCCAGATTAATCAAGACACGGCCCGGTGCGGCAGGGCGGACGTCACCGATTCATCCCTGATCTTCGCCGGCCGGGGCCGTCGAGCGGGCCTCGGTGAGCGCCCGGAGCGCCCGCGCGTCGGCGATGGCGCGCTGCTTGGCGAGGCCCGGCTGGATGCCGAGCGCGGGCAGGCTGGTGCCGTCGCTGAGGTTGAGGAACACCCACGGATCGCCCGGACGGAGGTTCACCTGAAGGATTTCCGCCCAGGCCAGGCGCCGTTTGCTCACGATGTTGACCACGGTGACGCCGGACTCGTCGGCGACCACCTTGACCCGGGCAAGCTGCGCCAGCGCCCAGAAGATGAGCGCTCCGGTGACGAAGAAGCTGGCCCGCTCACCCGGACCCAGGTCCAGCAGCATGGCGACACCTGAGATGACCAGGAAGATCGCCACACCGGCGGTGAGCAGGATCACCCGCGTGTGGCCCGGCCGGAAGGTCACGGGGAGGGCGGGAAGCTCGGACATCTGTTCGCGTACCTCTTACAGGCGGCAGGCGTGGATGGCGGTGGTCAGGATGGCCCGGGCGCCGATCTCGTAGAGGTCGTCCATGATCCGCTGCGCCTCCTTGGCGGGGACCATGGCGCGGACGGCGACCCAGCCCTCGTTGTGCAGCGGGGAGACGGTCGGCGACTCCAGGCCGGGGGTGAGCGCGACGGCCTTCTCGAGCTGCTCGACGCGGCAGTCGTAGTCCATCATCACGTACGTCCGGGCGACCAGGACGCCCTGGAGGCGCCGCAGGAACTGCTGGACCTTCGGCTCCTCGCCGTCGGCGCCGGTACGGCGGATGACGACGGCCTCGGACTTCATGATGGGCTCGCCGAAGACCTCGAGACCCGCGTTGCGCAGGCTGGTGCCGGTCTCCACGACGTCGGCGATGACCTCGGCGACGCCCAGCTCGATGGCGGTCTCGACGGCGCCGTCGAGGTGGACGACCGAGGCGTCGACCCCGCTGTCGGCGAGGTGCCCGGCGACGATGCCCTCGTAGGAGGTGGCGACCGTCCGGCCCTTGAGGTCCGCCACGCCCGCCGCGGTGCCGGGCTTGGCGGCGAAGCGGAACGTCGAGCGGGCGAACCCGAGCGGCAGGATCTCCTCGGCGTCGGCACCGGAGTCGACCAGCAGGTCGCGGCCGGTGATGCCGATGTCGAGCCGGCCGGAGGAGACGTAGATCGCGATGTCCCGGGGGCGGAGGTAGAAGAACTCGACCTCGTTCACCGGGTCGACGATCCGCAGCTCCTTGGACTCCCGGCGCTGCTGGTAGCCGGCCTCATGCAGCATCTCCGCCGCAGGGCCGGACAGGGAACCCTTGTTGGGGACGGCGATGCGCAGCATGAGGTCGGCTTCCTTTGCGTTCAGGGAGAGGGGGATCGTGAGCCGGCGCGGCTCAGAGGTGGGCGTAGACGTCGTCCAGGGAGATGCCGCGGGCGACCATCATCACCTGGACGTGGTACAGCAGCTGCGAGATCTCCTCGGCGGCCGCCTCCTTGCCCTCGTACTCGGCGGCCATCCACACCTCGGCGGCCTCCTCGACGACCTTCTTGCCGATGGCATGGACCCCCTTGCCGACCAGCTCTGCGGTGCGGGAAGTGGCGGGATCGCCCTGGGCGGCCTTGTGCTGGAGCTCGGTGAAGAGCTCCTCGAAAGTCTTCTTGGACATGGTGATGCCCACCCTACGCGGTGTGGGCGACTCCTCAGTGCCAGGGTTCGGATACCGAGCGGAGTGTGGCCGCGGTGGCGACCGCGGCGGTGACCGCCTCGTGGCCCTTGTCCTCGCTGGAGCCCTCGATGCCGGCCCGGTCCAGGGCCTGTTCCTCGGTGTCGCAGGTGAGCACGCCGAAGCCGACCGGGACGCCGGTCTCCACGGAGACCTGGGTGAGGCCCTGGGTGACCCCCTGGCACACATAGTCGAAGTGGGGGGTTCCGCCGCGGATCACGACGCCGAGGGCGACCACGGCGTCGTAGCCGCGGCTCGCGAGGACCTTGGCGGCGACCGGGAGCTCGAAGCTGCCGGGGACCCTGATCAGGGTCGGCTCGTCGATCCCCAGTTCGTGCAGGGCGCGCAGGGCGCCGTTCACCAGACCGTCCATCACCTTCTCGTGCCACTGGGCCGCGATGACGGCGACCCTGAGGTCGCTCGCGCCCCGTACGGACAGCTCCGGTGCACCCTTGCCGCTCACATCTCTCCTCAGTGCTGTTCGCTTACTGGTTGCCGCAGGTGGACCCGGGCGCGGCCGCGGAGGCGGCCACGGCCGGGGTGTCCAGCCAGGGCAGGTCGTGCCCCATCCGGTCCCGCTTGGTGCGCAGGTACCGGAGGTTGTGCTCGCCCGCCTGGACGGGCATCGGCTCGCGGCCGGTGACCTTCAGGCCGTGGCGCAGCAACGCGTCGGTCTTGTCGGGGTTGTTGGTCATCAGGCGGACGCCGCGCACGCCGAGGTCGGCGAGGATCCGCGCGCCGGCGCCGTAGTCGCGGGCGTCGGCGGGCAGGCCGAGCTCGAGGTTGGCGTCGAGGGTGTCGTGGCCCTGCTCCTGCAGTTGATAGGCGCGCAGCTTGGACAGCAGGCCGATGCCGCGCCCCTCGTGCCCGCGCAGGTAGACCACGACACCCCGGCCCTCGGCCTGGATGCGTTCCAGGGCGGCGTCGAGCTGGGGCCCGCAGTCGCAGCGCAGGGAGGCGAAGACGTCGCCGGTGAGGCATTCGGAGTGGACGCGGACCAGGACGTCCTCGCCGTCGCCGATCTCGCCGTGGACGAGGGCGACGTGCTCGACGCCGTCGACGGTGGAGCGGTAGCCGTAGGCGGTGAAGGTGCCGTGCCTGGTGGGCAGTCGGGTCTCGGCCTCGCGGCGGACGGTGGGCTCGCTGCCGCGGCGGTAGGCGATCAGGTCCTCGATGGAGATGATCGTCAGGCCGTGCTTGCGGGCGAACGGGATCAGTTCGGGCAGCCGCAGCATCCGGCCGTCCTCGCCGGCGATCTCCACGATGGCGCCGGCCGGGCGCAGGCCCGCGAGCCGGGCGAGGTCCACGGCGGCCTCGGTGTGGCCGTTGCGGGTCAGCACGCCGCCGGGCCTGGCGCGCAGCGGGAAGACATGGCCCGGGCGGACCAGGTCGGTGGGCTCGGCGGTGCCGCTCGCCAGCAGCTGGAGCGTGGTGGCGCGGTCGGCGGCCGAGATGCCGGTGCTCACACCGTGCGCGGCGGTGGCGTCCACGGAGACGGTGAAGGCGGTCTTCATCGACTCGGTGTTGTCCTCGACCATCTGCGGCAGCCGCAGCCGGTCCAGTTCCTCCCCCTCCATGGGGGCGCAGATCAGGCCCCGGCACTCGCTCATCATGAAGGCGACGATCTCGGGGGTGGCCTTCTCGGCGGCGATGACGAGGTCGCCCTCGTTCTCCCGGTCCTCGTCGTCGACGACGACGATCGGGCGGCCGGCCGCGATGTCGGCGATGGCCTGCTCGACGGGGTCGAGCCCGAAGTCCTCGATGCGTTCGGTGCTGTGGAGCAGAGGTGCCGAGGTCATGCCGGCGCTCCTTCCAGAACGGGCCGCGCGTCCTTGCGGGAGCGCAGCCACCAGTCGCGCATGCCCCACAGGACGAGCGCGCCGTAGATGACGTAGACGAAGCCGGAGAAGGCGTAGCCGTTGGCGAAGTTGAGGGGCACGCCGACGAGGTCGACGAGCAGCCAGGCGATCCAGAACTCGACCATGCCCTTGGCCTGGGCGTACATGGCGACGATGGTGCCGACGAAGATGTAGGCGTCGGGCCAGGGGTCCCAGGAGAGGCTCGGGTACGCCGTGAACAGCAGGGCGACGGCGACGGTGCCGGCGGCAGCGGCCGCGAGCATCACCGCCCGCTCGGTCCAGTTGGCGAACCGGGGGGTGATGTGGCCGTCCAGGGCCCGGTCCTTGCGGCGCTGCCACTGCCACCAGCCGTACAGCGCGACGACCATGACGACGGCCTGCTTGCCGGCGCTGCCGGCCAGGTGGCCGTAGAAGGCCCCGAAGAGGACCAGGCCGGACAGGAACTGCACGGGCCAGGTCCACAGCGAGCGGCGCCAGCCGAGGGCCAGGGTGATGAGGCCGAGGATGTTGCCGGTCATGTCGGACCAGATGATGTGCTGCCCGAAGAGGGTGAAGGCCTCGGAGTTCATCCAGTTCACTTGCCGTCCCCCTGTCCGGCCGCGAGCAGCCGCTCCACGTACTTGGCGATGACGTCGACCTCGAGGTTGACCGGGTCGCCGGGCTGCTTGTGGCCGAGCGTGGTCAGGGCGAGGGTGGTCGGGATGAGGCTGACCGTGAAGTGGTCGGGGCCGGCGTCGACGACGGTGAGGCTGATGCCGTCGACGGTGATGGAGCCCTTCTCGACGACGTAGCGGGCGAGGTCCGCGGGCAGCGAGACCTTCACGATCTCCCAGTTGTCGGACGGCTTGCGCTCCAGGACCTGTCCGGTGCCGTCCACGTGCCCCTGCACGATGTGCCCGCCGAGGCGCGCGCCCACGGCGGTGGGGCGCTCGAGGTTGACGCGGGAGCCGACACCGAGCGCGCCCAGGCTGGAGCGGTCCAGCGTCTCGGCCATGACGTCGGCGGTGAACTCGTCGCCCTCGTGGTCGACGACGGTGAGACAGACCCCGTTCACGGCGATGGAGTCGCCGTGCTGCGCGCCCTCGGTCACGATGGGGCCGCGGAGCCGGAAACGGGAGGCGTCGCCGAGATTCTCGACGGCGGTGACCTCACCCAGCTCTTCGACGATTCCGGTGAACACTTCCCGGGTCCTCCTGCCTCAAGGGGCACGGACTCCGGGGCCTGTCGAAGACGACAGAATGAACGGGAAGACAGCTCCGGGACGACGCCGAACAGGGACCCGTCCGCCCGCGGACGAGCCCAGATACGGCGACGCGCATGAGAGCATGCCCGCCCGCCGCGCACTGCCTCCCATCCGGACTTTAACCGTCGGTCCAGGAGTTTCACCTGGTCAACCGGCCGCTGGAAGCGACCGGGTCGCGGACTGTAACCGCCGGTTCGGACTTTCACCGACCCCGGAGTGCGCTGCTTCTGGTACAGGGCCAGTGTGCCACGGCCGGTAGGGGTCCATGCGGGTGAATGATGTGGAGTGACTCACAGACGGCCCGTCCGGGCTTCCGCGAGCGGCCGATTGGTCCGGACCATTGACCACACTGGTCTAGTCCTTTTAGGGTGCGGGCGGGCCCGGCGGCGGTGACGACGGCCCTTGCCCGCCGCCGGGCCGCCAGGGCGGACGCGGCCGCCGCCGCGCGGCTGTCACATTTCACGGGGCCGCCTTGTCCCAGCGGACGAAGGGCACTTCACTCGGGAGTGCTCCGGTGTCCGGAGGGACGGAGACAGCATGACCACGATCCTGGTGACCGGTGGGACCGGCACGCTCGGCCGGCTCGTCACCGAACGGCTGCGGGCGGACGGGCACGAGGTGCGGGTGCTCAGCCGCCACACCCGGCCGCACGCCGTCGACCTGCGCGAGGGCGGGCCCGCCCTGGACACGGCCCTAGCGGGCGTGGAGACGGTCGTGCACTGCGCGAGCAGCCCGCGCGGCGGGGACGAACGGGCGGCGGACCACCTGATCGCGGCGGCACGGCGGGCCGGCGTGGGCCACCTGCTCTACATCTCCATCGTGGGCGTCGACCGGGTGCCGCTCGGCTACTACAGGTCGAAGCTCGCGGTGGAGCGGCGGATCGAGGAGTCGGGGCTCGGCTGGACCGTGCTGCGGGCGACGCAGTTCCACGACCTGGTGGCCTCGGTGCTGCGGGGACTGTCCAGGTCACCTGTCCTGCCGCTCCCGGCGGGGGTGTCGGACCAGCCCATCGAGGTGGCCGAAGTCGCGGACCGGCTGGCCGGGTTGGCCGTCGCGCCGCCGGCCGGGCGAGTCTCCGACATGGGCGGCCCGCAGGTGCGGTCGTTCGAGTCGCTGGCCCGCGCCTGGCTCGGGGCGGCCGGGCGGCGCCGGGCGCTGGTGAACGTACCGCTGCTCGGCGGCACGTACCGCGCCTTCCGCGCGGGCGGCCATCTGGCGCCGGAGCAGGCGGTGGGCAAGGGCACCTTCGAGGACTACCTGGCACGGCGGCCGGGGCTCCGGCGGTAACCGGGCGGGCGGCTCCGCCCGGAGGGGCCGGCGGTCGGCCAGGGACGAAGACCCGGTCACCGGGGAGGAGGGCCGGGCCGGCCCCTCCCGGACGGGTCCTGGCGGTCGGCCGGGGCGAACAGTTCGTCCTGGGCCCGGTCCCGGGCCGTCAGCAGGGCGCCGCGCAGGACCGCGGAGCCGCCGAGGCGGCCGGCCCGGACCTCGGTGACCAGCGGGGACATCCGGCGCAGCCGCTCGGCGACGCGCTCGGCGAGCACCGCTCCCCCGGCCTGCCCGATCTCCCCGCCGAGGACCACGCAGCCCGGGTCGAGGATGGAGACCACGGAGGCGGCCCCGATGGCGATGCGGTCGGCGAGGGCGTCGAGGAAGCGTTCGGCGGGGCCGGCCCCGGCCGCCTCGCCGGGCGGGGCCGTCACCCGCGCCACGGCCGCGCGCACCACCATCGCCACGCCCGGCCCGTCGGCCGCCTCCGCCCCCGGCAGACCGTGCTCCCCGGCCAGCCGGGTGATCGCCGCCGCTCCGGCCAGGGAGTGGAAGCCGCCGTCGCAGTCCGTCGCCGACGGCAGGGACGGCGTGCCCGGGACCGGCAGGAAGCCGATCTCGCCCGTACCGCCGGAGGCACCGCGGCGCAGGGCGCCGTCGAGGACGACCGCGGCGCCGACGCCATGGCCCAGCCAGAGCAGGACGAAGGTGTCCCGGTCACGGGCGGCACCCTCGCGCTGCTCGGCCAGGGCGGCCAGATTGGTCTCGTTCTCCACGGTCACCCGGGCCCCGGGCAGCCGTTCCTGCAGGGCCGCGGCGAGCCGGCGGTGCCAGGCCGGCAGCCCCCCGGAGTCGCGGAGATCGCCGGTGGCGGGGTCGACGAGGCCCGGCGCCCCGATCCCGACGGTGTGGAGCCGCCGACCCCCGGCCTCCTCGACCGTCCGCTGCACCGCGGCCACCGCCTGCTCCACGGCGGGTCCGGTCCCGGTGTTCCCGCCGATGGGCACCGAACCCTCGGCCAGCACGCGCCCCACCAGATCGGAGACCAGCACGAGGACACCCTCGGTGCGCACGTCGAGCGCGGCCAGGTGGGCGCGGTCGGCGACGATGCCGTACAGCCGGGCGTTGGGGCCGCGGCGCTGCTCGCCGGACTCCCCCACCACCGTGATCAGACCCGAGGCGCTGAGCCGCTCGACGAGGTCGGCGACCGTGGGCCGGGACAGTCCGGTCAGCTGCTTCAACTGCCCTGCCGTCAACGGACCTTCCCGCTGCAGCAGACGCAGGGCGAGCCGGTCGTTGATGGCCCGGGCGGTGCTCGGTGATGCGGGCATGACGGGCATCCTCCCAGACGGGCGCGGCCGAGTTTTCCACTATCTATCAGGCAGGGTCCCTGATAGTTTACGGCGGTGCAGCGACGGCGCTGCGGGGAACCCCGGGGAGGGACTGGACCATGGGTGACGTGAGCGATGACGAGGTGAGGCGCGCCCGGTACGCCGTGGCGGCCGTGTTCACCGTGCACGGCGCCGTGACCGGTTCCTTCGCCACCCGGGTGCCCTGGGTGCAGGAGCATGCCTCGCTCAGCGCGGGGCAGCTCGGCTTCGCCCTGGCGTTCACGGCGTTCGGCGCCTCGTGCGCGATGCCGCTGGCGGGCCGGATCAGCCACTCCTTCGGCAGCCGTACGGCTCTGCGCGGGCTGCTCGCGCTGTGGACGCTGTCGCTGGTCCTGCCGTCCCTCGCGCCGAACATGTACACGCTGTGCCTGGCGATGTTCGCCTACGGCGCGAGCGCGGGCATGGCCGACGTCGCGATGAACGCCCTGGGTGTCGAGGTGGAGCGGCTGCTCGGCAAATCGATCATGTCGGGCCTGCACGGGATGTGGAGTGCGGGCGCGCTGACCGGCTCGGCGGCCGGCACGCTCGCCGCGCACCTGGGTGCCGACGCGCGCCTGCACTTCGCCCTGGCCTCGGCCGTTCTCACCGTGCTCGGCCTGGTGGCCTGCGCGGGGGTACTGGATGTGCAGCCCGCCGAGGACGGGGAGCCGCCCCCGCGGTTCGCGCTGCCGCCCCGCTCGGCGCTGCTCATCGGTGCGGTCGGGTTCTGCGCGGTGTTCGCGGAAGGGGCGAGCCTGGACTGGTCGGCGGTGTTCCTGCGGGACCGGCTGGACAGCTCGGCCGGGGTCGCGGCCGCCTGCACCACCGGGTTCATGCTGACCATGGCGGTGGCCCGGATCGCCGGTGACGCGGTGGTGAACCGCTTCGGGGCGGTCCGGACCGTGCGGGCCGGCGGAGTGCTGGCCGGGCTCGGCGGCGTGCTGATCGTCCTCGCCGGGCATCCGGCACTGGCTATGGCCGGGTTCGCGCTGATGGGTCTCGGCATCGCCGTCGTCGTACCGCTGTGCTTCGCGGCGGCCGGGCACGCCGGCCCCAACCCCAGTCAGGCCATCGCGGGCGTGGCGACCATCACGTACACCTCAGGGCTGATCGCGCCCAGTCTGATCGGCGGGGTGGCGCAGGCGACCAGCCTGATGGTCTCGTTCTGCGTGGTGACCGTGCTGGCCTGCGGTCTCGCGCTGTTCGCGGGTGTGCTGCGCACCGCCGAGCGCGGCGGCCGCGCCGAGGTCAGTCCGCGGGTCGCAGAAGTTCCCGGCCCACGGCCCTGAAGGCGTCGCTCCACGGCGCCGGGCGCAGCGTCGTCGCGTCCAGCCGGACCAGGACCCGGGTGCCGCGCGCGTAGGTCTGGGAGCCGTCGGCCGAGCAGAAGCGGAAACCGTAGGTGAGGCCCGTGGTGCCGAGCCGCTCCAGCCAGAGGTGGACGGCGTAGGTGCCCGGGCGGGTCACGGGTGCCTCGTAGCCGATGCTCAGTTCGCGGACGGCGTTGCAGGCGTCGCCGGCGGCGTGCCAGTCGCCGTCGAAGCGGACGCCGTGCTCGTTCCACAGCTCGGTCCAGGCGCGCTCGACCATCAGGGGGTAGCGCGCGTTGTGCAGCAGCCCGAGCGCGTCCAGGTCGTCGAAGTGGACGGTGACGGGGATCAGCCGGCCGTGGGCGACGGCGGGGGCGATCGGGGCTTCGGCGGTCACGGAGGTGCTCCTGGGCGACGGTGCGGGGACGGCGTGGACCACTCCATACTAAGCGACCGCTCAGCAGGGTCGGCCGGTCACCGCAGGTCAGCCCCCTGAACGCGGTCCACGAGCGGGGTCGGGTGCGCGTGAAGCCACCAGGTACCCCCGACAATGGTCTGGAACAGTCTTCACGTACAGAGAAAGCGAAACCCCACCATGGACCTCGGCGTGCGCTGGAAGCTGCACGGTGACGGGCGCACGCCCGCACCCGGAGCGGTGGTACGCCCCGACGAACGGCTCTCCTGGCCGCGCACGGTGGGCCTGGGCGCCCAGCACGTCGTGGCGATGTTCGGAGCCTCCTTCGTGGCCCCCGTGCTCATGGGCCTGAACCCGAACCTGGCGATCATGATGTCGGGCGTGGCTACCGTGATCTTCCTGCTCGCCACCCAGGGCCGGGTCCCGAGCTATCTGGGCTGCTCCCTGTCCTTCGTCGGCGTGGCGGCGGTGATCCGGGCACAGGGCGGCACGAGCGCCACCGTGACCGGCGCGGTCCTGGTGGTCGCCGCCGTGCTGTTCCTGGTGGGACTCGCGGTGCAGCGCTTCGGCGCGCGGATCATCCACGCGGCCATGCCGCCGATCGTCACCGGCGCGGTCGTGATGCTGATCGGCTTCAACCTGGCTCCGGTGACCGCGTCGACGTACTGGCCGCAGGACCAGTGGACGGCCCTGCTGGTGATGCTGTTCACCGGACTGGCGGTCGTCTGTCTGCGCGGTTTCTGGTCGCGGATCGCGATCTTCCTGGGGCTGGTCTTCGGGTACGGGATCTCCTGGGCCTTCGACCGGATCTTCGGGAAGATCCACTCGGTGGACGCGAGCGGCAAGCTCACCGATCACTGGCGGCTGGACCTCTCCGGCGTCTCCAAGGCCGACTGGATCGGCCTGCCGTCCTTCCACGGACCCTCGTTCCAGTGGTCGGCGATCCTGGTCGCCCTGCCGGTCGTCATCGCGCTGATCGCGGAGAACGCGGGGCACGTCAAGGCGGTCGGGGAGATGACCGGCGATCCGCTGGACGACAAGCTCGGCACGGCGATCTCCGCGGACGGCGTCGGCTCGATGCTGTCGACCGCGGTGGGCGGGCCGCCCACCACCACCTACTCCGAGAACATCGGCGTGATGGCCGCGACCCGCGTCTACTCCACCGCCGCCTACTGGGCCGCGGCCTGCTTCGCCCTGCTCTTCGGCGTCTGCCCCAAGTTCGGCGCGGTCGTCGCCGCGATCCCGGGCGGGGTGCTCGGCGGCATCACCGTCATCCTCTACGGCATGATCGGCCTGCTGGGCGCGCAGATCTGGATCAACGCCAAGGTCGACCTGCGCAACCCGCTGAACCTGGTGCCGGCCGCCGCGGGCATCATCATCGGCGTCGGCAACGTCACCATGAAGTTCACCGACACCTTCTCGCTCAGCGGCATCGCGCTCGGCACCCTGGTCGTCATCACCGGCTACCACGCGCTGCGCGCCTTCGCACCCGCCCACCTCAAGACGCAGGAGCCGCTGCTGGACGAGGGCACGTCCAGCTACGACGAGAACGACCGGCGCGCCACCTCGTAGGCGGGCCTGTGACCGGCCCGCCGTTCCCCCGTTCCGGGGAAGCGGCGGGCCGGTCGGCACGCGGGCCGTCCCCGGGCTGCGACCCTTCCCCCATGGCGCAGTTGGAACACTTCACCGCTCCCGTCGACGCCGTCCTGGCCCGGATGCGCGCCCTCGACGCGGAGCTGCCCGAACGGGACGGGGTCGCCGTGTTCAACCGCGTCTACCTCGCCGTCACCGAGGAGGTCGGCCGGCGCCTGGACGCGGGCGTCTTCGCGGACCGGCGGGCGGCGGCCACGCTGGACGTACGGTTCGCCGAGCGGTACCTGGCGGCGGTCGACACGGCGGACCGGGACCGCCGTCCGCCCGCCTGCTGGCGGCCCCTGTTCCAGTTACGCCGCCACCCCGGGGTACGCCCGCTGCAGTTCGCGCTCGCGGGCATCAACGCGCACATCGGGCACGATCTGGCGCTCGCCGTGGTGGACGCCTGCCGTACGCTCGGCTGCGAACCGGCCGATCTGGAGGACGAGTTCGACCGCGTGGGCGACCTCCTCGCCTCGCTGGAGGAGCGCATCCGCGAGGATCTGATGCCGGGTCCCGACCTGCTCCAGATCGCCGACCCGATCACTCATCTGCTGGGCTCCTGGAGCCTGGAGCGGGCCCGGGACGCCACCTGGGCGGCGGCCCGGGCGCTGTGGGCGCTGCGCCACTGCGGCGACCTCGCCGGGGAGCTCACCGAACGGCTGGACGCGGCGGTCGGCTTCGCGGGGCGGATGCTGCTGACGCCGTGCGGCGAGTGAACCGGGGCGTTCCGGCCAACCTCCGCCGGGTCTCCTGGAACTCCACGGCGATCTCTGTAGGTTGAACGCGAAACCGACCGCGAAGGAGTTCACGGCACATGGCTACTCGGCTCGGCCTCGGCCTCCCGCAGAACCGGCAGTACGACCTCGGCAGGGACGTGCCCGACGTGGCACGCACGGCGGAGCGGATCGGATACGACAGCCTCTGGGTGTACGAGCGCGCCCTTTTCCCGGAACCCGCGGGCCAGGGCCTGTACGGCATCCCGGGGCTCCCCTGGCCCGACTCCTACCGCGGCGTCGCCGAGCCGCTGGTCACCCTGACCCTCGCGGCGGCCGTCACCGAACGGGTCGAGCTGGGCTCCAGCGTGCTGGTCGCGCCGCTGCACCTGCCCTTCCAGCTCGCCAAGGCCCTCGCCACGCTGGACGCGGCGAGCGGAGGCCGGGTGCTCGCCGGTTTCGGCACCGGCTGGTCCCACGACGAGTACGCGGCGACGGGCGTACGGCCCTTCGAGGAGCGCGGGCAGGTGCTGGACGAGCTGATCGACGTGTGCCGGGCGGTGTGGGGCCCGGATCCGGTCGTCCACGAAGGGCGGATCTCCCGGATCTCCTCCGCGGTGGTCGGCCCCAAGCCGGCCCGGCCGATCCCGATCCTGCTCGCGGCGAGCGGCAGGCGCGCGCAGCGGCGTCTGGTGGACCACGCCGACGGCTGGCTGCCGGTGGGCATGGGTGTCGAGCAGATCGCCGCCCAGTGGGCCGAATTGCAGGATCTGGCCGCCGAGCGCGGCCGCAAGGAACCGATCCGGACGGTGCTGCGGGTCAACGCGGTCCACTCGGCCAAGCCCTACGAGGGCGACGGCCGGCGGCCGTTCCAGGGTGACGCCGACCAGATCGTCGAGGACCTGGTCCGGCACGCCGAGATCGGCCTGGACGAGATCCTGGTGGACCTGCAGAGCACCCCGCGCGACGCCCAGGAGTTCAAGGACGTCGCCGCCGAGGTCTTCGAGAAGGCGCGGGCGGCCGGGGTCTGATCCCAGCCGCCCGCGCCCCGGTCCACTCCCCCTCGGGCCCGGTCAGTCCTCGGGCAGTTCCACCGGGGCGATGTCGTCGTAGACGTCGCCCGGGCCCGGGTTGGTCGGGTCGGTCTCGCCGCCGAAGTGGTGCATGACGCCCCAGACCGCGTTCAGCGCGGTCTGGATCGCGCCCTCGGCCCAGCCGGCCGTCCAGGAGATGTCGTCACCGGCGAGGAAGATGCCCCGCTTGTCCTCGGGGAGCCGGTCCTGCATGAAGTGCGTGAACAGGCGCCGCTGGTAGCGGTAGTGGCCGGGCAGGTTGGCCTTGAACGCGCCCATGAAGTAGGGCTCGTTCTCCCAGGAGACGGTCACCGGGTTGCCGATGATGTGCTTCCTGATGTCGACCTTCGGGTAGATCTCGCCGAGCGACTTCAGCATAACCTCCATCCGCTCGTTCGCGGACAGCGGCAGCCACTTCAGGCTGTCGTCGCACCAGGTGTAGGAGAGGCAGATGACGGCGGGCTTGTCCGGGCCCTCGTCGAGCAGGTAGGTGCCGCGGGTCATGCGGTCGGTGAGCGTCATCGACATGACGTCCCGGCCGGTCTCCTCGTCCTTGTCCAGCCAGAACGGCCGGTCGACGGGAACGAACAGCTTGCTGGACTCCATGTAGTGGGTGCGCTCGATCGCCGTCCAGTGGTCGATCGGGAAGAGCGAGTCGTCGCAGGCGATCTTCGACAGCAGCATCCAGGACTGGGCGGTGAAGACGGCCGCCTGGTAGGTGCGGATGTCGCCGTTCGCGTCGGTGACGGTGATCCGGTTGCCCGAGGTGCGGTGCAGCCGGGTCACGGCGGGGCGGGGCTCGCCGTCCACGTGCAGCGACTTCAGCGAGGTGCCGTACGGCCAGTGGACGATCTTCTCCGGCTCGCGCTCCCACAGCCGGAGCGGCAGCTGCTGGGAGCCGCCGACGATGCCGCGGTGGTGGTCGTCGGCCTCGGTGTAGACGACGCGCAGGATCTCCAGGATGGAGTTCGGGAAGTCGGTGTCCCAGCCGCCGGTGCCGAAGCCGACCTGGCCGAAGATCTCCCGGTGCCGGAAGGACCTGAAGGCCTCGGAGTCGCAGAGGAAGCCGTAGAAGGTCTGGTTGTCGAGCTTCTCGACGAGCCTGGCCCAGATCTCGCGGATGCGCGGGACGTCCCGCTCGCGCAGCGCGCGGTTCATGTCGGAGAAGTCGGCACCGTCCTCCAGGCACTTGTTCCAGGCGTCGGCGACGTCCCGGTACACCTGGGGCAGGTCGTCGACGGTCTCGGCGTAGTGCGACTCGCCCTTGAGGTCCACGACGGTGGACGGGGTGGCCTCGGCGAGCGGGTTCGGGAACGGCCTGGTCTCGAGGTCCACGAGGTCGATGTAGTGCTGCAGCGCGGTGGAGGACGGCGGGAAGCGCATCGCGCCCATCTCGGCGGTCAGCGACTCGTCGCAGCCCTCGAACCCGATGGTGCGCAGCCGGCCGCCGAGCTGGTCGGCCTCGTAGACGACGGGCTTGAGGCCCATCTTCATCAGCTCGTATGCGGCCACCACGCCGGACAGACCGCCGCCGATGACGGCGACCTCGGTGCCGTGCTCGGTCGCCGGGATCTGGCCCAGGCCCGCCGGGTGGGCGAGGAAGTCGTCGTAGGCGTAGGGGAAGTCCGGGCCGAACATGGTGATCGGCGGCTGCTGCTCGTCTGCGTGCTCGACGGCGTTGGGCACGGTGGACGTCATGGGGTACGGACTCCTTGCGCGGGGGTGGTTCCGGGAAAGCTCGGGGGGATCAGACGAGGGACCGGTAGAGACCGGGGCGGCGGTCCTTCAGGTACGGGTTGGCCTCGCGGGAGGCGGCCAGGAAGCCCGGATCGGCGTCGGCGAGGACCAGTTGCTCCTCGCGGCCGGCGCGGGTGCGGGCGACGCCGTCGGGGCCGGCCAGGACCGACAGGCCCACGAACTCGAACTCGCCCTCGTGGCCGGCCCGGTTGACGTACGCCACGTACATCTGGTTCTCCCAGGCCCGCACCGGCACCAGGGACTCGGCGACGAACTGGAAGGGGTGCATCTGCGCCGTCGGCACGACGAGGAGGTCGGTGCCGGCCAGGGCGTGCGCCCGGACGTTCTCCGGGAACTCGACGTCGTAGCAGATCATCAGGCCCACGGTCAGCCCGTTCAGCTCGGCCTGGACGACCGGCTGCTCGCCGGGCGCGAAGTGGTCCCGCTCGAAGCAGCCGAAGAGGTGGGTCTTGCGGTAGTTCGCGAGCCGGGTGCCGTCGGCGGAGATCAGCTGGGCGGAGTTGTACACGGTCCCGCCGTCGCGCTCGGGGTAGCCGTAGGCGATCGCCAGACCGTGCCGGCCGGCGATCTCGGCGATCGCGTCCGCGGAGTCGCCGTCGGCGGGCTCGGCGAGGCGGGCGATACCGTCGCCGATCGCGTACCCGGTGAGGTACATCTCCGGCGCGGCCAGCAGCGCGGCGCCCCCGGCGGCGGCCCGGCCCGCGGCCTCGTCGAGAACCTTGAGGTTCTCGGCGATCGAGCCGGGGCGGCCGGAGCTCTGGAGCAGGGCGGTGCGCATGCGTGTCCTCACCGGGAAGGGGTTTTGGGGGCCAGTTAGAAGGTACGGTCGGCGCGCTCGGCCGGACAAGAAGGAGCCGTTGCGCGCCGGTGCGCGGTTCGTTGCGTGGCGCGGGGGCCGGACGGCGATTCGTTGCGCGCCCCTCGGGCGAGCCCGCGTACGAGCGGGTACGCAGTCATGGCGAGGGCTGGGACGCAGGTCACGGCGGGGTTTTCCCGCCGGACCGGGGAGGCGGGACGCCGCCTCGGGAGCGATGGGCCACTCGGGAGCGACGTGCCGAGGGGCACGCCGCCGGGAGGGTGGTGGGCTAGAGGTCCCGCAGCCGCTCCACGATCTCCCGGAGCAGTCCCGGATCGGCGGCGGGGCCGGTGACGGGGTGGCGGCCCGGCTCGTCGATACGGACCAGGCCGGCCTCGGCCAGATCGCCGAGCAGGACGCGAACGACGGTCAGCGGCAGGTCGGCGTCCGCCGCCAGTTCGGCCACGGGGCGCGGGCCCCGCCGGACCAGGTCGAGCAGGGCAGCCGCGGCGTGGTCGAGCACCGGCCGGGGCGCGCCGTCCGGCTCCGGCGCGGTGACCCGGGACATCAGGTCGATGGCGTGCCGGTCCGAAGGGCGGGTGCGGCCCCGGGTCACGGTGTAGGGGCGGACCATCGACCCGGTCTCGTCCTCGTACCAGTGCTCGTCGCTCACCGCGGGGTCAGGTGGCCGAGCGGGCGGCGGCGTCCAGGTGGCGGCCGAGGCGGCGGACCAGCAGGGCCATCTCGTGGGCGAGCTGTCCCACGTCGGTGCTCGCCTCGCTCAGCACGGCGAGCCGGCTGCCGTGGCCGGCAGGGGTGACGAAGAGGTAGGCGTCCTCCAGCATGACCATCGTCTGCCGCACCTCGCCCGCCTCGAACCGCTCCCCCACCGAGCGGGCCAGCCCGTGGAAGCCGGAGCAGACGGCGGCCAGGTGCTCGACGTCCCGGGCCCGCATGCCCTCCGAGCAGCTCAGGGGCAGGCCGTCGGCCGTGAGCAGCACGACCTGGCGGACATGGTCGGTGCGGGCCACCAGGTCGTCCAGCAACCAGCCGAGGTCGGTGCCGGGGGCACCGGCCGGCGTGGCCGGGTTCGCGGGGGTCTGGTCGTCACCGTGCATCGTCGGTGTCCGTCCCTTCGTCGACGTGGGTGGTCGCTGCGTCCGGTTCACGGATGGCCGCCGCGTCCGGGGCGGCGGCCGTGGGCAGTTCCCGGCGGCCACGGTCCAGACCCCGCTGGAAGGCCCCGAAGATCTGCCGCATCTCCTCGGCATCGACCTCACGCACCGGGGCCGGGGCCGGCGGCTCGTCCCGCAGCTCCCGAGCGAGGGAGGCCTGGCGGGTCCGGGTGGGCAGGGCGGGGGGCCGGCCCGGGGCGGGCGGCTGGGCCGGGGCGGGGGTGCCGTTCGCCTCGGGTGCCGGCGCGGGGGCGCTTTCCGTCCGGGACGGCGGCTCGGGCGCGGGGGCGACGTGCGGCGCGGGGGCTGCGGGGAACTGGTCGGGCTCGGGGGCGTCCCGCGGCTCGGAGGTCCGTGCGGGCGTGCCCCGCGGCACGGGCACCTGCCTCGGGGTGGTGCTCCGTGTCCGGGACGGCAGCCCGGGGACCGGGGCGCTGTGCGGTTCGGGCGCCGACGCGAGCGTGCTCCCCGCCCGGGACGGCGGCTCGGGGGCCGCGGGCGTGTCCTGCGGGGCGGGCGCTTCCGCGAGGGTGCTCCGGGTGCGGGACGGCAGCTCCGGTGCCGGGGTCGCGCCGGAGGGAAGTTCCGGTGCCGGCGTCCTGGCGGGTGTCCGCGGTCGCCGTGCCTGCGGCTCGGCGGGTTCACCGTCCGCCAGTACCCCCGGAGGCAGCAGCACCACCGCCGTCGTACCCCCGTAGGGCGAATCCCCGAGGCTCACCTCGATGCCGTGCCGGGCGGCGAGGCGGCCGACGACGTACAGGCCGAGTCGGTCGTGACGGGTGGGGTCGAAGGCGTCGGGGTCGGTGAGGGTGCGGTGCGCCTCGGCGCGCTGCTCGGCGTCGAGTCCGAGCCCGCGGTCGTCGATCTCCAGCACGAAGCCACCGCCGACCCGCCCGGGCCGCAGCGTGACCTGGGTGTGCGGCGGTGAGAACACCGTCGCGTTCTCCAGCAGCTCGGCGAGGAGGTGGACGACGTCGGCGACCGCGTCGGCCGTGATGCCCACCTCGGGCATCGGCGGCACCGCCACGCGCGGGTAGTCCTCGATCTCGCTCACCGCCGAGGCGACCACGTCCGCCACGGGCACGGGCCGACGCCAGCGGCGGCCGGGCGCCGCGCCGGAGAGGATGATCAGGCTCTCCGCGTGCCGGCGCATCCGGGTGGTCAGGTGATCGATGCGGAACAGCTGGCGCAGGATCTCCGGGTCGTCGGTCCGCCGCTCCAGCGTGTCGACGAGCTTGAGCTGGCGGTGCACCAGTGCCTGGTTGCGCCGCGCGATGGTGAGCAGCACCGCGAACAGCCCCCGGCGCAGGCCGGCCTGTCTGACGGCGGCCTCCACGGCGGCCAGGCGCGCGGTGTTGAAGGACCGGCCGACCTGGCCGATCTCGTCGTCGCGGACCTCGTCGGCGGCGAGCGGGGGCGCCTCGGCGAGCGCGTCCACCTCCTCGCCCGCGCTCAGTCGCCGCATGACGTCGGGGAGTTGCCGCACGGCGAGGACGTCGGCCGCGTCCCGGAGCGTCTCCAGACGGCGTGAGACGCGCCGTGCTCCGCGCACCGCGAGCCACAGCGACAGCGCCACGGCGGCCAGCCCGGCCGCTCCGACCACGGCGGCCTTCGTCAGCTCGTGGTAGGCGAAGGCCCGCCCGCGCGCGGCGGAGTTCTCGGCGGAGCGGGTGCACAGCAGCATGTAGCGCTCGACGGCCCGGTCGGTGGTCGACCGCCAGGTGTCCGCCGCGACGGCCCGCCCGGCCCCGGCGGCGCCGGCCCGCAGCAGGGCGTCCTCCCCGCGCACCAGTGAGCGGTGCGGCTCGGCGCTCCGGAAATCCTCGAACAGGCGCCGCGAGTCGGCGGGCAGGTCCGGTACGTAGGTCCGCTCGAAGACCCGCCGGTCCTCGATGGTCGCGGTCAGGGTGTCGTACTGCCGGTCCGTCAGCGTGCCCGCCGCCCGCGCCCCGGCCACCATGGCGTCCTCCCGGGACACGAACTCCCGCACCCGCACCAGCTCGATGACGACCTGCGACTCCCTGGCGAGCTGCCCGGCCTGGAGGGCGGTGAGCGTGGACTGCACGTCGAAGCCGGGCTCGACGAGCTCGCCGTACTCCTCGACCGCCCGGTCCCAGGTGACCCGCCGGGTCAGTACGCGTTCGCGCAGGCCCTCCAGCTTCCCGGTGGCGGCGACCATGGCGTCCACCACCTGCCGCTGCCGGCCGGTGAGCCGGCCGCGGTCGCCGTCGCGGACCGCCCGCCGCATCGCCTCGACGGCCCGGTCGGTACGGCGCTGCTGCTGGAGCAGGTCGCCGGCGACGGCGGTGTCGAGGCGGGCGCCCAGGTAGGCCGCGGACACCCGGCGTTCGATCTGGATCTGGCCGACCGCGGTGTCCACCGGAGTGCCGAAGTCCTCGTACACCCCTTGGAGCCGGACGAGGGCGCGTAGCTCGGCGGTGACGGACACCATGGTGAAGCTCCACAGGCCCATCAGCGCGACGGCCGGGGCGAGGGCGAGCGCCACGATCCGCGCACGGACGGTGGTGGGACGGCCGACGGGCCAGCGCATGGGTTACACCCCGGTGTTACCAGTCAGTAGAAAGTCCGGCACAACCTACGGGATGGTCATCCGGACCGCAATGGTGACCTGCGGTAACTCCGGGTCACCTCCGGGACGGTTTCGGGGGGGACCACCGATGGGACTCCGGGCTCTAGCCCGGAGCCCCCGAGGAGAACCTGCGCAGCAGCGGCGACAGCACCAGCACCGACTTGGTCCGCTCCACGAACGGCTCACCGGCGATGCGTTCCAGGACCCGTTCGAAGTGGCGCATGTCGGAGGCGAAGACCTGGACGATCGCGTCCGCGTCACCCGTGACGGTCGACGCGGCCACGACCTCCTGATAGCGCTCCAGGCCCCGCTGGATGGTCTCCGGCGAGGTGTTGCGCCGGCAGTAGATCTCGACGAACCCCTCGGTCTCCCAGCCGAGCGCCGCCGGGTCCACCCGGACGGTGAACCCGGTGATGGCTCCGGTGGCCCGCAGCCGGTCCACGCGCCGTTTGACGGCGGGCGCGGACAGGCCGACGAGCTGCCCGATGTCCGCGTAGGAGCGGCGTGCGTCCTCGGCGAGGGCGTGCACGATGCGTTCGTCGAGATCGTTCAGCACGAGGGGTGGTTCATTTCTCCGGGTCGGTCACTTCTCCGCCGCCACCGCGACGTCCTCAGCGGTCGCGAGACGGGAGCGGCGATAGCCGTACCCGAAGTAGAACACGAGCCCGACCGCCATCCAGACACCGAAGACCACCCAGGTGACGGCGGAGAGGCTGATCATCATCCAGGCGCAGCAGACGAAGCCCAGCGCGGGCAGCACCCACGACAGCGGAACTCGGAAGGTGCGCTTCATGTCCGGGCGGGTCCGGCGCAGCACCACCACGGCCACGTTGACCAGAGCGAAGGCGAACAGCGTGCCGATGCTGGTGGCGTCCGCAAGCTGGCCCAGCGGGATCGCGGCGGCGAGGACACCGCAGAACAGCGACACGATCACCGTGTTGGCGCGGGGGGCGCCGGTCTTCGGGTGGACCCTGGCGAAGACCTTGGGCACCAGTCCGTCGCGGGACATGGCGAAGAGAATGCGGGTCTGGCCGTAGAGCACGGTCAGGACGACGCTCGCGATGGCGATGACGGCGCAGAAGGCCAGCAGGGTGGCCCAGAAGCCCTGTCCGGTGACGTCCCTCATGATCTGGGCGAGCGCGGCCTCGGAGTCGTTGAAACTCCGCCAGGGCCGCGCGCCGACGGCCACGGCCGCGACCAGCACGTACAGGGTGGTCACGATGACGAGGGAGAGCATGATCGCGCGCGGCAGGTCCCGCTGGGCGTTCTTCGCCTCCTCACCGGCGGTGGAAGCGGCGTCGAAGCCGATGTACGAGAAGAACAGCGTGGCACCGGCCGCGCTGACGCCCCCCATGCCGAGCGGCATGAAGTCCGCGTAGTTGCCGGACTTGAAGCCCATGAAGCCGATGGCGCAGAACATGATCAGGGCGGCGATCTTCACGCACACCATGATCGTGTTGGCTCGCGCGGACTCCTTGGCGCCGCCGAGCAGGAACGCCATCGCGAGGAGCACGACGATCAGGGCGGGCAGGTTGAAGACGCCGCCGTCGCCGGGCGGGGCGGACAGGGCGTCCGGGATGGTGACGCCGATGGTGCCGTCGAGCAGTTCGTTGAGGTACTCGCCCCAGCCGACGGCGACGGCGGCCACCGAGACGCCGTACTCCAGGAGCAGGCACCAGCCGCAGACCCAGGCGATCAGTTCGCCCATGGTTGCGTATGCGTACGAGTACGAGGATCCGGAGACCGGGATGGTGCCCGCCAGCTCGGCGTAGGACAGGGCCGAGAACAGCGCGGTGAGTCCGGCGATCACGAAGGCGAGGGTGACGGCCGGACCCGCCTTCGGGACGGCCTCGCCGAGGACGACGAAGATGCCGGTGCCCAGGGTGGCACCGATGCTGATCATGGTCAGCTGCCACAGCCCGAGGGACCGCCGCAGCGTCCCTCCCTCACCCTGGCCGCCCTCCGCGACCAAGCGTTCCACTGGCTTGCGACGCATGAGGCGCGCGGCGACGCCCGGGGACGCGGGGGCGGCCGTTCTCTGCTCTTGCGTGGGTGCGCCTTGGTCGAGCACGCGCTGGCTCCTTATCGCTGCCGGTCTGGACGGACGAGGACCGGCGGAAGCCCGTCAGGGCAGGAACCCGCCGAGCGGAGTCCCCGCCACGCCACCTACAGCGCAGCACCTTACGAGGCGCGGCTTCGCGGGCGTAATGCAGCAAGGTTGCGTATACCCGCATGATCATTGCGTTGATCGGGACCCGGTGCCCTTTTGTTGCGCCCGGACCGCGAACCGTTGCGCGGCGGCCCCGTCGGTCCCTTTTCTCACGCTTCCTCCGACTCCCCCGCGACGGCCCGCGCCTCCGCCTCGTCGGCCACGTCGAAGCCGGCCTGCCCGGCCTTCCCGTGCGCCTTGGCCTGGGTGTCGATCCAGCGCGCGTGCGCCTCCCAGGCGGCGCCTGCTCGTCACCGCCACCGGCGAGGGACTCGAGTCAAGAAGCCCTGACGACCGGCCGGGTGCGGAAGGTTCGCACCCGGCCGGCGCGTTCGCCGCCGGGACGCCGACGGCCCCCGTCCGTCCCGGGAGCGGGATCGGCGGGGGCCGTACGGAAGGGGTGCCCGGGGCCGGCTGCGGCCGGCGTGTCAGTTCCAGCTGGCGTGCAGCGGCTTGCCCTCGGCGTAGCCGGCGGCGCTCTGGATGCCGACGACTGCCTTCTCGGCGAACTCCTCCAGGGAGCCGGCGCCGGCGTAGGTGCAGGAGGAGCGGACGCCCGCGATGATCGAGTCGATCAGGTCCTCGACGCCCGGGCGGGCCGGGTCCAGGAACATACGGGAGGTGGAGATGCCCTCCTCGAACAGTGCCTTGCGGGCGCGGTCGTAGGCGGACTCCTCCGAGGTGCGGTTGCGCACCGCGCGCGCGGAGGCCATGCCGAACGACTCCTTGTAGAGGCGGCCGTTCGCGTCCTGCTGGAGGTCGCCCGGGGACTCGTAGGTGCCCGCGAACCAGGAGCCGACCATCACGTTGGACGCGCCGGCCGCGAGCGCCATGGCCACGTCGCGCGGGTGACGCACCCCGCCGTCGGCCCACACGTGCTTGCCGTACTTCCTCGCCTCGGCGGCGCACTCCAGGACCGCCGAGAACTGCGGCCGGCCCACGCCGGTCATCATCCGGGTCGTGCACATCGCGCCGGGGCCGACGCCGACCTTGATGATGTCCGCGCCGGCGTCGATCAGGTCCTTGACGCCCTCGGCGGAGACGATGTTGCCGGCCGCGATCGGCACGTGCGGGTCGAGGGCGCGCACCACCTTGATCGCGCTGATCATCGACTCCTGGTGGCCGTGCGCGGTGTCGATGACAAGCGTGTCCACGCCCGCGTCGAGCAGCTGCTTGGCCTTGCCGGCCACGTCACCGTTGATGCCGACGGCGGCGGCGACGCGCAGCCTGCCGTTCCTGTCCACGGCCGGGGTGTACAGAGTGGCCCGCAGGGCGCCCTTACGGGTCAGGATTCCGGCGAGCCGGCCGTCCTCGTCCACGGCCGGGGCGTAGCGGCGGTTGTGCGTGTCGAGGGTGTTGAAGGCCTCGCGCGGATCGATGTCGGCGTCCAGCAGCAGCAGGTCCCTGGACATGACCACTTCGAGCTGGGTGAAGCGGTCGACGCCGCTGAGGTCCGCGTCGGTGACGACGCCGACCGGCCGCTGCCCCTCGTCGACGACCACACCGGCGTTGTGCGCGCGCTTGGGCAGCAGGGCCAGGGCGTCGGCGACGGTCTGGTGCGGGGCCAGCACGATCGGGGTGTCCAGCACGAGGTGGCGGCTCTTGACCCAGGAGACGACGTCGGTGACCACGTCGATCGGGATGTCCTGCGGGATGACCACGAGGCCGCCGCGCCGGGCGACCGTCTCGGCCATGCGGCGGCCGGCGATGGCGGTCATGTTGGCGACGACGAGCGGGATGGTGGTGCCCGTGCCGTCCGGCGAGCCGAGGTCCACGCCCTGACGCGAGCCCACCGCGGAGCGGCTCGGCACCATGAAAACGTCGTCGTACGTCAGGTCGTACGCGGGCTGGATGTCATTGAGGAAACGCACGTGCCGCACATCCCAGTCGATCAGAGGTGACCCCCCGACGGGTGCGCCAGGGGGAAAAGAGCACGTACTTCAGTGTCCCATGACGGCCCGCCCGTCATGCCCCCACAGAACCTCCAGGGCCGCCGGAAGGGGGCTGGGAGGATCCTCCAAGGGCCAGGACGACGCCGAGCGCGGGGGTACGGTCCGCGGCCTCCTCGAACACGTCCTGCGCGGTCAGCCACTCCGCGGGGTTCGCCCGGGCGTACTCCCGCCAGCCCCGCACGACGACCAGCAGCCCCCGTTCGACGGCGCCCTCGGGCCAGACGGTGTGGTCGGACAGGGAGTCCACCAGCGCGTCCCAGTTGCGGCCGAACCATCCGGGCAACGCCAGGGCCCGGGCCGCGCGGTCCATCAGGCCCGCCTTGTCCGTGACCCCGCCGAGGTCGAGGGCGACCACGAGCCGGCCGGTCAGGTCTTCGGTCATCTCAGCACCGCCCGGAACGAGTTGTAGTGATCATCGGTGTAGTAGATCTCCCCGTCCCGCCCGGTGACCAGCCGCCGTGCCCCGCGGTCCGGAGAACCCGGGGTGGGCACCGTGTACTCGTGGTAGTGACCGCGCGGCTGCTTCGGCAGGTGTTCCTCGAAGTTCCCGAATACGGCGCCGTCCCTGGCGTACGGGAAGGGGCCGCCCTTGTCGATGAGGGCGAGGGTCCTGCGTGCCTCGGCCGGCAGCCGTGACTCCTGGACGGTGGCCATGCCCCGGGCCCATCCCGGAGCGGACGCGCTCGTGTCCGCCGGCGCCGCTCCGCCCGTGCCCGAGCAGCCGGTCAGCAGGACCGCCAGCGCCAGCAGCGCACCCGCGAGCACGGCGGCCACACACCGCGCCCCGGCGCTGAGGACGGGCCTCGGGGACACATGGGGGACGAACCGCGGCAGCAGCATGCCGCCGATGCTGTCACGGCCGTCCCGTCACGTCCTCACCGCGACCCGCCGACGGAGCCCGGCATGCGCCCGGCGGGCTCCGTCGAGCCCGCCGGGTCACGTCTGTTCGCCGACAGGACGCGTCAGGTCCCGTCCATGTCCGTCCGGGGCCCGTCGGGACCCGTCGGGACCCGTCAGTGTCCGTCGGGGTCCGCGCGGCTGAGCGCGGGCTTCGGCGCCGGCCCGGCCGTCATCAGGTAGTCGGCGGCCGAGGTGTCCGTGACCAGGCTGGTGACCAGCCCGGAGCGCAGCACCGCGTCGATCGCGGACGCCTTGCGCTGCCCGCCGGCGATCGCCACGACCTCCGGGATGCGGCGGAGCTGGTCGGCCTTGACCGTGATGCACCGCTCCCCCAGGTCCCGCCCGATCCGGCGCCCCTCGGCGTCGAACAGGTGGGCGGCCATCTCGGCCGCGACACCGAGCGAGGCGTAGTGCGCGCGCTCCTCGTCGCTGAGCATGTCGTGCACCGTCGAGATACCGGGTTCCCAGGAGCCGATGGAGACACAGGCGACCGTGACCTTGTCGAAGTACTCGAAGGCCCGGGCGATCCCCGTCTGGTTGCGCAGCGCGGCCGCGGTGGCCGCGTCCGGCAGCAGCATCGGCGCGTAGATGGGGTGGGCGTCACCGCCCGACACCTGGGCGGCGCGGCGCACGGCCTCCACCGAGCCGCGCTCGGAGGTCCCGGCGTCGTACACGCCCGTGAGCTGCACCACCGTGCACGGCGGCAGCCGGTCGAGCGCGGCCGCCATGTGAATGGTGGACCGGCCCCAGGCCAGCCCGAGCACATCCCCCTCGTTGACGAGCTCACCGAGCAGATCGGCGGCGACCTCGCCGAGGTTCTCGGGATCGGGGGTCTCCTCCGCCTCGGCCGGGGACTCGACCACGACGGCGTGCCTCAGGCCGTAGCGGGCGCGGAGCGCGTCGGAGCGCTCGGCGTCCAGCTCGGCCGGCACACGGATCTCGATACGCACGAGATCCCGTTCGAGGGCCGTCTCCAGGACCCGGGCCACTTTGAAGCGGCTGACGCCGAACTCCTCCGCGATCTGGATCTTGGATTTGCCCTCGAGGTAGAAGCGGCGGGCCATGGCCGCCGCCTGCACCAGCTCAGCGGGTCCCATCCGCATGGCTGACCGGCCCGCCGACATACCCGACACGGCGATCTCCTCACTGCTGTTCACACTCTGGATTCGCCGTTCATCCTTGCAGATCCGGCGCGGCTGATCCGCCCACATGGGCGGCGTTCACTCAAGCGTTCACGCAGCCGTGGCTCAGTGGCCGCATGCCCAGGACGCCTTGGCGGTCGCGGAATCCGCCTGGGCGCGAAGCGCCCGCACCGCCTCCGCCGGGTCCTCGGCCCCGTACACGGCCGAGCCGGCCACGAAGACGTCCGCGCCCGCGTCCGCGCACCGCTCGATGGTCGAGGCCGAGACACCGCCGTCGACCTGCAGCCAGAGCTGGAGACCGTGCTTGCCGATCAGCTCCCGGGTGCGGCGGATCTTCGGGAGCATGATGTCCAGGAAGGCCTGCCCGCCGAAGCCCGGCTCGACGGTCATGATCAGCAGCATGTCGAGTTCAGGCAGCAGGTCCTCGTACGGCTCGATCGGCGTCGCGGGCTTCAGCGCCATGGAGGCGCGGGCGCCCTTGGCGCGGATCTCGCGCGCGAGCCGCACCGGCGCGGCGGCCGCCTCGACGTGGAAGGTGACCGACGAGGCCCCCGCCTCGACGTACTGCGGCGCCCAGCGGTCGGGGTCCTCGATCATCAGATGGCAGTCCAGCGGGGTGCCCGTGGCGCGCGCGAGGGATTCCACGACCGGCACACCGAGCGTGAGGTTCGGGACGAAATGGTTGTCCATGACGTCGACATGGAGCCAGTCGGCTCCCTCGACCGCCTTGGCCTCGTCCGCGAGGCGGGCGAAGTCGGCGGACAGAATGCTGGGGTTGATCTGCGCGGCCATGACCCAAGCCTGCCATGCCGCCGCGCCTGCCTGTAACGGCGGTCCGTCGCGGTTGTGTCTCGGCCGCGGGCCGGTACGGGTCGGTCGCGCGGTTCCCCGCGCCCCCGGGGAACCGCGCGCCGGTGTCAGCCGGTGCGGCGGATCAGGGCCAGGTACATCGCGTCGGTGCCGTGCAGGTGCGGCCAGAGCTGCACGTCCGGTCCCTCACCGAGCGCCGGGAGGCCGGGCAGCAGGGGACGGGCGTCGATCAGCTCGGTCTCCGGGCGCTGCTTGAGCACGTCGGTGACGACCGCCCGGGTCTCTGCGAGATGCGGCGAGCAGGTGGCGTAGCCGACGACCCCGCCGACCCGCACCGAGTCCAGCGCCGTGCGCAGCAGGGAGCGCTGCAGCGGCCCGAAGGTGTCCAGGTCCTCCGGGCGGCGCCGCCACCGTGCCTCGGGGCGGCGGCGCAGGGCGCCGAGCCCGGTGCAGGGCACGTCCATCAGGACCCGGTCGAAGGAGCCGGCCCGCCACGGCGGCCGGGTCCCGTCGGCGGTGACGACCTGGTACGGCCCGGGGTTGCCCTGGAGGGCCCTGGCCACCAGTCCGGCCCGGTGCGGCTGCTTCTCGGCGGCCAGCAGCGCGGCCCCCCGCTCCGCGGCGAGGGCGCCCAGCAGGGCGGCCTTGCCGCCGGGACCGGCGCAGCCGTCGAGCCAGGTGGCGTCGGGACCGTCGAGCGGGGCGTTCGCGAGCGCGAGGGCGACCAGCTGGCTGCCCTCGTCCTGCACCCCGGCCCGCCCCTCGTGCACGGCCCGCACCGCGCCCGGTTCACCGCCCTCGGCCAGCCGCACGGCGTACGGCGACCAGCGGCCCGGCACGGCGGCGTCCTCGCGCAGCAGTTCCTCGGTGGTCGCCCGGCCCGGCCGCGCGACGAGCGTGACCTCGGGCCGCTCGTTGTCGGCCGCCAGCAGTTCCTCGATGCCGGCCCGGCCGCCGCCGAGGGAGTCCCACAGCGCGGAGACGACCCAGCGGGGATGCGAGTGCACGACGGCGAGATGCTCCTCGGGGTCCTCGTCGTAGGGAGGCGCGACCTTCTCGATCCATCCGTCGAGATCGTTCTGGGCCACCTTCCTCAGCACCGCGTTGACGAACTTGGCGCGCCCGTCCCCGAGCACCACCCGCGCCAGCTCCACGGAGGCGGACACGGCGGCGTGGGTCGGGATCCGGGTTCCGAGGAGCTGGTGCACGCCCAGGCTGAGCACGTCGAGCACCGGCGGGTCGACCTCGCGCAGCGGCCGGTCGACACAGGCGGCGATGACGGCGTCGTAGGTGCCCTGCCGGCGCAGCGTCCCGTACACCAGCTCGGTGGCGAGAGCGGCGTCCCGCGCGTCGAAGCCGCCCTTCTCGCGGGCCTTGCGCAGCAGCGGCGGCAGGACCAGGTTGGCGTACGCGTCCCGTTCGTCCACCGCGCGCAGCGCGTCGAAGGCCAGGATGCGGACGGGGTCCTTCTGGGGACGGCGGTACGGCTTGGCGGGCCTGCGCGGCCGCTGGGACTGCTCGCTCACGAAAAAGGTGCTCCGGATGTGATGGAGGGAGTGCGGTTCCCAGCGTACGTCGCCGCGGCCGTGCCCCCGCCGCTCGGGGCTCAGCCCCCGAGCGTCTCCCCCTCCGCGATGCGCGCCCCGCGCGCCCAGTCGGCGGCCCGCATCGGCTTCTTGCCCTGCGCCTGCACCCACAGCAGCTCGACGGCGTACGACCCGGTGCCCACGTGCACGCTGTTCTTGCCGGCCGAGAGCTGTCCCGGGGCGAGGCCGGTGCGCTCGGGCACGGGCGTGACCTGGACGAGCTTGAGCCGCTCGCCGCGGAACGTGGTCCAGGCGCCGGGGGCGGGCGTGCAGCCGCGCACCACCCGGTCGACGCGGAGCGCGGGCGCCGCCCAGTCCACCTGGGCGTCCTCGACGGTGATCTTGGGTGCCAGGGTGATGCCCTCGGCCGGCTGCGGTACGGCCTTCAGGGTGCCGTCCGCGATGCCGTCCATGGTCGCGGCCAGCAGCCCGGCGCCGGCGAACGCGAGCCGGGTGAGCAGATCGCCGCTGGTGTCGGTGGGCCGGACCTGCTCGGTGACGGTGCCGTACACCGGTCCCGAGTCGAGCCCCTCCTCGATGAGGAAGGTGGAGGCCCCGGTGATCTCGTCGCCCGCCATGAGGGCGTGCTGCACGGGTGCGGCCCCGCGCCATGCCGGAAGCAGGGAGAAGTGCAGGTTGACCCAGCCGTGCGCCGGGATGTCCAGGGCGACCCTGGGCAGCAGGGCGCCGTAGGCGACCACGGGGCAGCAGTCCGGGGCGATCTCCCGCAGCCGCTCCAGGAACTCGGGGTCGCGCGGCCTGGCCGGCTTCAGCACCTCGATGCCGGCCTCCGCCGCCCGGTCGGCCACGGGGGACGCGACCAGCCTGCGCCCCCGTCCGGCCGGCGCGTCGGGCCGTGTGACGACGGCGGCCACCTCGTGCCGCCCGGAGGCGAGGAGAGCGTCCAGGGCGGGAACGGCGACCTCGGGGGTACCGGCGAAGACGAGCTTCATGGGCGGGATCGGGCCTCTCGGGCGGGGGTCGGACGGGCAGCGCACCAGTCTAGGGGCGGCGTACGCATATGCCCGTACGCCCCCACCCCGTGACCAGCGGCGCGTCTACGCGTTGGTCAAGAGAGAGTTGACCACATCGGACCGCGCCAGCGGCCCAATTCCTTTCAACGCCGGTTCGAGAGGCTTGTTCATGGCCGACCACGCAACCCACGACGCCCAGGCCCGGGCCAGCCTGCACTTGCTGGTGCGGGACATCGAGAGGGTCCGCCGGCAGGTGGACGCGCTGCGCACGCTCACCGCCCAGTTGGGCAACGTCTACCGTCCGCGCCGTTCCGGCCCGTCCACGGGCTTCGTCGTCTACGGACGCGCCCCGGCCCCCACGGTCCGCCTCGCCCAGGAGCTCCGGGACAGCGTCGAGACGCTGGTCACCGCCGCCGTGGACTTCGACCGCTCGCTCGGCTTCTCCTGGGACGCGGTGGGCTCGGCCCTGGGCGTCACCAAGCAGGCGGTGCACCGCCGTTACGGCGCCCGCCGGGCCGCCGCGCAGGCGGCCGCCGAGAACGAGCGGGCCACGGACCCGTCCGGCACCCGCACGCTCGACGTGAACTCCCCCCTGCCCGCGGTGCCGACGGTGCCCGCCGCCCGTTCGATGCCGACGCAGCCGACCGCGGGCAGTCCGACACTCCGCGACGACGCCCGGCCGACGGCCTTCCCGGGCCCGCGCAACGGCTGAGCGCACCGCCCGGCCCGGCCTCATCCCTGCCCTCCCGGGAGACGCCGGGAGGGCAAACGTATGCCCGGGACCGGTGCGGGGCTCGCCCGGGCCGCGGCCGGCGGGCTCTCAGCCGATGTCCGGTGGATCGATCCGCACCCGCACCGGTTCCTCGCTCCCCCGCGCCATCCGCGCGGCCTGTGCCGTCTTCAGGGCGGCCGCCAGGGCGGCCCCGCTGCCCGGCGGCACCCTCACCAGCGCCCGTTCCCAGTGCTCACCGGGTGGCGGCGCGCCGGGCCTGCGGGGCCGGCCCGGCAGCGTGGGGGGCACCGGCACCGGCCCCAGCACCTCGGCGTCCGCGGGCAGTTCGACGGTGCCGAGGAACTCGGCGACGGCCACGGCCGTCCCGGACACGGCCGCCATCCGGGACACCGGGGGGAAGCCCAGCTCGGCCCGCTCGGCCAGCTCCCGCACCGCGTGCCCCACGGGGTCCCAGCGCACCAGCGCCTGCACGGGACGCAGGGTCGGCTCGGCCACCACGACCACGGTCCCCCGCTCGCCCTGCGGCCGGACGAGCGCCCCGGCGGCGATCCACCGGCGCAGCGCCTCCTCGCCGGCCCGCAGGTCGGGCCGCCCGAGCATGGCCCAGCCGTCCAGCAGTAGGGCCGCCGCGTAGCCGCCCTCGGCGACGGGCTCGGCCCCCGGCGTGCTCACCACCAGCGCGGGCGCGTCCGGCACCGTGTCCAGCACGTGTTCGCGTCCCGAGGTGCGCACCGGTACGGCGGGGAAGGCCCGCCCCAGTTCCTCGGCGGTCCGACGCGCCCCCACGACCTGGGCCCGCAGCCGGAAGCTCCCGCACTCCGGGCAGTGCCAGGCGCCCTCCTCGCGCCCGCACCAGCCGCACCGCAGCGCACCGGCGTCCTGCGCCTCCAGCGGGCCGGCGCAGTGCCGGCACCGGGCGGGCGCCCGGCACTGCGCACAGGCCATGCGCGGCACGTAGCCACGCCGGGGCACCTGCACCAGCACCGGGCCGTGCCGCAGCCCCTCCCGGACCGCCTGCCAGGCGAGCGAGGGCAGCCGGGCGGCACGGGCGGCCTCGTCGCGGGCGAGATCCTCGTCCCCGACCGTGCGCACGAGGGGGGCGGCCCCCCGTACCTGCTCCCGGCCCGCGACCAGGGGCCGCGCCCAGCCGCTCTCGACGAGCTGGGCCGCCTCGACCGTGCAGCTCCAGCCGCCGAGCAGAAACGCGCACCTGTCGAGCGACGCGCGCAGCAGCAGCACATCGCGCGCGTGCGGCTGCGGGGCGTGCTGCTCGCTGTGGCTGCCGTCCCCGTCGTCCCAGATGGCGACGAGCCCGAGATCCCGCACGGGAGCGAACATCGCCGCCCGGGTGCCGACGACGGCGCGCACGGACCCGCGCCGCACCGCGAGCCACTGCGCGTACCGCTTCTCGGGGCCGGCGTCGGCGGTGAGCAGTACATGCCGGCCCTCGCCGAGCAGCGCGGTCAGTGCGGCGTCGACGCGCGCGGCGGCCCGCCCGTCCGGTACGACGACGAGCGCGCCTCGTCCCGAGGCGAGCGTGGCGGCGACGGCCCGGGCCAGCTCGTCACTCCACAGCGGGCCCGGCAGGGCGTTCCACACGGCTCGCGGGGCGGCGCCGGCGGCCAGCGAGCCGACAAAGGCGGCCCCCTGCTCGTACCGCGCCCAGGAGCCGGGCTCCGGCGCCGGTGGCGGGGGCAGCGGGGCGGGCGACGGGCGCCGTTCGGCCCGCGCGCTGCGCGGCGGCACGGCGAGCTGCAGCACATCGGCGAGGCTTCCCGCGTACCGGTCGGCGACGGCCCGCGCCAGCCCGAGCAGCTCGTCGCCGAGCACGGGCTCCGGGGAGACCACCTGGGCGAGGGCGGCCAGCGGCCCCGAGTAGTCGGACTCGGCCCGCCGCTCGACGATGAACCCGTCGATGAGCCCGCCGCCCTCGCGCCGCCCCTCGCGCACGCGCCCCCGGCCGGCGCCGAACCGCACCCGCACCCTGACCCCGGGCTGCGCCTCGGCGTCCAGTTCCTCGGGCACCGCGTAGTCGAAGTACCGGTCGAGGTGGAGTACGCCCTTGTCGACGAGCACCCGCGCCACGGGCAGCTCCCCGGCCAGGGCGGCGCCCCGCCAGGTACGCGGCTTGGCCCGGGGCACCCTGGCCCCCCGCACGCTCTCCCGGATGAGCGCGAGCTGCTCCGGCGGCGCCCCCTCGGCCCCGCCGCCCCCCGAACCGTTCTCGCTGCTCACGCTTGCATTCTTACCAAACGCCACCGACAACCGGCGCCCCGAGCGGGATCCCCCCGGGGACGGGAGGCGTGGACGGGGCCGTTGCGGGATCCGCCGGACACGCGCCGAGGCCCGGCCCCCGAAGGGAAGCCGGGCCTCGGCGGGACGACCGGGACGGGACTACAGGCCCGCGGCCTGACGCAGGGCGTCCACGCGGTCCGTGCGCTCCCAGGTGAAGTCGGGCAGCTCACGGCCGAAGTGGCCGTACGCGGCGGTCTGGGCGTAGATCGGGCGGAGCAGGTCGAGGTCGCGGATGATGGCGGCCGGACGGAGGTCGAAGACCTCGTCGATCGCCTTCTCGATCTTCTCGTGGTCGATCTTGGCGGTGCCGAAGGTCTCCACGAACAGGCCCACCGGCTCGGCCTTGCCGATGGCGTAGGCGACCTGGACCTCGCAGCGGGAGGCCAGGCCCGCCGCCACCACGTTCTTGGCGACCCAGCGCATGGCGTATGCGGCGGAGCGGTCGACCTTGGACGGGTCCTTGCCGGAGAAGGCGCCGCCACCGTGGCGGGCCATGCCGCCGTAGGTGTCGATGATGATCTTGCGGCCGGTCAGGCCGGCGTCGCCCATGGGGCCGCCGATCTCGAAACGGCCGGTCGGGTTGACCAGCAGCCGGTAGCCCTCGGTGTCCAGCTTGATGCCGTCCTCCAGCAGGGCCTTCAGCTCGGGCTCGACGACGAACTCGCGGATGTCGGGTGCGAGCAGCGACTCGAGGTCGATGTCCGAGGCGTGCTGGGAGGAGACCACGACCGTGTCGAGGCGGACGGCCTTGTCGCCGTCGTACTCGATGGTGACCTGCGTCTTGCCGTCGGGCCGCAGGTAGGGGATGGTGCCGTTCTTGCGGACCTCGGAGAGCCGCTTCGACAGGCGGTGCGCCAGGAACACCGGCAGCGGCATCAGCGTCGGTGTCTCGTCCGAGGCGTAGCCGAACATCAGGCCCTGGTCGCCGGCGCCCTGCTTGTCGAGCTCGTCCTCGTCGCCCTCGACCCGGGACTCGTAGGCCGTGTCGACGCCCTGCGCGATGTCCGGGGACTGCGCGCCGATCGAGACCGAGACGCCGCAGGAGGCTCCGTCGAAGCCCTTCTTCGAGGAGTCGTAGCCGATTTCGAGGATCTTGTTGCGGACCAGGGTCGCGATGTCCGCGTAGGCCTTGGTCGTCACCTCGCCGGCGACGTGCACCAGGCCGGTGGTGATCAGCGTCTCGACGGCGACACGCGAGGAGGGGTCCTCGCGCAGCAGCGCGTCGAGAATGGTGTCGCTGATCTGGTCAGCGATCTTGTCGGGGTGACCCTCGGTCACGGACTCCGAGGTGAACAGGCGACGGGACACAACGCTCCCTGGGGTTGCAGCGGCTGCTGGCTGATCATTGGCAGATGACGCGGGGGGCTGCACCCGACGTCGTCCGAGAACAGTTTATCGGTCGCACTCGGCCGCCGGCCCACGTGTCTCGCCACTCGGGAGCGCTGTGACCTGCGGCACGGGCATTCTGCACAATGCCGAGCGCCCTTGGCCAGGCCCGCCATGCGACATTGTGCGGCGAAAAACCGACGTCGTACGGCCCGGTCAAAACGGCCCGGACGGCCGAACCGGGCCGTGCCCGGACGGCGCAACGACGACGGCGGGGTCAGCCCAGACGGGCGGCCACCAGGTCCCAGACGATGTCCGCGAGGGCCTCCTTGGGACCGTGCGGCACGGGGGTCTCGCTGCCGTCTGCGCCCAGCACCACGGCCTCGTTCTCCTCGGAGCCGAAGGTCTTGCGCTCCCCCACCTCGTTGACGACGAGGAGGTCGCAGCCCTTGCGGGCGAGCTTGGCGCGGCCGTTGGCGAGCACGTCGTCGGTCTCCGCGGCGAAGCCGACGACGACCTGCGCGGGCCGGGCGCGCTCGGCCGAGATCTCCGCGAGGATGTCCGGATTCCGCACCAGGGTGATGGGGGCGGGCTCCTGGTCGTCCTTCTTCTTGATCTTCCCGGCCGCGTAGACGGCGGGACGGAAGTCGGCGACGGCGGCGGCCATGACCACGGCGTCGGCGTCGGCCGCGGCCTTCAGGACGGCCTCGCGCAGCTGGACGGCGGTGCCCACCGGGACGACGTCGACCCCGGCCGGGTCGGTCAGCCCGGTGTTGGCGGCGATCAGCGTGACCCGGGCGCCGCGGGCGGCGGCCGTGCGGGCGAGGGCGTAGCCCTGCTTGCCGGAGGAACGGTTCCCCAGGAAGCGGACCGGGTCGAGCGGCTCGCGGGTGCCGCCGGCCGAGACCACGACGTGCCGTCCCTCGAGATCGGGCGCCTGGGCACCCCGGGCCAGGACCCGGCGGCACACCTCGAAGATCTCCACCGGGTCGGGCAGCCGGCCCTTTCCGGTGTCGACCCCGGTCAGCCTGCCCACCGCGGGATCGATGACGACGGCGCCGCGGCGGCGCAGCGTCGCCACGTTCTCCTGGGTGGCGGGGTGCTCCCACATCTCCGTGTGCATGGCCGGCGCGAAGACGACCGGGCAGCGTGCGGTGAGGAGGGTGTTGGTCAGCAGGTCGTCCGCGAGGCCGTGGGCGGCCTTGGCGAGCATGTCGGCGGTGGCCGGGGCCACCACGACCAGGTCGGCGTGCTGGCCGATGCGGACGTGCGGCACCTCGTCGACGTGGTCCCAGACCTCCGTGGAGACCGGGTTGCCGGAGAGCGCGGACCAGGTGGCCGCGCCGACGAAGTGCAGCGCGGAGGCGGTGGGTACCACGCGCACGTCGTGCCCCGACTCGGTGAACCTTCTCAGCAGCTCACAGGCCTTGTACGCGGCGATGCCGCCACTGACCCCCAGAACGACCCTCGGCTTGTCCACCATCTCTCCCGGGCTCGGCAACGTACGGGTCCATCACACACCACAGGCCCGGCAGCTTGACTGCCGGGCCTGTGGATAAGTCAACCGCGATCTGAAAGTACTACCGCGCGGTTCTACTGGGCGGGGCCCTCGATGGCCTCGGAGGTCAGCAGACCGGCGTTGATCTCACGCAGGGCGATCGACAGCGGCTTCTCGTGGACGTGGGTGTCGACGAGCGGACCGACGTACTCGAGCAGGCCCTCACCGAGCTGCGAGTAGTACGCGTTGATCTGGCGGGCCCGCTTGGCCGCGTAGATCACGAGGCTGTACTTCGAGTCAGTGGCCTCGAGCAGCTCGTCGATCGGCGGGTTGATGATGCCCTCGGGCGCGGTGATGGAAGAGGACACGCTCTACCTTCCGATGGATGGGAAAGAATCAGTCGGTGCGAGGGGCCGCGTGCACCTGGGTGCGGCGGTCACGATCACACAACGTCCATCAAGGCTAGCAGCTCGCGGGCCACGTCCTCGACGGAGGTGTTGACGAGGGTCTCGTCGAACTCCGGCTCGGCCGCCAGCTCGGTCTTCGCCGCGTCCAGACGGCGCTCGATGACCTCGGGCGGCTCGGTCCCCCGGCCGGTCAGCCTGCGCACCAGCTCCTCCCAGGAGGGCGGGGCCAGGAACACCAGCTGGGCGTCGGACATCGACTCGCGGACCTGCCGGGCGCCCTGGAGGTCGATCTCCAGCAGCACGGGCTCACCCTTCTCCAGCCGCTCCTGCACGGCCGCGCGGGGCGTGCCGTAGCGGTTGCCGGCGAACTCGGCCCACTCCAGCAGCTCGCCGTTGGCGATCAGCTTGTCCATCTCGTCGTCGGTGACGAAGAAGTAGTGGACTCCGTGCTGCTCGCCGGGGCGGGGCTTGCGGGTGGTCGCGGACACCGAGAGCCAGACCTCGGGATGTTCCTTGCGCATATGGGCGACGACCGTGCTCTTGCCGACCCCGGAGGGGCCGGAGAGCACGGTCAGCCGCGGACGTGCGTCCGGGGGCACGGGGGTCGTCCCCCGGGGTGTTACAGCCATGCAGCGATTATTCCAGCAATCCCGGAGTGCCCGGGACTCCCGGTCCGGCGGGGGCCGGACTCAGGAGCCGGACTCAGGAGCCGGTGCTGCCGAACTCACGCTCCAGGGAGGCGATCTGGTTGGAGCCGAGACCGCGCACGCGGCGGCTCTCGGAGATGCCCAGACGCTCCATGATCTGCTTGGCGCGGACCTTGCCCACGCCCGGCAGGGACTCGAGCAGGGCGGAGACCTTCATCTTGCCGATGACGTCGTTCTCCTGGCCCTGCTTGATGACCTCGTGGAGGGAGGCGCCGGAGTGCTTGAGTCGATTCTTGACCTCGGCCCGCTCCCGGCGAGCCGCGGCGGCCTTTTCGAGCGCGGCTGCGCGCTGTTCAGGGGTAAGGGGCGGAAGAGCCACGCCTACGTCACCTCGGATGTCGAACTGTCGGATACGGACCGGTGAGGAACCTAGTCGCCCCACACCTGGGGAGCCACGAGCAACACGCTGCCCGTTCTCCCCCACTACCTGCGGAGGCGCGGGAGGTGCCCCCACTGCTCGGAGACTAGCGGGCAAGTCCGCCAGAGTCAGCGAGAACAGCGGAAAAGTACAGGTCAGCCGCCGTCAGGCCGGACATTTCAGACATACTGCCCTCGATTTGAGGATGTATTCACACTCAAGCCGCCCGCCCGCCGCGCACCGAAACGCCCTCCCGGCAGCTCAGCCGCCCGCGACGGCGGTCCTGATCTCCTCCGCGAAACGCTCCGTGACGGAGCGCAGCGCTCCGACGTCGGGCCCCTGGCGCAGCACGCCCCTGCTGACGTTCGGCACCACGTTGCGCACCGCCGCCCCGAAGACCCGGGGAAGGTCGGCCGCCGTCGCCCCCTGCGCCCCGACGCCGGGCGCCAGGAGCGGGCCGTTGATGCCGAGGTCGTACGAGGACAGGTCGCCCACCGTGGCGCCGACCACCGCGCCGAACGAGCCCAGCGGCTCCTCGCCGGCGTTCTCGGCGGCCAGGTGGGCCAGCATGGTCGCGCCCACGTCGCGTCCGTCGGCGCGGACCGCGTGCTGGACCTCCGGGCCCTCCGGGTTCGAGGTCAGCGCCAGCACGAACAGCCCCGTACCGCTCTCCCTGGCCAGCGCGACGGCCGGGCTGAGCGAGCCGTAGCCGAGGTAGGGCGAGACGGTCAGCGCGTCGGAGAACAGCGGCGAGTCCTTGTGCAGGTAGGCCTCGGCGTACCCGGCCATGGTCGAGCCGATGTCGCCGCGCTTGGCGTCCATCACGACCAGGGTCCCGGCCGCGCGCGCCTCCTGGACCGTCCGCTCCAGCACGGCGACACCGCGCGAGCCGAACCGCTCGAAGAACGCGCTCTGCGGCTTCATGACGGCGACCCGGTCGGCCACCGCCTCGACGACCGTGCGGCTGAACCGCTCAAGACCGGCCACGTCGTCGGCCAGGCCCCACTCGGCGAGCAGGGAGGCGTGCGGGTCGACGCCGACGCACAGCGGGCCGCGCTCGTCCATCGCGCGGCGCAGGCGCGCGCCGAAGGGTTCCAGAACCGTCATGCGTCGTTCCTCACGTCGGCGCCGACCGCGTCGGCGAGTGTGGCGTACGGGCTGGTCCGCAGGCGCGCGGCGAGGCCCTTGTGGATCGCGCGGGACCAGAACGGGCCCTCGTAGACGAAGGCGCTGTACCCCTGCACCAGCGTGGCACCGGCCAGGATGCGCTGCCAGGCGTCCTCGGCGGTCTCGACGCCGCCGACGCCCACCAGGGTGATCCGGTCGCCCACGCGCGCGTACAGGCGGCGCAGCACCTCCAGGGAGCGCGCCTTCAGCGGCGCGCCGGAGAGGCCGCCGGTCTCCTTCACCAGCGACGGCGCGGAGGTCAGACCGAGGCCCTCGCGCGCGATGGTCGTGTTGGTGGCGATGATGCCGTCCAGGCCGAGCTCCACCGCCAGGTCGGCGACGGCGTCGACGTCCTCGTCCGCGAGATCGGGAGCGATCTTCACCAGCAGCGGGACACGCCGGTCCGGCACCGCGCGGTCGGCGGCCTCGCGCACCGCGCCGAGCAGCGGGCGCAGCGCCTCGGTCGCCTGGAGGTTGCGCAGGCCGGGGGTGTTCGGGGAGGAGACGTTCACGACCAGGTAGTCGGCGTGGGGCGCGAGGCGCTCGGCGGACATCGCGTAGTCGCCGGCGGCCTCCTCCTCGGGGACGACCTTGGTCTTGCCGATGTTGACGCCGACCACGGTCCGGAACACCGGCTCGCGGGCGGCGAGACGGGCCGCGACGGCCAGTGAGCCGTCGTTGTTGAAGCCCATGCGGTTGATCAGCGCGCGGTCGGCCACGAGCCGGAACAGCCGCTTCCTGGGGTTGCCGGGCTGCGGTTCACCGGTGACCGTGCCGATCTCGACATGGTCGAAGCCCAGCATGGACATGCCGTCGATGGCGACGGCGTTCTTGTCGAAGCCGGCGGCGAGCCCGAAGGGGCCGTGCATGCGCAGCCCGAAGGCCTCGGTGCGCAGCTCCTTGTGGCGGGGCGCGAGGGCGGCCGCCACGAACGTGCGCAGGACGGGGACGCGGACGGCCAGACGGATCCAGCGGAAGGCCAGGTGGTGGGCCGTCTCGGGGTCCATCCGTTTGAAGACGAGACTGAAGAAGATCTTGTACATGGTGTCCTCATGAAGAGGGGGACACCGTTTCCGGTGTCCCCCTCAGGGCTGCTAGTCGCGGGCCGCGGTCAGGTGTTCCGCGTGTTCCTGGAGCGAGCGGACGCCCACGTCGCCGTGGTTGAGGGCGTCGATGCCCTGGACGGCCGCCGCGAGCGCCTGGACGGTCGTCAGGCACGGCACGGAGCGGGCCACCGCCGCGGTACGGATGTCGTAGCCGTCGAGGCGGCCGCCGGTGCCGTACGGGGTGTTGACGATGAGGTCGACCTCGCCGTCGTGGATGAGCTGGACGATGGTCCGCTCACCGTTCGGGCCGGTGCCCTCGGACTGCTTGCGCACGACCGTGGCGTTGATGCCGTTGCGCTTGAGGACCTCGGCGGTGCCGGAGGTGGCGAGCAGCTCGAAGCCGTGCGCGACCAGCTCGCGCGCCGGGAAGATCATCGAGCGCTTGTCGCGGTTGGCGACCGAGATGAAGGCGCGGCCCTTGGTGGGCAGCGGCCCGTAGGCGCCGGCCTGCGACTTGGCGTACGCCGTGCCGAAGACCGAGTCGATGCCCATGACCTCGCCGGTGGAGCGCATCTCCGGGCCGAGGACGGTGTCGACGCCGCGGCCCTGGATGTCACGGAAGCGCGACCAGGGCATGACGGCCTCCTTGACGGAGATCGGCGCGTCCAGCGGCAGCTCGCCGCCGTCGCCGTTCGCCGGAAGCAGGCCCTCGGCGCGCAGCTCGGCGACGGTCGCACCCAGCGAGATCCGGGCGGCGGCCTTGGCCAGCGGCACCGCGGTCGCCTTGGAGGTGAAGGGGACCGTGCGGGAGGCGCGCGGGTTGGCCTCCAGGACGTAGAGGATGTCACCCGCCATCGCGAACTGGATGTTGATCAGGCCGCGCACGCCGACGCCCTTGGCGATCGCCTCGGTGGAGGCGCGCAGGCGCTTGATGTCGAAGCCGCCGAGGGTGATCGGGGGCAGGGCGCACGCCGAGTCGCCGGAGTGGATGCCGGCCTCCTCGATGTGCTCCATCACGCCGCCGAGGTACAGCTCCTCGCCGTCGTAGAGCGCGTCGACGTCGATCTCGATGGCGTCGTCCAGGAAGCGGTCGACGAGGACCGGACGGGAGGGGCTGATCTCGGTCGACTCGGCGATGTAGGAGGCCAGGCGGCTCTCGTCGTAGACGATCTCCATGCCGCGCCCGCCGAGGACGTACGAGGGGCGGACCAGGACCGGGTAGCCGATCTCGTCGGCGATGGCCTTGGCCTCGTCGAAGGTGGTGGCCGTGCCGTGCTTCGGCGCGGGCAGGCCGGCCTCCGCGAGGACCCGGCCGAAGGCGCCGCGGTCCTCGGCGGCGTGGATCGCCTCCGGCGAGGTGCCCACGATCGGCACGCCGTTGTCCTTCAGGGCCTGCGACAGGCCGAGCGGGGTCTGGCCGCCGAGCTGCACGATCACGCCCGCCACCGGACCGGCCTGCTGCTCCGCGTGGACGATCTCCAGCACGTCCTCCAGCGTCAGCGGCTCGAAGTACAGCCGGTCGGAGGTGTCGTAGTCGGTGGAGACCGTCTCCGGGTTGCAGTTGACCATCACGGTCTCGTACCCGGCGTCGGACAGCGCGAAGGAGGCGTGGACGCAGGAGTAGTCGAACTCGATGCCCTGGCCGATGCGGTTCGGGCCGGAGCCCAGGATGATCACCGCGGGCTTCTCGCGGGTCGCGACCTCGGACTCCTCGTCGTAGGAGGAGTAGAAGTACGGCGTGCGCGCGGCGAACTCGGCGGCGCAGGTGTCGACCGTCTTGTAGACCGGGCGGACGCCGAGGGCGTGCCGGACCTCGCGCACGACGTCCTCGCGCAGGCCGCGGATGTCGGCGATCTGCTGGTCGGAGAAGCCGTGGCGCTTGGCCTCGGCGAGCAGGTCACCGGTCAGCTCGGGCGCCTCGGCCAGCTCGTCCGCGATCTCCTTGATCAGGAAGAGCTGGTCCACGAACCAGGGGTCGATCTTCGTGTACTCGAAGACCTCGTCGGGGGTGGCGCCCGCGCGGATGGCCTGCATGACGGTGTTGATCCGGCCGTCGGTGGGGCGCACGGCCTCGCGGAGCAGCGCCTCCTTGTCGCCGGGCTCACCGATGAAGGCGAACTGGCTGCCCTTCTTCTCCAGCGAGCGCAGCGCCTTCTGGAAGGCCTCGGGGAAGTTGCGGCCGATGGCCATGGCCTCGCCGACCGACTTCATGGTGGTGGTCAGCGTGGAGTCGGCCTGCGGGAACTTCTCGAAGGCGAACCGCGGGGCCTTGACGACCACGTAGTCGAGCGTGGGCTCGAAGGAGGCCGGGGTCTCCTGGGTGATGTCGTTCGGGATCTCGTCGAGCGTGTAGCCGACGGCCAGCTTGGCGGCGATCTTGGCGATGGGGAAGCCGGTCGCCTTGGAGGCGAGCGCCGAGGAACGCGACACGCGCGGGTTCATCTCGATGACGATGATCCGGCCGTCGTCGGGGTTCACCGCGAACTGGATGTTGCAGCCGCCGGTGTCGACGCCCACCTCGCGGATGACGGCGATGCCGATGTCGCGCAGGATCTGGTACTCGCGGTCGGTCAGCGTCATCGAGGGCGCGACCGTGATGGAGTCACCGGTGTGCACGCCCATCGGGTCGAAGTTCTCGATGGAGCAGACGACCACGACGTTGTCGTGCTTGTCGCGCATCAGCTCCAGCTCGTACTCCTTCCAGCCGAGGATGGACTCCTCCAGGAGCACCTCGGTGGTCGGGGAGAGCGTGAGGCCCTGGCCGGCGATGCGGCGCAGCTCCTCCTCGTCGTGCGCGAAGCCGGAGCCGGCGCCGCCCATGGTGAACGAGGGGCGGACGACCACGGGGTAGCCGCCGAGCGTCTCGACGCCCTTGAGAACGTCGTCCATGGTGTGGCAGATCACCGAGCGGGCGGACTCGCCGTGGCCGATCTTGCGGCGGACCTCCTCCACGACCGCCTTGAACTGGTCGCGGTCCTCGCCCTTGTGGATGGCCTCGGGCTTGGCGCCGATCAGCTCGACGCCGTACTTCTCCAGGACGCCGTTCTCGTGCAGCGCGATGGCGGTGTTGAGGGCCGTCTGGCCGCCCAGGGTGGGCAGGAGCGTGTCCGGGCGCTCCTTGGCGATGATCTTCTCGACGAACTCGGGGGTGATCGGCTCGACGTAGGTGGCGTCGGCGATCTCCGGGTCGGTCATGATCGTCGCCGGGTTGGAGTTGACGAGGACCACGCGCAGGCCCTCGGCCTTGAGCACCCGGCACGCCTGGGTGCCGGAGTAGTCGAACTCGGCGGCCTGGCCGATGACGATCGGGCCGGAGCCGATGACCAGGACGGACTGGATATCGGTGCGCTTAGGCACGCTGGCCCTCCATCAGGGATACGAAGCGGTCGAAGAGGTAGGCGGCGTCGTGCGGGCCGGCAGCCGCTTCGGGGTGGTACTGGACGGAGAAGGCCGGCTGGTCGAGCAGCTGCAGCCCCTCCACCACGTCGTCGTTCAGGCAGACGTGCGAGACCTCGGCGCGGCCGAACCTGGTGTCGCTGACCTTGTCGAGCGGGGCGTCCACGGCGAAGCCGTGGTTGTGCGCGGTGACCTCGACCTTGCCGGTCGTACGGTCCTGGACCGGCTGGTTGATGCCCCGGTGGCCGTACTTCAGCTTGTAGGTGCCGAAGCCGAGGGCGCGGCCGAGGATCTGGTTGCCGAAGCAGATGCCGAACAGCGGCGTCCGGCGCTCCAGGACGGCGGACATCAGCGCGACCGGACCGTCGGCGGTGGCCGGGTCGCCGGGGCCGTTGGAGAAGAAGACACCGTCGGGCGCCACGGCGTAGACCTCGTCGGGCGTGGCCGTGGCGGGCAGCACATGCACCTCGATGCCGCGCTCGGCCATGCGGTGCGGGGTCATGCCCTTGATGCCGAGGTCGATGGCGGCGACGGTGAAGCGCTTCTCGCCGACCGCCGGGACGACGTACGCCTCCTTGGTGGCGACCTCCTCGTAGAGGCTCGCGCCCTTCATGTGCGGCTGCGCCTGCACCCGCTCGACCAGCTCGGCCTCGGCACCGACGGCCTCGCCGGAGAAGATGCCGGCGCGCATCGAGCCGCGCTCGCGCAGGTGGCGGGTGAGCGCGCGGGTGTCGATCCCGGAGATGCCGACCACGCCCTGCGCGACCAGCTCGTCGTCCAGGGACCGCTTGGCGCGCCAGTTGGACGGCACGCGCGCGGGGTCGCGCACGACGTACCCGGAGACCCAGATGCGCCGGGACTCGTCGTCCTCGTCGTTCCAGCCGGTGTTGCCGATCTGCGGGGCGGTCGCGACGACGATCTGGCGGTCGTAGGACGGGTCGGTGAGGGTTTCCTGGTAGCCGGTCATGCCGGTGGAGAACACGGCCTCGCCGAAGGTCTCCCCCACGGCCCCGTAGGCGCGGCCGCGGAAGGTGCGGCCGTCCTCCAGGACGAGAACGGCGGGAACCTTCGCGGCTCCCCTGGTGGAGGTCGTCATCGTGCGCCTTCCGTGTCGTTGATCATCTTGTTCAGGGTGTCGGCCCACTCGGTGTGGTCGGCCGCGTGGTCGGAGCGGAAGCCGGAGTCGATCAGCTTGTCGCCGAGCGCCCACGTCACCACCAGCAGTCCGCCCTCGGTGAGGACCTTGCCGGCGATGCCCTTGTCGAGCCGGGCGCCGCGCAGCGCGGCCGTGGGGACGAAGAAGTCGTTCGCTCCGGGGCGCTCGACCTCCAGGCCCGCGTCGGTCAGGGTGAGCTCGGCCCGGCTGCGGGTGCCCAGGCCGTGGGCCACGATGCGGTCCAGCCACTGCCCGGCCGTCGTGGAGCCGTGGTAGCGGCCGCTCATGCTCAGTCTCACCGGGCCGGTCGCGTCCGGCGCGCTGGGCGGGGCGGGCAGATCCCCCTGGAGGGTGCCGCGCCATTTCCAGCCCTCGCGCATCAGCCAGTAGACGAGCGCGACGAAGAGGGCGAGTCCGACGAGCCAGCCGATGCGGGCGCCCCAGTCGGTGACCTCGGCCGACTTCTTCGCCTCGGCCAGCAGGATTGCAGGTGTCACGTGAGCTTCCCGTCGACGAGCGTGGCCTTGCCCCGCAGCCACGTGTGCGTCACACGGCCCGGCAGCTCGCGTCCCTCGTAGGGGGTGTTGCGGCTGCGCGAGGCGAAGCCCGCGGGGTCCACCTGGCCACGGTATGCCGTGTCGACGAGGGCGAGGTTGGCGGGCTCACCAGCCGAGACGGGGCGGCCGTGTCCGGTGGCCTGTCCGATCTGCGCGGGCCTGACGGACATCCGGTCGGCGACGCCGGCCCAGTCCAGCAGGCCCGTGTCGACCATCGTCTCCTGGACCACCGACAGCGCGGTCTCCAGGCCCACCATGCCCATGGCGGCGGCGGCCCACTCGCAGTCCTTGTCCTCGTGCGGGTGCGGGGCGTGGTCGGTGGCGACGATGTCGATCGTGCCGTCGGCGAGCGCCTCGCGCAGGGCGTGCACGTCCCGCTCGGTGCGCAGCGGCGGGTTGACCTTGTAGACCGGGTTGTACGACCGCACCAGCTCGTCGGTGAGGAGCAGGTGGTGCGGGGTGACCTCGGCGGTGACGTCGATGCCGCGGGACTTGGCCCAGCGGACGATCTCCACGGATCCGGCGGTCGACAGGTGGCAGATGTGCACGCGGGAGCCCACGTGCTCGGCGAGCAGCACGTCCCGCGCGATGATCGACTCCTCGGCGACGGCCGGCCAGCCGCCCAGGCCCAGTTCGGCGGAGACGACGCCCTCGTTCATCTGGGCGCCCTCGGTGAGGCGCGGCTCCTGCGCGTGCTGGGCGACGACGCCGCCGAAGGCCTTCACGTACTCCAGCGCGCGGCGCATGATCACGGCGTCGTCCACGCACTTGCCGTCGTCGGAGAAGACGGTGACACCGGCGGCGGACTCGTGCATCGCGCCCAGCTCGGCGAGCTTCCGGCCCTCCAGGCCGACGGTGACGGCGCCGATCGGCTGGACGTCGCAGTAGCCGTGCTCCTTGCCGAGCCGGTAGACCTGCTCGACGACGCCTGCGGTGTCGGCGACCGGGAAGGTGTTGGCCATGGCGAAGACGGCCGTGTAGCCGCCGCTCGCGGCCGCGCGGGTACCGGTGAGCACGGTCTCGGAGTCCTCGCGGCCCGGCTCGCGCAGATGGGTGTGCAGGTCGACCAGACCGGGGAGCAGCACCTTGCCGGCGGCCTCGACGACCTCCGCGCCCTCGGCGCCGAGGTCCTGGCCCACCGCGGCGATCGTCTCGCCGTCGATCAGCACGTCCTGCGGCTCGCCGCCGAGCACCCTCGCACCACGGATCAGGATCTTGCTCATGGTTCTTACTTCTCCTCGGTGGTGCGGGCGTTGGTGAGGGCGGGCTCGTTGCCGCCGAGCAGCAGGTACAGGACGGCCATCCGGATGGAGACGCCGTTGGCGACCTGCTCGACGACGGTGCAGCGGTCGGAGTCGGCGACCTCGGCGGTGATCTCCATGCCGCGGACCATCGGGCCGGGGTGCATCACGATGGCGTGCTCGGGCATCTTCGCCATGCGCTCGGCGTCGAGGCCGTAGCGCCGCGAGTACTCGCGCTCGGTGGGGAAGAAGGCGGCGTTCATGCGCTCGCGCTGGACCCGCAGCATCATCACCGCGTCGGACTTCACCAGCGTGCTGTCGAGGTCGTACGAGACCTCGCAGGGCCAGTTCCCGATGCCGACCGGCACCAGGGTGGGCGGGGCGACCAGGGTGACCTCGGCGCCGAGGGTGTGCAGCAGGTCGACGTTGGAGCGGGCGACCCGGCTGTGCAGGACGTCGCCGACGATGGTGATCCGCTTGCCGCTCAGGTCCTGCCCGAGGCCGGCGTCCCGGCCGACCAGGCGGCGGCGCATGGTGAACGCGTCCAGCAGGGCCTGGGTGGGGTGCTGGTGGGTGCCGTCGCCGGCGTTGACCACGGCGGCGTCGATCCAGCCGGAGGTGGCCAGGCGGTAGGGGGCTCCGGAGGCGCCGTGCCGGATGACGACGGCGTCGACGCCCATCGCCTCCAGGGTCTGGGCGGTGTCCTTCAGGGACTCGCCCTTGGACACCGACGACCCCTTGGCGGAGAAGTTGATGACGTCGGCGGACAGCCGCTTCTCGGCGGCCTCGAAGGAGATCCGGGTGCGGGTGGAGTCCTCGAAGAAGAGGTTGACGATCGTGCGGCCGCGCAGGGTCGGCAGTTTCTTGATCGGCCGGTCGGCGACCCGGGCCATCTCCTCGGCGGTGTCGAGGATCAGGACGGCGTCGTCGCGGGTGAGGTCGGCGGCCGAGATGAGATGACGCTGCATCTGTCAGGCTCCGTAAGGCAGTTCATTGAGGGAGATTCGGGGCAGACCGGTGCGTGTACGGGCGCGCCGGGGCGGCCGTACGCCGGACTCGCTACTGGTCGGCCGGCTTCACGCCGAGCAGCACGGTGTCGCGGCCGTCCTCCTCGGCGAGCTGCACCTTGACCGTCTCCCGCAGCGACGTGGGGAGGTTCTTGCCGACGTAGTCGGCGCGGATCGGCAGTTCACGGTGGCCGCGGTCGACCAGGACCGCGAGCTGCACCGCGCGGGGGCGCCCGATGTCGTTCAGGGCGTCGAGGGCGGCGCGGATGGTGCGGCCGGAGAAGAGCACGTCGTCGACGAGGACGACCAGCTTGCCGTCGATGCCGTCACCGGGGATCTCGGTGCGGGCCAGCGCACGCGGCGGGTGCATGCGCAGGTCGTCGCGGTACATGGTGATGTCGAGCGAGCCGACGGGGACCTTGCGGTCGGTGACCTGCTCCAGCTTGGCGGCGAGCCGCTGGGCGAGGAAGACGCCCCGGGTCGGAATGCCCAGGAGCACCACGTCGTCGGCGCCCTTGGCGCGCTCGACGATCTCGTGGGCGATGCGGGTCAGAACGCGTGCGATGTCGGGGCCCTCGAGCACGGGCCGCGCATCGGACGCGGAGGGGCTGGCGTGCGTGTCCATACGAAACGGACCTCCTTCTCCGCCTCACGGGACGGACCTTAAAGGACGTCGGATTTGCGCCATCCACCGTAGCAGGTCCCCGGGAGTCCTCGATCACCCGTACGGCGTAACCGGCCGCCACCGGAACGGAAGAGTCGGGGTGGACCGTTCGGCTTGACGCGCAAGAGTCACGCTGCGTAACCTCACAGTGAGTTACCAGCCGCGCGGCGGAAATCACAGCCGACCGCGTCGACACAGTGCCGGGGAGCTATATGTCCAGCGAATACGCCAAACAGCTCGGGGCCAAGCTCCGGGCCATCCGCACCCAGCAGGGCCTTTCCCTCCACGGTGTCGAGGAGAAGTCCCAGGGTCGCTGGAAGGCCGTGGTGGTCGGTTCCTACGAGCGCGGCGACCGTGCCGTGACCGTCCAGCGCCTGGCCGAGCTGGCCGATTTCTATGGCGTCCCCGTGCAGGAGCTGCTGCCGGGCACCACGCCGGGCGGCGCCGCAGAGCCGCCGCCGAAGCTGGTCCTGGACCTGGAGCGGCTGGCCACCGTGCCGGCCGAGAAGGCGGGCCCGCTGCAGCGCTACGCGGCGACGATCCAGTCCCAGCGGGGCGACTACAACGGCAAGGTGCTCTCGATCCGCCAGGACGACCTGCGCACCCTTGCCGTCATCTACGACCAGTCCCCCTCGGTCCTCACCGAGCAGCTGATCAGCTGGGGCGTCCTGGACGCGGACGCGCGCCGCGCCGTGGCGACCCACGAAGAGGCCTGAGCCGCACAGCGCCTCAGCAGAAACGTGCCGCCGGGGTGGCCGGAACTCTACGGTTCCGGCCACCCCGGCGGCTTTGTGTGCCCCCTCAGACCCCTCAGGAGCCCCCCTGGGCGATTCGGGTACACGGACGCCACAGGGCCCGCGGCGATCGCTCACCGCGGGCCCTGTGGCGTTTCGTCGTACCGTCTACGCCTCGTCCCGGCGCAGCGACGGCTTGAGCTCCTTCAGCCGGCCCAGGAGGCCGTTGACGAACGAGGGGGACTCGTCCGTGGAGAACTCCTTCGCCAGCTGCACCATCTCGTCCAGGACGACGGCGTCCGGGGTCTCCTCGACCCAGATCAGCTCGTAGGCTCCCAGGCGCAGGATGTTCCGGTCCACGACCGGCATCCGGTCGAGCGTCCAGTCCACCGCGTACTGCGCGATCAGCTCGTCGATCCGCTTCGCGTGCTCGGCGTAGCCCTCGACGAGCTGCATCGTGTATTCGCTCACCGGCGGCTGCCGGGTGTCGGACCGGGAGAGCCGGATCCAGTCGGCGAGGACCGTCAGGACGTCGGCGCCGCGCTGGTCGCCCTCGAAGAGGATCTGGAAGGCGCGCTTGCGGGCCGTGTTGCGGGCGGCCACGGTTAGCTGTTCACCCGGCCGAGGTAGTCGCTGGTGCGGGTGTCGACCTTGATCTTCTCACCGGTGGTGATGAAGAGCGGGACCTGGATCTGGTGGCCGGTCTCCAGGGTGGCGGGCTTGGTGCCACCGGTGGAGCGGTCGCCCTGGACGCCCGGCTCGGTCTCCTGCACGACCAGCTCGACGGCGGCCGGCAGCTCGACGAAGAGCACCTCGCCCTCGTGCTGGGCGACGGTGGCGGTGAAGCCCTCGATCAGGAAGTTGGCGGCGTCGCCGACGGCCTTGCGGTCGACCATCAGCTGGTCGTAGGTCTCCATGTCCATGAAGACGAAGTACTCGCCGTCCATGTACGAGAACTGCATGTCGCGCTTGTCGACAGTGGCCGTCTCGACCTTGACACCGGCGTTGAAGGTCTTGTCGACGACCTTGCCGGAGAGCACGTTCTTGAGCTTGGTGCGCACGAATGCCGGGCCCTTGCCGGGCTTGACGTGCTGGAACTCGACGACGGACCAGAGCTGGCCGCCTTCGAGCTTGAGCACCAGGCCGTTCTTGAGGTCGTTCGTGGAAGCCACGGTTGCGGAATCTCCTGGACTGACGTACGACCCCGGGGCGCGCACCCGTCGCTCAGAGTGCGAGCAGCTCCTTGGTCGTGATGGTGAGTAGCTCGGGTCCGCCGTCCGCCTCTGGGCGTACGACGAGCGTGTCATCGATCCGGACACCGCCCCGGCCCGGGAGGTGGACCCCCGGTTCGACGGTGACCGGCACGCAAGCGTCCAGTTTACCCATGGCGGCGGGGGCCAGCTGCGGGTCCTCGTCGATTTCGAGTCCGACGCCGTGTCCGGTCAGCGGTGGCAGTGCCTCCGCATAGCCCGCGGAGTCCAGCACCTGCCGGGCCGCGCGGTCCACCTCACGATACGCCGCACCCGGCATCAGGGACTCACGCCCGGCCCGCTGGGCGGAGAAGACCAGGTCGTAGAGCTCGATCTGCCAGTCGGCGGGCGAGGTGCCGATGACGAACGTGCGCCCGATCTCGCAGCGGTACCCCCGGTAGGTGGCGCCCAGGCAGACCGAGAGGAAGTCGCCCTCCTCCACCCGCCGGTCGGTGGGCCGGTGGCCGCGCCGGCCCGAGTTGGGCCCGGTGGCGACGGAGGTGGGGAAGGCCGGCCCGTCGGCACCGTGGTCGACCAGCCGCCGCTCCAGCTCCAGGGCGAGGTGCCGCTCGGTGCGGCCGACCAGGATGGACTCCAGGAGTTCCCCGAGGGCCTGGTCGGCGATCTCGGCGCCGATGCGGAGGCAGGAGATCTCCTCCTCGTCCTTGACGACCCGGAGCTGCTCGACGGCTCCGCCGAGACCGGCCAGGCGCAGCCGGGGGGCGACGGAGGAGAGGGCCCGGTACCGGGTGACGGTGAGGTCGTGCTCCTCCACGGCCAGGGCGTCGCAGCCCTGGGCGTCGGCGAGGCCGGCCGCGGCGACCGCCGCGTCGCCCCCGGGCGAGGAGAGGACGTGCAGTCGTACGTCCTCGTCCGGCCGCCCGTCGGCGGGTCGGTCCTCCGGGGGTGCGGCGCACACCAGGAGATCCTCCTGCCCGCCGAGCAGCAGGACGGCGCCCTGGGGCGCGGCGCCCGCCAGGTAGCGCACATTGGCGGGGCGGCTGACCAGGGCGGCGGGGGCGCCGGCCGCGGAGCAGCGCTCCCTCAGGCGGGATCGGCGGGTCGCGTGCACCTCTGACATGAGATGAGCGTAGGAGTTCCGGGCGAATCGTGCCGGTTGGGTGGGGCCGAGTGGGGCCCCGAGGGGACGACGCCGCCGGTCACCAGCTCGGCGGGCTGGCCATCGCCCTGGCGAGGACCTCGTCCAGCAGCCGGGCCGTGCCGGGGACGTCGAGCTGAGAGTTGTCGATGATCGGCAGGCCCGAGCCGTACCAGCCCGCCATGCGGCCGTGGATCCTGGCCACCTCCTCGTCGGTGAGGCGGCGGTTGCCGGAGCGTTCGGCGTTGCGCTCCAGGACGATGTCCAGGCCCGGGAGCAGGACGACCGGGAGCAGGCCGGGTCCGACATGGCGCTTCCAGCCGCCGAGACCCACGACCGGCCGGTCCGGGAAGACGGCGTCGTCGAGGATGCAGGAGATTCCGTTGGCCAGGAAGTTCCGGGCGGCGAAGCCGCAGGTCCGGCGGGCCAGGCGGTACTGGGCCTCGGAGTGGTCGTTCCAGCCCGACTGGGGGTCGGCGAAGCCCGAGCGGACCCATTCGCGCACGTCGTCCAGGCTGATGTGGGCCGTGGGCACCCGCCGGTGGTCCGCCCAGTACTTGGCGACGCTGGTCTTGCCGGCGCCCGCCGGGCCGATCAGCAGGACGGCCAGGGTGGTCGCCGCCGGATCGGGCGCGGGGGCGGAGGCCGGCGGCGCGGCGGGCACACCGACGAGGCCGCCGGGCGGCAGCGGCAGATGACCGGTGGCCTCCGGGGGCGGCGGCGCGGGAGCGTGCCGCGGGGCGGGAGGCTGCGCGTGCGGCGGCGGCACCGGGCCGGACGGGGGCACCGGCGCGGACGGAGGCATCGGGCCGGAGGGCGGCACGGGCCCGGACGGGGGTACGGATCCCACTCCGGTTCCCGGGTAGCCGGGTGGCGGCGGAGGCACGGGTGCGGGACCCTGCGGGGCTCCCGGGTGGTGCGCGGCCGACGCCCAGCCGACGTGCGGTTCCCGCCCCTGTCCGTGGGGCGGTGGCAGCGGAGACCCCACTGCGTGCTGCATCCGTTGCCACTCCGTCTCGTACACACATCTGGCACTGGCAGGCAGGTACGGAGCCCGCTCGCTACCGAACGGTACCGCCCCGGCCGTCGTTTGGTGCAACGACCGGGGGCGGCCCGAAGTGCCCGTTCCGCAAAGGGAATCGAACGAAGTGGTACAGCGGGGTACTTACTGGCCCACTTCTCCGTAGGCGGCGAGCAGGACCGCCGGGTCCGGGCCCTCCAGCACGGTCGGCCTGGCCAGTCCGTCGAGCACGATGAACCGCAGCAGGTCACCGCGGGACTTCTTGTCGACCTTCATCGTCTCCAGCAGCTTGGGCCACTGGTCGTAGCGGTAGTGCAGCGGCAGGCCGACCGCTTCGAGGACGGTCCGGTGGCGGTCCGCCGTCGCGTCGTCCAACCGGCCAGCCAGACGGCCGAGTTCGGCGGCGAAGTGCATGCCGACCGCGACCGCGGCGCCGTGCCGCCACTTGTAGCGCTCGTTCTTCTCGATCGCGTGGCCGAGGGTGTGGCCGTAGTTGAGGACCTCCCTGAGACCCGACTCCTTCAGGTCGGAGGAGACCACCTCGGCCTTCACCCGGATGGAACGCTCGATCAGCTCGGCCGTGTGCGGTCCCGCCGGGGTCCGGGCGGCCTCGGGGTCGGACTCGATGAGGTCCAGGATCACCGGGTCGGCGATGAAGCCGGCCTTGATGACCTCGGCGAGCCCGGACACGTAGTCGTTGACCGGGAGGGAGTCCAGCGCGGCGAGGTCGCAGAGCACCCCGGCCGGCGGGTGGAAGGCGCCCACCAGGTTCTTGCCCTCGGCGGTGTTGATACCGGTCTTGCCGCCGACCGCCGCGTCCACCATGGCGAGCACGGTGGTCGGGATCGCGATCCAGCGCACCCCGCGCAGCCAGGTCGCGGCCACGAACCCGGCGAGGTCCGTGGTCGCGCCGCCGCCGACACCGACGATGACGTCGGTGCGGGTGAAGCCGGACTGGCCGAGCGCCTTCCAGCAGTAGGCGGCGACCTCGGCCGTCTTGGCCTCCTCGGCGTTGGGCACCTGGACGGCGACGGCCTCGAAGCCCTGCTCGGCCAGGTCGGCGCGGAGCGCGTCGCCGGTCTCCGCCAGCGCCTCCGGGTGGATCACCGCCACCCGCTTGGCCTTCGTGCCGATCAGCCCGGCCAGCTCGCCCAGGAGTTGCCGGCCGATCAGCACCTCGTAGGGGTCGGTGCCCGCGCTGCCGGCGACCTGGATCCGGGTGACTGACTCGCTCATGCTTCTTTCAACTCCAGTGCGTCCAGCGCTGCTTGGGTGACCTCTTCAGGAGTACGGCCGTCCGTCGCCACGACGGCGGTGGCGATCTCCTCGTACAGGTGCCGCCGCGCCTCCATCAGCTCGCGCCACTGCTTGCGCGGGTTGACCGCGAGCAGCGGGCGGGCCACGTTGAGGCCGGTGCGCCGCACGGCCTCGTCCACGTCCATGGAGAGGTAGACCACCCGGTGGCCGGCGAGCAGCGCCCGGGTGTCCGCGTCGAGGACGGCTCCGCCGCCGAGCGCGAGGACGCCCTCGTGCCCGGCGACGGCCTGGTGCACCGCCCGCTTCTCGATGGCACGGAAGGCGGGCTCGCCCTCCTCCACGAAGATGTCGGCGATGGTCCGGCCCTCGGCCGCCACGATGTCCTCGTCGGTGTCCCGGAACCCGGTTCCGAGCCGCTCGGCCAGCAGCCGGCCCACGGTGGACTTGCCCACGCCCATCGGACCGACGAGCACGACGGCAGGCACCGCGCTCACCGGATCCGCAGGTTGTCGAGGTACGACCGGACGTTGCGGCTGGTCTCGGCCACCGAGTCGCCGCCGAACTTCTCCGCCACCGCGTCCGCGAGGACGAGGGCGACCATCGCCTCGGCGACGATGCCCGCGGCCGGCACGGCGGAGACGTCGGAGCGCTGGTGGTGCGCCTGGGCGGCCTCGCCGGTTGCCACGTCCACCGTCTGCAGGGCGCGCGGCACGGTCGCGATCGGCTTCATCGCGGCCCGTACCCGCAGCAGCTCACCGGTGGTCAGACCGCCTTCGGTACCGCCGGAGCGGCCGGACACGCGCCGGATGCCCTCGTCGGTCCGCACGATCTCGTCGTGCGCCTTCGAACCCGGCACGCGCGCGAGCTCGAAACCGTCGCCGATCTCGACGCCCTTGATCGCCTGGATGCCCATGAGCGCGCCGGCGAGGCGCGCGTCCAGCTTGCGGTCCCAGTGCACGTGCGAACCCAGGCCGACCGGCACGCCGTAGGCGAGGATCTCGACCACGCCGCCGAGGGTGTCGCCGTCCTTGTGGGCCTGGTCGATCTCGGCGACCATCGCCTTCGAGGCGTCGGCGTCCAGGCAGCGCACCGGGTCGGCGTCCAGCCGTCCGACGTCGGCCGGCGTCGGGTAGACACCGTGCGGGGCCTTGGCGGAGGCCAGTTCGACCACGTGGGAGACGATCTCGATGCCGGCCGTCTCCTTCAGGTAAGACCGGGCCACCGCGCCGAGCGCCACGCGGGCGGCGGTCTCGCGGGCGGAGGCGCGCTCCAGGATCGGGCGGGCCTCGTCGAAGCCGTACTTCTGCATGCCGGCGAGGTCGGCGTGGCCGGGCCGGGGCCGGGTCAGCGGCGCGTTGCGCGCGAGCCCGTCGAGGATCTCGGGGTCGACCGGGTCGGCCGCCATGACCTGTTCCCACTTGGGCCACTCGGTGTTGCCCACCATGATCGCGACCGGCGAGCCGAGCGTGAGGCCGTGCCGGACACCGCCGAGGAAGGTGACCTCGTCCCGCTCGAACTTCATGCGCGCACCGCGGCCATAGCCGAGCCGCCGCCGCGCCAGGTGGTCCGCCACCATCTCCGTGGTGATCGGCACGCCGGCGGGAAGCCCCTCCAGCGTCGCGACAAGTGCGGGACCGTGGGACTCCCCCGCGGTCAGCCAACGCAGCCTGCTCAACGGTGCTCCTCAGTGTTCGCGCCCGGTACTGCCCTGAGTACGCGTGTCCTCGCGTACGGCGACGACGCGACCGGGTGCGCGACCCCGGCCCGCCACCACCGATCCTCCCACGTCCGGAGCGCTGATCCGGCGGCCGGTCCAGCAGGCGGACGCGATGTGGACGCGATACCGGGCGGTCAGCGCCCGGCGAGCGCCTTCTCCCCGGCGTGCCGCATGGCCTCCAGGGGCGCCGGGGAGCGGCCGGTCATCCGCTCGACCTGCAGGACGGCCTGGTGGACGAGCAGGTCGAGGCCGCCGACCACCGCTCCGCCGAACATGGACCAGCGGGCCGCCAGCTCGGTCGGCCAGGGGTCGTAGAGCACGTCGAACAGGGTGGTGGGACGCTCGGGCACGGCGGCGGCGAGGGCGTCGGTGGTACCGGCCGGGGTGGTGGCGATCACCAGCGGGGCGCGCAGCGCCTGCTCGGCGTCGGCCCAGTCCGCCGTGCGGACGTCCACCTCGAGCCGTTCGCCCCACTGCCGCATCTCGGCGGCGCGGGCCTCGCTGCGCACGTAGGCGACCACCTCGCCGGAGCAGATCCGGGACAGCGCGGCGAGCGCGGACGACGCGGTGGCGCCGGCGCCGAGGATCGCCGCCGACCCGACCTCCTCGATGCCGTGCTCGCGCAGCGCGGCCACCATGCCCGGGATGTCGGTGTTGTCACCCACCCGGCGGCCGTCCTCGGTGAGGACCACGGTGTTGACCGCGTCGACGGAGGCCGCCGTGTCGCTGATCTCGTCCACCAGCGGGATGACCGCCCGCTTGAGCGGCATGGTCAGCGACAGCCCCGCCCACTCCGGTCCGAGCCCGTCGAGGAAGCCGGGCAGGGCGGCCTCGTCGATCTCGAACCGGTCGTACGACCAGCCGTCGAGCCCGAGGGCGTCGTAGGCCGCCCGGTGCAGCACCGGGGAGAGCGAGTGGGCGATGGGCGAACCGAGCACGGCGGCCCGGCGGGCGTCAGTTGCCCGAGGAGGCATTGAACTTGTCCTTGAGCTTTTCGAATTCCTCGTTGGTCCGGGCGAATTCGGTGTTGTCCACACCGTCGGTCGCCACGAAGTACATCCAGCCGTCGTGCGTCGGATTGAGCGTCGCCCGCAGCGCGTCCTCGCCGGGATTGCCGATAGGACCGGGCGGAAGTCCCTTGTTGGTGTAGGTGTTGTAGGGACTCCGGTTGCTGTTGATCTCCTTCTCGGAGATATGGATGTTGCTCGTGCCCTTGAGGTAGTTGTAGGTCGAGTCGAACTGCAGCAACTGGTTGGTCTCGGTGTTGGTGGGCTTGAGACGGTTGTAGATCACTTCCGCCATCTTGCGGAAGTCGTCGTGCGTCTTGCCCTCGGCCTGGACCAGGCTCGCCACCGTGAGCAGCTCGAACGCGTTCTTCAGGCCCAGGGCCTTCGCCTTGGCGGGCAGGTTGTACGGGGCGTACTTCTGCTTGGACTGGGCGACCATCTGCTTCAGGACCGCCTCGGGCTTCATGCCCTTCGCGGCCGGATACGTGGCCGGCCACAGGAAGCCCTCCAGCGGGTCCTGGATGGAGACGCCGTTCTGCGCCCAGCTCGGCAGGCCGAGGCTCTTGTACTCCGCCCTGGCGACCTTCTTCGTGGTGCCGGCGGAGACACCGAGCTGTTTGTCGATGGCCTGGTACACCTGCGCGTTGCGCTCGCCCGGCTTGACGAGCACGTTGCTCTGGCTCCTCGGGTCCAGCATCAGCTGCACGGCACTGGCGGCGGACATCTCCTTCTTCAGGAGATACGCGCCGGCCTGAATGGTGTCCCCCTTGGGATTCTGCCCCTGGGCGCTGACGAAAGCATCGGCGCTCTTGACCACGCCCGCTTCCTTGAGCCGCCGCCCGATCTCCCAACCGCCGGCCCCCTTGGGGATCTCGACGGTCACGCTCTCGCTGGTCCCCTCGCCCGCGTAGTCGGGAGCCGGGGCGAAACGATTTTGGTAGAACTTCCAGCCGAAATAGCCGGCTCCGCCGAGGCCGCCGCCGAACACCAGGCAGACGACCAGGCAGGCGCAGCCGTTGCGCCGCTTCTTGCCCTTGACGGGTTTCTTGCCCTTGCCCCGGCGCTCACGCCTGCTCTGCAGTTCGTGCTCGGCGTCGTCCCCGTCCTCCTCGCCCGAGAAGAAGGCGTGCTCCTCCTCGTCGGCCGCGGGTTCCGGTTCCGGTTCGGGACGCCGGCGGCCGGGCGGCTCGGGCGGCGGGTAGGCGTCCTCGGTGCGGTAGAAGTCGTGCTGCTGCGCCGCGTAGGCGGCGGGCTGCTGGCCGTACGGGTCGCCGGGATCGGGCGGGTACGGCACCTGGCCCTGGGCGCCGCTCGTGTTCCAGGCGTCCTGGTGCTGGTACTGCTGCTGGACGTGCGCGGCGTACTGCTGATCCTGGCCGGGGTACTGGTGGCCGTACTGCTGCCGGCCCTGCTCGGGGTAGTACGGGTACTGCTGCTGGTCGTTCCCGGGCTGCCCGCCCTGGGTCCAGTCACCTTGCTGCGGCTGCTGCGGGTACTGCTGCTGCGCCTGGCCGTCGTAGAGGGACTGCTGACCCGCGTGGGTCTGCTGCCCTCTCCATCCGCCGTCCCCGTACAACGGGTCCTCCGGATGCCACGGTTCGGAGCCAGGGCTCCGGCCATACTCAGTCATCGATCCCCTAGAGCCGCGAGGCGGACGGTCGTGCGGCCGGGGCCGGATCCCGTTCCGCCTCTTGCTGTGCGGCGGCTGTTCGAACACCGTCGCATCGCGCGGAACGTTACCGTATCGCGATCAGATGACCACTTCGACGCCCTCGCCGGGTGCTTTGCCTGACACCCGTTCGGATTCCAGGGCCTGCTGCAGAATGATGACGGCGGCGGCCTGGTCGATCACGGAGCGGCCCTTCTTGGATTTCACCCCCGAGGCGCGCAGTCCCTGACTGGCCGTCACGGTCGTCATCCGCTCGTCCACCAGGCGGACCGGCACCGGTGCGATGCCCTTGGCCAGCTCCTGGACGAAGGCGCGGACCTTGGCGGCGGCCGGACCCTCACCCCCCTTGAGGGAGCGAGGGAGTCCGACGACGACCTCGATCGGCTCGTACTCCTCCACCAGCAGCCGCAGCCGGCGGTGGGCGGCGGGGACGTCCCGGCCCGGGACGGTCTCCACCGGGGTGGCGAGGATCCCGTCGGGGTCGCACGAGGCGACCCCGATCCGGGCGTCCCCGACGTCGATCGCGAGTCGGCGTCCTCTGCGCATGTCCGGCCGCTTCCCTACTTCGCGGTCTCGGCGACGAGCCGCTCGACGGCGTCGACGGCCTCGCCGATCGCGGCCGGGTTCTGGCCGCCGCCCTGGGCGACGTCCGGCTTGCCGCCACCGCCGCCGCCGAGCGTCTTGGCGGCGGTACGGACCAGGTCACCGGCCTTGAGACCGCGCTCGCGGGCGGCCTCGTTGGTGGCGATGACGGTCAGCGGCTTGCCGTTGCCGACGGTGAACAGGGCGACCACGGCGGGCCGGCCGCCCTGGATGCGGCCGCGCACGTCGAGGACCAGCTTGCGCAGGTCGTCGGAGCTCGTGCCGTCCGGGACCTGGCCGGTGACGAGCGCGACGCCCCGGACGTCCTTGGCGGACTCGGCGAGACCGGCGGCGGCCTGCAGCACCTTCTCGGCGCGGAACTTCTCGATCTCCTTCTCGGCGTCCTTCAGCTTGCCGAGCATGGCGGAGATCTTCTCCGGAAGCTCCTCCGGGCGGCCCTTGACCAGTTCCTGGAGCTGGGCGACGACCGTGTGCTCACGGGCGAGGAAGTTGTAGGCGTCGACGCCGACCAGGGCCTCGATACGCCGCACACCCGAGCCGATCGACGACTCGCCGAGCAGCTTGACCAGACCGAGCTGGGCGGTGTTGTGCACGTGCGTGCCGCCGCACAGCTCCTTGGAGAAGTCGCCGATGGTCACGACACGGACGCGCTCGCCGTACTTCTCGCCGAACTCGGCGATGGCGCCCTGCTTCTTGGCGTCGTCGATGCCCATGACCTCGGCGTGCACGTCGAGGTCGCGGGCGAGCACCTCGTTGATCTTCTGCTCGACGTCGGTCATGACGGCCGTGGGTACGGCGGCCGGGGAGCCGAAGTCGAAGCGGAAGCGGCCGGGCTGGTTCTCGGAACCGGCCTGGGCGGCCGTCGGGCCGAGGGCGTCGCGCAGCGCCTGGTGGGTCAGGTGCGTGGCCGAGTGGGCGCGGGCGATGGCCTTGCGGCGCCGCGAGTCGATCGAGGCGTGGGCCTTGGCACCGACGGTCACCTCGCCGACCTGGACGACGCCCTTGTGGACGTAGACGCCCGGGACCGGCTTCTGGCAGTCGCGGACCTCGATCACCGCACCGGAGTCGACCTTGATCCGGCCGGTGTCGCCGATCTGGCCGCCGCCCTCGGCGTAGAACGGTGTGCGGTCGAGGACGACCTCGACCTCGTCGCCCTCGGTGGCGGCCGGCGAGGAGACGCCGTCCACCAGGATGCCGACGATCGTGGTCTCGCCCTCGGTGTCGGTGTAGCCGATGAAGTCGGTGGCACCGGCGGAGTCGGCGATCTCACGGTAGGCGCCCATGTCGGCGTGGCCGGTCTTCTTGGCCTGGGCGTCGGCCTTGGCGCGCTCCCGCTGCTCCTTCATCAGGCGGCGGAAGCCGTCCTCGTCCACCGAGAGGCCCTGCTCGGCGGCCATCTCCAGGGTGAGGTCGATCGGGAAGCCCCAGGTGTCGTGGAGCAGGAACGCCTTGTCGCCGGAGAGGACGGTGCCGCCGGACTGCTTGGTCTCGGTGACGGCGGTGTCGAGGATGTTGGTGCCGGCCTTCAGCGTCTTCAGGAAGGCGTTCTCCTCGGCGAGGGCGACCTTCTCGATGCGCTCGCGGTCGGTGACCAGCTCCGGGTACTGCTGGCCCATCATGCCGATGACGACGTCGATCAGGTCCTTGACGACCGGGCCGGTGGCGCCGAGCAGGCGCATGTTGCGGATGGCGCGGCGCATGATGCGGCGCAGCACGTAGCCGCGGCCCTCGTTGCCCGGGGTGACGCCGTCGCCGATGAGCATGGTGGCGGTGCGCATGTGGTCGGTGACGACGCGCAGGGAGACGTCCGAGCCGTGGGCGTCGCCGTAGGCCACGCCGGTCAGCTCGGTGGCCTTGTCGATGACGGCCATGGAGGTGTCGATCTCGTACATGTTCTGCACGCCCTGCAGAATCATGGCGAGCCGCTCGAGGCCGAGGCCGGTGTCGATGTTCTTGCTCGGCAGTTCGCCGAGGATCTCGAAGTTGTCCTTGCCGGTGCCCTCGCCGCGCTCGTACTGCATGAAGACGAGGTTCCAGATCTCCACGTACCGCTCGTCGTTGACGGCGGGGCCGCCCTCGACGCCGAACTCGGGGCCGCGGTCGTAGTTGATCTCGGAGCAGGGGCCGCAGGGGCCGGGGACACCCATGGACCAGTAGTTGTCCTTCATGCCCAGGCGCTGGATGCGCTCCTTGGGCACACCGACGACCTCGTGCCAGATGCGCTCGGCCTCGTCGTCGTCCTTGTAGACGGTGATCCACAGGCGCTCGGGGTCGAGGCCGTAACCGCCCTTGTCCTGGGGCGAGGTGAGCAGCTCCCAGGCGTGCTTGATGGCACCTTCCTTGAAGTAGTCGCCGAAGGAGAAGTTGCCGCACATCTGGAAGAACGTGCCGTGCCGGGTGGTCTTGCCGACCTCTTCGATGTCGGGCGTGCGCACGCACTTCTGCACGCTGGTGGCGCGCGCGAAGGGGGGCTTGACCTCACCCAGGAAGTAGGGCTTGAAGGGCACCATGCCGGCGGGGACGAGGAGCAGAGTCGGGTCGTCCGCGATGAGCGACGCCGAAGGGACGACGGTGTGCCCGCGCTCCTCGAAGAAGCTCAGCCAGCGGCGGCGAATCTCGGCCGACTCCATCAGTGGTCCTCATTCCGGTTGTACGAGTACGTCGTGTTCTCGATGTACTTCGGGTTGCTGCGGTTGTTCTCCAGGGCGGTGTACCGCCCGGGCGCGGGGAGTTCGGGGTCGGCGTCGATGCCCAGCGCCTCCCCCAGTTCGGCCTCCCGCTGGGCCATGTTGTGGCGGACGTCGAGCGCGAAGCCGACCGCGCCGTCCTTCAGTCTCCGGCCGGTCTCCAGGGCCTTGTTGGCCGCGGTGGCGGCGAGGCTCTCCGGAGTCAGCTGCCTCAGCTTGCGGTTGACCTTGGTGGTGGCCCACACTCCGGCGGCGACGCCCGAGGTGAACCAGAACGTACGGCGGAACATCGCTGGGTCTCAGTCCTTCTTCCGCTTGCGTCGTGCGGCGGGAACCGTGCGGCCCACGATCACCGTACGCCGGGGCGGCTTCGCGGGCGCGTCCTCGCGGCGGCCGCCGAGGGCCCGGCGCACGCCGTAGCCGAAGGCCGCGACCTTGACCAGCGGGCCGCCGAAGGTGGAGGCGACGGTGGTGGAGAGCGCGGAGGCGTTCGACGTGACTTCCTGGACGTCGGAGGCGATCGCGTCGACCCGGTCGATCTGGGTCTGCGCGGAGCGCACGGCCGCGGAGGCGTCCGCGAGCAGCGGGACGGCCTGGTCGGTCACATCCGCCACGAGCTTGGTGGTCGCCTTGAGCGTCTGGGCCACCCTCACCAGTGCGACGGCGAGGAAGGAGACCAGGATCGCCCAGAAGACGGCCACCAGGATCCCGGCCACCTCTCCACCGGACACTGTGCGCACCCGCTCCCTGATACGTGCTCTGAACATCGGAACCATGAGAAAAGCAGTGCACCGAGCCTATCGCGCCGGTGGTGGGGCTCCGTACCGGATTACCGTCGGCGGCGGGCGGAGCCGCGGGAAGCGATTGTACGGAATGAACACGGTTCAGTACGCTCCGTGTCCCATGCGAGGTCCTCAGCGCCCCGGCCCCTGCGCGGACGGCGATCCGCCCCTTGAACTCACCGCCTTCGTCGGGCGCTCGGCCGAACTCGACGGGCTGGCCGAGGCGATGGCGTCGGCCCGGCTGGTGACGGTGACCGGCGCCGGCGGGGTGGGCAAGTCCCGGCTCGCGCTCCGGGCGGCGGCGCGGTCAGCGGCCGGGGACGGGGTGTCGCGGGTCGAGCTGGCGCCGGTTCAGGACCCGCTGTTCGTCGAGTACGCGGTGGCGGAGGCGCTGGGCCTGACCGACCACACCACCCGGCCGCTGCGCGAGTCGCTGCTCGGCCATCTCGCGGGCCGCCCCTTCCTGCTGGTGCTGGACGGGTTCGAGCATCTGGTGGAGGCCTGCGCCGAGCTGGTGGCGGGGCTGCTGCGCAGGCTTCCGGAGCTGCGGGTGCTGGCCGTGGGGCGGCGGCCGCTGGGACTGGCGGGCGAGCGGCTGTTCCCGCTGGCCCCGCTCGGCACGGACGAGGCGGTGGAGCTGTTCGCCGACCGGGCCCGGCAGCACGGTGTCGAGGTGGCGGACCGCCCCGCGGTGCGGGAGCTGTGCCTGCGCCTTGAGGGGATCCCGCTGGCGGTGGAACTGGCCGCGGGGCGGCTGCGGGCGCTGTCCCCGGCCCAGTTGCTCGAGCGTCTCGACGACCGGTTCCGGCTGCTGACCGGCGGCGGCCGGGACGCCCTGCCGCGGCACCGGACGCTGCGCACGGCGATCGGCTGGAGCCATGAGCTGTGCACTCCGGCCGAACGGCTGCTGTGGGCGCGGCTGTCGGTGTTCGCGGGGACCTTCGACCTGGACGCGGCGGAGTACGTGTGCAGCGGGGACGGGCTGCCCGCCGAGGACGTCCTGGACGTCCTGTCGGAACTGCTCGCCCAGTCGCTGGTGACCCGGGAGGAGACGGCGACGGGTCCCCGCTACCGGATGCTGGACACCGTACGGGCCTACGGCGCCGACTGGCTGGAGGCCACCGGGGACACGGCCCGGCTGCGGCGGCGGCACCGCGACTGGTGCCTGGGCCTGGCCACGATGTGCGAGCTGGACTGGTTCTCGCCGCGGCAGCGGGAGGTGGCCGCGCGGGTCGAGGCGGAGCTGCCGAATCTGCGCGGCGCCCTGGAGTTCTGCCTGACCGAGCCGGAGGAGGCGCATCTGGGCCAGTACCTGGCGGGCTCGCTGTGGTTCTGCTGGGCGGGCTGCGGGCGGCTGTCGGAGGGGCGGCGCTGGCTGGAGCGCAGCCTGGAACTGGAGTCGGGGTACGAGCGGTCGCGGCTGAAGGCGCTGTGGGTGCTCGGCTATGTGGCGATCCTGCAGGGCGACACCGTGCCGGCGCTGGCGGCGCTGCGCGAGTGCCGGGAGCAGGCGGAGCGGGCCGAGGACGGCACGGCGGTGGCGTACGCCGAGCACCGCACGGGCTGTCTGGCGCTGGTGACGGACGACATGGCGCGGGCGGAGCGGCTGCTGCGCTCGGCGCTCGGGCGGTACCAGGAGATCGGCGAGCTGAACAGCAACGTCCTGATGAGCCAGGTGGAGCTGGCGATGGCGCGGGCGTTCCAGGGGGATCTGGCGGACGCGGTCCGGCTGTGCGAGGACGTGCGCCGGGTGTGCGAGGACCACGGGGAGCACTGGGCCCGCTCGTACGCGCTGTACGTGCTGGCGTACGCGTCCTGGCGGGACGGGGACCAGCTACGTGCGCGGGAACTGCTCGTGGACTGTCTGGGCAACGCGCACGCCTTTGACGACCTGCTCGGCTCGGTGCTGTCGCTGGAGCTGCTGGCCCTGGTGACGGCGTCCCAGGGCGATCCGGCCGAGGCGGCGGTCCTGCAGGGTGCGGCGGGCCGGCTGTGGCCGTCGGTCGGGCTGCCGCTGTTCGGCTCGGTGCACTACAACGCCCCGCACGAGCTGTGCGAGTCGTCGGCCCGGCGGGCGCTCGGCGACGAGCGGTACGAAGAACTGGTGGGCGAGGGGGCCCGGCTGGACCGGGAGGCGGCCGTGGCCCGGGCGCTGGCCCACGACGGGGTCCGGCCGCCGCACGGGGTGCCCGGCCCGCGCGGACCGGTGCCGCCGCTACGCGGGGAGGCCGGGAAACGCGAACCCGCCGCCTCCCGCGCCCGGAAGGGCGGGGAGGCGGCGGGCGGAGTGCCTACGCCGTGACCGGGATCAGCGGGCGTAGTACTCGACGACGAGCTGCTCGTCGCAGATCACCGGGATCTCCTTGCGGTTCGGCTCGCGGTCCAGGCGGAACGCCAGGGCCTTGAGGTTCACCTGCAGGTAGCGCGGGGTCTCACCGTCGGGGGCGAAACCACCCTCACGGGCCACCTGGAAGAGCGTCTTGTCCTTGGAGCGGTCGCGGACCTGCACGACGTCGTCCGGACGGACACGGAAGGACGGCTTGTCGACCTTCTGGCCGTTGACCTGGATGTGGCCGTGGACGACCATCTGGCGGGCCTGGTAGATCGTGCGGGCGATGCCCGAACGCAGGACCAGCGCGTCGAGACGGCGCTCGAGCTCGATGATCAGGGCCTCACCGGTCTTGCCCTGGACCTTGGAGGCACGCTCGTAGGCGCGGACGAGCTGGCGCTCGGACACGTCGTACTGCGCGCGCAGACGCTGCTTCTCGAGCAGACGGACCTTGTAGTCCGAGTTCTGCTTGCGGCCGCGGCCGTGCTCACCCGGCGGGTAGGGGCGGGCCTCGAAGTACTTGACGGCCTTCGGGGTCAGCGCGATGCCGAGGGCACGCGACTTCTTGACCTTGGGGCGGGACTGGTTCGCCACTGTCTGTTTCTCTTTCCTGGATTTCGGCTTGTCAGGGTTGAGGGAGGTCGCATCCGCAGCCGGGGAAACCCGCCGGGTCCGCTAGGAACCTGCCGGGCAGCCGCTCCCCTGATCTGGGCACATACGTGCAGCACGCGAGTGGCCCACCGACCGCTCCCGGGACTCCGGGTGGTGGTGGGCTGCCCGCGACACCGTTCGACGGTGCGCGACGCTCCTGGAGCCGGTCCTCGGGGGACCGGTTCTCCGGCTGGCTGTCCCGCTCTGACTGCGCAGGACTCAGCACTTCGGGGCAGTCTACAGGCTGCTCAGGGCCGCTTGCGACCGAGGTGCTTGCGCGTCCACTCCACCGCGTCCGCGTACCGGGCCTCCGCGCCGTGCCGGGTCGGCGTGTAGTACTCGCGGTCCTTGAGGGCGTCGGGGGCGTACTGCTGCTGGGCGATCCCCTCGGGCAGGTCGTGCGGGTACACGTAGCCCTGGGCGTGGCCGAGCTTGGCGGCGCCCTTGTAGTGCCCGTCCCGCAGGTGCGGCGGGACGGAGCCGGCGTGCCCCTTGCGCACGTCCTCCAGCGCGGCGCCGATCGCGGTGGTGGCGGCGTTGGACTTGGGGGCGAGCGCGAGGGCGATGGTGGTGTGGCTGAGGGTGAGGGCGGCCTCCGGGAAGCCGATCATGGCGACGGCCTGGGCGGCGGCGACCGCGATGGGCAGGGCGTTCGGGTCGGCGAGGCCGATGTCCTCGCTCGCGGAGATCATCAGGCGGCGGGCGATGAACCTGGGGTCCTCGCCGGCCTCGATCATGCGGGCCAGGTAGTGCAGCGCGGCGTCGACGTCGGAGCCCCGGATGGACTTGATCAGGGCGCTGGCGACGTCGTAGTGCTGGTCGCCGTCGCGGTCGTACTTCACCGCGGCGCGGTCGACGGTCTCCTCCAGCGTCTGGAGGCTGATCTCGCTCTCGCCCTTGTCCAGGGCGGCTCCGGCGGCGGCCTCCAGCGCGGTCAGGGCGCGGCGGGCGTCGCCGCCGGCGATGCGCAGGAGGTGGTCCCCGGTGTCGTCGGGCAGGGCGACGGCGTTCCCCAGTCCGCGCTCGTCGGTGAGGGCCCGCTCCAGCAGCCCGCGGACGTCGTCGTCGGTGAGCGGTTCGAGGGTGAGCAGCAGGGAGCGGGACAGCAGCGGGGAGATCACCGAGAAGTAGGGGTTCTCGGTGGTCGCCGCGATCAGGGTCACCCAGCGGTTCTCGACCGCGGGGAGCAGGGAGTCCTGCTGGGCCTTGCTGAAGCGGTGGATCTCGTCGAGGAAGAGGACGGTCTCCTTGCCGAAGCCGCCGGTGGCGCGGCGGGCGCCGTCGATGACCGCGCGGACCTCCTTGACGCCCGCGGTGATGGCCGACAGCTCAACGAAGCGCTTGTTGGTGGCCTTGGACACGACGTACGCCAGGGTCGTCTTGCCCGTGCCGGGCGGGCCCCAGAGGATCACCGAGGACGGTCCGGCGGGTCCGCCCGCCCCCTCGCCCACCAGCCGGCGCAGGGGTGAGCCGGGCTTCAGCAGGTGCTGCTGCCCCACCACCTCGTCGAGGGTGCGCGGGCGCATCCGCACCGCCAGGGGGCTGGCGGCCGGGTCCTTCTCCTGGCGTTCTTCTGCTGCGGCGGTGAACAGGTCGGGCTCCACGCAGAAACCCTAGAACACCGCACCGACAGTCCGGCGCGGGCGGTCAGCCGGCGGTCAGCTCGTCCAGAAGTCCCACCACCGGGTGAGCACCAGCATGCCGATGACGCCGACGTGCATGACCGGTACGACCCAGGTGAACTCGTCGAAGAAGGACTTCAGCCAGCGCGGGGACGGCAGGAAGTCGTTGCGGATGTTGAACGAGGTCACGTACCAGAACATGACGATCGTGGCGACCCAGGCCAGTGAGCACCACAGGCAGAGCGCGTTGATCCGGTACAGGGACTGGAACTGCAGCCAGGTGCAGAAGGCGACACCGAAGAGCGTGCCGAAGTTGAAGGTCAGCCAGTACCAGCGCGGGAAGCGGGCGCGGGCCAGCAGGCTCACGCCGACGCAGATGACGATGCCGTAGCAGACCAGGCCGAGCATCGGGTTGGGGAAGCCGAAGGCGGCGGCCTGCTTGCTCTCCATGACGCTGCCGCAGGACACGACCGGGTTGAGGCTGCAGCCGGGGGTGAAGGTCTTGCCCGCGACCTTGGCCTCGAGGATCTTGAACTTGTCGAGCGTGATGACCCAGGCGGCCAGCAGCCCGGCCGCGCCGGTGATCACCAGCAGGATGGCGAAGGCACGGCTGCCGCCCGCCGTGCGCGGTGCGCCGGCGGCCTGCCCGGACCCGGGCTCGCTGGAGACGTCCTTGACTGTCGTCTTGCTCATCACGCCGATTCCGTCACTCGAGAGGTGGACCTTCTTCGGGCAAGCCTCATTCTGCCGCACGTGCGCGGGGGTTCACCGTTCGCTCCGCATAAGCATGTACGTATGACCGGGCCCGTGCGTTCGGCTCCGGACAACGGCCGCGCCGCCCACGGCAAGGGCGCCGGAGACCCCCGTCGGGGAGTCTCCGGCGCCCACGCGCGCGTGTGCTCAGCCGAGCCGTGACTCCAGTTCCGCCACGATCTCGTTCACGCCGACCGCCGTCTGCTCGCCGGACTCCATGTCCTTGAGTTGCACGACGCCCTCGGCGAGATCCCGTTCGCCGGCCACGATCGCGTACCGTGCGCCGCTGCGGTTGGCGTTCTTCATGGCGCCCTTCAGGCCCTTGCCGCCGTAGGCGAAGTCCGTCGCGATGCCGGTCCTGCGCAGTTCGGTGACCTTCGCGAACAGGATCCGGCGGGCCTCCTCGCCGAGCGGGACGGCGTAGACGCTGGTCGTGGCCGGCAGGTCGAGCGTGATGCCCTCGGCCTCCAGGGCGAGGACCGTGCGGTCGACGCCCAGGGCCCAGCCCACCGACGGCAGCGCGGGGCCGCCGATCATCTCGGACAGGCCGTCGTAGCGGCCGCCGCCGCCGACCGCGGACTGGGAGCCGAGGCCGTCGTGCACGAACTCGAACGTGGTCCGGGTGTAGTAGTCCAGGCCGCGGACCAGCTTCGGGTCGTTCTCGAAGGCCACGCCCGCCGCCGTGAGCAGTTCGCGCACCTCCTCGTGGTACGTCTTGCAGGCGTCGCACAGGTAGTCGCGCAGCAGCGGCGCCCCCGTCAGCTGCTTCTGCACCGACTCGCGCTTGTCGTCGAGGACCCGCAGCGGGTTGATCTCGACGCGGCGGCGGGTGTCCTCGTCCAGGTCCAGGGCGCGCAGGAACTCCTGCAGCGCGGCCCGGTACACCGGCCGGCACTCCTTGTCGCCCAGGCTGTTCAGCAGGATGCGGAAGTCGCGCAGGCCGAGCGAGCGGTAGGCCTGGTCGGCCAGGATGATCAGCTCGGCGTCCAGCGCCGGGTCCTCGGCGCCGATCGCCTCGGCGCCCACCTGGGAGAAGTGCCGGTAGCGGCCCTTCTGCGGCCGCTCGTAGCGGTAGTACGAGCCCGAGTACCAGAGCTTGACCGGGAGGTTGCCCGCCTTGTGCAGGTTGGCCTCCAGGGCGGCGCGCAGCACGGACGCCGTGCCCTCGGGGCGCAGGGCGAGCTTGTCGCCGCCCTTGGTCTCGAAGGCGTACATCTCCTTGGTGACGATGTCGGTGGACTCGCCGACACCGCGCGCGAACAGCTCGACGTTCTCGAAGCCGGGGGTCTCCACGTAGCCGTAGCCGGAGTCGCGCAGCGGGGCCGCGATCGCCTCACGGACCGCCAGATAGGTGGCGGAGTCCGGCGGGATCAAGTCGTAGGTGCCCTTGGGGGCCTGGAAGGTGCTCACGGAAGTCTCTCGTCACATTCCTCGTCGGGGAGCCTGGAGGGCTCCCTGGCCGGCCGCCACCTGCCGCAGATAGGGGTTGGTGGCGCGCTCCTGGCCGATGGTCGTCTGGGGGCCGTGGCCGGACAGCACCACGGTGGAGTCCTCGAGCGGCAGGCACACACGGGCCAGCGAGTCGAGCATGTCCTCCATGGAGCCACCCGGCAGATCGGTGCGTCCGACGGAGCCGGCGAACAGCAGATCCCCGGAGAAGAAGACCGGCGGGATGTCCGCGGTCTCGGGCATCTGGAAGGTCACCGACCCCTTGGTATGGCCCGGTGCGTGCGCGACGGAGAACGTGAGACCGGCCAGCTCCAGCCGAGCGCCGTCGGTCAGCTCCCGGACGTCGTCCGGCTCGCCCACGGTCAGCTCGCCCATGAGCGGCATGCCGAAGGAGCGGCCGAGCGCCTTCTCGGGGTCGCGCAGCATGTACCGGTCGCTCGGGTGGATCCAGGCCGGTACGTCGTGCGCGCCGCACACGGGGACGACCGAGGCCACGTGATCGATGTGGCCGTGGGTGAGGACGACGGCGACGGGCTTGAGCCGATGCTTCTTCAGTGCTTCCTCGACTCCGTCGGCGGCCTGGTGGCCCGGGTCGATGATCACGCACTCCTCACCGGCGGCGGGGGCGACGAGATAACAGTTCGTCCCCCAGGCCCCGGCGGGGAACCCGGCAATGAGCACGATCGTCCTTCGTTGTGTCGATACGGGAGGGCCTGCGAGCAGGCCGCCTGTGGTCCAGAAGCCTACCGGCGCTGCCGTTTCCTCAGCTAACCCATATACGGTACGGGGCTACACGCGGCTGTCGGCTCACAGGACGCACGCGTACCGTCGGCAACACGACACGCATGAGGAGAGAACCCGGTGGTCAGCCAGGAGCAGCGGCGGCGTCAGCTCGCCCGGGAGAAGTTCTTGCGGCAGCAGCAGCGGCGCACCAGCGCGCGGCGCAAGGCACGCATGCGCAACTCCGTCATCGCTTCGGTGCTCGGCGTCGTCGTGATCGGCAGCGTCGCGCTGTACACGACCGGCGTGCTGAAGAACGACGACGACAAGAAGACCAGCGCCGGTGCGGACGTGTCGCCGAGCGCCTCGCCGACCAGCAAGGCGCCGGACCCGTGCGGGAAGCCGGCGGCCGGCTCGGTGAAGAAGCTGAGCTGGAAGAAGGAGCCGGCGGTGACGATCGACACGTCGGCGAAGTACACGATGAAGCTCGCGACGACGTGCGGTGACATCGACATGTCGCTGAAGGCGTCGGCGGCCCCGCACACGGTGAACTCGTTCGACTTCCTCGCGGGCAAGGGCTTCTTCGACCACACCAAATGCCACCGGCTCACCGCCGAGGGCATCTTCGTGCTGCAGTGCGGCGACCCGTCGGCCACCGGCAGCGGCGGGCCCGGCTACACGATCCCGGACGAGAACCTCAAGGACGAGAGCCTCAAGGGCAACTCCTACCCGGCCGGCACGGTCGCGATGGCGAACACCGGACAGAAGCACACCGGGGGCAGCCAGTTCTTCCTGGTCTACAAGGACAGCCCGCTGCCGCCCAGTTACACGCCGTTCGGGACGGTCACCGAGTCGGGCATGAAGGTGCTCAAGAAGATCGCCGCGGCCGGTGCCCAGGCGGCCGATCCGACCACGGGGAACACCGCGCCTAACGCGACGGTCGTGATCGACAAGGCGACGGTCACGAAGTCCTGACCCGGCGGGAGCCCGGGACGGCGGCCAGCGCAATTTCGCCCGCGCTGGATGCGGACAGGCCACCCGCCGGTCGCCTATGTTGGCCGTGACGAAACTGTGGACGATGCCCGGGGGCGCTGAGGCCCCCCGCAGGCATCATGTGGAGGAGGCGCTGTGAGCAGCGACCCGTGGGGCCGCGTCGACGAGACGGGGACCGTGTACGTGCGTACGGCCGACGGCGAGCAGGTCGTCGGTTCCTGGGCGGCCGGCTCCCCTGAGGAGGCGCTTGCCTACTTCGAGCGCAAGTACGAGGGCCTGGTTGTCGAGATCGGCCTCCTCGAGAAGCGAGTCAAGACCACCGACTTGTCGTCGAAGGACGCCCGCACCGCGATCGACCACCTGCGCGAGCAGGTGGACGCGCACCACGCGGTGGGCGACCTCGACGCGCTGCGGACCCGCCTCGACAAGCTCGTGGAGACGGTCGAGGCCCGGCGTGAGGAGCGCAAGGCGCAGCGGGCGAAGCAGTCCGACGAGGCCCGCAAGGCCAAGGAGGACCTGGTCACCGAGGCGGAGCAGCTCGCGCAGTCCGATCAGTGGCGGGCGGCCGGTGAGCGGCTGCGCGCCCTGGTGGACACATGGAAGGGCCTGCCGCGGCTCGACCGCAAGTCGGACGACGAGCTGTGGCACCGCTTCTCGCACGCCCGGTCGGCGTTCTCCAAGCGACGCAAGGCCCACTTCGCGCAGCTCGACGCGCAGCGCGAGGAGGCCCGCCGGACCAAGGAGCGGCTGGTCTCCGAGGCCGAGGCACTGTCCGGTTCGACGGACTGGGGCGTGACGGCGGCCCGTTACCGCGATCTGATGACGGAGTGGAAGGCCGCGGGCCGCGCCCAGCGCGAGCACGAGGACGATCTGTGGAACCGCTTCCGCGGCGCCCAGGACGTGTTCTTCGCGGCCCGCGGCTCGGTCTTCGCCGAGCGGGACGCGGAGCAGGCCGAGAACCTGAAGCTGAAGGAGGAGCTGGCCGAGGAGGCCGAGAAGCTCCTGCCGATCTCGGACCTCAAGGCCTCGCGGGCGGCGTTCCGCTCGATCAACGAGCGCTGGGAGGCCATCGGCCACGTCCCGCGGGACGCGCGTCCGAAGGTCGAGGGCCGGATGCACGCGGTCGAGCGGGCGCTGCAGGAGGCCGAGGAGGCCGAGTGGCGCCGGACGAACCCGGAGGCACGCGCGCGTGCCGCGGGTCTGACCGGTCAGCTCCAGGCCGCCGTGGACAAGCTGCGGGCGCAGATCGAGCAGGCCCGCGCCCAGGGCAACGGCGCCAAGGCCGACAAGCTGGAGCGGGAGCTGGAAGGCCGCCAGGCGCTTCTGGACCAGGCTCTGAAGGGCCTGCAGGAGTTCGGCGGCTGAGTTCCCCACCGCGCGTACGAGAGGGCCCCATACGGCTGTATGGGGCCCTCTCGTATGTCCTGCTACGCCCGGCTGCGCGCCGAGGTCACGCGGTAGACGTCGTAGACGCCCTCCACGCCCCGTACGGCCTTGAGGACGTGACCGAGGTGCTTGGGGTCGCCCATCTCGAAGGTGAAGCGGGAGGTGGCCACCCGGTCGCGGGACGTCTGCACGGCGGCGGACAGGATGTTGACATGCTGGTCGGACAGTACCCGGGTGACGTCCGACAGCAGCCGGGAGCGGTCCAGCGCCTCGACCTGGATGGCGACCAGGAAGACCGATGACTGTGTGGGCGCCCACTCGACGTCGAGGATGCGCTCCGGCTCGCGGGACAGTGAATCGACGTTCACGCAGTCGCTGCGGTGAACGGATACACCGCTGCCGCGCGTGACGAAGCCGATGATCGGGTCGCCGGGTACCGGCGTGCAGCAGCGGGCCAGCTTGACCCACACGTCGTCGACGCCCTTGACGACGACACCCGGGTCGGCGCTGGAGCGCCGCTTGCGGCCGCGACCGCGGGCCGGCGGGACCGTCTCGTCGATCTCCTCGGTGGCGGCTTCCTCGCCGCCGAGGGCCTGCACCAGCTTCTGGACGATGTTCTGCGCGGAGACATGGCCCTCGCCGATCGCCGCGTAGAGCGCGGAGATGTCCGAGTAGCGCATCTCGTGCGCGAGCGTGACGAGCGAGTCGCCGGTGAGGATGCGCTGGATGGGCAGGTTCTGCTTGCGCATGGCCCGCACGATGGCGTCCTTGCCCTGCTCGATCGCCTCGTCGCGGCGCTCCTTGGAGAACCAGGCCCGGATCTTGTTGCGGGCGCGCGGCGACTTGACGAACCCGAGCCAGTCGCGGGACGGGCCGGCACCGGCCGCCTTGGAGGTGAAGACCTCCACCAGGTCGCCGTTGTCCAGGGTGGACTCGAGCGGTACGAGCCTGCCGTTGACCCGTGCTCCTATGGTGCGGTGGCCGACCTCGGTGTGGACGGCGTACGCGAAGTCCACCGGTGTCGCACCGGCCGGGAGCGCGATGACGTCGCCCTTCGGCGTGAAGACGAAGACCTCGTTGCGGGAGAGGTCGAAGCGCAGGGACTCCAGGAACTCGCCGGGGTCCTCGGTCTCCTTCTGCCAGTCCAGCAACTGCCGCAGCCACGCCATGTCGTTGATGGCGTCCTTGTCCTTGCCGGAGGCCTTGGGCACGTCCGTGCGGACCTTGGAGGCGCCGGCGACGGCCTCCTGCTTGTACTTCCAGTGCGCGGCGATGCCGTACTCGGCGCGCCGGTGCATGTCGAAGGTGCGGATCTGCAGCTCGACCGGCTTGCCGTTGGGCCCGATGACCGTCGTGTGCAGCGACTGGTACATGTTGAACTTCGGCATCGCGATGTAGTCCTTGAACCGGCCGGGCACCGGGTTCCATCGCGCGTGCACGGTGCCCAGGGCCGCGTAGCAGTCCCGGACCGTGTCGACGAGTACACGGATCCCCACCAGGTCGTAGATCTCCGCGAAGTCGCGGCCGCGGACGATCATCTTCTGGTAGACGCTGTAGTAGTGCTTGGGGCGGCCGGTGACGGTCGCCTTGATGCGGGCGGCGCGCAGATCGGACTGGACCTCGTCGGTCACTATGGCGAGGTACTCGTCGCGCTTGGGCGCGCGCTCGGCGACCAGCCGCACGATCTCGTCGTACATCTTGGGGTAGAGGATCGCGAAGGCGAGGTCCTCCAGCTCCCACTTGATGGTGTTCATGCCCAGCCGGTGCGCCAGCGGGGCGTAGATCTCCAGCGTCTCGCGCGCCTTCTTCTCCTGCTTCTCGCGCTTGAGGTAGCGCATGGTGCGCATGTTGTGCAGGCGGTCGGCGAGCTTGATGACCAGGACGCGCGGGTCCTTCGCCATCGCCACGACCATCTTGCGCACGGTCTCGGCCTGCGCGGCCTCGCCGAACTTGACCTTGTCCAGCTTGGTCACGCCGTCGACGAGCAGGGCGACCACGTCGCCGAAGTCGCGGCGCAGGTCCTCCAGGCCGTACTCGGTGTCCTCGACGGTGTCGTGCAGCAGCCCGGCCATGAGGGTGGCCGGGTCCATGCCCAGCTCGGCGAGGATGGTGGTGACGGCGAGCGGATGCGTGATGTACGGATCGCCGCTCTTGCGCTTCTGCCCCCGGTGCCAGCGCTCGGCGACCTGGTATGCGCGCTCGATCTGGCGCAGCGTGGCGTTCTCGATCTTGGGGTCGTTGCTGCGCACTATCCGCAGGAGCGGCTCCAGGACCGGGTTGTACGGGTTCGCGCGCTGGACGCCGAGGCGGGCGAGGCGAGCCCGGACGCGGTTGGAGGAGCCGGTGCGTGCGGGCTGGCCGGCGGCGGGGCGCACGGGCGGGGCCGGTTTGGGGCGGGTGACCTCGGGCGTCTTCTCGACGGGCGCGGACTGGGCGTGCTCGACCGCCCCGCGGGTGTCGTTCTTGGCGGACGACACGTTCCGCGCGGGCTTGGCCGCGGGCGCCGAGGCGGGCTCGGGCTTGGCGGCGGTCAGTGGCTGGGCCTCGTCTGGCAAGAGGACTCCTCGTGCGCGATCCGGGTCCCCCGGTCAGGCTCCGGAAACCCCATGGTAGCGATCCTGTGCCTTGTCATCGCCCGCAGGCGGTTGTCAGGACCGTCTACCCGTGAAACGCGAGGGACTCCCCCAAGATTCCGCGGTGGTGACGTGGAGCGGGATCCGGGGCGTGCGGCGGGTGACCGCACGGCGAACGGCCGCCCCCGGGGGTACCGAGGACGGCCGTGGCCTGCAGAGAGGTGTCAGATCCGCAGCAGAGCGCTCAGCGGTGCCCCGCCGAGCGCCGGCTCCAGGCGGTCCCGGCCGCTCAGGAAGCCCAGCTCCATGAGGACCGCGAGCCCCGAGACCTCGGCGCCCGCCCGCTGGATGAGCTGGATCGCGGCCTCGGCGGTGCCGCCGGTGGCCAGCACGTCGTCGACGATCAGTACACGGTCGCCGGACACCAGGTCCTCCGCGTGCACCTCGATCTCCGCCGAGCCGTACTCCAGGTCGTACGCCTGGCGCAGCGTCGCGCCCGGCAGCTTGCCCGCCTTGCGGACCGGGATGAAGCCGAGGCCCGCACGGACCGCGACCGGCGCGCCCAGGATGAAGCCACGGGCCTCCAGGCCGACGACCTTGGTCGCGCCGGTCTCGGCGGCGATCCGGGCCAGGGCGTCGGTCAGCGCGGAGAACGCCGCCGGGTCCGCGAGCAGCGGGGTGATGTCCTTGAACACCACGCCCGGCTCGGGGTAGTCGGCCACGTCCCGGATGCGGCTGAGCAGCAGCGACGTGATGTCGGCGAGCTCGGTCATCGGCGCTTCCCGGAGGGTCGGCCGCGGCCCCGGTTGCGGGAGGCGGGCTGGTTGCGGGGACCCACCACGGCGTGTGCCGTCTCCTCGTGCTCGTCGCCCTCGCCGGGCCGGGCCGCCACGGCGTCCTCGCCGGCGGCGGCCTGCGCGCGCTTGGCCATAACGCGCTTGCGGAGCGCCCTCATCGCCGGCTCGCGCTCCTTGAGGTCGGCGACGAGCGGGGTGGCGATGAAGATCGAGGAGTAGGCGCCGGCCGCGAGACCGACGAACAGCGACAGCGAGATGTCGTTCAGGGTGCCGGCCCCGAGGAAGCCGCCGCCGATGAACAGCAGACCCGCCACCGGGAGCAGGGCGACCACGGTGGTGTTGATGGAGCGCACCAGCGTGCCGTTGATCGACTGGTTGGCGATGTCGCTGTAGGTGAAGCGGGTCTGCTTCGTGATGTCCTTCGTCTGCTCCTTGAGGCTGTCGAAGACGACGACCGTGTCGTAGAGCGAGTAACCGAGGATCGTCAGCAGACCGATGACCGTGCCGGGCGTGACCTCGAAGCCGACCAGGGCGTAGATGCCGGTCGTGATGGTGATGTCGTGGATCAGCGCGATGAGGGCCGCGACGGCCATGCGCCACTCGAAGGCGATCGCCAGGTAGATGACGACGAGCACCATGAAGATCGCCAGGCCCTGCCAGGCCTTGCTGGCGATCTGCTCGCCCCAGCTCGGGCCGACCAGGTCGGCGTTGAGCTTCTCCGGGTCGAGGTTGAGGTCCTTGGCCAGCGTCTGCCTGATCTGGCCGGACTTGTCGGTGTCGATGCCGGCGATCTGGATGCGCAGGCTGCCGTTGCCGAGCTTCTGCACGACGGCCTCGTGGCCGGAGGCCTTCGTCGCGAACTCCTCGGCCTGCGCCACCGACGTGCTCATCTTCGTCGGCGTCGTGAAGACCGCGCCGCCCTGGAACTCGATGCCCATGTTCAGGCCGCGCACCGCCAGGCCGACGATGGCCGTGATGGTGATCAGGATGGAGACGCCGTACCAGATCTTGCGCTTGCCGATGAAGTCGTAGCTGATCTCGCCGCGGTGCAGTCGAGCGCCGAGGTTGCCGAGTTTCGACATCGCTCACGCCTCCTTCGGGTCGACAGGGCCGGCGGCGGGACCGGCGGGACGGCGGGTGCGGCGCAGCGGCGGCTTGGCACCCAGGCTCTTCGGGTCGAGGCCGGACCACTTGTGACCGTCCGCGAAGAACTTGCGGCGGGCGAGCAGGGTCATCAGCGGCTTCGTGAACACGAAGACGACGACCACGTCGAGCACGGTGGTCAGGCCGAGCGTGAACGCGAAGCCCTGCACCTTGCCGACGGTCACGATGAACAGCACGGCGGCGGCGAGGAACGACACGAAGTCGGAGACCAGGATGGTGCGCCGGGCGCGCGGCCAGGCACGCTCGACGGCGGGTCGCAGCGAGCGGCCCTCGCGGATCTCGTCCCGGATGCGTTCGAAGTACACGATGAACGAGTCCGCTGTGATGCCGATGGCGACGATGGCACCGCAGACGGCCGGCAGGTTCAGCGCGAAGCCGATGGCCGGGCCGAGCAGGGCCATGATCACGTAGGTGAGGATGGCGGAGACCAGCAGGGATGCCATGGCCACGAGCGACAGACCGCGGTAGTAGGCGATCAGGTAGATCACGACCAGGGCGAGGCCGATCGCGCCGGCGATCAGACCGGCGCGCAGCTGCTCACCGCCGAGCGCGGCGGTGACCGTGGTGACGGTGTCCTCGCTGAACGAGAGCGGGAGCGCGCCGTAGGACAGCATGTTGGCGAGGCTCTGCGCCTCGTCCTGCGTGAAGCTGCCGGAGATCTCCGCCTGGCCGCCGGTGATGGCGTTCTGGACGTACGGGCTGGAGACGACCTCGCCGTCGAGGACGATGCCGAACTCGTTCTGCGGGCTCTGGTTCTTGGCCAGTTCGCCGGTGATGTTCGCGAACTTGCTCGAACCGGTCTTGGTGAAGGTCATCTGGACCTGCCAGCCGGAGCCGCCCTGGGTGTCGAAGATCGCCTGGGCCTTCTTCACCTCGGTGCCGTCCACGGCGGCCGGGCCGAGCAGGTACTTGTACCAGGTCTTGTCCCGCTGGCCGCAGGCCACGGTGGGCTCACCGGGCTTGGCGTCGGTGCCGGCCTTGGCACGCTCGGCGGGCTTGGCGCAGTTCAGGGCCGTGTACTGGGCCTGCAGCCTGGCGGTGTCGGTGTTGCCCGAGGCCGAGGCGGACGGGCTGGCGGAGGTCTTGGCGCCGGACGAGGCGCTCGGGGAGGACGAGCCGGACGGCGAGGCGTCGGCCTTCAGCGCGTCGGTGACAGCGCGGCCCTGCGAGGTGGCGGAGGCCGTCGGGGAGGCGGAGGAGGACGAGGACGCCTTCTCCTTGCTGGAGCCCGACGGGCTCGGCGAGGCACCTCCGCTGGAGGAAGCGCTCGGCGAGGGGCTCGCCGGGGTGGCGCCGCTGGGCTCGCTGGCGAGCACCGGGCGGAAGTACAGCTTGGCGGTGGTGCCGACCTGCTGCTGGGCCTCCTTGGAGTTGGTGCCCTTGGGGATGTTCACGATGATGTGATCGCGCCCCTGGGTCTGCACCTCCGCCTCGGAGACGCCCAGGCCGTTGACACGGCGGTTCATGATGTCGACCGCGGTGTCCATGTTGGCCTGGTTGATCGCGGACCCCTGGTCGGCCTTCGCCTTGAGCGTGATGCTCGTACCACCGGCGAGGTCGATGCCGAGGCGCGGTGTCGTGTGCCCGGAGAGGAACATTCCTCCGGTGAGCGCCACGATGGCGATCAAAATGAGGGCCAGCGAGCGCCCTGGCTTGCTCTGGGCGCTCGCGCTCCGGCCCCTCTTAGGTGCTGCCACCTTCTCGTACTCCCTCTCGGGCCGCCCCGCGCCAGGTCGGCGCGGTCAGCCATGACATGGTGTCGGGCTCCGTGCGGCGAACAGAAGCGCCCGGGGTGCGCGGGGCGCGGCCCGGCCGCGCCGCGCACCCCGGGGCGTGACTACTTCGCCTCGGAGTCGCCGTCGGTCTTCTTCGGCTCTTCGTCCGTCTTGGCCTCGGCGGCGCCGGTCCCGTCCTCGGCGACGTCCTTCTTGCCGAAGTCGACGGCCTTGTCGCCGGAGGCGGCGGCAGCGGCGGGCTCGTCGGTCTCGCCGGTCTCCGTGAGGGAGGAGGCGTCGTCCGGGACGACGTCGGCGTCGGCCTTGAGGTCGTGCTCGATGCCGTGGACGATCCGGTTGTACTCGTCGTCGGTGAGGACGGCGCCGATCGCGTTCTTGGCGAAGAGGAGGTCGACGCCCGGCCCGGCGTCGAGGAGGACCGTGTCCTCGCTGACCTCCTTGACCGTCGCGTACATGCCCCCGATCGTGCGGACGCCGGAGCCGGGCTGCATCTCATTGCGCATGTTCGCGGCCTGCTGCTGCTTCTTCTTGGCCGAGCGCGTCATCAGGAACATGGCCGCGATGAGCACAATGAACGGGAGAAGGGTCAAGGTATTCACGGGACGGGGTTTCCTTCGCGCGACCGCGCGGTGAGAGCGGCCTGTTGGATGGGGGTGGGTCGGCGCCGCCCGCAAGGGCGGCATCGGCGGAGTCTAAGCGAGTCCGCGCGCATGGAACAACGCTCAGCATGGCACCTGGGTTCCTGCCCCCGCCAATGCCCTCGCCGTCACGCCCCGAACAGGTCCTGTTGTCCGTTTCCCCCGGTGGCCGTGCGGGGCGGGGTCAGACCGAGGTGCGCCCAGGCGGCCGGGGTGCCGACCCGGCCGCGCGGAGTGCGGGCCAGCAGACCCTCCCTGACCAGGAAGGGCTCGGCGACCTCCTCCACCGTCTCGCGCTCCTCCCCCACCGCGACGGCGAGCGTGGACAGGCCGACCGGACCGCCGCCGAACAGCTTCAGCAGCGCCTCCAGGACGGCGCGGTCGAGGCGGTCGAGGCCGCGCGCGTCCACTTCGTAGACGGCGAGGGCGGCCGCCGCGATCTCGCGGGTGATCACTCCGTCCGCCTTGACCTGCGCGTAGTCCCGGACACGGCGCAGCAGGCGGTTGGCGATGCGGGGCGTGCCACGGGAACGGCCGGCGATCTCGGCGGCGCCGTCCGGCTCGATCCCGACGTCGAGCAGGCTCGCCGAGCGGTGCACCACGCGCTCCAGTTCGTGCGGCTCGTAGAACTCCATGTGCGCGGTGAAACCGAAGCGGTCGCGCAGCGGGGGCGGCAGCAGGCCCGCCCGCGTGGTGGCGCCGACCAGGGTGAACGGGGGCAGCTCCAGGGGGATGGCGGTGGCTCCGGGGCCCTTGCCGACGATGACGTCGACGCGGAAGTCCTCCATGGCCATGTACAGCATCTCCTCGGCGGGCCGGGACATGCGGTGGATCTCGTCGAGGAAGAGGACCTCGCCCTCCTGGAGCGAGGAGAGGATCGCGGCGAGGTCGCCGGCGTGCTGGATGGCGGGGCCGGAGGTGATGCGGATGGGGGCGCCCATCTCGGCCGCGATGATCATCGACAGGGTGGTCTTGCCGAGGCCGGGGGCGCCGGAGAGCAGCACGTGGTCGGCGGTGGCGCCGCGCGCGCGTGCGGCGCGCAGGACGAGGTCGAGCTGTTCGCGGACCTTCTCCTGGCCGATGAACTCGTCGAGGTCCTTGGGGCGCAGGGCCGCCTCGACGGCCTGGTCCTCGCCGTCGGCGGCGGAGCCCACCAGCCGCTCGGGGGCGGCGGAGTCGGTCGTGTCGTCCCAGTTCATGTGGTGTGCCTCGGGGTGGTGTGGTCGGTCAGCGGGCGCGGTTCAGGGTCTGCAGCGCCGCCTTCAGCAGCTGACCCACCTGCGGGGTGCCGCCCGCGGCCTCGGCCTGGGGAGTGACGGCGGCGACGGCCTCGTCGGCCTCGCGGGTGGCGTACCCGAGGCCGATGAGGGCCGCGTGCAGCTGGTCGCGCCAGCCCTGGGTGACGGGCGCGCCCACGACGGGGGCGCCGACCGGCGCGCCGAGGCGGTCCTTCAGCTCCAGCAGGAGTTTCTGGGCGCCCTTCTTGCCGATGCCGGGCACGGCGGTGAGGGCTTTCTCGTCGGCGGTGGCGACGGCCCGGCGCAGCGCGTCCGGCGTGTGCACCGCGAGCATGGCCTGAGCGAGCCGCGGTCCGACGCCACTGGCGGTCTGGAGCAGCTCGAAGACCTGGCGCTCGTCGTCGTCGGCGAAGCCGTACAGCGTCAGGGAGTCCTCACGGACGACCAGGGAGGTGTGCAGCTTGGCGGGCCGGCCCTGGCGGAGCGTGGAGAGGGTGTTCGGCGTGCACTGGACGGACATGCCGACGCCGCCCACCTCGATCACCGCCGCGTCGGGGGCGAGTGCGGCGACCGTGCCGCTGAGGAAGGCGATCATGCCGTACGGCCTTTCGTTGCGTGGGCCGAGTGCAGAGCCACGGCCTGCTGGAGTCGGTTCTGCGCGGGCGCGCGCCAGATGTGACAGATGGCGAGGGCGAGGGCGTCGGCGGCGTCGGCCGGCCTGGGCGGCGCGGAGAGCCGGAGCAGCCGGGTGACCATGGCACCGACCTGCGCCTTGTCGGCGCGTCCGCTGCCGGTGACCGCGGCCTTGACCTCGCTGGGGGTGTGCAGGGCGACCGGGATGCCGCGGCGGGCGGCGCACAGCATGGCGACCGCGCTGGCCTGGGCGGTGCCCATCACCGTACGCACGTTGTGCTGGCTGAACACCCGCTCCACGGCGACGAATTCGGGCCGGTGCTCGTCCAGCCAGGCCTCGATGCCCCGCTCGACGGCGACCAGACGGTGCCCCAGCTCGGCGTCCGAGGGCGTCCGTACGACACCGACACCGATCATGGTGAGTGGGCGCCCCGCGACTCCCTCCACGACACCGACACCGCACCGGGTCAGGCCGGGGTCCACCCCCAGTACGCGCACCGCGCCCTCCCTCTGTGGTGATCCGCAGATGCCTCGGTGATCCACGGATGCCGCCAGGCTAGCCGCTGCCTCTGACAACGGCGGCGGGCCGGTGGACGTGTTCCACCGGCCCGCCGAACCGCTCAGCACGCGGCAGCGCTACGCGTCGACCTTCTCCATGATCTCGTCGCTGACGTCGAAGTTGGCGAAGACGTTCTGCACGTCGTCGCTGTCCTCGAGCGCGTCGATCAGCTTGAAGATCTTCTTGGCGCCCTCCTCGTCCAGTTCGACCTGGACGGACGGCACGAAGCTGGAGTCGGCGGAGTCGTAGTCGATCCCGGCCTCCTGGAGGGCGGTGCGGACCGCGACCAGGTCGGTGGCCTCGCTGATGACCTCGAAGGTCTCGCCGAGGTCGTTGACCTCCTCGGCGCCCGCCTCCAGGACGGCGCCGAGGACGTCGTCCTCGGTCAGCTCGCCCTTGGGGACGATGACGACGCCCTTGCGGCTGAACATGTACGACACCGAGCCCGGGTCGGCCATGTTTCCGCCGTTGCGGGTCATGGCGACGCGCACGTCGGAGGCGGCGCGGTTGCGGTTGTCGGTGAGGCACTCGATGAGCACCGCGACACCGTTCGGACCGTAACCCTCGTACATGATCGTCTCGTAGTCGGCGCCACCGGCCTCGAGACCGCCGCCACGCTTGATCGCGGAGTCGATGTTCTTGTTGGGGACCGACTGCTTCTTGGCCTTCTGGACGGCGTCGTAGAGAGTCGGATTGCCCTCGAGGTCGACGCCGCCCATGCGCGCCGCGACCTCGATGTTCTTGATCAGCTTCGCGAAGAGCTTGCCGCGCTTGGCGTCGATCACGGCCTTCTTGTGCTTCGTCGTAGCCCATTTAGAGTGGCCGGACATCTGCCTGTCTCCTTCGCGTAACCCATCTCTGCAACGAACTCCAGAGATCCTACAAGGACTCGGGTGTCCCGTTGGCGCGCACCATGTCGACGAAAAGCGAGTGCACGCGGTGGTCGCCGGTCAGTTCCGGGTGGAACGACGTGGCGAGCACGTTGCCCTGGCGGACCGCGACGATGTGTCCCTCGTGCTCGGCGAGCACTTCGGCCCGGGCGCCCACGGACTCCACCCAGGGAGCGCGGATGAAGACGCCCTCCACAGGATCGCCCTCGATGCCCCGGACGTCGACCGCGGCCTCGAAGGACTCGTTCTGCCGCCCGAAGGCGTTGCGGCGCACGATCATGTCGATGCCGCCGATGGTCTCCTGGCCCGAGCGCGGGTCGAGGATCTTGTCGGCGAGCATGATCATGCCGGCGCAGGTGCCGTAGACGGGCATGCCGTCGCGCACGCGCGCGCGGAGGGGTTCCATCACTCCGAAGAGGACGGCCAGCTTGGAGATGGTGGTGGACTCGCCGCCGGGCAGCACGAGACCGTCGACCTCGGCGAGTTCCTCGGGGCGCCGCACCGGCCTGGCCACGACGTCTGCCGCGGCCAGGGCGATGAGGTGCTCCCGTACGTCGCCCTGGAGTGCCAGGACGCCTATGACGGGGGTGTTCATGTGCTGCGTCGCCTTACCAGCCGCGGTTGGCGTAGCGCTCGGTCTCGGGCAGGGTGTCGCAGTTGATGCCGACCATGGCCTCGCCGAGGTTGCGGGACGCGTCCGCGATGATCTTCGGGTCGTCGTAGAAGGTGGTGGCCTTCACGATGGCGGCGGCGCGCTTGGCCGGGTCGCCGGACTTGAAGATGCCGGAGCCGACGAAGACGCCCTCGGCGCCGAGCTGGCGCATCAGCGCGGCGTCGGCCGGGGTGGCCACGCCACCGGCGGAGAAGAGGACCACCGGGAGCTTGCCCAGCTCGGCGACCTCCTTGACCAGCTCGTAGGGGGCGCGCAGCTCCTTGGCGGCGGCGTACAGCTCGTGGTTGTCGAAGCCGCGCAGGCGGGCGATCTCGTTCTTGATCTGGCGCAGGTGGCGGACGGCCTCGACGACGTTGCCGGTGCCGGCCTCGCCCTTGGAGCGGATCATCGCGGCGCCCTCGGCGATGCGGCGCAGGGCCTCGCCCAGGTTGGTGGCACCACAGACGAAGGGGGTGGTGAAGGACCACTTGTCGGAGTGGTTGACCTCATCGGCCGGGGTGAGCACCTCGGACTCGTCGATGTAGTCGACGCCGAGGGACTGCAGGACCTGGGCCTCGACGAAGTGGCCGATGCGGGACTTGGCCATGACCGGGATCGAGACGGCTTCGATGATGCCCTCGATCATGTCCGGGTCGGACATGCGGGCCACGCCGCCGTCCTTGCGGATGTCGGCCGGGACCCGCTCCAGGGCCATGACGGCGACGGCGCCCGCGTCCTCAGCGATCTTCGCCTGCTCCGGCGTGACGACGTCCATGATCACGCCGCCCTTGAGCTGCTCGGCCATGCCGCGCTTCACACGGGCGGTGCCGGTCTCGGGAGCCTGGTTGTCGGTGGTGGACACGGGTGACCTCACTGAAGTGGAGACGGGTGACTGCACCGATGAGGAAACGCGAGGCGACCAGTCCACTGCAAGGGCCAATGACGACCCGGTGGATCCTTTTGTCCGGCGACGGGTCGCGGCACCCTCTTCAGGCGGCGCGTTCCACCAGGGCCGCGGGCGGCTCGTCGTCCATCTCGAAGGCCAGCGGGAAGGGGGCGTGGCCGGCCAGCCGGAACCAGCGCACCTTGCGGTGCTCGCGGAGCCTGCGGGCGGCCCCCACGGCGTCGTTGTGGAAGCGGCGGGCCATGGGGACCCGGCGTACCGCCTCGGCCAGCTCACGGGCCGCCTCGTCGCCGCCCGGGGCATCCCGGACGACCTCGACCTGCCGCGGGTCCTCGAACACCGCGCGCAGGGCCTGGCTCAGCTCGCTCTCCGCGACCTCCCGCTGGTCCTCCTCCGCCTGCCGGGCGGCGTGCGCGGCCTCGTAGAGCACGATCGAGGCGGCGGGGTCCAGGACGCCCGAGGTGGCCAGTTCCTGGGTCACGGAGGCCCTCCGCAGCAGCTGGGCGTCCAGCGCGGCCCGCGCGGCGTCCATACGCACGTGCAGCCGGTCCAGCCGCCCGGCCGTCCAGCTCAGATAGACGCCGACGGCGACGAGGGCGAGGAGGATCCAGATGAGGGTTGCGGTCACGGGCGAAGGCTACCGGGACGCCGCGACCGTGCCGTCGCCCCGTCGGTTCAGTCCCGGGCCAGCCCGAACCGTGAACGGCGGCCCGGGCGCTCGTCCGTGGCCACCGCCGCCGTCCCGGTCGTGACGGTCTCGTACACCGACAGGATGTCGGCGCCGACCGTCGACCAGTCGAAGCGGCGGACGTGCGCGCCGCCCCGCTCCCGCAGTTCGGCCCGTCGCTCCGGGTCCGCCAGCAGCTCCACGGCGGCCTCGGCCAGTGCGTCGGCGTCCTCGTTGGCGAAGACCTCGCCGGCCTTGCCCTGGTCGAGGACCTGGACGAAGGCGTCCAGGTCGGAGGCGAGGACAGGGGCACCCGCCGACATCGCCTCGACCAGGATGATGCCGAAGCTCTCGCCGCCGGTGTTGGGCGCGACGTACAGGTCGACGCTGCGCAGGAGGCGGGCCTTGTCCTCGTCGCTGATCATGCCGAGGAACTCCACGCGCGAGCGCAGCTCGGCGGGCAGGTCCTCGACGGCCGCCTCCTCGTCGCCGCGTCCCGCGACCAGCAGCCGGGTCCGCGGGCGGGCGGCCAGGATCTTCGGCAGCGCCCTCATCAGCACCGGCAGGCCCTTGCGGGGCTCGTCGATGCGGCCGATGAAGCCGATCGTGTCGCCCTGCCACTGAGGCCTGGGCTCGGCCTCGGCGAAGAAGTCGACGTCGACGCCGTTGGGGATGACCACCGCGTCCCCGCCCAGGTGCTCGACCAGGGTGCGGCGGGCGTACTCGCTCACCGCGATCCGCGCGCTGATCTTCTCCAGCGCGGCCTGCAGGATCGCGTAGGCGGCGATCATCGCGCGCGAGCGGGGGTTGGAGGTGTGGAAGGTGGCCACGATGGGACCCTGCGCGGCCCAGCAGGTCAGCAGGCCGAGCGAGGGGGACGTCGGCTCGTGGATGTGCACCACGTCGAACGCGCCGTCGTGCAGCCAGCGGCGCACGCGCGCGGCCGACAGGAAACCGAAGTTCAGCCGGGCCACCGAACCGTTGTACGGCACCGGGACCGCCCGGCCCGCCGAGACGACGTACGGCGGCAGCGGGGTGTCGTCGTCGGCGGGCGCGAGGACGGAGACCTCGTGGCCGAGCCGGATGAAGTACTCGGCGAGGTCGCGGATGTGGAACTGGACGCCGCCTGGCACGTCCCAGGAGTACGGGCAGACGATCCCGATTCTCACGCGGGTCCCTTCGTGGGGTCCAGGTCGGCGAGCCACAGACGCTGGAGCATGTGCCAGTCCTCCGGGTGCTCGGCGATCCCGGTGGCGAAGGCGTCGGCGAGCGACTGTGTCATGGCGGACGTCTTCTCGGCCCGCGTACCCGTCTCCGGTACCTCGATCGGGGGATATACGCGGCCCTTCATGACCGGGGAGTCGTCGTACCGGAGGGTGACGGGAAGCAGCAGCGCGCCGGTCTGCTGGGCCAGCAGGGCCGGTCCCGCGGGCATCCGGGCGCGGTCGCCGAAGAAGTCCACCTCGGTGCCGGACGCGGACAGGTCGCGGTCGGCGACCAGGCAGACCAGGCCGCCGTCGCGCAGCCGCCGGGCCAGGGTGCCGAAGGCCGAGCCGCCGCTGTGCGGGAGCACCTCCATGCCGAGGCCCTCGCGGTAGGCGACGAAGCGGTCGTAGAGGGTCTCGGGCTTCAGCCGCTCGGCGACCGTGGTGAACGGGGTCCGCAGCTCGGTGGTGACCCAGGCGCCGGCCAGGTCCCAGTTGGCCAGGTGCGGCAGGGCGAGGATCACACCGCGGCCGGAGGCGAGCCCGTCGGTCAGGTGGTGGAGGTCCTTGGCCTCGAAGCCGCCCCGGACGCGTTCGGGGCTCCAGGCCGGGAGCCGGAAGGACTCCATCCAGTAGCGCAGGTAGGAACGCATGCCCGCGCGCGAGAGCTCGGCCAGCCGCTCCGGGCCGGCGTCGGGCACCACGCGCGCGTAGTTGGCCTCCAGGCGCTGCACGCCCTTGCCGCGCCGCTTCCAGGCGAGGTCGGCGATGGTCCGGCCGAGGCGGACCGCGGCGGGTTCGGGGAGGTTCTTGACGGTGCTCCAGCCGAGCCCGTAGAGCGCGTCGGTGAGCCGGTCCGCGGTGCTCACTTCGCCGCCTCCCTCCCCTGGGAGGCGCTCTCCCCTGCCGCCGCCTCGGCCTCGGCGGACTCGCGGCGGACGGTGACGACCCGCTGGATCAGCGTCACGAGACTGCCCACGGCGACGATCCACAGGGCGATCGGCAGCAGCCACTGGATGCCCGGCACACCGAATTTGTGCAGTCCCGCGAACCCGGCCGCGACCAGCGAGATCACCAGCCGCTCGGCGCGTTCGACGAGCCCGTTGACGGCTACCGGCAGCCCGATCGACTCGCCGCGCGCCTTGGTGTACGAGACCACCTGGCCGCTGGCCAGGCAGAAGATCGTGACGGCGCACAGGACGTTGTCGTTCCCGTTGCCCGCGTACCACAGCGCGAGGCCGCCGAAGATCGCGCCGTCGGCGACCCGGTCCAGGGTGGAGTCCAGGAAGGCGCCCCAGCGGCTGGAGCGGCCGAGCTGGCGGGCCATGTTGCCGTCGACCAGATCGGAGAAGACGAAGAGCGTGATCACGACCGTGCCCCAGAAGAACTCGCCTCGGGGATAGAAGACCAGCGCGCCCGCCATCACACCGGCGGTGCCGATGAGGGTGACCGTGTCGGGGCTGACTCCCCGGCGGATCAGAAACGCGGCGAACGGCGTGAGGACACGCGTGAAGAATGCACGCGCGTACTTGTTCAGCATGGCCTTCCCGACGGTCGTTGTCGCCGCGGCCCTGGTGGCCTCCGGCTGGCCCATCGTAGTCACGCGTGCGCGTGCGTGACGGGCGGGCACCCACGAGCCCGCCCCACCGCCCCGCGCACACCCCCGGCGCGGACGGGCGTGGCGCGCCCGGGCCGCCTTGGCCGCTTCGCGGCCGTTCGTATGGACGCGGCGTTACGGGAGTGGAAAGCTCGAAGGACCGCGGGCGTCGCCGGAGCCGCCAGAGCACGCGGGTCCCGCGTGTCCGCGCCCACAGTGACCTCACCGTGCACGGGAGGCAGGATCATGGGCGACAAGGCACAGACACATCCCGGAGCCGCCGGCAGGGCAAGGGCGGCCGACCACCCCGCGTCCATAAGGAATGTGGTGCTGGTCGGCCACTCCGGATCGGGCAAGACCACTTTGGTGGAGGCCCTCGCGCTGACCGCGGGGGCGGTGAACCGGGCGGGCCGCGTGGAGGACGGCGGCACCGTCTCCGACCACGACGACATCGAGCACCGGCAGCAGCGCTCGGTGCAGCTCTCGCTGGTCCCGGTCGAATGGGACGGCATCAAGATCAACGTCCTCGACACCCCCGGGTACGCCGACTTCGTCGGGGAGCTGAGGGCCGGTCTGCGTGCGGCGGACGCGGCCCTCTTCGTCGTCTCGGCCTCGGACGGGGTGGACGGCTCGACCCGGATGCTCTGGGAGGAGTGCCAGGCCGTCGGCATGCCCCGGGCGATCGTGGTGACGCACCTGGAGTCGGCGCGCGCGAACTTCGAGGAGACGACCCGGGTCTGCGCCGAGGCGTTCGGCGCCGACGACCCCGACGCCGTGCTGCCGCTGTACCTGCCGCTGCGCGGTCCCGAGGGCCCCGACGGGCACGCTCCGGTGACCGGCCTCGTCGGCCTGCTGTCGCAGAAGCTGTTCGACTACTCGACCGGCGAGCGCAAGGAGTCCGAGCCCGGCGAGGACCAGCTCCCGGACATCGAGGCGGCCCGCGACCGGCTGATCGAGGGGATCATCGCCGAGAGCGAGGACGAGACCCTCATGGACCGCTATCTGGGCGGCGAACGGGTCGACGTCGAGACCCTGATCCAGGACCTGGAGCGGGCCGTGGCACGCGGCACGTTCTTCCCGGTCCTGGCCGCCGCGCCCGCCGCCGAGGGAGCCCGGCAGGGCCTCGGCACGGTGGAGCTGCTGGAACTGATCACCGGCGGGTTCCCGACGCCGTTCGAGCACCCCATGCCCGGGGTCACCACGATCGACGGCAGGACGCGTGAGCTGAAGGTCTGCGACACGGACGGCCCGCTGGTCGCCGAGGTCGTGAAGACCTCCTCCGACCCCTACGTCGGCCGCATCTCCCTGGTCCGCGTCTTCTCCGGCACCCTGCGCCCCGACGAGACGGTGCACGTCTCCGGGCACGGGCTGGCGGACCGCGGGCACGAGGACCACGACGTCGACGAGAAGATCGGCGCCCTGTCCACCCCGTTCGGCAAGCAGCAGCGCCCGGTGACGCACGCCGTCGCGGGCGACCTGGTGTCCGTGGCCAAGCTCGGCCGCGCGGAGACCGGGGACACCCTCTCGGGCAAGGACGACCCGCTCCTGATGGAGCCCTGGCGGATGCCCGACCCGCTGCTGCCGCTCGCCATCCGGGCGCACAGCAAGGCCGACGAGGACAAGCTCTCGCAGGGCCTGGCCCGCCTGGTCGCCGAGGACCCGACGATGCGTCTGGAGCAGAACCAGGACACCCACCAGGTGGTCCTGTGGTGCCTGGGCGAGGCGCACGCGGACGTCGCCCTGGAGCGGCTGCGCAGCCGGTACGGCGTCCAGGTCGACGTCGTCCCGCACAAGGTCTCCCTGCGGGAGACGTTCGCGGTGAAGGCCGCCGGACGCGGCCGGCACGTGAAGCAGTCCGGCGGGCACGGGCAGTACGCCATCTGCGAGATCGAGGTGGAGCCGCTGCCCGGCGGCTCCGGCGTCGAGTTCGTGGACAAGGTGGTCGGCGGTGCCGTACCGCGCCAGTTCATCCCGTCCGTGGAGAAGGGCGTACGGGCGCAGGCGGCCAGGGGCGTCGCGGCGGGCTATCCACTCATCGACGTCCGGATCACGCTGCTGGACGGCAAGGCGCACTCGGTGGACTCCTCCGACGCCGCGTTCCAGACGGCGGGCGCGCTGGCGCTGCGCGAGGCCGCGGCGGGCGCGCGGATCCATCTGCTGGAACCGGTGTCCGAGGTGGGCGTGCTGGTCCCGGACGACTACGTGGGCCCGGTGATGAGCGACCTGTCGAGCCGGCGCGGCCGGGTGCTCGGCACCGAGCAGGTGGGCTCGGGGCGGACCCTGATCCGGGCCGAGGTGCCCGAGTTCGAGATCGGCCGGTACGCGATCGACCTGCGTTCCCTGTCCCACGGCACGGCCCGCTTCGACCGCGCCTACGCACGGCACGAGCCGATGCCGCCGCAGATCGCCGAGCGGATCCGCGAACAGGCGGGCGAGACGCCGTGACCCACACCGGTCGGCTCCGTGCGCCGGCGGGCGGCTTCGGCCGTCCACCGGCGCGCTGTCGGCGGCTGCGGATACGCTGATCACCTGATCACGTCGTGCCGAAGTCGTGCGGTTGTCATGCCGATTCGGCAGGTTGGCCTGTTCAACAGGTGTGCGGGGCAGTGAAGTCGGGAAGGCCGCAGGAGCGACACCGGCGGCGAGGGGGCGGGAATGTCGGTTGGTACGGAGTGGGACGGCCCGCAGGTGCCCGTCTCCGGCGACGAGGGACAGGCGGCGACGTTCGCGCTGGCCTCGGCGGCCTACCGGGACAACGTGATCGAGGACATCAAGAAGACCGACAACGAATGGCACCAGTCGACCGTCAAGGCCGGCCGGCTGTCCCTGCTCAAGCCCAATCTCGGCGAGGCCTTCTCGCGGGCCGTGGTCGACCGCATGCTCGCCCCGGGCCGCAAGCCGCTCATCCAGTCCTTCGGCGCCGAGCCCCAGGTCGTGGTGGAGCACGCCCTCGCGGCGAACAACATCCGCCGCGAGCGCGACAGCCGGCTGTCCGTCGTCGTGGTGCTGTGCGGACTGATCTTCCTGCCGGGGTTCATCGGCTGGCTGCTCGTCTTCCAGCTGCGCACGTTCGTCGCCAGACGCGACGACAAGCGCGCCGGGACGCTCGCCACCGTCCTGCTCACCGGGGTGGGCGTGCTCGCCGCGCTCTTCCTGCTGAAGATGCCCTTCGGCGGATTCTGGGGGTGGTACGCGCGGGGCTGTGTCGTGATCCCGGTGCTCGGCTGGTTCTGGGCCAAGCGGATCTGCGAGCGCAGCGCCCGGGACCTGCGGGCGCGCTGGGAGGGCCTGCTCTCCGGCAGCAGCGTCGGCGCCAAGGTGCCCGAGGCCGTGCCGCGCGCCCCGGGCGAGACCGCGGCCGAGCAGCTGCGCCAGTCCCTGGCCCGGCTCGGTGCCGAGCAGCGGTCCAACTCCGTCTTCTACGCCGGGCCCAAGGGCATACTCGGCATGGGCACCCGCTGGGGCTCCTGGCAGCTCGCCGAGGACCTGGAGCCCGCCGACGCCACCCGGGAGATCCATCCCTTCCGCAGCTGGGACGTCATACGCGCCATCCACGACCAGCTCCGCATGCTGGAGCGCGGACCGCTCAACACCGGCGGTTTCCCCCGCCCTTCGATACGGCACTGGATCGTCACGCCGATCGGGGAGAACGCGAAGGAGGTGTCCCGGCCCGAGGGCACGGACGTCGAGGCGTTCCAGATCAAGCAGCACGCCATACAGGACATCTGCAACAAGCAGCAGTTCGGCAGCGGTGACCGGCACTACCTGGGCGTGCAGTGGACGCTGTGGGACGGGCAGCTCGTCATCACCATGATGATCACGGTGACGGTGCTCCACGAGACGCTGCGCATCGAGGTGACCGGGCACGCCCTGGGACCGGTGAACCCGCTGTTCACCACGAAGCCGACGGCGCCCACCAAGGAGGTCGCCAAGTCGCTCAAGCCCTGGGAGAACCGCACGGTCAAGCTGCCCCTGGTGCCCACCGACGAGGTGGTACGGCTCACCGCGCGGGCCCCGCTGACCTGGTACCCGCCGATGCTCAAGTGGCTCGGCGGCTCGCTCGTCCTGCCGGAGCCGTTCGGGCTGCGGCACGCCTGGGCGGACCAGCCGTGGCGGCACCGCTTCATGGCCGACGACGCGCTGCGCGCGGCCACCCCGGTGCTGCGGGTGGTGCACTCGGCCGCGATCCGGGTGCTGCGGGAGAACGGCGTGGACACCGAGAAGTTCGGCAACCGCTCGTCCGTCCTCAGCGGCCTGGTGCAGGACCCGACGCCGAGGAAGGCCGATCTGTACGACGCGTGAGCGGTGCCCTCGGGACCGAGGGCACCCGTGGGTCTACGCCGACGCCGGCCAGGCCTCCGCGAGCATCTTCCTGGTGTCCGCCAGCAGCTGCGGCAGCACCTTCGTCTGGCCGACCACCGGCATGAAGTTCGTGTCGCCGCCCCAGCGCGGGACGATGTGCTGGTGCAGGTGGGCGGCGATGCCGGCGCCGGCCACCGTGCCCTGGTTCATGCCGATGTTGAAGCCGTGCGCACCGGACGCGGTGCGCAGCGCGGTCATGGCCTGCTTGGTCAGCTCGGCCAGCTCGGCCGTCTCCGGCAGGGTCAGGTCCGTGTAGTCGGCCACGTGCCGGTACGGCACCGTCATCAGATGGCCGCCGTTGTACGGGTAGAGGTTGAGGACCGCGTACACGTGCTCGCCGCGGCGGACGATCAGGCCGTCCTCGTCGGACTTGGCCGGGATCGAGCAGAAGGGGCAGCCGTCGTCGGCCCCCGGACCGGTCGGCTTGTTCTCGCCCTGGATGTAGGCCATCCGGTGGGGCGTCCACAGGCGCTGGAACGCGTCCTGCGTCCCCACTCCGATCTGCTGTTCCGGCTCACTCGTCATGCAAGGCAGCATATGGCTTCGCCCGTTCGCGGCGTGTCGCCGGGGCGGCGAGAAGGCCGTCACCGGCCAAGCTGGGCCGGTGGACGACGACAGCCCCGCGGCCCGCTGGGAGCAGCGCACCGAGATCCCGCTCTTCGTGGGATCGCTGGTCTTCATCGCCGCCTATGCCACCCGGGTCCTGGCCGTGGGGCTCCCGCCCTTCTGGCGGAACCTGTGCCTGGCCGCGATGCTCACGCTCTGGGCGCTGTTCGCCGCGGACTACCTCGTGCGCTGGCGGCTCGGGGACCAGCGGTTCCTGCGGTTCGTCAGCACGCACTTCCTGCACACCGTCGTGGTCCTCCTGCCGCTGCTGCGCCCGCTGCGGATCGTTCCGCTCTACGACGTGATCCAGCGCCGCCAGGGGGACCCCCGGCTCTCGCTGTACGCGCGCGTGATCGCCTACGCGAGCCTGTCCACCCTGCTGCTCGGCTTCTCCGGCGCCCTCGCGGTCTACCAGCAGGAGCGCGGAGCGCCCGGCGCCACCATGCGGACGTTCGGCGACGCCGTGTGGTGGGCCGCCTCGACCCTGAGCACGGTCGGCTACGGCGACATCACCCCGGTGACCCGGCTCGGCCGGGTGATCGCGACCGGGATGATGGCCTGCGGTCTCGGCCTGCTCGGCGCGGTGACGGGTTCGTTCTCGTCGTGGCTGATGCAGACCTTCTCCCGCGAGGGCGACGAAGGGCCCCCGGGCAGGTGACCCCCGGGGGCCCTTCGGACGGTACGGATCAGACCTGGGCCCGCTCCGCCACGACCTTGGCGATCTTGGCGATGGCCTCGTCGAACGGGATGCCGTTCTCCTGCGAGCCGTCGCGGTAGCGGAAGGACACCGATCCGCCCGACATGTCCTCGTCGCCCGCGATGACCATGAAGGGCACCTTCTGCTTCTGGGCGTTGCGGATCTTCTTCTGCATGCGGTCCGAGGAGGAGTCCACCTCGACGCGCAGGCCCTGCTTCCGGGCCGCGGCCGCGAACTTCTCCAGGTACTCCACGTGCGCGTCCCCGATCGGGATGCCGATCGCCTGGACGGGGGCGAGCCACGCCGGGAAGGCGCCCGCGTAGTGCTCGAGGAGCACCGCGAAGAACCGCTCGATGGAGCCGAACAGGGCGCGGTGGATCATCACCGGGCGCTGCTTGGCACCGTCGGGGCCGGTGTACTCGAGGTCGAAGCGCTCGGGCAGGTTGAAGTCGAGCTGGACGGTCGACATCTGCCAGGTCCGGCCGATGGCGTCCTTGGCCTGGACGGAGATCTTCGGGCCGTAGAAGGCGGCGCCGCCCGGGTCCGGCACGAGGGGCAGGCCCTGCTTCTCGGCGACCTGGCGCAGCGTCTCGGTCGCCTCCTCCCAGACCTCGTCCGAGCCGACGAACTTCTCCGGGTCCTTGGTGGACAGCTCCAGGTAGAAGTCGGTCAGGCCGTAGTCGCGCAGGAGGCCGAGGACGAAGGTGAGCGTCCTGTCCAGTTCCTCGGCCATCTGCTCACGGGTGCAGTAGATGTGCGCGTCGTCCTGGGTGAAGCCGCGGGCACGGGTGAGGCCGTGCACGACGCCCGACTTCTCGTACCGGTACACGGTCCCGAACTCGAACAGGCGCAGCGGCAGTTCGCGGTAGGAGCGGCCGCGCGCGTCGAAGATCAGGTTGTGCATCGGGCAGTTCATGGGCTTGAGGTAGTAGTCCACGCCCTCGTCGAGCTGCATGGGCGGGTACATGCCCTCGGCGTACCAGTCCAGGTGCCCGGACGTCTCGAAGAGCTTCCCCTTCGTCGCGTGCGGGGTGTAGACGAACTCGTAGCCCTCCTCCTCGTGCCGGCGGCGCGAGTAGTCCTCCATCACACGGCGGACGATGCCGCCCTTGGGGTGGAAGACGGCGAGGCCGGAACCGATCTGCTCGGGGACGGAGAACAGGTCGAGTTCGTTGCCGAGCTTGCGGTGGTCGCGCTTCTCGGCCTCGGCGAGGAAGTCGAGGTGCGCCTTCAGCTCGTCCTTGGACGGCCAGGCGGTGCCGTAGATGCGCTGGAGCATCGGGTTCTTCTCGCTGCCGCGCCAGTAGGCGGCCGCGTTGCGCATCAGCTTGAACGCCGGGATCAGACGGGTGGTCGGCAGGTGGGGACCGCGGCAGAGGTCCTTCCAGCACAGCTCGCCGGTCTTGGCGTCGAGGTTGTCGTAGATCGTCAGCTCGCCGGCGCCGACCTCGACGTCCGCGCCGTCGTCGTGGGACGCGGAGCCCTTGAGGCCGATCAGCTCCAGCTTGTACGGCTCGTCGGCCAGCTCCTCGCGGGCGGCCTCGTCGGTGACGACACGACGGGAGAAGCGCTGGCCGCGCTTCTGGATCTCCTGCATCTTCTTCTCGATGGCCTTGAGGTCATCGGGGTGGAAGGGCTTCTCGACGTCGAAGTCGTAGTAGAAGCCGTCCTTGACGGGCGGGCCGATGCCCAGCTTGGCCTCGGGGAAGAGCTCCTGCACGGCCTGCGCCATGACGTGCGCGGTGGAGTGGCGCAGGATGTTCAGGCCGTCCTCGGAGGAGATCTCGACGGCCTCGACCTCGTCACCGTCGGACAGCTCGTGGCTGAGGTCCCTGAGCTCGCCGGCCACGCGCGCGGCGATGATCGAGCGCTCGCCCGCGAAGAGGTCGGCGGCCGTAGTGCCCGTCGTCACCACGCGTTCTTCCCGCTCGGAATCGCGTTGGATGATCACACGGACGTCTGACACCGGTCTCTCCTGACTGAAGGTGGGTGCGGCGCCATACCAGGAGCGCGCGCACAAGGGATCGTACCGACCCGGGACCGCCGACCGCGAAACGGTTACTTTCAGTCCCTCTCCTGGTACGCCCCGGTCCCGGTCCCCGCACGCCTCAGTCCCCGTCCCGGTACGCCTCCCCGCACGCCTCCTCGAAGAAGTCGAGGTTCTCGTGCAGTGACTTCATCAGCCGGTCCCGCTCGGCGTCGTCGACCTGGACGGGTACGACTGCGCCGGCGCCGGTGAGCCTGCGGAAGCCGCCCCGGCGTTCCAGCCGGCCGTGCACCCGGACCGGGAGCCCGACGAGGTGGGCGTGACCGGCGATGCGGTAGTCCTCCTCGCCGAGGGTGACGCGCACGTGCGGGACGTCGGCGCCCGCGAGCACCCGCAGCCGTACGGCGCCCTCGCCGAACGGCCCGGAGCGGCGCAGCCGGACGACGGCGCCGGTGATCCGGACCGGTACGGAGGGTTCGTCGCGCACATAGCGGGCGCCGGCCGCGCGCAGGGCGGGCAGGTCGCCGGGTGAGAACTCGACGGGTTCGGCCGGGGCGGCGCAGCCCTCGGGGACGCCGGCTCCCGGCGCCCAGGCGACGGCGACGCGGGCACCCTCGGTGCCGCGCACAAGAGCGGTGAGCGCGTCGGTCAGCTCGCGGCTGGCGCCGGCCTCGACGGCGCCGTCGAAGGCGTCCATGCCGCCGGTGGCGCGCTGGTAGTCGATGGCCTCGCGCACCGCGTACAGCGCCTGGTGGAGGCGGACGGCGAGCGGGCGGCCGGTGGGCACGGGCACGAAGGCGGTGAGCCGACGCCCCTCGGCGCCGGGGCCGACGAGCACGTTCTCCAGGAGGGCCGCGGCGGCCGAGCGGTGCCGGGCGCCGTGGTAGCCGGCGCGCGCGCGTGTGGCGAGCGCGGCGGCGAGGAGCAGTTGGCGGGCGGCGCCGCGCAGCCGCTCGTCGGCCGCCCAGGGCGCGGCCCCGGGCGGTCCGCCCGGGGCGTCCCGCCACCAGCGGATCTCGTCGCTGGGCACGGCGAGGGAGATCAGCACCTCTCGCGCGGACGGGGTGTCGCTGCGGGCGAGCGCGTCGAGGGCCTCGCCGAGCAGGTCGTCGCTGTCGGGGAAGGCACGGCTCTCGGGGACCAGCAGGCTGGTGCCGGCTCCGCCGGGACCCGGCGGGGTCCAGCGGCCGTAGCGCCCGGCCGCTCCCCCGCGCCGCTGCCAGCCGTGCCGGTGCAGCAGGGCGCCGAGCACGGCGGGGTCGACGGCGGCGGGGTCGGGCGGCCGGTTCCACGCGGGGTCGTCGGGGTGCGGCCTGGCCTGACGCGGAAGTTCCTCCTGGGGTCGGCTCCTCATGGCCTGCCTCCCGTTCCGACCCGCGTCATGATCTCGCACAGCGCCCGGTCGTCGAAGATGCGTGAGGTCGGTATCCGCACGGTGGTCCGGTGCCGGCCGGTGACCGGCTGACCGGCGAGGTTGACCCAGTAGCAGCAGTGCCTGAGGTCGAGCCGGTCGTGGCTGGCGCGCAGCCAGTCGTCCTGGGACCGCGGGACCAGCATGACGACCAGGATCTTGTGCACCGAGACCGGTGTGCGGGCGAGTTTGCGCAGGTGGTCGTTGTCGAGCGTGAAGGAGAAGAAGCGGCCCGGGGGGTTCGGCGCGACCTGGTAGGTGCATTTGAGCTGCACTTTGATGGTGACCTCGTCGTCGACGGTGTGGCCGGGTGCGCTGTGGCTGACGTGCCAGTCGATGCCGTTGTCCGGGAAGGGCTGGGACAGCGAGCAGCCGGACGCGGCGGCGACCGCGTGCAGATAGCCGACCTGCAGTGTCTCCATGCAGGCGGTGGTGGCGAGCGTGCCGCGGAGGTGACCCGCGCGTTCGGGCAGCAGCCCGCCCCGCTCGGGCTGCGCAATGGCCATGACCAACAGCCTTCCGAGCCAAGGGTTTCCCCGTTGCGGGCCGCTGAACTGCAAAGACCCGTACTCCTGTTGTGTCCTCCCGGCGTACGGCGCAAACGGCCCGGGTATCACCAAACAGGCAGAAGACGGGATGTCACCTGCCATGGGTGAACGAGGAGTTGTATTGCGATGACGAGCTGGTACGAGGGGCCGCTGGCCGCCTTCGACACGGAGACGACGGGTGTGGACGTCGAGGCCGACCGGATCGTGTCGGCCGCCGTCGTGGTCCAGGACGCGCCGGGCACCCGGCCGCGGATCGTCCGCTGGCTGGTGAACCCCGGTGTGCCCGTGCCCGAAGAGGCGACCGCGGTACACGGACTGACGGAGGAACACCTGCAGCACAACGGCCGCTGGCCGGCGCCGGTGATGTACGAGATAGCCGATCAGCTCGCCGAGCACGCGGCGATGGGACGGCCGCTGGTGGTGATGAACGCGCCCTTCGATCTCACCTTGCTGGACCGGGAGTTGCGCCGGCACCGGGCCTCCTCGCTGGACCACTGGCTCCGGGCGGCCCCGCTGCGGGTGCTGGACCCGCGGGTGCTGGACAAGCACCTGGACCGCTACCGCAAGGGCCGCCGCACGCTGACCGACCTGTGCGCGCACTACGGCGTCGGTCTGGAGGGCGCGCACGACGCGGCGGCGGACGCGTTGGCCGCGCTGGAGGTCGTACGAGCCGTGGGCCGCCGCTTCGCGACCCGCCTTGAGCGGCTCTCCCCCACCGAGCTGCACACCCTCCAGGCCAACTGGCACGCGGCCCAGGCACGAGGCCTGCAGGCCTGGTTCGCCCGCAGCGGCTCGGAAGAGGTGGTCAGCACGGACTGGCCCTTGCGGCCCGAGCTACCGGCGGCCGCGTGAGTGCCCGGCCGGGGATGACAAAGGCCGGCCCGCTGCTGCGGACCGGCCTTTCCCGGTGGGCGATACTGGGTTCGAACCAGTGACCTCTTCGGTGTGAACGAAGCGCTCTCCCACTGAGCTAATCGCCCGGGAACGCACTGAACAATACAGGGCTCCGCGGGGTTGGTTCAAACCGCTTCGAGGTGGCGCAGCAGTCCGCGGCGGCCGGCGGCCATCATCAGCCCGTGGTTGGCCCGGAAGAGGGGCCGGCCGGGTACGGCGAGCCGCCTGAGCAGGGGCTTGGTCACGTCGACGACCTGGTCGTAGCGGGCGAGCGTGCCCGGGCCCGCGGGGGTCACGGTCCAGCGGGCCCAGCCCTCGATATCGCCGGACACGGTGACCTCCAGGACGCCGGCGGCGGGGTCGCGGCGTGTCTCGCGGGCGGTGAGCGTCATGTCGTACGGCAGCAGGGAGCGGATGGTGAGGACGCCGGTGGCGGCGTCGAGGCGGATGACCGAGCGCACCTGGGGCCACCAGCGCGGATAGTCCTCGGGCCGCTCCAGCACGGCGAACACGGCGGCCGGCGGGGCGGGCAGTGACCACAGGGTGCGGAAGCGGTAGTGGTTCCAGTCCATGGCCCGAGTCTGCCCGCGGCGTCGCGCGGATCTGAGTACGCGTACTCATGCGCCCCTGGGTGACGCGCACCACACTCGGGGGACGAGCGCCGCCGCCCGTGCGACGGCGCTCCCCCATCACTCCCTCTGGCGGGGCATCCTGTCGCCGAGCAGGGCCGGGTTCTCCATGGCCGCCGAGGCCGTGCAGCGCGGTGTCGTCGGTGGAGACCCAGCTCGCCAGTCCAGGTACGCCTCCTTGAACTTCGGCATGTCGACCAGGTGACTCCGCTCGGCGCCCAGCTCGTTGAGGCCGAAGACCGCGCAGAGGTGGGAGACGGCCACCACGGGTTCGGCGGCGACGGCGAAGTTCCCGGTGTCCGGGTCGTAGAGCCCGCTGCCCTGCACGAAGCCTGTGGACCGGACGGCGATGCCCTCCATCGTGGGGCAGCACGCGGACCCTGGCAAAGAGCTTCTTGTCGATGACCAGTGCCATGGTGTTGGAGCCGACGGGAATTCCGAGCTGATTGCCGTCGACCTCGCCGGCCTTCGTGACGCCCGCCCGGAAGTGATCCAGGCTCAGATTGCCTTCCTGCACTGCACCTGGGACTTGAGGCCGAGGAGAATTCCGCGCTTGTCGTACTTCTGAAGGAAGGTGACGGCGTTTTGGAAAACGTCCGGAGGATTTCCCCCTACGGCCTGCGTCTGGAACTTCTCCCAGAAGGATTGACACGTCTGGAAGTCGGTCTTGACGTTGACCTTGGGGTACTTCTCCTCGAAGAGCGCGACGGTCCGGTTGATCTTCTTGGGCCGCTCCTCGGCACCCCACCAGGAGTAACGGATCGTCACCGGGCCGTCCCCGGAACCACTGCCCCCGCCGCACCCGGTCGTCGCCGCGAGCCCCAGGGTGACGGCCGAAGTCCCGGCCGCCTTCAGGATCGTACGCCTCTCAAGATTCCTGCTGATTCCGGCAGTCGGGCCCTCACCGCAGCGTCACCGGCGCTTATGAATCGTTTCAAGCAAGCGCTTGCCGATATAAGTCACGGAGGGGCTCGGGGTGCGTCAAATGATTCGGACGGGAATTTCTTCCGCCATCGGGCGCCGGGAGGCACGGGTGCGAGGCGGACGAGGAGTGACCCGGCAGGTGACAGGAGGTGCGGCCGAGGAGCCGAACACCGGAGGCGATCACCGAGGCGGCCGGAATCGGCTCCGCCGCGCCGGACGGCGGCGCGCCGGCCCCTTCACGGGCGACCACGGGGATCCGGTGGCGGCCGGCACGGACCAACGACGACGGCCCACCTGCTGTCAGCAGATGGGCCGTCTTCCGGGTGGGCGATACTGGGTTCGAACCAGTGACCTCTTCGGTGTGAACGAAGCGCTCTCCCACTGAGCTAATCGCCCGGGCGCAGGAAGAACATTACCCCATGTCAGGGGGTGCCTCCGACCAGGGGCCGGACGCGCGGCCGCCGGTTGGCAGGCGCACCGGTGGCGGCCCTGGTCACTGGTCCTCGATCTTCCAGGGCATGACGAAGCCGAACTTCCATAGATAGATCCCCGCCAGCACGCCGACTATCACCAGGCCGATCGCCGTCAGCGTGATGTTCCGCCGACGCACCCGGGGATCGAGGGCCCGCTGGGCCGCCTCGGTGACCTTGCGTTTGGTCCAGCGCAGCACGAGCTGGGCCCAGACGAACTCGGTCGCCCAGATCGCCATGCCGCCGAAGATCACCACCCAGCCGGGGCCGGGCAGCGGCAGCATGACGACACCGGCCGCGACGACCGCGAGGCCGATCACGAAGACGCCGACCTGCCAGCTCAGATGCAGCACTCTGCGTGACTTGACGAACTGCGGAGCCCGGGAGCCGAGTCCCCGCTCGGTCCGCTCCTCGCCTGCCTTCATCTCGTCCGCCTCGTCGATGGCCACGGCAACGTCGCCCGGCTCGTCACTCCCCGTATTCATACAGACAAACCCTACCGTAGTGAATCAGTCACTGGAATGGTCGCAGGTCTCACAGGAGTTCTCGGCCGGAAGAGTTACGTAAAGACACGCAAAACCCTCAGAGGGGTTTACAACGGCACCGTAGGTGGCATGTCGATTTCGCCGACGTGCGAATCCCCGAGCGCACACTGAGCGAAAGGCCCTGGCGCTTATGAACACCACGGTCAGCTGCGAGCTGCACCTGCGCCTCGTTGTGTCGAGCGAGTCCTCCCTGCCTGTCCCCGCAGGACTGCGGTACGACACGGCCGACCCCTACGCCGTGCACGCCACCTTCCACACCGGAGCCGAGGAGACCGTCGAGTGGGTGTTCGCCCGCGACCTCCTCGCCGAGGGTCTCCACCGTCCCACCGGCACCGGAGACGTCCGTGTCTGGCCGTCCCGCAGTCATGGGCAGGGCGTGGTCTGCATCGCCCTCAGCTCCCCTGAGGGAGAGGCTCTGCTCGAGGCCCCGGCGCGGGCCCTGGAGTCCTTCCTGAAGCGAACCGACGCCGCCGTGCCGCCCGGCACGGAACACCGGCATTTCGACCTGGATCAGGAGCTCTCGCACATCCTGGCGGAGAGCTAGGCCGCGCCTCTCGAAGCCGCCCGGCGCCGTCCACTCGGGGAGACGGCTCGGGCTCAGGACAACCGCATACGGCACAGGCACGCGCCGTCACCGTGAGCGCTCACGGTGATGGCGCCCGCCTGCGTGTGTACCGCGCGCGTCCGGGCGTGGGAGACTCGGGACCCCCCAGGGGTACGGGGGCGCCGTGTCGGCGGTCCGCCGGCTGGGCGGTACCCGGTGCGGTGGGCGCGGTTGTCGCTACTATCGGCCGGCATCGGCGGGCGCCCGCCCGACCTCCAGGCCAGGGAGCGAAACGTGCTGATCACCCACGACACCCGCTGCGCCCTAGACACCGTGGTGGATCTGGTGAACTCCGCGCCGGACGACGAGGCGGCGGACGGACTGCCGGATGTCGCGGCGCTCGCCGATTTCGTGCGAAGCCACAACGTCAGTGATGTCGGGGTGCTGTCGGAGTTCGACCTGTCCGCGGTGCGCAAGGTCCGGAGCCGGTTCGCGGGGATCTTCGCCGCGCCGGACGCCCGGGCCGCGGCAGGGCACATCAACGAGCTGGTCGCGGCGGCCGGCACCACCCCGCGCCTCACGGACCACGACGGCTACGACTGGCATGTGCACTACTTCGCTCCCGGAGCGTCCGTGGCGGACCACCTGGCCGCCGACTGCGGCATGGCGCTCGCCTTCTTCGTGGTGGCCGGGGAGCAGGAGCGGCTGCGGCGCTGCGAGGCCCCGGACTGCCGCCGGGCCTTCGTGGATCTCTCCCGCAACCGCTCGCGCCGCTACTGCGACAGCCGGACCTGCGGCAACCGGCTGCACGTGGCCGCATACCGGGCACGGCGCAAGGAGGCGGCCGGCTGACGGCCGGGCGGGGCGCTCGCGCTCGTCGGGCGACGCCTGTCCCGGCGGGTGACGCCGGGACGGACGTGTACGGCTCACAGCAACAGCAGGTCGTGCAGCGCAGCCATGAGGATGAGACACCCGATCACCGCAAGGAAGATCATCAGCGGTGGCTGGGAAAGGGCGAAGAGGCACCCGCGCGGCTCGTCCTTCGGCGGCGCGGCCTCGCTCTCTGACGTGTCCAGCATCTCGCGGCCGATGATGGCCCAGGCGACACCCCGTTGGCGATCAACACACTCACCGAGTGCGGGTGTTCACCGTTTTCCCCACTGACGGGTTCACCTTGGTTCCGTTTGTGAACGGTTTCAGGTCATATGCCGTGCTTCTTGAGGATGGCCTCGATGTCGCTGAAATCGTCGGCGGAGGTCGTACCGGCCGGCGGGGCGGCCGGCCGGGTCGCGGGGCTCTTCCCGGCGCCCAGCGAGGGGGCCGAGGCCGCCGGCGCCACCGCGTCGGTCCGGGCGCCGCGGGCGGCGGCGCGCTCCGCCTTGCGCTCGGCACGGGTGCCGCCGCGCCGGCGCTCGACGGCGCGGGTCCCGGCGAACAGCAGCCAGGCCGCGCCCAGCACACCGAAGCCGGCCCAGGCCGTGGGGCTGAAGGCGGTGTCGGAGAGCCAGCCCACGATCCCGGTCATCACCAGGCCGATCGGCACGAGGGAGTAGGCCGCGATCCGCGCGGCGGTGAGGTAACGCTTGCGGTAGGCGGTGACCACCGCTATGCCCAGGCCCGCCGCGGAGACGGCGGAGCAGACGGTCTCGGCAATCATCCGGTCCTCCTGGCGGGCTCGGTCGGGTGGCGGGACGTGAGCGGCACGGGGCGTGCGCTTCGTCCGTTCCATCCTGCACCGTCCCGGTCCCGCGAGGCCATGCTCCGGCCCGACATCAGGGAGATCTCCGGGTCGCCTCCTCCGCAGGTCCGGTCCGCGTGCTCCGCTGATCCGGTCCGGTCCGGTCCGGTCCGCGCCCTCGCCTGATCCGGTCCGGTCCGCGCGAGAGGCTCCGGGGCCCACGGATCCGGCCCGGTCGAGAGACCCGGGGCCGCGACGGGCTCCGGGGCAGCGCCCGATTCGGCCCCCGAGGGCTCGCCTGGAAGACTGGTGACCATGAGCGACTCCTCATCCCACAGCACCGAACCCCTGGTCCTCGACGTCTGGTGCGAACTCCAGTGCCCCGACTGCCTGAGCGCCCTGGACGACGTCCGCGCCCTGCGCGCCCACTACGGGGACCGGCTGGAGCTGCGGCTGCGGCACTTCCCGCTGGAGAAGCACAAGCACGCCTTCGCCGCCGCCCAGGCCGCCGAGGAGGCCCTGGCGCAGGGGCAGGGCTGGCCGTACGTGGAAGCGGTGCTGGAGCGGGTCGCGGAGCTGGACCGTGCGGGAGAACCCCTCCTGGTCGAGGTGGCCCGCGAACTGGGCCTGGACGCCGAGGAGTTCGACACCGCGCTGATCGACGGCCGGCACATCCTGATCGTCGACGCCGACCAGGCCGAGGGCAAGGCCATCGGCGTGACCGGCACCCCGACGTACGTCATCGGCGGCGAACGCCTCGACGGCGGAAAGAGCCAGGAGGGGCTGCGCGAGCGGATCACGGAGGTCGCCGACCGGCTGCTGGCCGAGCAGGCGTGACCCGGCCCGGCTAGAGCAGCGGCTTGGTGAAGGCGGAGTCCGTCGTCTCGTAGCCCAGTGACTCGTACAGCCGCTCGGCCGGGGCGTTGCCGGCGAACACGTTGAGCCCGAGGACCGGCCGGCCGGCGGCGATCGCCTGGCGCTCCGCCAGCAGCATGAGCGTCCGGCCGTGTCCCCGTCCCCGGTGTGCCGGGTCGGTCTCGACGTCGAAGACGAACGCCTTGTCCTCCTGCAGGGCCAGCCACAGCACGCCCACCCGCGTCCCCGCGTGCTCCAGGACGCTGAAGCGCATGCTCCCCGTCGACTCCCCCTGCGGCAGCAGCGTCTCGTGGTCCCTGCGGGCCTTGGCGTACGCGGCCGCCTCGGGGACGCCCCGCTCGATCCACATCCGGGCGTAGTCCGCGGACTCGTGCTCCTGCCAGGCGGCGAACTCGGCGGGGGTCATCGGCCGCGCCCGGCTCTCCGGGGGCAGTTCGGGCGGAGTGCCGCCGAGGCGCTTCTCCATGCCGCGGTTGCGCAGGGCGTAGCCGAGGGCGCCGGCAAGCCGCAGCGCCCCCTCCGCCGCCGCCGGGACCACGACCTCCATCTGGGTGCAGCCCCAGCCGCGGGCGACCTCCTCCGCGGCCAGCGCGGCCACCGTCCCCCTGCCGCGCCGCCGGTCCGGCTCGGCTATCCGCACCTCGATGATGCGCGCCACCGAGTCACCGAGGTTCGCCGAGGTGCCGAGGTGGAGCACGCCGACGGGACGGCTGTTCACACACACCTGGTACCGGCGTGAGCGTGTTCCGTCGGCGTTGCGCTGAAGCGGCTCGGCCGGCCGCAGGGTCGTCGTCATCACGGGTGTTCTACCCGCTCGGCGGCCCCGGGTCAGCCGAATTTCCGCCGGTCACGGATCGAGGTCGTGTCCGGACCGCTCGTCGAAGATCCGCATCGCCTTGAGGGTCGCCGGACCGGGGGCACCGGGCAGTTCCCGGTCGTCGACCCGGTGCACGGCCTGGACGTCGCGCAGGCTGGAGGTGAGGAAGACCTCCTCGGCGCGTTCCAGCACGTCCAGCGGCAGTTCGGTCTCCCTGGCGCCGGTCCACTCCACCACAAGGGCGCGGGTGATGCCGGGGAGGCAGCCGGAGGCGACCGGCGGGGTGTGGATCTCGCCGTCCAGGACGACGAAGACGTTCGACCCGGTGCCCTCGCAGAGCTGTCCGACCGTGTTGCCGAACAGCGCCTCGGATGCCCCGTGTTGGTGGGCGCGGGCGAGGGCGACGACGTTCTCCGCGTACGAGGTGGTCTTCAGGCCGGTGAGCGCGCCCCGCTCGTTGCGGGTCCAGGGCACCGTGATCACCGCGGTGGTCTCCGGGCGGCGGGCGGTGTCACCGAGGGCGACCACCAGGGTCGGGCCGTGCTCGCCGCGGTCGGAGCCGAGCGGTCCGTGACCGCCGGTGTAGGTGATGCGCAGCCGGCCGAGCGGCATCGGGGTGGCCTCGAGCACGGCCGCGCAGGCGCGGCGGACCTCGTCGAGGTCGGGGTCGGGCAGGCCCAGGCCGCGGGCCGAGCGGGTCAGCCGGTCCAGGTGGCGGGTGAGCGCGAAGAGCCTGCCGTCGACGGCCTTCACCGTCTCGAAGACGCCGTCGCCGACGGTCAGCCCGTGATCGAAGACGGACACCCGGGCGGAGTCGATGTCCCGCAGTGCGCCGTCGAGCCAGATCCTCATGTGAGAGCCCCTCCACTTTCCTGGTACAGCCCCGACGCTACCGCGAGCAGCCGGGACGCCTTCAGCTCGGTCTCCCGCCACTCCCCCTCGGGGTCGGATCCCCAGGTGATGCCGGCGCCGGTGCCGAAACGCAGCACCGGCGTGCCGGGGGCGGAGCGGTCGATCCAGAAGGTGCGGATGCCGACGGCCAGCTCGCCGACGCCCCGGTCGGCGTCGACCCAGCCGATGCCGCCGCAGTACGGACCGCGCGGGGCGGGTTCCAGGGCCTCGATGATCCTGAGCGCGCTGGACTTGGGGGCGCCGGTGACGGAGCCGGGCGGGAAGGCGGCGGCGAGCAGTTCCGGCCAGCCCGTGTCCGGGCGCAGTTCGCCGCGGACCGTGGAGACCAGGTGGACCAGGCCGGGGTGCTTCTCCACGGCGCACAGGTCGGGGACGCTCACGCTGCCGGTGGCGCAGACCCGTCCGATGTCGTTGCGGACCAGGTCCACGATCATCACGTTCTCGGCGTAGTCCTTCTCCAGCAGGTCCGCCTCGGTGCGGCCGGTGCCCTTGATGGGGCCCGACTCGACGGTGCGGCCGGCGCGGCGCAGGAACAGCTCCGGCGAGGCGGTGGCGATCTCCACGCCGTGTTCCGGCAGCCGGATCGTGCCCGCGTACGGTGCCGGGTTGCCGCGGGCCAGCAGGGCGGTCAGGGCGTCCACGTCGGCGTCGGGGGCGACGGGCGCGCTCAGCACCCGGCAGAGGTTGGCCTGGTAGACCTCGCCGGCGGCGATGTGCCCGCGGATCCGGTCCACGGCCGCGGTGTACCCGGCGCGGTCCAGGGAGGAGGTCCAGTCGGCCGCCGCCGGGCCGCGCCAGCCGCCCGGCGCCGGGGCGGGGACCGGCTCCTGCCGGACCTCGGCGAAGCGGGCGCAGGTCAGCCGGCCCTCGAAGTCCGCGCACACGGCCCAGAACCCGGCCGAGTCCAGGGCGGCGGGGTCGTCCGTGACGTCGAGCAGGCCGGTGGCAAGGCGGGTGCCGAAGCGGGCCAGGGGAGGTGGGCCGGAAGGGTGGTGAAGCACGAGGTCGAGTCTAGGGCTGGTGTCCGAATCGCGGCCGCGAGATGTCCCCCGGGAGCGGCCGGCCGCCTCATTAGCCGGGCGCACCGCAGCACGCTGCGCAAACGCGTTTTTGTACTGGCCCGGGAATCCGCTAGAGTTCAACACGTCGCCGGGACGCGAGAGCGGACCGAAACGACAGGCGGACGTAGCTCAGTTGGTAGAGCGCAACCTTGCCAAGGTTGAGGTCGCGAGTTCGAGCCTCGTCGTCCGCTCGAAGGAAGAAGGGGTCATCCCGATCCCCTACACTCCTGGTGGAGTGGCCGAGAGGCGAGGCAACGGCCTGCAAAGCCGTCTACACGGGTTCAAATCCCGTCTCCACCTCCAAGGACGATTAGCTCAGCGGGAGAGCGCTTCCCTGACACGGAAGAGGTCACTGGTTCAATCCCAGTATCGTCCACTGGATCCGCCGGCTCGTACGGCAGGGCCCGAACCCGCGCGATTAGCTCAGCGGGAGAGCGCTTCCCTGACACGGAAGAGGTCACTGGTTCAATCCCAGTATCGCGCACTGTCTGTGACTCACGGGTCACAGCCCGCGGACGATTAGCTCAGCGGGAGAGCGCTTCCCTGACACGGAAGAGGTCACTGGTTCAATCCCAGTATCGTCCACACAGCAAGAAGCCCCCGGCCGTCTCGTACGGCCGGGGGCTTCTTCGTGGTCCGGGCTCAGCTGGAGAACAGCATGTGGCCGAAGCTCTTGTGGCGGTGGTGACCGCCGTAGTGGCCGCCGTGGTGGCCACCGCCGTGCGGGGCGCCCCAGGCGGGAGCGGACGGCGCCGGGTACGCCTGCGGGGCGGCCGGGGGCGGGGGCGCCGGCTGGGACCACTGGGACTCCAGGCGGGTCAGCGACTCCAGCTCGCCGTAGTCGAGGAATATGCCGCGGCAGCCGCTGCACTGCTCGATCTGGACGCCGTTGCGGTTGTAGGTGTGCATCGGCGCATGGCACTTCGGACACTGCATGCTCGGCTCAACTCCTCGCCGGTAGGTCCTGCTTCGTGTTTCCCCAGGACAGACTCCGTGCGGCCCCAGTCGGTTGCACCCTACGCCGGGAAACCGCGCGTCAACTGGTGGGGTACGGGACTCATTCGGGCACAGGCGTCGACCAGGGCCTGCTCCACCTCGTCCAGCGGGCGGCCGGTGGCGATCGCCTTGGTGAGGGCGCGGGCCGCGGTCTGCGCGGTGAGCGCGCGGGCGGGCACGTCCAGGGCGGGCCAGGGGTCGCCGTCAGCCGGTACGGCGGGGCCGCCGGCCGCGCGGTAGGCGGCCAGGAACCGGGTCCACTCGTCGGGCGGGAGCAGGCCGCAGGCGTACCAGGCGGCGGGGCGGGCGAGGTCCCAGGCCGGGACGCCGAGGCCCAGGTCGTCCACGTCGATCAGCCGCCAGGGACCGTCGGGTGCCGGGTGCCGCACGAGCTGACCGAGGTGCAGGTCACCGTGGCAGAGGACGGGGGTGCCGGTCATGGGTGCCTCGGCGCGAGCCCAGGCGGGGAGAGCGGTCCAGGCGCGGAGGACGGGGGCGCCGGCCGGGTGGGGGACGGCGCTCAGGGCCGTGCGCAGGCGGGCCAGGGCGCGAGCGGCCTTGACGGGGCCTCGCATGGGGGGTGGGGGGACGCTGTCGCCGGGGGGCGTCCGGTGCATGCGGGCGAGGAGGGCGGCGGCCGCTTCCCAGGGGGCGGCGTCGGGGTCGTCCGGGTCGACGGGGGTGCCGTACGGCCAGAGCGTGACGAGGCGGTCGTGCAGGTCGGTGGGGGTGGTGGTGAGCGGGGGCAGGAGGATGTCCGGGACGCGGGCGGCCGTGACCAGGCGGAGCGCGAGGTCGGCGGGGTCGGTGTCCGGGGCATGGGCCTTGGCGACGGTGCCGGCGTGGCGGACGACGGTGGCGTCGGGACGGTCGGCGAGGGTTGTGCCTGGGCAGGGGCAGGGGGCTCCGCCGGGGTGCGGGTGGGGGTGGGCGGCGGTTGTGGCCACTTCGGTCAGGGCGGTCAGGAGGTTCACGGGGTTACTTCGACCTCGGGGGGTGGTGGGGTGCGCGGGGTGAGCGTACGCCTGGGGCCGGGGTGCTGTGATGGTGGACGGTGTCCGGGCTCGGCGGGGTTGGGGGCCGGCGCTGTGGTGGTGGGCGGTGCTGGTGCCGGCCGGAGGGCGTTTCGCTTGCCCCGCGCTCGCGGGACGCCTCCCCCACTCTCGGCTTCGCTCGAGCGGGGGACCCCACCGCCCACCCGCGCCACCCCCGGGGCCCCAGGCCCTCAAGGCACTGGGGAGGCACGCACGCCCGCAGCTACGCGGCCCGGGTGCCCGCAGGCGGGCGGGCCGGTGCCACCAGAGCGAAGCGACATTTCTGGTGTGGAACGGCGTAATGCCGGCGCAGCTCCCCAGCTGCGCCGGCATTTGTGCCGTCCGCCGCACCCCCGTCCCCACGGGGTTTCATGGATGGATGTCCCCGCCCGGACCGCTCTTCCGGGCCTGGGGTCGCCGCTCAGCGCCCCAGCATCACACCCACGGACGACGCCTGTGTGGCCACCGTCTCCCAGCCGTCGAAGACGAGCAGGAGCAGGGCCGCCAGAGGGAGGGCCATGAGCGTCGCCACCAGGGGGTGGCGGCGGCCTGTGCGGCGGGGGGCGAACGTCGTGCGCCGCGGTGCCGTGTGGGCCATGGTCCCTCTCCTGACCGTGTCTGTCGTACTGGCTCTTGTTCCAGCAGCGGCGGGTGTCTGACCTCGGGGGACGAGTGCTGGCACCCGCCGCTTGACCTCAAATCTAGGCTCGCGGGGCCGGGCGGGCGTCATGCCCTCGTACCGATTGGCGGGCCTCCCGGAGGATGAGCGACAACCGGTGGAGTACTCCCCTGGGTGGAGACATGGACCCGGCTCTCGGGGTCTTCCCGGAGGGGGCGCCCGCTGTGTCCCGTCATGTCCGGACCTGCCCGGGCATCACTTCGAGTGAGTTCGATCACTTCCTCCTCTTCCGGGCGGTCGGCGGTGGGTGTCCTGATCGTCCGGTGGCAGGCCCCGCCGGGTGCGGTCCGGTTCACCCGCGGGTGCCGCGCCCCGGCCGCCGCGGCCTGCCCCGTGTCGTCGGGTGTCAGGTCAACGCCCTTGGGGGGCGGCCTGGTTGGAGTCGCACCGGCCTCAAGGGCACTGCGTTGAACGGCTTCCTGACCTTGCCTCACCTCACCCGTGCGCGGTGCACAATCCCTCGGGCCGAGAGGGCGCGGCCTATGCGCGCGGGCGGCCCCGGAAACGTAAGCTGGGCCACGTCACAGGGACCGGGCAGCGGGGATGAACATGGCGATGATGCGCCTGAGGCGCGAGGACCCGCGCGTCGTCGGCTCGTTCAGGCTTCACCGACGGCTCGGCGCGGGCGGGATGGGCGTGGTCTACCTCGGCTCCGACAAGAAGGGGCAGCGGGTCGCACTCAAGGTGATCCGGCCCGATCTGGCGGAGGACCAGGAGTTCCGGTCGCGCTTCGCCCGTGAGGTCTCGGCGGCCCGGCGGATCAGGGGCGGGTGCACGGCCCGGCTGGTGGCCGCGGACCTGGAGGCCGAGCGGCCCTGGTTCGCCACGCAGTACGTGCCCGGACCCTCCCTGCACGACAAGGTCGCCGATGACGGCCCGCTCGGCGCGGCCGACGCGGCGGCGATCGGCGCGGCCCTGTCCGAGGGGCTGGTCGCCGTACACGAGGCCGGCGTCGTGCACCGGGACCTGAAGCCGTCCAACATCCTGCTGTCCCCGAAGGGACCGCGGATCATCGACTTCGGTATCGCCTGGGCCACCGGCGCCTCCACGCTCACCCACGTCGGCACGGCGGTCGGCTCGCCGGGCTTCCTCGCCCCCGAGCAGGTGCGCGGCGCATCCGTGACGCCGGCGACCGACGTGTTCTCGCTGGGGGCGACGCTGGCCTACGCGTCGACCGGTGACTCGCCGTTCGGGCAGGGCAGTTCCGAGGTGATGCTGTACCGCGTGGTGCACGAGGAGCCGCAGCTGCACGGTGTGCCGGACGCCCTCGCCCCGCTGGTCCGGGCCTGTCTGGCCAAGGACCCCGACGACCGGCCGAGCACGCTGCAACTGTCGCTCCGGCTCAAGGAGATCGCCGCCCGCGAGGCACAGGGCCTGGCCGACGTACGGCCGCCCGCACCTCGTGTCGCGGAGGCGGACCTGCCGACCGGACGGCTCGTCGACACCTACCCCGAGCAGCAGCGCGCGCAGCGGCGCCCGGCGCCCGGCACTCCGGCGCCCCGTGGGAACACGCCCGCCAGGGGCGGTGTGCCCGCCAGAGGCGGCAGCGTTTCGCGGGGCGGCGGGGCGGCCTCGCGGCCGGGCACGGCCCGGACCACCCCGCCCCCGCGCGGCGGCGGCCCGCGCTCCGGAAGCCGGCCCGCTCCACGCAGCGGTGCGGGGCGGCCGGCGCCGCGCCCGACGGGAAGCCGGCTGCGGCCGGCCAATCCGCGGCTGCTGCGTCAGCGGCTGTTCGTGTTCGTCGTGGTGACGTTGCTGGTCGCGCTCGGCATCGCGGTCGCGCAGGGCTGCCAGGGTCCGGCGCGTGGTCTGGGCGACGACGGGCGGCGGCAGCAGCACGTGGGGCAGGGTTCGCACCCGTCCGCCGAGGGGCGGCCGATGTCGCCGGTTCAGGTCCCGGGGCGTCCCGAGGCCACCGCGTAGAACGCCACCGCGGCGGCCGCGCCCACGTTCAGGGAGTCGACGCCGTGGGACATCGGGATGCGCACCCATTCGTCGGCGGCGGCCAGGGCCTTGGGGGACAGGCCGTCGCCCTCGGCGCCGAGCATCAGGGCCACCCGGTCCATCCGGTGCGGGGCGGCCTCGTCGAGGGTGCGGGCCTTGTCGTCGGGGGTGAGCGCGAGGAGGGTGAAACCGGCCTCGCGGACCGGGTCCAGGCCCTTGGGCCAGGTCTCCAGGCGGGCGTACGGCACGGAGAAGACCGCGCCCATCGAGACCTTGACGCTGCGCCGGTACAGCGGGTCGGCACAGTCGGGCGAGAGCAGCACCGCGTCCATGCCGAGGGCGGCCGCGGAGCGGAAGATCGCGCCGATGTTGGTGTGGTCGTTGACCGCCTCCATGACCACGACCCGCCGGGCGTTCCCCAGCAGCTCCGCCGTCGTCGGCAGCGGCTTGCGCTGCATGGAGGCGAGGGCGCCGCGGTGCACGTGGTAGCCGGTGACCCGCTCGGCCAGGTCCGGGGTGACCGCGTACACCGGCGCCGGGATCTCGTCGATGACGTCCCTCATGACGTCGATCCACTTGGCCGAGAGCAGCATGGACCGCATCTCGTACCCCGCGTCCCCGGCCCTTCTGATGACCTTCTCGCCCTCGGCGATGAACAGGCCCTCGGCGGGCTCGCGCCTGCGGCGCAGCTCGACGTCGGTCAGACCCGTGTAGTCACGCAGACGCGGGTCGTCGGGATCCTCGATGGTGATGAGCTCGGCCACGGGGTGATACTGCCTTGTCCTGGGGGTGGGTCGGTTGCGGGCGGCTGGGGAGAGGGCGTGATACCCCGGGCGTGAGAACCCGGGTCGGGCGCGGTCAGGCCACCGGCTCGGGGCCCACGTTCACGACCTCGCCCACGACGATGACCGCCGGGGGCCTGACGTCCTCGGTGCGTACGGTCTCGGCGACCGTGGCGAGGGTGGCGTCGACGCGGCGCTGCGCGGCCGTCGTGCCCTCCTGGACGAGGGCGACGGGGGTCTCGGGGGACCTGCCGTGCGCGACGAGCGTGTCGGCGATCTTCCCGATCTTGTCGACGCCCATCAGGATCACCAGCGTGCCGGTCAGCCGGGCCAGGGACGGCCAGTCGACCAGGGAACGCTCGTCGTCGGGGGCGACATGGCCGCTGACCACGGTGAACTCATGGGCCACGCCCCGGTGGGTGACCGGGATGCCGGCCGCGCCGGGCACGGAGATGGAGCTGGAGATGCCGGGGACGACCGTGCACGGGATGCCGGCCTCGGCGAGCGCCTGGACCTCCTCCATGCCGCGGCCGAAGACGAACGGGTCACCGCCCTTGAGCCGGACCACGGACCTGCCCTGCTTCGCGTGCTCGATCAGGGCGTTGTTGATGGCCTCCTGGGCCATGTAACGGCCGTACGGGATCTTCGCCGCATCGATGACCTCCACGTGCGGCGGGAGCTCGGCGAGCAGGTCGCGCGGGCCGAGGCGGTCGGCGATGACCACGTCGGCCTCGGCGAGGAGACGGCGGCCGCGGACGGTTATCAGGTCCGGGTCGCCGGGGCCGCCGCCGACCAGCGCGACGCCGGGGGTGCGGGTGCGGTGGTGCGGGGCGACGAGGGTGCCGTCGCGCAGGCCCTCGACCACCGCGTCGCGGACGGCCGCCGTGTGCCGGGGGTCGCGACCGCGGGCGTCGGTGGTGAGGACGGCGACCGTGACGCCCTCGCTGTGTCCGGTCGCCGGGGTCCAGGCGGTCGCCTGGTCGGCGTCGTCGGAGCGGACGCACCAGACACGGTTCCGCTCCGCCTCGGCGGACGCGGCGGCGTTGGTCTCGGGGTCGCTGGTGGCGATGAGGACGTACCAGGCCTGGCCGAGGTCGCCCTCGGCGTACGGCCGGCGCTGCCAGGTGATCTCGCCGCCGTCCGCCATGGCCTCGACGGAGGGCGTGGCCTCCGGGGAGACGAGGACGATGTCGGCGCCTGCCGCGATCAGTGCCGGGAGGCGGCGCTGGGCGACCTGGCCGCCGCCGAGGACGACCACGCGGCGGCCGGAGAGGCGGAGGCCTACGGGGTAGGCGGGGTGTTCGGCCATGAGGGAGGGCTCCTCGTGCAGCTCTGCGATGGGCGCGCCGCGGCTTTGGAGCGGCCCTGACGTGCGGATTTTAAGGCGTGGGAGCGAGCGGGGCACGGGCGGTCCGGCAGCTGGAACACCGGACCGCCCCTCGCGGGGCCGCTACTTCTCCGTGACGCCCGCCGAGTCGAACGTGGCCACCTCGTGCATCGCGCGTGCGGTGCTCTGGACCAGGGGCAGGGCCAGCAGGGCGCCGGTGCCCTCGCCGAGGCGGAGGTCGAGGTCGACCAGGGGACGCAGGCCCAGCTTGTTGAGCGCCGCCACATGGCCGGGCTCGGCGCTGCGGTGGCCGGCGATGCAGGCCGCGAGGACCTCGGGGGCGATCGCGCGGGCGACCAGGGCCGCGGCGCCGGCGCTGACGCCGTCCAGGATCACCGGCGTACGCAGGGAGGCGCCGCCGAGGAGCAGGCCGACCATGGCCGCGTGCTCGAAACCGCCGAGGGCCGCGAGGACGCCGATCGGGTCGGCCGGGTCCGGCTGGTGCAGTTCCAGGGCACGGCGGACGACCTCGGTCTTGCGGGCCAGGGTCTCGTCGTTGATGCCGGTGCCGCGGCCGGTGACCTCGGCCGGGTCGGCGCCGGTGTACATCGAGATCAGCGCGGCGGACGCGGTGGTGTTGGCGATGCCCATCTCGCCGGTGAGCAGCGCCTTGTTGCCGGCCGCCACCAGGTCGCGGGCGGTCTCGATGCCCACCTCGATGGCGGCCTTGGCCTCCTCGCGCGACATCGCCGGGCCGGTGGTCATGTCGGAGGTGCCGCCGCGGATCTTGCGGGGCAGCAGTCCGGGCGTGGCCGGCAGGTCGGCGGCGACACCGACGTCCACGACGCACACCTCGGCGCCGACCTGGCCGGCGAAGGCGTTGCACACCGCTCCCCCGCCGAGGAAGTTGGCCACCATCTGCGCAGTGACCTCCTGCGGCCAGGGGGTCACGCCCTGGGCGTGCACCCCGTGGTCGCCGGCGAAGATCGCGACGGCCGCGGGCTCCGGGATCGGCGGCGGGCACTGCCGGGACAGCCCGGACAGCTGGGCGGAGATGATCTCCAGCATGCCGAGCGCGCCGGCCGGCTTGGTCATGCGCTTCTGGCGCTCCCAGGCCTCGCCGAGGGCCTTGGCGTCGAGCGGGCGGATCTGGGCGACGGTCTCGGCAAGCAGGTCGTGGGGTTCCTCTCCGGGCAGGGCGCGTCGGCCGTACGTCTCCTCGTGCACCACCCAGGACAGCGGGCGCCGCTTGGACCAGCCGGCCTGCATCAGCTCGGGTTCGTCCGGGAACTCGTCGACGTATCCGACGCACAGGTAGGCGATGACCTCGAGGTGCTCGGGCAGGCCGAGGGCGCGGACCATCTCGCGCTCGTCGAAGAAGCTGACCCAGCCGACGCCGAGGCCTTCGGCGCGTGCGGCGAGCCACAGGTTCTCCACCGCGAGCGCGGCGGAGTACGGGGCCATCTGCGGCTGGGTGTGCCGGCCGAGGGTGTGGCGGCCGCCGCGGGTGGGGTCGGCGGTGACGACGATGTTCACCGGGGTGTCGAGGATGGCCTCGATCTTCAGTTCCTTGAACTGCTTGGCCCGGCCCTTGGGCAGCGACTTGGCGTAGGCGTCCCGCTGGCGCATGGCGAGCTCGTGCATGGCCCGCCGGGTGTCGGCGGAGCGGATGACGACGAAGTCCCAGGGCTGCGAGTGGCCCACGGAGGGCGCCGTGTGGGCCGCTTCCAGGACGCGCAGCAGCACCTCGTGCGGGATCGGGTCGCCGCGGAAGCCGTTGCGGATGTCGCGGCGTTCGCGCATCACCTTCAGCACGGCCTCGCGCTCGGCGTCGTCGTAGGCGGGCGCGGCCGGTCCGGTGGACTGTCTCGGTTCCTCCACCGCGGCCGTGCCCTCCTCCTGGTCGGCGACCCTGGTCCGCAGGTCCTCCGCGTGCTGTACGACATCGGGGGCGGCGTCGGTGTCCGGCGCGGCCGGTGCCCCGGCCGGCTCGGCCTCGCGGGGCGCGGGCACGGTGGCCACCGGCTCCTGCTGGTCCTGGGTGGGCAGCACGATGGGGTGCGGCGGGGTCGGGGCCAGGTGGGGTGTGGTCGGCACCTGGCCGTCCACGGCCACGAACTGCCCGAGCGGCTGCTCCGGGCCGGGCTGCAGCGGAACGGCGGAGCGCAGGGGCTCGGCGGCCGCGGCCGGGTCCGCCTCCTCGGCGGGCGCGGGCGGCGCCACGGCCTCGGCGGCGGCCGGGGCTGGCGTCGACTCGACGGTCTGGTGCTGCGGGCCGGCGGGTACGCCGGGGCCCTCGGCCGGGGTGGGCGTGCCGTCGGCGGTGGCCGGGGCGGTGCCCTCCGGTGCGGCCTGGGGCCGGGTCTGCTGCGGCGCGGTCGCCGCGTCGCCGTCCTGTGCGACGGGTGCGGTGAGCTGCGGGCCCTGCGCCTGCGGGACCATGGGCTCGGGTGCCTCGGTGGCCGACGGGGCCGTCACGGCCTCCGGTGCCGGGGCGACGGGCTGGGCGGCCTGCACCGCTTCGGGAACGTGGGCCGGCTCGGGGGCCTGAACCTGTGTCTGCTCGGGCGCCGGCGCCTGGGTCTGCTCGGGCGCCGGCAGCGGCTCCGCGGTGGGGGCCGGTGCGGCAACCTCGGCCTGCAAGGGCGGGGCGGCCGGCATCTCGACCGGCGCGGCGGGCTGGTCCCCGGTGTGCGCCTCGACGGCGTCGGGCACCGCGACGGGACCGGGCGCCTGCGCGGGAACGGCGTCGGCCGGCTGAACGACTTCGGGCGACTCGGTCCCGCCCTCGGGCGTGGCGGCGAGGTCCCCCGCCGGGGCCGCATCCGGCGCCGCGGCGGCGTCGGCGGCTTCCGGGACGGCGCCGGACGCCACGTCTACGGCAGAAGCGCCGGTGGGCACGGCCCCGGCGGGCACGGCCTCGGCGGCGACCGGCGCGTTCTCTTCCGGCTGGACGGGTTCGGCGGCGACCGTCGCGTTCCCTTCCGGCCCGCCGGTTTCGGCGGCCTCGCCGGACATCACGGGCTCGGGCGCGTGAACCGCCTCGGGGCCCTCCGCGGTCCGGGCCGGCATGCCCGGAGCCGCCTGGTCCGCCACCTCGGCGGCGTCCGGACCGGGGACCACCTGACCGGGCTCGGCGCCCTGGACCGCTTCCCCGGCCTGGGCCTCGGGTGCGACTTCGGCGGCCTCCGCCACCGGTGGTTCCGCCACCACGTGCGCCCCGTCCGCACCGGGGACGGCGACGGCCTGCGGTTCCTGACCGGCGTCCACCGGAAGCGGACCGCCCTCGGCACCCTGCTCCTGGTCCGCCGGAGCGCTGTACACCCCGTCGTGACCGTGCGCGGGCTGGATCCCGTCGTGGCCGTGCACGGCCTGGGCCGCGGCCGGAGCTTGGGGCTCCTCGGCCGGCGCCTGTGCCGCCACCTGGGTGGTGAGGCGGGCCACCGCGGCCTGGGCGGCGCCGGAGGCGTCGGGGGTGGGCTCGGGCTCACCGGCCGGAGCAACCGTTTCCGCAGCCGGGGCCTGAGCGTCGGCCTGGGCCACGGCGGCGGGCGCGGCGCCCCAGGGGGCCGCACTCTGCGGGGCCGCGCTCTGCGGGGCCGCGCCGGGCAGGGCCTGGACATCGAGGTACTCGGGCCCGGTCGTGGCCGGTCCGGGCTGCCGGGCCGGCACTCCGGCGGGGCCGCGGTCGGCGAGGGAGCGGACCGGGCTGGCGGAGGCGTCGGGGATCGGCGGGCCGAGGTGCAGTGGCCGGCGCGGCTGCTGGACCGCTGCCGCCGTCGCCTCGTTGGGGGCCGAGAGGATGGGGGAAGGGGGCACGGACGCCGGACCCGGGTCGGGCAGCCGGACGCCGCTGAGGTCGACGGAGCCGCTGTCCCGGCCGGCCGTCTCGTGCGGACCCGGCTCGTGGAAGGCCTCGACGACCGGTTCCGGCGCGGGCGGCGGAACCTCGTTGCCCCAGGCGCCCTGAGCACCCGGCAGCAGCAGGTCTTCGTCCTCGGCGGGAAGCTCGGAGAGGTAGGTGTACGCACCGTGCGTGGGGACGCCCGGCTGCTCCACCATGCCTGCGCTCTCCGGCTGTCCCTCGGCCGGGACCTGGCCGGTGTCGGTCATGCGTACCCCTCGCCCATCGGTTAGTGCTTCTCTACGACCAGCTCATCCGGAACGGCGCACCGACCGCCCCGTAGTGAAGAACGAGCGTGCGTGCCCAGCGGCACGAACGACCGCCCGGAAAAGGCGACAAAGCCATTCAGTGGCATTGTCCCGGCCGTTCCGCCGTCGCGACAGCATGATCCGCGACAGCCCGCTGTGGACTGCGCCACGTTGCGCGTCCTCGGGTTCTGCCGTACCACACCCATCCCAAACCGGGCGCGCTTTCCGGACATTGACGAACGAAGCTCCGGGCCACCGGTACGGCACAACGATCGGCCAGCCTACCGCGCGCGGTACGACAACAGGATCACGGGGCGCGATCGACCAGAACCCCGCTGAGCAGGAACGCGACGTTCCGCTCGGTCTCCGTCCAGGCCCTGGTGTCCAGTTCGACGGACTGCAGCAGGGCGCACTCGACCCGGTATCCGTGCTCGGTCAGCCCGCGGCCGACGAGTTCGGCCTCGTCGCGGGTCGCGGCGTGGGTGACGATGCGCTGCGGCCGGCGGTCGGCGACCGCGGAGACCACGGCCGCTCCCCCGCCGCCCACTCGTACGACGTCGGGTTCGGGCAGGTTTTCGAGGACGTGCGGGGCGTTGCCGTGGACCACTTGGAGCTGAAGGCCGAAGCGGCGCGCGGCCGCCTCGGTCCGGGCGCAGGCCTGGGGCAGCCGGTCGACGGCGATGACGGCGGCCCCGGCACGCGCGGCCTCGGTGGCCAACGCGCCGCTGCCGCAGCCGATGTCCCAGACGAGGTCGCCGACGCGGGGTCCGAGGCGGGCGAGTTGGGCGGCCCGCAGCAGCTGGGTCTCGCCCTCGCCGAGGCCGCCGTGCGCGCCGTACTCCTCGTCCGGCTGCACCCAGCCGCGCGGCCCGGTGCCCGGGTCGCGCCCGGCGATCCAGCCGCCGTCCTCCGCTGCCGCCGCACGGCCGCCGATGACGATGACGACGTTGGGGTCGCGCCAGGTGTGGTCGGCGGCCTTGTCGGAGGTGACGACGGTGACCTGTTCGCGTGCGGTGCCCAGTTCCTCGCAGATGACGAAGGTCCGGTGCACTCCCTCCAGCAGGAGGCCGAGTTCGGCGGGGCCCGCGCCCGGTGAGGTGAGGACGGCGACCTTGGTGTGGGCCCGGCACACGTTGACGGCGCGACGCAGGGTGCGCCGGTGGGCGACGACCACCTGGGCGTCGTCCCAGGGCATGCCGGCACGGGCGAAGGCGGCGGCCACGGAGGAGACGGCGGGGACCACCTCGACCTCGAGTCCGAACTCCGGCGCGCGCAGGGTCCGTACGACGCCGAAGAAGCCGGGGTCGCCGTCGGCGAGCACGACCGCGGTGCCGCGGTGCGCGGCGATGCGGCGGGCGGCCAGGGCGACGCTGCCGAGGCGGACGCGCTCGGCGGCGGGCGGGATCTCGGGGAGCTCCAGGTGGTGGGCCGCGCCCGCCACGAGCGTGGCGGCGCCGAGGGCGGCGCGTGCCGCCTCGGTCGGCGGCGAGCCGTCCCAGCCGATCACCGTGACCCGGTCGGCCATCGTCGTCAGTCTCCGTTTTCGCAGGTCGTCTGGGGTACGGGGCCCTGGGTGGGCTCCGTGAGCGTACCCGGTGAAGCCGGCGGACGCGCGGTGGGGGGCGGCGCGGTGCGCGGTCGCGTGCGTCCCGGTGGTGTCAGTTCCAGTCGGAGTAGGAGCTGAAACCACCGCTGTCGGCGAACTGCTCGTCGCCGCCTTCGAGGTCCTCCGGCAGCAGACTCCAGACGATGAAGTCGGTACGGGTGTCGGTCCAAGTGCCGTCCGCGGTGCGGACGTGGACTATGCAGGCGTTGCGCAGCACGCCCTCGCTGATGCAGCCGATCTTCTGGGCGACCTGCTGGGAGGCGGTGTTGTCGGCGGCGGTGCGGAGTTCGATGCGCTCGAACTTCTGGTCGCCGAAGAGCCAGTGGGCGGTGGCGAGCGTGGCCTCTGACGCGTAGCCCTCGCCGCGGGCCCAGGGCGCGATGATGTACGACAGCTCGGTGGACCGGATGTGCCAGTTGGTCTTGGTCAGCTGGACGATGCCGACCAGGCGCTGGGTGAGGAACTCGGTGACCGCGAGGTCCAGGCCACGGCCCGCGGCGCGTTCGGCGGGCGCGTACGCGGTGATCCAGTGCCGGGCGCCGTTCTCGGTGAACGGCTGCGGCACGTCGGTCCAGGCGGCGATCTGCTCGTCGTTCATCATCTCGGCCATCGCGGGCACGTCGTCCTCGTCGAGGGGACGCAGCACCAACCGCTCCGTGCTGATGGAGATGTTGGGGAAGGTGCTACTCATGCGCCGCTCCGTAACCTTCGGAAAAACCTGCAGGGGCTGCTGAACTGCCCAGCATGCAGCATGAAAGCACCGAATCGCACAACGGGGTCCACTCCATGTAAGTGAGCGGACCCCGTGCGTGGCGATATGGGCTCAGAAGGACGGGATGACCGAGCCCTGGTACTTGTCCTCGATGAACTTCTTGACCTCGGGCGAGGTCAGCAGCTTGGCGAGCTTCTTGACCCGGGGGTCCTTCTCGTTGCCCTCCTTGACCGCGAGGAAGTTGCCGTACGGGCTGTTCTTCGCGGACTCCAGGACCAGGGCGTCCTTGGCGGGCTTGATGCCGGAGGAGATGGCGTAGTTGCCGTTGATCACCGCCGCGTCCACGTCGTCCAGGGAGCGCGCGGTCTGGGCCGCCTCGACCTCCTTGAACTGGAGCTTCTTCGGGTTCTTGGTGATGTCCCGCGGGGTGGCCTCGGTACCGACGCCGTCCTTGAGGGTGATCAGCCCGTTGGCGGCGAGCAGCTTCAGGGCGCGGGCCTCGTTGACGGAGTCGTTCGGGACGGCGATGGTCGCACCGCTCTTCAGTGCGTCGGCCTTTTTGACCTTGTGGGAGTAGAGGCCGAGCGGCTCCAGGTGCACCGTGACGACGGGCGCGATGTGGGTGCCGCGCTTCTTGTTGAAGTCGTCGAGGTACGGCTGGTTCTGGAAGTAGTTGGCGTCCACCGAGCCGTCCTCGGTCGCCGTGTTCGGCGTGATGTAGTCGGTGAACTCCTTGACCTCGAGGTCGAGGCCCGCCTTCTTCGCCAGGTTCTTCTGGACGAAGTTCAGGATCTCGGCGTGCGGGGTCGGGCTCGCGGCGACGACCAGCGGGCCGCTGTAGTCGGAGGAGCCGGCGGAGTCCTTGTCGGAGCCGCAGGCGCTGAGCCCGAGGGTGAGGGCTCCGGCGGCGAGGACGGCGGTGGTGAGCTTGGCGGTGTTACGCACGAAAAGTGCCTTTCCTTATGGGTGGTGCGACCCCGTGACAGGTGGACGGGGAGTTCTGGGGGGGGTGGCTCAGGCGATCTCGGCGACGTCGGCGGCCGCGGGCTCCTTGGCCTTGAGCAGGCGGAGCTTCGGCGCCGGGCCGGAGCGGGCGCCGCGGTGGTGCAGGGCCCGGGCCGCGTAGTCGCCGGCGAACTGGATGAGGGAGATGACGACGGCGAGGATCGCCACGATCACCCACATCAGGCCGGTCTCGAAGCGCTGGTAGCCGTAGCGGACGGCGAGGTCGCCGAGGCCGCCGGCGCCGACGGTGCCGGCCATGGCGGAGTAGCCGATGAGGGCGACGAGGGTGGTGGTCGCGGAGGCGATCAGCGACGGCAGGGCCTCCGGCACGAGGACCTTGCGGACGATGGTGAGGGTGTTGCCGCCCATCGACTGCACGGCCTCGACGAGTCCGCCGTCCACTTCGCGGACGGCCGTCTCGACCAGGCGCGCGAAGAACGGGATGGCGCCGATGGCCAGCGGCACGATGGCCGCGTCACGGCCGATGCTGGTCCCGGTGACCCACCGGGTGAAGCTGGTGAGGGCCACCATCAGGATGATGAACGGCATGGAGCGGGTGATGTTCACGACCTGCCCCAGGACCTTGCTCACCACGACGTTCTGGAGCAGGCCGCCGCGCTCGGTGAGCACGAGCAGGATGCCCAGCGGCAGACCGCCCACGACGGCGATGAGCGTGGACCAGCCGACCATGTAGGCGGTGTTCCAACACTCCGGTTCCAGCAGCGACCACATCTCGGACCAGGTCACTTCGCACCCTCCTTGACCAGCACGGGCTCCTGGCCCTCGTGTTCGACGACGTCGATCTGCAGCCCCTGCTCGCGCAGGAATCCGACCGGCACCACGTTGTCCTCGTAGCGGCCGGGCAGCTCGATGCGCATGCGGCCGATCTGGAGTCCGCCGACGGTGTCGATGGCGGCACCGAGGATCGAGATGTCGATGTTGTAGGTGCGCGAGAGCTGGGAGATGACCGGCTGGGTGGCGGCCTCGCCGTGGAAGGTGATGTCCAGGACGGTCCGGTCGGCGCCGGTGGCCTCACCCCCGACCGGGAAGAGGGCCGAGGCCAGCTCGGAGCCCGGGGTGGCCAGCAGCTCGCTGACCGTGCCGGACTCCACGATCCGGCCCTTCTCCATGAGGGCGGCGGAGTCGCAGATCGACTTCACCACGTCCATCTCGTGGGTGATGAGCAGGACGGTCAGGCCGAGCTGCCGGTTCAGGTCGCGCAGCAGCTGCAGGATGGAGCGGGTGGTCTCCGGGTCGAGGGCGCTGGTGGCCTCGTCGGAGAGCAGCACCTTGGGGTCGCCGGCCAGGGCGCGGGCGATGCCGACGCGCTGCTTCTGGCCGCCGGAGAGCTGGGCGGGGTAGGACTTCGCCTTGTCGGCGAGACCGACCAGGTCCAGCAGTTCCAGGGCCTTGCGGGAGCGCTCCTTGCCGGACTTGCCGAGGATCTCCAGCGGCAGCTCGACGTTGTCCTGCACGGTCCGCGAGGAGAGCAGGTTGAAGTGCTGGAAGACCATGCCGATCCGGCTGCGTGCCCGGCGCAGTTCCCGGCCGGCCCGCGGGCCGTGGCCGGCGAGGGCGGTGAGGTCCTGTCCGGCGACGGTCACGGTGCCGGAGGTGGGCCGCTCCAGCAGGTTGACGCAGCGGATGAGCGAGGACTTTCCGGCGCCGGACTGGCCGATGACGCCGTAGACCTCGCCCTCGCGGACGTGGAGATCGACGCCGTCGAGGGCGGTGACCTCGCGGCCGCGGGAGCGGTAGACCTTGGTCAGGCCCGATGTGGTGATCACAGGAATTCCGTCACTGTCGAGTGCGCGGGCGTGGGTGTGCCCGGGCACGGGTGCATTCATTGCATTCGGTCAGGGACGCGGCACGGTTCTCGCTGTGGCGATGGAACCGGGGAGAACGTCGTGTGCGCTGGGAGGCGTCAGTCCGCGGTGCCGCTGCGGCGGCGTGGACAGGCCACGGCTCTCGCTTCGGGGCGCGAGGCTCAGGTGGTGCGGGGGCCCTCTAGAAGGCGCACATTCGACACATACAGCGAGCACCGGGCGGCATGGTCGCCTCGGTCGCAGGGGTGCGGCTGCTCGTCGTGGTCATGCGGATCAGTAAACCAGACCGACGGTGCTGACCGACGACCGCTGTCCGCATAGTGGACAGCGGTGGACGGTGGCGGGACGCGCTCAGTCGCGTACGGAGATCTCCACTCCCTCGTCGGTGACCAGTGCGGACAAGGCCGAGAGGTCCCTGACCACCAGATCGGCCCGCAGTTCCGCGGCCCGGTGGGTTGTGGCCAACGCCACGGTGGTCATACCGGCCGCGCGGCCGGCCTGGAGCCCGGCGGGGGCGTCCTCGAAGACCACGCAGTGGGCCGGGTCCACGCCGAGCTGCCGGGCCGCCAGCAGATAGGGCTCGGGGTCGGGCTTGCCGCGGGTGATGTCGTCGGCGGCGACGAACGTCTTGGGCAGGATGCCCACCGCGTCCAGCCGGGCCTCGGCGAGCCGCCGGGTGGCGGAGGTCACGACGGCCCAGCGGTCGGCGGGCAGCGAGTCCAGGAAGTCCCGCGTCCCGGGCAGCAGCCGCACCCCTCCGCCGGGCACGTCCTCCACCTCGAGCTGCTCGACCCGCGCGACCGCCTCCGGGACCAGACGGGTGGGCAGCAGGTCGGCGACTATCTCCGCCGCGGGCCGCCCGTGCAGCTCCACCCGCCCGAACTCCTCGGCGGTGATCCCGTACTCCCGCGCCCAGCGCGTCCAGCAGCGCTCGACGGATTCGAGGGAGGAGACCAGGGTGCCGTCGTTGTCGAACAGGAGGGCTTGGGCGCGGATCGTCATGGTCTAGACCCTACGGCGTACAACGGGGTCGGCGGCGGCGGGGCGTTTCCGCCGTAATAAGGTCACCGCATGCTCAATGCCCTGACGCTGGTGACCGGGCTCACCGCGCTGCTGCTCGCCGCCTGGTGCGGCTGGGCCGCCTACCGGGACCAGCCGACCAAGGACTGGCACTTCATCGGCATGGCCGTGGTGTCCCTGCTGGCCGTGGTCCAGCTGGTCGTCGGCGTCGTGCGGCTGGCGCGGGGAGAGAAGCCGGAGCAGGGCACGGCGATCTTCGTGGCGTATCTGCTGGGCGCGTTCGCCTGCGTGCCGGCGGCCGGCTTCATGTCGCTGGCCGAGCGGACCCGCTGGGGCTCCGTGACGGTGGCCGCCGGCGGTGTGGTCCTCGCCGTGCTGGAGGTGCGGCTCTATGACATCTGGGGAGCCTGAGATGACGGCGGTTCAGGAGAAGCCGGCCCGGCTGATCAGCGGTCCGGGGATGCTGCTGGTCTGGTTCTACGGCGTGATGGTGGTCGGGGCGGTGTCGCGCTCGGTGTACCAGATCGCGACGGACTTCGACCGGGCGCCGCTGGCCTACTCGCTGTCGGCGGTCGCCGGCCTGGTGTACGGGTTCATCACGTACTCGCTGGTCCGAGGCGGGGGGAAGGCCCGCAGGGCGGCACTGGTGTGCTGTGCCGCCGAGCTCGCGGGCGTGCTGATCGTGGGTACGTGGACCCTGGCCGACCCCTCCGCCTTCCCGGACGCGACCGTCTGGTCCGACTACGGCATGGGGTACGTCTTCATCCCCGTGCTGCTGCCGCTGTCGGCGATGTACTGGCTGCGCAGGTCGCGCGAGCGCGTCACGCGGTAGCAGCGTAGGTGCCCGCCCGCTTCTCCAGGACGATCAGCTCCACACCGTCGGCGCCCGTGGAGCGGCCCACCGTCTCGTAGCCGACCCGGCGGTACAGCCTGAGGCTGCCCTCGCTGCGGTGTCCGGTGTGGAGGCGGAACCGGGTGGCGCCGCGCTGCTCGGACAGTGCCGTCTCGGCCGCGCGCAGCAGCCGCGCGCCGATGCCGTGCCCCTGGAGCCGCGGGTGGACACAGAGCTTGCCGATGGCGGCCGCGCCGTCCTCGGTCACCTTGCCCCGCACCGAGCCGACCACCTCCTCGCCGAGCCGTGCGACGAACACGCAGTCGGCGACGACCTCCTGACGGACGGAGTCCAGGCTCTGCACGAGCGGGTCGATGCGGTAGTTGCCGTACAGCGCCGCCTCGCTCTGGAAGCACAGGTACTGGAGCCTGAAGATCTGCTCCGCGTCCTGCTCGGTCGCCACCGAGATGGTCACGCTCATGCCCATGTGCGCATGCCTCCCGCTCACCTGATCACCGGTCGTCCCCCACTCCTATCCCCGCGCTTCGCGGGCCGCAACCTCCGGCGCGAGCAATCGCCGCAGACATCCCAGACATCTGGAGCGTTCCGGTCCGAGACTTCCCTGTGAGATACCCAACTCCCCGGCGATTTCCCGGTATGTCGGGTCCTTGGGCGAGAGCAGTGCCTCCAGCAGCCGAGGGCAGCGCCCGGGCAGTGCGCGGACCGCTTCGCGCAGGGCGCGGTACCGGGCGGCGGTGAGGGCGAGCTGCTCCGGACCTGGGCGCGCGTCGTCGGCCGGTTCGGCCCCGTACGGCCGCTCCCGCCGGCTGGTACGGCGGCTGCGGCGGGCCTCGGCGCGAACGGCGCCCCGCAGCCAGCCCTGCGGGTCCGGCGGCGGCCGGCCGGCCGCGAGGCGCTCCAGCAGCCGCAGCCATACGGCCTGTTCCAGGTCGGCCGGTTCGCTCCCGGACGCCTGTGCCTCCGCGGAGGCCTCGGCGGTGAGCAGGGGGCCGAGGGTGGCCACCAGGTCGTGCGTCATGTGCGGAACGACGCGCCGTCCCGGTGCCGGGTTCCGGGACGGCGCGCGCTCACCCCGAACGGGTGCGTGGCCGCCGGGGCGTTGACTCGGGCTCGCGGGTTCAGCGGGCCAGGAAGTCGGCCCGGGCGAGCAGGCCGGTGTCGGCGTTGTCGGTGAAGACGCCGTCGATACCGGTGGCGAAGTAGGTGGCGAAGGCGCCGAAGGCGTCACCGTAGGCGTCCGCCGCGCCGCCCTTGCGGTACTCGGCCGGGAGGAAGGGGTTCTCGTTGCGCATGGTGTAGGGGTGCAGGATCAGCCCGACCTTGTGCGCGTCGGCGACCAGCGTGCTCGGCTCGGCGAGGGTGCCGTCCGCCTTCCTCGGGATGACCAGGTCCAGCGTCGGGCCGATGCCCTGGGCGTAACCGGCGATCTCCCGCAGGCCCTTGGGCGCGATGAGGTCGGCGACGGTGCGCGGGTCGCCCGTGTCGACGAAGTCGTAGGGGCGGCTGTTCGCCGAGGAGAGCAGCACGACGAGAGGGTTGTCGACGAGCCGGTTCAGCCGCTGGATGCTGGTCGGTTCGAAGGACTGCAGGATCACCGGCGCGTTCCGGCCGTCCTTGCCGTACTTGCGCAGCAGCTTCGCCACCCGCTCCTCCAGGCCGAGGCCCAGCTTGCGGAAGTAGGTGGGGTGCTTGGTCTCCGGGTAGATCCAGACCTGCCTGCCCCGCCTGCGGGTCTGCTCGTCCTGCCACTTCAGGACCTCTTCGAAGGTGGGGATCTCCCAGCGCCCGTCGTAGAGGGCGTTGTGCGGCCGGTTGGCCGGGATGCGCTCGACGGCGCGCAGCCTCTTCAGCTCGGCGAGGGTGAAGTCCTCGGTGAACCAGCCGGTGGTGGAGACGCCGTCCAGCACCTTGGTGGTCCTGCGGTCGGCGAACTCGGGGTGCGAGGCGACGTCCGTGGTGGCGCCGATCTCGGGCTCGTGCCGGCAGACGAGATGGCCGTCCCGGGTGGGCACCAGGTCACCGGCCTCCACGACGTCCGCGCCGAGGTCGAGGGCCAGCTCGTAGGAGCCGAAGGTGTGCTCGGGGCGGTAGCCGCTGGCACCCCGGTGGCCGATGATCGTCGGCACCGGGAGGCTCTTCAGCCCGCGCCCGCCGTGTGCGGCCGTCCCGGCACCGGCCGCCCGGGCGGCGCCGGGCAGTCCGAGGACCGCCCCGCCCGCGCCGAGCACCGCCGCGCCGAGCACGGCCCGCCGTCCGGTGGTCCGCTGCCGCTCGTTCGCCCGCTCGCCGTCCATGCGGTCCATGCGCCCTCCTGCCGTTCGCTGCGTGTCCGTCCCCGGCGCTCCGGTTCCGGGGCGCCGGTGCGCGCCGATCGTAGGGGTGCCGGTGTGACGTACGGGAGCCCCTTGTCCGAACACGCGGGGGCCGCCGGATGTCCTGCGGACGGCGGAATGTGACGGGGCGTCCGCGTCGCGGGGCGCGGAGCGGGTAGCCGGACGGTACGGGCTCCGCGCGATGTCCGTCACATCGCCCACCCGGACGCCACACCCCGGTTCCGGCGCTTCACCGCAGGTAAACCAGTGTCAACAGTGCGTAAGACCTCGGTGAACCGGGCCTCCCCGATGTGCGCTTCCCCCGGAGCCGCGAGTAATGTCCTCACCTGCACAGACACATATCGTTCACCTCGACATCGGAGGACCCGTTGTCCCGCTTCGCGCTCATCAAGGCAGTGCTCGGACCGATCATGCGTCTGATGTTCCGCCCTCAGGTGGAGGGCGTGGAGCACATCCCGGGAGACGGGCCGGTGATCCTCGCCGGCAATCACCTGACCTTCATCGACTCGATGATCCTGCCCCTGGTCTGCGACCGTCAGGTCGTCTTCATCGGCAAGGACGAGTACGTCACCGGCAAGAGCCTCAAGGGCCGGCTCATGGCGTGGTTCTTCACCGGCGTCGGCATGATCCCGGTGGACCGCGACGGCGGCCGCGGCGGTGTGGCGGCCCTGATGACCGGGCGCCGCGTCCTCGAGGAGGGCCGGATCTTCGGCATCTACCCCGAGGGCACCCGCTCCCCCGACGGCCGTCTCTACCGCGGCCGCACCGGCATCGCCCGGCTCACCCTGATGACGGGTGCCCCGGTGGTCCCCTTCGCGATGATCGGCACGGACAAGCTGCAGCCGGGCGGTGCGGGCATCCCGCGGCCCGGCCGGGTGACCGTGCGCTTCGGCGAGGCGATGGAGTTCTCCCGGTACGAGGGGATGGACCGGGACCGCTACGTGCTGCGGGCGGTGACCGACTCGGTGATGGCCGAGGTCATGCGGCTGTCGGGGCAGGAGTACGTGGACATGTACGCGACCAAGGCGAAGGCGGCGTAGGCCTCCGGCGGTTCGCCGCGTCACCGCCGTGGGGGTGATGATCGGCTGCGGCTGCTCGGTGGCTGATCGCGCCGTTCCCCGCGCCCCTTTCGGGGCGTTTCGCTCAGCCCGTGTTCTCCAGGTTCTGGTTCTTCAGGAGGAACCACGCCGCCGCCGCTGTGGCGAGCAGGACTCCCGCTCCCGCTCCCGAGGCCAGGTGGAGGCCGTGGACGAAGGAGTCGCGGGCGGCGTCCAGCATGTGCTGTGCCTGGAGGGCCGGCATGTTCCCCGCCGCCTCCACCGCGCCGCCCAGTGACTCATGGGCCTGGGCCGGGGTGCCCGCCGGGCCGGTGAAGCCGCGGTAGGCGCCCGTCACGATGGAGCCCAGCAGGGCGATGCCCAGCGCGGCGCCCAGTTCGTACGCCGTCTCCGAGACCGCGGACGCCGCGCCCGCCTCGTTCTTGGGGACCCCGGCGAGGATGACGTCGGCGGTCACCGTGAAGGAGAAACCCGCGCCCACGCCCACGACGAGCAGCGCGGCACCGAGCAGTGGGTAGCCCGTCGACCGGCTCAGCGTCGTCAGCACCGCCAGGGCCGCGCCGACCGCCGCCAGGCCGCCGGAGACCACCACCCGCACCGAGAAACGGCGGGCCGCGCGGCCCGCGACCAGTCCGGCCGTCACCGCGCCCACGGCCGCGGGCAGTTCGGCCAGGCCCGCCTCGAACGGGGGCCTGCCCTGGACGAGTTGCAGGTACTGGGACAGGAAGAACACCAGGCCGGACATGCCCAGCACGGTCAGCAGGTCGGCGAGGACCGCCCCGCTGAAGCCCCGGCGCCGGAACAGGCGCATGTCCAGCAGCGGGACCGGCATGGTGAGCTGGCGGCGCACGAAGCCGTACAGGGCGGCCGCGCCCAGCAGGCCCGCGGTCAGCGCGACCGGGGTCGGGCCGTGTGCGGCGGCGTCCTTGACCGCGTACACGACGCCGATCATGCCGACGAGGGACAGCACGACACTGCTCAGGTCCCAGGGGCCCGGGTGGGGGTTGCGGGACTCGGGCAGCGTGCGGACGCCGACCAGGACCAGCACCGCCATGACCGGCAGGTTGATCAGGAACACCGAGCCCCACCAGAAGTGCTCCAGCAGGAAGCCGCCCGCGATGGGGCCGACGGCCGTGCCGGCGGAGGCGGTGGCGCCCCAGATGCCGATGGCGAGGCTGCGCTCGCGCGGGTCGTGGAAGAGGTTGCGGATCAGGGCGAGGGTGGCGGGCATCAGGGTGGCGCCCGCGACGCCGAGCAGCGCCCGCGCCAGGATCATCAGTTCGGGTGTGGTCGCGTAGGCGTTGAGGACGGATATCGCGCCGAACGCCGTGGCGCCGACGAGCAGGATGCGCTTGCGGCCGATGCGGTCGCCGAGGCTGCCCATGGAGACCAGCAGGCCGGCGATGACGAAGGAGTAGACGTCGCCGATCCACAGCAGCTGGGTGCCGGAGGGGCGCAGGTCCTCGCTGATGTAGGGGGTGGCGAGGCCGAGGACGGTGGCGTCCACGGCCACCAGCAGCACGGCCCAGACGAGGACCGAGAGCGCGAGCCAGCGGCCCGGGCGCTTCACCGCCCCGGTGGTGCGGGCCTGCCGCAGGGTGCTGGTCATGATTCCTCTCTTCGCGGTGCGTTCGCACGTCGTGCGCCGCCGAGCAGCAGCTCGACGACCATGTGGCTGAAGTCCTTGCCGGCCACCCGGCCCTCCGCGACCGCCCATGCGCCGGAGGCCAGCAGGCCGTACAGCGCCTCGGTGAGCCAGGCCGGGGTGAGGTCGATGCGGAACTCGCCGCTCTCCTGGCCGCGCCGGAACAGGTCCGTGAGCCGCTCGTCGAGGCGGGTCCAGCCCTGGTTCTGCTCCTCGCCCTCGAACAGCTGGTTCTCGGTGTAGAGGAAGGCCAGCAGGCCGGCCGCGGGTTCGATGGCGCGGACCAGGCGGCGGACCGCCTCACCCGCCGGGCCCTCGTCCAGGCGGGCCGCGTCCAGGGCCGCCTCGCACTCCGCGATGCCGAGTGCCTCCAGGGCCCGGACGAGGGCGTCGCGTCCCGCGAAGTGGCGGTGCAGGGTGGCCCGGCTGATCCCGGCGGCCTTGGCGACCTCGTCCATCGTCGCGGTGGACTTGCGGGTCAGCAGGGCGGCCGCGCTGCGCAGCACCTGGTCACGATCGAGAGCCATGAGACAAGGGTAGCCCATATGAGACAGTGATGTCTCATGATGGGCATGCGTGACTCATAACGGCTGGTCGGAGCCGGTCCGGAGCGGGGTGTCCGTCAGTGCCAGGGCAGCTGTCCGCGCCGCTCCCAGTAGGCGTGCGGGTCCTCCACCAGGGTGGCGAGCCGGGTGAGCTGGTCCACGTCGAGGTCCACGACGGCCGCGTGCAGATTGGAGGCGAGCTGGTTGAGCGTCGCGGCGCCGGAGAGGACGACCCCGGCCCAGGGCTGCCGCAGGATCAGGGCGAGGGCCACGGCGTCGCAGCCGAGGCCGGTCTCCTCGGCCACCGACTTCAGCATGTCCGGGGCGTGCGGCGCGGCGAGCCGGCCGTTGGCCATGCCCTCCTTGACGATCACGGTCAGTCCGGCGTCGTGCGCCTCGGCCAGCGCGGGCCCGGCCGAGGTCTCGAGGGCGTTGTACGTCGACTGGACGGTGCGGAAGAGCGGCACGCCCTCGACCGTCACCTCGAGGGCGGCGCGGATGGCGTCGGCCTGGGCGGGTCCGCTGGTGGAGAAGCCGACGGTGAGCCCCCCGGCGGCCGCCTCGGCGAGCCTGGCGTGGAGTTCCTTGTCGGTGAGGGCCGGGCTGTCCGGGGTCACCGAGTGGATCTGGTAGAGGTCGAGCCGGTCGCCGAGCAGTTCGCCGGTCTCGGCGCGCTGCCGCTCGTAGGTCGCCAGGCCGTGGTCCTTCACCTCGTGCCGTTCGGCGTCGGTGGACCAGCCGGCGGTGTAGGTGTAACCCCACTTGCTGCCGACGACCACGTCGTCGATGTGCGGGCGGGCGGTCAGCCAGTCGGCGAGGAACTCCTCGGAGCGGCCGTAGGAGCGGGCCACGTCGAAATAGCGCACGCCCTGCGCGTAGGCGGCGTCGAGGAGTTCGTGGGTGCGCTCGCGCAGTGCCTCCGCGCTGCGGTTGTCCCCGAGGTCCTGCTCACGGCCGAGGTTGATGTAGCCGGGGCGGCCCACCGCGGCCAGGCCGAGGCCGATGTGGCTCGTCGGCGTGGTCACTGTCGCGAGGCGGGCGAAAGGCATCGCAGGCTCCGTTCGGTCGGCTCCGGTACGGCTTTGACGACCAACGTAACCCGCGATGACCTCCGGGTCCGCCCGACAACTCGGCCGGATCGCGGCTTCGGCGAGGGCGGGGGTGCCCTACGACCTGCCGCGCGGCGCCCCGTGCGCCTTGCGGGGCGCCGTGGCCCACGCGTGCTGTGCCGCGACGTCCGCCTTGACCTCGGCGAGCTGGACGGCGACCGCGCTGGGCGCCGTACCGCCGCGGCCGCTGCGGGAGGCGAGGGCGCCGGGGACGTTGAGGACCGAACGGACCTCCGGGGTGAGGTGGGCGGAGATCTTCGCGAACTGCTCGTCCGTGAGCTCGTCCAGCTCCTTGCCCTCGGCCTCGGCGACCTTCACGCACTCCCCCGCGACGTCGTGGGCCACGCGGAACGGCACACCCTGCTTCACCAGCCACTCGGCGATGTCGGTGGCGAGCGAGAAGCCGGCCGGGGCCAGCTCCTCCATGCGCTCGCGGTTGACCGTGAGGGTGGCCATCATTCCTGTGAAGGCCGGGAGCAGGACCTCGAGCTGGTCGCAGGAGTCGAAGACCGGCTCCTTGTCCTCCTGGAGGTCGCGGTTGTAGGCGAGGGGCAGGGCCTTCAGCGTCGCCATGAGACCCGTCAGGTTGCCGATCAGCCGGCCCGACTTGCCGCGCGCCAGCTCGGCGATGTCCGGGTTCTTCTTCTGCGGCATGATCGACGAGCCGGTGGAGAACGCGTCGTGCAGGGTCACGAAGGAGAACTCCTTCGTGTTCCAGATGATGATCTCCTCGGCGATCCGGGACAGGTTGACCCCGATCATCGCGGTGATGAAGGCGAACTCCGCCACGAAGTCGCGGGAGGCCGTGCCGTCGATCGAGTTGCCGACGCTGCCATGCTCGAAGCCGAGGTCCTTCGCCACCGCCTCCGGGTCCAGGCCCAGCGAGGAGCCCGCCAGGGCGCCGGAGCCGTACGGGGAGACGGCCGTGCGCTCGTCCCACTGGCGCAGCCGCTCGGCGTCCCGGGACAGGGACTGCGCATGGGCGAGCACATGGTGGGCGAAGAGGACCGGCTGGGCGTGCTGGAGGTGGGTGCGGCCGGGCATCGCCACGTCCGGGTGGGCCTCGGCGAGGCCGATCAGCACGTCCTGGAGTTCGGCGATCAGGCCGCCGATGACGCGGGCGTGGTCCCGCAGGTACATCCGGAAGAGCGTCGCGACCTGGTCGTTCCTGGAGCGGCCGGCGCGCAGCTTGCCGCCGAGGTCGGGGCCGAGGCGCTCCAGCAGGCCGCGTTCCAGGGCGGTGTGGACGTCCTCGTCGGCGACGGTGCCGACGAAGGAACCGTCCGCCACGTCCGCCTCCAGCCGGTCCAGCCCGGCGATCATGCGCGTCAGCTCGTCCTCGGTGAGGAGCCCCGCCTTGTGCAGCACGCGCGCGTGGGCTCGGGAGCCGGCGATGTCGTAGGGCGCGAGCCGCCAGTCGAAGTGGACGGACGCGGACAGCTTCGCCAGGGCCTCGGCGGGACCGTCGGCGAAACGGCCGCCCCAGAGCCGTACGTCACCGCTGTTGCTGCTCACTTGCGTTGCTCCTCGGAAAGTCGTCTCTGTGCGGCCGCCTCCCCACCCTTGCAGGCGAGGAGGCGGCTGTCAGGCGATGCGTGCGAGGCGACCCGTACGGGGTCCCCCGCCCGGGCTCAGGCCAGGTCGCGCTTGGCGGCGATCTTCGACGACAGGCTGTAGATGTCGATGAAGCCCTTGGCCGCGGCCTGGTCGAAGGTGTCGCCGGTGTCGTAGGTGGCGAGGTTGAAGTCGTACAGCGACGACTCCGAGCGCCGGCCGGTGACGACGGCGCGGCCGCCGTGCAGGGTCATCCGGATGTCGCCGGAGACGTGCTGGTTGGCCTCGTCGATGAAGCCGTCCAGGGCGCGCTTGAGCGGGGAGAACCACTGGCCGTCGTAGACCAGCTCGCCCCAGCGCTGCTCGACCTGCCGCTTGTAGCGGGCCAGCTCGCGCTCGACGGTGACGTTCTCCAGCTCCTGGTGGGCGGTGATCAGGGCGATCGCGCCGGGAGCCTCGTACACCTCGCGGGACTTGATGCCCACCAGGCGGTCCTCGACCATGTCGATCCGGCCGATGCCCTGGGCGCCGGCCCGCTCGTTGAGCTGCTGGATGGCCTGCAGCACGCTGACGGGCTTGCCGTCGATGGCGACCGGGACGCCCTCCTTGAAGGTGATGACCACCTCGTCGGCCTCGCGCTGGACGGCCGGGTTGGAGGTGTACTCGTAGATGTCCTCGATCGGGGCGTTCCAGATGTCCTCCAGGAAGCCCGTCTCGACGGCGCGCCCGAAGACGTTCTGGTCGATGGAGTACGGGGACTTCTTGGTGGTGGCGATCGGGAGCTGCTTGGCCTCGCAGAAGGCGATCGCCTTGTCGCGGGTCATCGCGTAGTCGCGGACCGGGGCGATGCACTTCAGGTCGGGGGCGAGGGCGACGATTCCGGCCTCGAAGCGGACCTGGTCGTTGCCCTTGCCGGTGCAGCCGTGGGCGACCGTGGTGGCGCCGTGCTTCTGGGCGGCGGCGACCAGGTGCTTGACGATCGTCGGCCGGGACAGTGCCGAGACCAGCGGGTAGCGGTCCATGTAGAGCGCGTTGGCCTTGATCGCCGGGAGGCAGTACTCGTCGGCGAACTCGTCCTTGGCATCGGCGACCTCGGCCTCGACGGCACCGCACGCGAGGGCGCGCTTGCGGATGACGTCCAGGTCCTCGCCGCCCTGGCCGACGTCGACCGCAACGGCGATGACCTCGGCGCCCGTCTCCTCGGCGATCCAGCCGATGGCGACGGAGGTGTCCAGACCGCCTGAGTAGGCGAGTACGACGCGCTCGGTCACGGGTTTCTCCTCACAGTGCATTCGCTGACATGCATGAGTATGCAGAACTCCGCATGATTCGTCAATCGCGACTCCGGTGAGCCGGGAGTTCCGGGACGCCCGGGCGGTCCGGCCGCACGGACGGGACCCGCACCCCGGGCGGCAATTACTTAGACAGCCGAAGGAATCGCGTCGATAATCCTCGGACATGGGAAAGACCTACGAACGCATAGACGGCAGGCTCCGTACGTTCATCGAGGAGCAGCCCCTCTTCTTCACGGCCACCGCTCCCCTCTCCGGCGACGGCACGATCAACCTCTCCCCCAAGGGGCTGCGCGGCTCCTTCGCGGTGCTGGACGAACTCACCGTGGCCTACCTCGACTTCGCCGGTTCCAACGCGGAGACGATCGCGCACCTGCGGGAGAACGGCCGCATCACCCTCATGTGGTGTGCCTTCCAGGGGCCGCCGAACATCGTCCGGGTGCACGGCCGCGGCGAGCCGGTCTTCCGTGACGACCCGCGCTTCGCCGGGCTGCTGGCCCGCTTCCCGGACATCGACCCGAGCACGCACGGGCTGCGCGCGATCGTCGTCGTGCACGCCGAGCTGATCCGCGACACCTGCGGATACGCCGTCCCCCACATGGCGTACGAGGAGGACCGCGACCTGCACGGGAAGCGGTTCGGGCGGGAGGACGACGCCTCCCTGAGCGCGTACTTCACCAAGAAGGAGCACGTGGCGACGAGCCTGGACGGACTACCCGGACTGCCGTTGCCGCTTCCCCCGTCTAGCGTCTGAGCCATGCGCCAAGGTGTCGTCCTCGCCCTCTTGTCCGCGTCCGTCTGCGTGCTCGGCCTCTCCCCCGGCCACGCCCCCGAACCGCTGCCCGCGCGGATGGCGGACACCGGCGGCGGCACCCAGCTGATCACCGCGTCGGCGCCGGGCACCGGCTCTACGTCGGGGACGGTGACCTGGTGGGACCTGCGGGACGGGCAGTGGGCGGAGGCCGGCTCCGCGCCCGCCAGGTTCGGGGCGAACGGGCTGGTGGAGGGGGGCACGCGCGAGCAGGGCACGAACACGACGCCGACCGGGCTGTACGGCATCCCGTTCGGCTTCGGCATCAAGGCCGCACCGGCCGGGACCCGCGTCGAGTACCGGCCGGTGACGGCCGCTTCCTGGTGGTGCCAGGACAACGACTCCACGTCGTACAACCGCTGGACCGAGCCGCTGCCCGCCGACTGCCGGGCCTCGCAGTCCGAGGAACTGGGCTCCTACGACCCCCAGTACGGGTACGCGCTCGTCATCGGCTTCAACTACGACCGGCCGGTGCGCGGGCGCGGCGCCGGGATCTTCCTGCACGTGAACGGCAAGGCCGCGACGGCGGGTTGCGTGTCCGTGCCCGAGGACACGATGCGGAAGATCCTTGGCTGGGTGGATCCGGCGCGGGGGCCGCACATCGCGATCGGGACGGAGAACGGCGCCACGGCGGTCACGCGGTACTGAGCGCCACCGTGAAGGTCGTCGATCCCGGCTTGCTCTCGAGCTCCACGCTCCCTCCGTGCGCCTCCACCACGGCGGCCACGATCGACAGCCCCAGCCCCGCGCCGCCGCCGGAGGCGTCCGCGCGGCGGCGGTGTTCGGCGCGGGTGAAGCGTTCGAAGACACCCGGCTGTACGTCCTCGGGGACGCCGGGGCCGTCGTCGTGGACCGAGAGGCGGGCCGTGCCGTCCCCGGCCGTCAGGGTCACCGTCACCTCGGTGCCGTCGGGGGTGTGCAGCCGGGCGTTGGCCAGCAGGTTGGCCAGCACCTGGTGGAGCCGGTGGGCGTCGCCCGTCACCGTCACCGGTTCCTCGGGCAGATCCAGCGTCCAGCGGTGGCCGGGACCCGCGGCCCGGGCGTCCGTCACCGCGTCCAGCACCAGCCGGGTCAGGTCGACCGGGCGGCGCTCCAGGGGGCGGCCGGCGTCGAGACGGGCCAGCAGGAGCAGGTCGTCGACCATCTCGCCCATGCGGGAGGACTCGGCGGCGATGCGCTCCAGGGCGCGGCTCACCTCCGCCGGTACCGGTCCCGGGTGCAGCAGGGCCAGTTCGGCGTGGCCGCGGACCGAGGCGACCGGCGTGCGCAGCTCATGGCTGGCGTCGGCGGCGAAGCGGCGCAGCCGCTCCTCGCTGGCGTGCCGTTTGGTCAGGGCACCCTCGACGTGGCCCAGCATGCGGTCGAAGGCGGCCGCCACCCGGCCCACCTCGCTGCGCGGGTCGGACACCGGGGCACGGGGCGGCAGGGCGACCTCGCCGCTGGCGAGCGGGAGCTCGCTGACCCGGGTGGCGGTGGCGGCGACCCGGCTGAGCGGGCGCAGCGACCAGCGGACCCAGAGCACCCCGGCCACGCCGGTGATCACGAGGGCGAGGCCGAAGACGACGCCCGCCACCCCTTCCAGACGGTGGACGGTGGCCTCGACCGGGCCCAGCGGCAGGCCGACGACCAGGACGTCCCCGTCCCCTCCCGGCGAGGCGATCACCCGGTAGTGGTGCAGGGCGGAGAACTCGACGGTGTGGGGCCGGCCGTCGGCCGGGAGCCGGGCGAGCCGCTGCTGGTCCCCGGCCGTCAGGTCGACGTTCAGGTCGGCGGACGGGTCGCCGGAGCGAATGAGGCCCTTGTGGGTGACCCTGCCGTTCAGCAGGCGGGCGCCGAAGGTGCCGGTGGCCTGGCGGCGGGTGTCGAGGCGCTCGTCGCCATCGTGGTCGGTGCGCGGAGCGCCGTGCTCCATGCTCTCCGGGAAGCGGGTGCCGACCTGGACGAGCTGTTCGTCCAGGCGCTGGGTCAGGAAGCCGTTCAGCTCGACGACCGCGGCGAGTCCCACGGCCGCGCAGCTCACCGCGAGCAGGACCACGAGGCCGACGGTGAGCCGGGCGCGCAGCGTGCGGGGGCGGGGCAGCCGGCGTACGGCCCTCACCGGCTCACCGGCTTCAGCACGTAGCCGGCCCCGCGCACCGTGTGGATCATCGGTTCGCGGCCCGCGTCCACCTTCTTGCGGAGGTAGGAGATGTACAGCTCGACCACATGGGCCCGGCCGCCGAAGTCGTAGGACCAGACCCGGTCGAGGATCTGGGCCTTGCTGAGCACCCGGCGCGGGTTGCGCATGAGGAAGCGCAGCAGCTCGAACTCGGTCGGGGAGAGCTCGATCAGCTCCCCGGACCGGGTCACCTCGCGGGCCTCCTCGTCCATGACCAGGTCGCCCACGACCAGCCGGGGCCCGTCCTCGAGCTGGCGTGCCATGCCGGCCCGACGCAGCAGGCCGCGCAGCCGGGCGACGACCTCCTCGAGGCTGAAGGGCTTGGTGACGTAGTCGTCCCCGCCCGCGGTGATGCCGGCGATGCGGTCCTCGACCGCGTCGCGGGCGGTGAGGAACAGCACGCACACCTCGGGTTTCACCTCGTGCAGCCGCCGCAGCACGGCGAAGCCGTCGGTGTCGGGCAGCATCACGTCGAGGACGACGGCGTCCGGCAGGAGTTCGCGCGCGGCACCGACCGCCGCGGCGCCGTCGCCGGCCGCGCGCACCTCCCAGCCCTCGTAGCGCAGGGCGCCGGTCAGCACCTCCGAGAGGTCGGGATCGTCGTCGACGACGAGGACGCGCAGCGGGGTGCCGTCGGGTCGGGTGAGGGCGGGGCGACCGGAGCGAGTGGTGTTCATGGCGTCTCCCAGCATCGCGCGTGCGGCGCCCGGCGGGCCTCCGGGGGAGCTGTAAGTTTCCTCTGAGTCGGCCGGAACGCGGGGCCGCTCAGAGCTTCCTCAGAGCTTGGCCGCGCACAGTTGCCCGGCACGACGACGGAAGGGACGGCACTCGATGACCACCGTGGAGACGGGACGGGCGGCTCCGCCCGGGCCCCGGACCGCGCGGCGCTCCCCAGCGGGGCCCGTGCTGGCCGTGCTGTGGGCGGGGGCCGCGGGCGCGGTCGCCCTGTGGTGGAGCGGTACCGGGTCCGTGGTCGGCACGGCCGGCTGGCTGACCGGGGCCGGGCGGATCGCCGGCCTGCTGTGCGGGTACGCCTGCGCGGTGCTGGTCGGGCTGATGGCCCGGGTGCCGCTGCTGGAGGTGCGGATCGGCTCGGACCGGGTGGCGCGCTGGCACGCGATGGCCGGCCGCTACACGATCTGCCTGCTGCTCGCGCACGTGGTGTTCGTCCTCGCCGGGTACGCGGCGCAGGACCGGGCCTCGCTGTGGCACGAGACGGTGACGGTGGTCCTGCACTATCCGGACATGCTGAAGGCGACCGCCGGCACGGTGATCCTCCTCGTGGTCGGCGTCACCTCGGCACGGGCGGTGCGGCGCCGCACCAGTCACGAGTTCTGGTACCACGTGCACCTGCTGACGTACGCGGCCGTGTTCCTGGCCTTCTTCCACCAGCTCACGCTGGGCGACCAGTTCAACGGCAGGCCGGTGGCCACCGCCCTCTGGTACGTGCTGTACCTCGGGGTGGCGGCCCTGGTGGTGTGGTTCCGGATCCTCGCGCCCGTGCGGCTCAACCGGCGGCACCGGCTGCGGGTGGACTCGGTGCACAAGGAGGCGCCGGGCGTGTACTCGGTCGTCCTGCGGGGCCGTCACCTGGACGAACTGGGGGCACGGCCGGGGCAGTTCTTCCGCTGGCGGTTCCTGGGCGAGGGCCTGGCCCGGACGTCCACGCCGTACTCGCTGTCGGCGCCACCGCGCCCGGACCTGCTGCGGATCACGGTCAAGGCGCTCGGTGACCACAGCGCGGCAGTGCCGCTGCTGCGGCCGGGCACCCGGGTGTGGGCGGAGGGCCCGTACGGCTCCCTGACCGGAGACCGGGCCACTTCGCACCGCTCCCTGCTGATCGCCGCCGGCGTCGGCATCACCCCGCTGCGGGCGCTGTTCGAGACGCTGCCCGGCGAGGTCACCCTGCTGTACCGGGCCAGGAGTGCCGAGGACCTGGCGCTGGGCGGCGAACTGGAGGCGATCGCCCGCTGGCGCGGCGCCCGGGTGCTGTACGCGCTCGACGGGCCGCGCGGAGAGCGCCCGGACTTCACGGCCGAGTCGCTGCGGGCCACCTTCCCGGACCTGGCCGGGCACGACGTCTACCTATGCGGTCCGCACGGTTTCGCACAGGACGTGTACCGGGCGCTGCGGGCGGCCCGGGTGCCGGACCGCCGTATCCACCACGAGTCGTTCGAGCTGTGAGGGTGCTTCTTCCGTGCACGCGCTGAACAAGAACCGCCCCTTCCGCCGCATCGTGCTGGCGAGCGCGGCCACCGTCTCCGGGATGGTGCTGCTGCTGTCGCTGAAGCCGCACACCGGCCCGGAACTCGCCGCCGGCACCCCCGCGCCCGCGCCGACGAGCAGCGGCGCCGGCACCTCGCCGGGGACGACGAAGGCGCCCGCCACCGGGACCAGGACGGTCACCGGTGACTCCGTCCCGACCCGCTGGGGCCCCGTCCAGGTGCGGGTGACGATCAGGAGCGGCAGGCTCACCGACGTCACCGCGGTCACCTACCCGACGGAGAACCCCCGGGACCAGGAGATCAACGGCTACGCCATCCCCCAGTTGCGGCGCGAGGCGCTGGACGCGCAGAGCGCGCGGATCGACTCGGTCTCGGGAGCCACGTACACCAGTGACGGTTACCGCCAGTCGCTCCAGTCCGCGCTGGACTCGGCGGGCCTCTGAACACTCGGCGCACGCGGCGCGTATCTCTGGGCCAAGGGTCAAGTCCCCACGGAGGAACCGTGACCACCACGCTCGCAGGCGGACGTGCCGCCCGCCGCCAGACGATGCGCCGCATCCGCCCGCGCCGCTCCCCGGCCGTTCCGCTGCTGATCGCGGTCTGGGCGGGCGCGGCGGCCGTGCTGTGGCTCTGGTGGCACAACACCCCGGCCATCGCGGACAACAACGGCAGGATCCTGAACGCGGGCCGGATCACCGGTCTGCTGGCCGGCTATCTGATGGCGCTGGTCGTGCTCCAGATGGCACGGGTACCGGCGCTGGAACGGCGGGTCGGCTCCGACCGGGTGGCCCGCTGGCACGCCATGAGCGGCCGCTACACGCTCTGCCTGATCGTCGCGCACGTCTTCCTCACCATGTGGGGCTACGCGCTGCAGGCGGGCAAGTCGCTCGGGGACGTGGTGCAGCAGACCGTCGACTCCGTCAACCAGCTTCCGGACATGGGCAAGGCCGCCATCGGCACGGGTCTGTTCGTGCTGATCGGGGTCAGCTCGGTCGGCGGGATCCGCCGCCGGCTGCCGTACGACGCCTGGTACCACGTGCATCTGCTGACGTACGCGGCCGTGTTCCTGACGTTCTGGCACCAGATCACCACCGGCAACGACTTCGCGGTCGAGCCGGTCGCCAAGACCTTCTGGTACGGGCTGTACGGCGTCGTCACGGCGCTGGTGCTCTGGTACCGGATCCTCACCCCGGTCCGGCTGAACGTCCGTCACCGGATGCGTGTGGAGGCGGTGATCGAGGAGACGCCGGGCATCGTGTCGGTACTGATCGGCGGGCGGAAGCTGCACCGGATGGGCGCGGAGGCGGGGCAGTTCTTCCGGTGGCGGTTCCTGGCGCCCGGGATGCGGTTCAGCTCGCACCCGTACTCGCTGTCGGCGGCGCCCCGGCCCGACATGCTGCGGATCACCGTGAAGGCGATCGGCGACCACAGCTCCCGGCTGCGCGAGCTGGAGCCCGGCACCCGGGTGTGGGCGGAGGGCCCGTACGGGGCGCTCACCGCGCAGCGGCGCAGCCGGGGCAAGGTGCTGCTGGTGGCGGGCGGTGTCGGCATCACGCCGATGCGGGCGCTGTTCGAGACGCTGCCCGGGGCGGCCGGTGACATCACCCTGCTCTACCGGGCCAACACCACGCAGGACCTGGCGCTGTGGGACGAGCTGGCCGCGATCGCCGAGGAACGGGGTGCGCGCCTGATGTACGCGGTCAACAGCCCGGACGGTGAGCGGCCGGACATCTCCGCGGAGAACCTCCAGCGGAAGATCCCGGACGTCGACCGCCACGACGTCTTCATGTGCGGGCCGCCCGGGTTCGCGCAGTCCGTGTTCGAGGCACTGCGCGGCGCGGGGGTCCCCGCGCGCCGTATCCACCACGAGTCGTTCGAGATGTGAGCGGGAGCTGCGAAGCGATGAGGAAGAGCCACCCCATTCGGCGCGTGGTGCTGGCCACCGCGGCCACCGTGTCCGGAGTCGTGCTGCTGCTGTCGCTGAAGCCCGCCTCGGACCCGGCCGCGGCGCCGGCGGCCGGTGCGGCCTCGCAGGCGGGCGCGGCCGCGCAGCAGGCACCGCAGGGCGGGCAGCAGGGCGGTGGAGCGGCCACGGTCACCGGTGACGCGGCGCAGACCCAGTACGGGGCCGTGCAGGTCCGGCTCACCGTCGCGGACGGGAAGATCACCAAGGCCGAGGCGGTGCAGGCGCCCAAGGGCGGAGTCAGCGACCAGAAGACCGCGCTCGCCGTGCCCAGGCTCAACCAGGAGGCCGTGGCCGCCGGCAACGCCGACATCGACGCGGTGTCCGGGGCGACGTACACGAGCGCGGGGTACAAGAAGTCGTTGCAGTCGGCGCTGGACAAGGCGAAGGCGTCGTCCTCCGGGTCCGGCGCGGGTGCGGGCACCGGTTCGGGCTCGGGTGCCGGTTCCTCGGGGTCCGCGCAGGCGCAGGCCCGGACCGTCAGCGGCCGGGTCGCGCAGACGCAGTACGGCCCGGTGCAGGTCAGGATCACGGTCAGCGGGGGCAGGATCACCCGGGCCGAGGCGGTGCAGGCGCCCAAGGGCGGAGTCAGCGACCAGAAGACCGCGCTCGCCGTGCCCAAGCTCAACCAGGAGGCCGTGGCCGCCGGCAACGCCGACATCGACGCGGTGTCCGGGGCGACGTACACGAGCACCGGCTACAAGCAGTCGCTGCAGTCGGCGCTCGACCAGGCCGGTGGCTGACCCGGTGACCGAGCCCGCCGACCCTCCCGCCGTGGTGCGGCACGCGGAGGAGGTCATGGGGACCGTCTTCTCCTTCGACGTCCGCGGCGGGCGGCCCGACGCGGTGCGCGAGGCGCTGGCCGGGGCGGTCGCCGGACTGCACCGGGCCGACGCGCTGTTCTCCACCTACCGCGAGGACAGCGAGCTGTCCCGGCTGGCCCGGGGCGAGCTGACCGTGGCGCGGTGCGCGCCCGAGGTGGCCGAGGTGCTGGAGCTGGCGGCCGAGGCGGAGCGGGCCAGCGAGGGCTGGTTCAGCCTGCGGTACCAGGGCGGACTCGACCCCACCGGCATCGTGAAGGGCTGGGCGGCGGAACGGGCCGCCCGGCTGCTGGCGGCGGTGGACGAGGTGTGCGGGGTCAGCGTGAACGGCGGCGGCGACGTCCAGATGCTGGGCGCGCCGGAGCCGCAGCGGCCGTGGCGGGTGGGAGTGGCCGACCCGCTCCGGCCGGGCGGGCTGGCCGCGGTGATCTCGGCGGCCGGCGTGGACGAGCTGTCCGTGGCCACGTCCGGTACGGCGGAGCGGGGCGCGCACATCGTGGATCCGCGCACCGGCCGCCCGGCGGTCACCGACCTGGTCTCGGTGACGGTGGTGGGGCCGCGGCTGACGTGGGTGGACTGCTGGGCCACGGCCGCGTTCGCGATGGGGTCGCGGGCGGGTCTCGCGTGGCTGGAATCGCTGCCCGGCGTGGAGGGCCTGCTGATCACGGCTGGGGACGAGGTGCGGTGCACCGGGGGTCTGGCGGAACGGCTGGGCTGAAAGTTCAATTCTTGTCTTTTTACCTCCGAAGGCCATCCGACTCGGGCCCTGCGACGTACCCCCTGTGAAGCAAGTTTCAGGAGGAACGCATGGCCATCTTCAGCAATCTCATGCCGGCCAACGGCCATGACAACGGCGACGACACGTCGTTCGACGGCGGTTCGCGGAACGGCTTCGGTCACGACGACGGTGACCGTCACGGCCACGGCGACCGCCACGGTCACGGAAACGGCCATGGCCACGGTCACGGCCATGGCCACGGCCACGGCCACGGCCACGGCCACGGCGGCTACTGATCGCATCCCGAGGCGGAGCGGACCGGTGACCGGAGGACCCGGTCCGCTCCGCCGCCGACTCCCGAGGAACGCATGCCATGGCGCAGGTCCTGCGGCGTCTGCTGTCGGTGGGAGAGACCTCCGACGCCGTGGTCGCCGCCGCGCCCCCGGTGCCCCTGCGTGAGGTGTTCCGGCGGTTCTGGCCCTACACCCGTGGCGGCCGGCGCTGGCTCGTTCCCCTGACCCTGTTCAGCCTTGCCGGGCCGGCCGTGGACGCGGCCGAGATCTGGCTCTTCAAGATCGTCGTGGACGATGTGCTCGTCCCCCGGGATCTGCGCCCCTTCCTGTGGATCGCGCCGGCCTATCTGGGGCTCATCCTCTGCTCCGGCATCCTCGGGTTCGGCGACGACGTGACGTCCACCTGGGTCAGCGAACGCTTTCTGCTCTCCCTGCGCTCCGACGTCTTCCGGCACGTCCAGGGGCTGTCGCTCGGCTTCTTCGAGCGCCGGCGGCTGGGCGACGTGCTGTCGCGGGTCACCGGCGACGTGGACGCCGTGGAGACGTTCCTGCTCTCCGGGGTCGCGGACGTCCTCTACTACGTGATCCGTCTGGGCGTCTTCCTCGGGCTGCTGTTCTATCTGCGCTGGGACCTGACCCTGCTCGCCCTCGCCATCGTGCCGCTGTTCTGGGGTGCCGCCCGGCACTTCTCGCGGCTGATCAAGGCGGCGTCGCGGGAGCGCAGGCGGCGCAGCGGCTCGATCAGCGCGATCGCCGAGGAGTCGCTGGGCAATGTCGCGCTGGTGCAGGCGTACAACCGGCAGGGGTGGGAGGAGCGTCGGTTCGAGCGGGAGAACCTCGGCAGGTTCCGGGCGGCGATGGCGTCGGCCCGGATCCGTGCCGTCTACGGACCCGTCGTGGAGATCATCGAGGTGGCCGGCGGTATTGCCGTGATGGGCCTCGGCACCTGGAAGCTGGCCCAGGGACAGCTCACGCTGGGCGGCCTGCTGGTCTTCCTGGCCCTGATCGGTAAGCTCTACGGCCCGATCCGCGGCCTGTCCCACCTGGGCCCCACCTTCTACGCGGCCTCCGCCTCGGCCGAGCGCATCATCGAACTGCTGGACCAGCGGCCGCAGGTCGTCGAGGCCGCGCACCCCCGGCGCACCGGTCGGGCGCGCGGCGAGGTGGAGTTCGACGGCGTCCGGTTCCGCTATCCCGGGACCGCGTCCTGGGCCCTGTCGGACGTGTCCTTCGAGGTGGCGCCCGGTCAGACGCTGGCGCTGGTCGGGGCCAGCGGGGCCGGCAAGTCCACGATCGCGAAGCTGCAGCTGCGCTTCTACGACCCCGACCAGGGCGCGGTCCGCCTCGACGGCAGGGACCTGCGGGAGCTCAGCCTGACCGACGTACGGGACAGCGTGGCCGTGGTGCTGCAGGAGACACTCGTCTTCCACGGCACCGTGCGGGAGAACATCGCCTACGGCCGGCCGGAGGCGACGGAGGCGGAGATCGTCGCGGCGGCGCGCGCGGCGGACGCGCACGAGTTCATCGAAACACTGCCGGAGGGCTACGACACGCTGGTCGGCCAGCGGGGCCGGACCCTGTCCGGGGGACAGTGCCAGCGGCTGGCCATCGCCCGGGCGATGATCCGGGACGCGCCCGTGCTGGTGCTGGACGAGCCGACCACCGGTCTCGACGTCCGCTCGGGCCGGCGGATCATGGACCCGCTGCGCCGGCTGATGGCCGGGCGGACTACCATCGTGATCTCCCACAACCTGCTGACCGTCCAGGACGCCACCCGCATCGTGGTGCTGGACCACGGCAGGGTCGTCGAGCAGGGTGCCCACGACGAGCTGCTCGGCCACGACGGCGCCTACGCGCGGCTGCACCGGCTGAACGCCCTGAACGGCGTCGCGTCCCCGGGACGGGTGCCCTCATGAGCGCGCCCGCCGCCCGGACCGCCCGGGAACCGGCCCCGGCCCTGGCGCCGGGCACACGGCCGGTCCCCGGCTACGAGATCCTGGGCCGGCTGACCCGCACCCGCTGGCTGGACGTCCACGACGCCTGGAGCGAGGAACGGGACTGCCGGTGCGTGATCAAGGTGCTCCGTCCGGACCGGCGGGACGAGGCCGGGCTGGGCGAGCGGCTGCTGCGGGAGGGGCGGTGGCTGCGGGAGTTCAGCCATCCCCATCTGGTCCGCGGCTACGAGATCTTCGACTCGCCCGAGCCGCTCGTGGTCCTGGAGACGCTGACCGGGGAGACGCTGTCCCACCTGGTGCGTCGGCTGCGGCACCGGGCGTCCGCCGCCGACGTGGCACTCCTCGGGGTCCAGCTGTGCTCCGCCGTCCACTACCTCCACCGCCGTGGCCTGCTGCACCTGGACCTCAAGCCGTCCAACGTGGTGGTGGACCGCGGGTACGCGAAGGTGCTGGACCTGAGTGTCGCCCGGCCGCCCGGCCCGGCACCCGCGGGCGTGGGCACGTTCCGCTACCTGGCCCCGGAGCAGGCCCTCGGTGGTCCGCTCACGGCCGCCGCCGACGTGTGGGGAATCGGGGTCACCCTGTTCGAAGTGGCCTGCGGCGATCCGCCGTTCGGTCTCGAAGAGGGCACCGGGGACCCGGACGCCCGGCGCTGCCCGCAACGGGAACGGGCGGCCCCGCCCGTCGCCTCCCGCCGGCGCCTGCCGCCCGCCCTCGCCGCCGCCGTCGACGCCTGCCTGCGGCCCGATCCACCGGCCCGGCCCTCGCTCACCGACCTGTCCGCCGCCCTGGGTTCCGCCCGGCCCGGCGCCCGCCCCCGCGGCTGAGGGCGGTACCGGCGCCCGGGCTCACGCCTCGCCGGTGCGGACCTGGCCGGTCTGCAGCGGGGCCGTGGCGAGGACGGTGCCGTCCTGGGAGGTCAGGCGGGCGCCCGACACCGTGTCGGGATCGACGGGAGCGGCCACGCCCCAGGCGCCGCGGCCGTCGTGCATCGGGAACTCGCCGATCCGGACCGTGGTGCCGTCGGGGCGCTCCAGGAGACAGGTGACCTTGCCGTCGTACGCGGTGCCGCGGCCCGTCAGGTCGACGGTCATGAACACCCAGCCGGGGCTCCCGGGGTGGGCGTAGACCTCGCCGGCCGGCCGGGCCCCGGCCCCGGCCGAGGTCAGATCGCCGACCAGCATGGTCTCCGTCCCGGCGGGCGCCGCGGGCGCGGCCGTGACCTCCTCGATGGCGGTGCCGATCCCCCAGCCGGCGAAGCCGAAGGCGACGGCGAACGCGACCGCCACCGAGGCCATCCGCAGCCGGACCCGCCGGGCGCGCCCGCGCAGCCCCTCGCGAAGGGGCGCGGGTGCGTGCGGGCGCCGCTCGTACGCCGTCGCGTCATGGGTCAGGGCGCGCGCCACCCGGGTCTCGAAGCCGAGCGGCGGCTCGCGGCACGGCAGCAGGCCGATCAGCCGGTCACCGACGAGGGTCAGATGCCCGACGTACTCGCGGCAGTCCGCGCAGTGGTCCAGATGCTCGACGGCTGAGGCGCGCTCACGTCCTTCGAGCACGCCGAGGGCCAGCTCGGCACCGAGCTCCCGCAGTCTCCCGCAGGTCACCTCACTGGACATGGTCGCCTCGCTTCGGAGCCGCGAGGGTGGTCCGCAGTTTGCCCATGGCCGCCCTGATCCGCGTCTTGGCGGTGCCCAGCGGGATCTTCTCCCGGTCGGCGATCTGCTGGGCCGTCATTCCGTAGACACCCGCCATCACCAGGGCACGCGCCTGTTCCCGCGGCAGCCGCGCCAGAGCGGCCCGGAGCTGGGCCGAGGCCTCGTCGGCCAGCGCCCACCGCTCGGGGGTCTCGGTGACGACGCCCAGGAGCGCCTCGAGGTCCTCGGGCGCCACCGACTGCGTCCGCCGGGCGCGGACGGCGTCGATGGCGAGGTTGTGCGCGATGGTCGTCAGCCAGGTCGTGACCGACCCGCGGCGCGAGTCGTAGATCTGCGCGTGACGCCACGCGCGCTCGAACGTCTGCTGGGCGATGTCCTCGGCGAGCTGCGGATCACCGGTGACGGCCATCGCGACACCGAAGACCCTGTGCTGGAACCTCCGTACGAAGGCGACGGCGAGTTCCTGGTCACCGGTGGACAGCCCGGACAGCAGAGCCTCGTCCGGAAGGCGGTCCACCCGTGTCCCGTAACCCGACACACCTCTGTATACGGTCGCCCGACGCCTGGGGATTGCGCCCCGGCTCCGGAAGATCACACGGCCATTGTCCGCCGGTCGGCCGGGACCCGCACGCGGGTCACTGCCCGTTCTGCGCCAGCCGCAGCAGGTGGGCCGCGAGCGCCTGCCCGCCGACCGGATCGCGGCTGATCAGCAGCAGCGTGTCGTCACCGGCGATGGTGCCGAGGATGTCGTGCAGCTCGGCCTGGTCGATCGCGGAGGCGAGGAACTGGGCAGCCCCCGGCGGGGTGCGCAGCACCACGAGGTTGGCGGAGGCCTCGGCGGAGATCAGCAGCTCCTGGGAGAGCCGCCGCATCCGCTCCTCCTTCGCCGACTCCCCCAGCGGGGCGCGCGGGGTGCGGAAACCGCCCTCGCTGGGCACCGCGTAGATCAGGTCGCCGTCGTTGTTGCGGATCTTCACCGCGTTCAGCTCGTCGAGGTCCCGGGAGAGCGTCGCCTGGGTGACGCTCAGCCCGTCGTCGGCGAGCAGCTTCGCGAGCTGGCTCTGGGACCGCACCGGCTGCCGGTTGAGGATGTCCACGATCCGGCGGTGGCGTGCGGTGCGGGTCTGCGGGACGGCGGGTCCGGCACCCGCCGCCTGCTCGTGGTCCTGCGCCTGGCTCATCGTCGTCTCATTCCCCGGATCGTCCGTCCCCGTCGGCTGCGTCGAGGATGCCGGGCAGTGCCCGCAGCAAGGCGCCCGTCTCGTCGTCGCGCAGGTTCAGCGGCGGCATGAGCCGTACGACGTCGGGAGCGGGCGCGTTCACCAGGAACCCGGCCTCCTGGGCCGCCTGCTGCACCTGTGGCGCGTGCGGCCCGGTGAGCACGATACCCAGGAGCAGGCCCGCGCCCCGGACATAATCGATCATCGGGTGGCCCAGCGCCTCGATTCCGTCGCGCAGCTTCTCACCCTGCCGCTTGACGTTCTCCAGCAGTCCCTCGTCCGCGATGGTGTCCAGGACGGCGAGTCCGGCGGCGCAGGCGACCGGATTGCCGCCGAAGGTGGTGCCGTGCTGACCGGGCTGGAGCAGCTCGGCGGCGCGCCCGAAGGCGACGGTGGCGCCGAGCGGCAGCCCGCCGCCGAGCCCCTTGGCGAGCGTGACGACGTCCGGCAGGACGCCTTCGTGGGCCTGGTACTCGAACCAGTTGCCGGTCCGGCCGACGCCGGTCTGCACCTCGTCCAGCACCAGCAGGGCGCCGGTGGCGGCGGTGATGGCGCGGGCCGCCTTGAGGTAGCCGGCCGGGGGCACCACGACCCCGTTCTCACCCTGGATCGGCTCGATGACGACCAGGGCCGTCTCCTCCGTCACCGCCGCGGCCAGTGCCTGCGCGTCGCCGTACGGGACGTGGGTGACGTCGCCGGGCAGCGGCAGGAAGGGCTGCTGCTTGCCGGGCTGGCCGGTGAGCGCGAGGGCGCCCATCGTCCGGCCGTGGAAGCCGCCCTGGGTCGCGACCATGTGGGTCCGCCCGGTGAGCCGGCCGATCTTGAAGGCGCCCTCGTTGGCCTCGGCCCCCGAGTTGCAGAAGTAGACCTTGCCGTCCCGGCCGAAGAGCTGCAGCAGGCGCTCGGCGAGGGCGACCGGCGGCTCGGCGACGAACAGGTTGGAGACGTGGCCGAGGGAGCCGATCTGCCGGCTGACGGCCTCCACCACGGCCGGGTGGGCGTGGCCGAGCGCGTTGACCGCGATGCCGCCGACGAAGTCGAGGTACTCCTTGCCGTCGGCGTCCCACAGCCGGGCGCCCGCACCGCGCGCGAGGGGCAGCCGGGGGGTGCCGTAGTTGTTCATGAGCGCGCCCTGCCACCGCGCGGTCAGCTCCTGGTTGCCCGTCATGACTGCTCCCCCTCGGTCTCGTCGGGCACGACCATCGTGCCGATGCCCTCGTCGGTGAAGATCTCCAGCAGGATCGAGTGCTGCACCCGGCCGTCGATGACGCGGGCGGTGCGTACGCCGCCCCGCACGGCGTGCAGGCAGCCCTCCATCTTCGGGACCATGCCGGCGGACAGCTCCGGCAGCAGTTTCTCCAGCTGGGAGGCGGTGAGGCGGCTGATCACCTCGTCGGAGTTCGGCCAGTCCTCGTAGAGGCCCTCGACGTCGGTGAGGACCATGAGGGTCTCGGCCCCCAGTGCCGCAGCGAGTGCCGCAGCCGCCGTATCAGCATTGACGTTGTAGACATGTCCGTCGTCCTGTGACCTGGCGATCGAGGACACGACCGGGATGCGGCCGTCGGCGAGGAGTGCCTCGATGGCGCCGGTGTCGATCTCGGTGATCTCGCCGACCCGCCCGATGTCGACCAGCTCGCCGTCGATCTCGGGCTGGTGCCTGGTGGCGGTGATGGTGTGGGCGTCCTCGCCGGTCAGGCCGACGGCGAGTGGGCCGTGCTGGTTGAGCAGGCCGACCAGCTCGCGCTGCACCTGCCCGGCGAGCACCATCCGTACGACGTCCATGGCGTCCTCGGTGGTGACCCGGAGCCCGGCCTTGAACTCGCTGACGATGCCGTGCCGGTCGAGGGCGGCGCTGATCTGTGGACCGCCGCCGTGCACCACGACCGGCTTGAGGCCGGCGTGCCGCAGGAAGACGACGTCCTGGGCGAAGGCGGCCTTCAGGTCCTCGTCCACCATGGCGTTGCCGCCGAACTTGATGACGACGGTCCTGCCGTGGTGCCGGGTCAGCCAGGGCAGCGCCTCGACGAGGATCTGGGCCTTGGGCAGTGCCGTGTGTTTCCGCGTCGTGGTCATGAGGAGTAGGCGCTGTTCTCGTGGACGTAGTCGGCGGTCAGGTCGTTGGTCCAGATGGTCGCGGTCTCGCCGCCCGCGGCGAGGTCGGCGACGATGTGCACCTCGCGGTAGCGCATGTCGACCAGCTCGCGGTCCTCACCCACGGAACCGTTCCTACAGACCCAGACGCCGTTGATGGCGACGTTCAGCCGGTCGGGCTCGAACGCGGCCCTGGTGGTGCCGATGGCGGACAGGACGCGGCCCCAGTTGGGGTCCTCGCCGTGGATCGCGCACTTGAGCAGGTTGTTGCGGGCGATGGAGCGGCCGACCTCGACGGCGTCGTCCTCCGTCCGGGCGTTGATCACCTCGACCTTGATGTCCTTGCCGGCGCCCTCGGCGTCGCCGATGAGCTGCCGGCCGAGATCGGCGCAGACCTGCCGCACGGCCTCGGCGAACTCGTCGTACGCGGGGGTGATGCCGGAGGAGCCGGAGGCGAGCAGCAGCACGGTGTCGTTGGTGGACATGCAGCCGTCGGAGTCGACGCGGTCGAAGGTGACCCGGGTCGCGGCGCGCAGGGCCTTGTCCAGCGCCTCGCTGCCGAGGTCGGCGTCGGTGGTGAGGACGACCAGCATGGTGGCGAGGCCCGGCGCGAGCATGCCCGCGCCCTTGGCCATGCCGCCGACGGTCCAGCCGTCCTTGGTCACGACGGACGTCTTGTGGACGGTGTCGGTGGTCTTGATGGCGATGGCGGCCTTCTCGCCGCCGTGCTCGCTCAGGGCGCCGGCGGCCGTCTCCACTCCCTTCAGGAGCTTGTCCATCGGAAGCAGCACCCCGATGAGGCCGGTGGAGCAGACGGCGACCTCGATGGCGCCCCGGCCGAGCACCTCGGCCGTCTTCTCGGCGGTGGCGTGGGCGTCCTGGAAGCCCTTGGGGCCGGTACAGGCGTTGGCGCCGCCCGAGTTCAGCACCACGGCCGACACCTGGCCGCTCTTGAGGACCTGCTCGGACCACAGCACCGGGGCGGCCTTCACACGGTTGGAGGTGAAGACGCCGGCGGCGGCACGGCGGGGCCCGTCGTTGACCACGAGGGCCAGGTCCGGGTTGCCGTTCTCCTTGATCCCGGCGGCGATGCCCGCCGCCGTGAATCCCTTGGCTGCCGTGACGCTCACGGTGCGACTCCGATCGTGGAAAGTCCCGTGGTCTCGGGGAGACCCAGGGCGATGTTCATGCTCTGCAGGGCACCGCCCGCGGTGCCCTTGGTCAGGTTGTCGATGGCGCTGATCGCGATGACGCGGCCCGCGGCGGCGTCGTACGCGACCTGCACCTGCACGGCGTTGGAGCCGTACACGGACGCCGTGGCCGGCCACTGCCCCTCGGGGAGCAGATGGACGAAGGGCTCGTCGGCGCAGGCCTTCTCGTAGGCGGCGCGGACGGACTCGGCCGTCACTCCGGCGACGGCCCTGGCGCTGCACGTGGCGAGGATGCCGCGCGGCATCGGCGCGAGGGTCGGGGTGAAGGAGACGGAGATCCGCTCCCCCGCCACCCCGCTGAGGTTCTGGATCATCTCGGGGGTGTGCCGGTGGCCGCCGCCGACGCCGTACGGCGTCATGGAGCCCATCACCTCGCTGCCGAGCAGGTGCGGCTTGGCCGCCTTGCCCGCGCCGGAGGTGCCGGACGCGGCGACGACCACCGCCTCGGGCTCGGCGAGGTGGGCCGCGTAGGCCGGGTACAGGGCGAGGGAGACGGCGGTCGGGTAGCAACCGGGTACCGCGATGCGCTTGGACCCCTCCAGCGCGGCGCGGGCACCCGGCAGTTCGGGGAGGCCGTAGGGCCAGGTGCCGGCGTGCGGGGAGCCGTAGAACCGCTCCCAGTCGGCCGGGTCCTTCAGCCGGAAGTCGGCGCCCATGTCGACCACGAGGACATCCGGGCCGAGCCGCTCGGCCACGGCGGCGGACTGCCCGTGGGGCAGCGCCAGGAAGACGACGTCGTGCCCGGCGAGGTTCTCCGGCGTGGTCTCGGCCAGCACCCGGTCGGCCAGCGGCAGCAGATGCGGCTGGAGCGCGCCGAGCCGCCGGCCGGCGTTGGAGCTTCCGGTCAGGGCACCGATCTCGATCTCGGGGTGCGCGAGGAGCAGCCGCAGGACCTCACCGCCCGCGTATCCGCTCGCTCCGGCCACCGCCGCACGTACCGCCATGTCCACCCTCCTCTGGATGGCATGACTATACGTATCGCTGCACGTTTATGCAATCGCCATCCGTTCTCCTGGGACGGTCACCTGTGACCGAGAGTTTCAGTTGGCACATGGAGAACGCTGGTTGGCACCTCGACGAAGTGGTGAAGGTCCTGCGTCAGCTGCTGTGGCCCGGTGACGCCCTCAAGATCACCAGGCTCGACCGGCCCTCCCGCTCCTTCCTCCATCTCGTCACACTCCGCGCCGACCTGCGTGAGCGCGGCATCGGACTGCATCTGATCGAGCAGCGCATCAACACCTCCACAGTGGAGGGCAGGGCGATGTTCGGCATGCTGTCGGCATCTCACTTCAGGCCTTGACCACTTGGTTGCCAGATGGTGGATCTTCGTCGTGCTGAGACTGATCGCGGGATGTCAGCGCAGTGCGATCGCGCCCGTGCCGACGGCGCGCATGGCACGGTCGATGGTCTCCTGGTTTTCGCCGACCGGAGCCACGTAGCCGATGACGTCGTGCGCGGCGCCCTCCCCGAGCACGCGGGTGATCACCCAGGTGGCGAGGTACTGGGACGCCAGGCAGCCCCCTGCGGTGGCGATGTTCCCCTCGGCGTGGAACGGCGCGTCCAGCACGGTCACGTCACAGGCTTCGACAAAGGGCCGGCTCTTCACATCGGTGCAAGCCGGCATGCCGTCCAGCAACCCCAGCCGGGCGAGCACCAGCGCGCCGGAGCATTGCGCACCGACGAGCTGTCGCGAAGGGTCGAGCGGCAGCCGGGAGATCAACTGGTCGTCGGCGACCACGTCTCGTGTCTTCACGCCACTGCCGATCAGCACCACCTCTGCTTCGGTCACGAATTCCATCGGGCGCTGTCCGGTCACCTCGACACCGTTCATCGACGTGACCACCGGTGTCGGAGTGGTGATGAAGGCTTCCAAGCCGTCCTTACGGCATCGGTTGATCAGCGCGGAAGCGATGAAGCTGTCGAGTTCGTTGAACCCGTCGAAGGTGACCACGGCTACCTGCATCACGTCTCCTTCCAGTACGGCAATGGATGTGCATCCTTCCATGGCGCGCCATTCCGGCACGGTTGTCGGCGTCGCTCCTGGACGTCACGCGTCAGTTCGTCGTGGCGGTGGTGTGGTGGGGTCGGTTGTGTACCAGCAGGGCCGAGGCGAGGGCCGCGCACAGGAACACCGCGGCGATGACGGTCATGCCGGCATGGACGCCGGAGGTGAAGGCGTCGCCGATCGCGGCGCTCACGTTCGGCGGGGCCGCTCGGTGGGCGCCGCTGCCGGTGGAGACGGCGTGCTCGACGGCCGGCCAGGCTGCTCGGGGGACGTGGTGGGCGCCGAGCCGGGTCGGCAGTTGGGACTGAAGCCGGCTGGCGAGGAGTGCGCCGAGCAGTGAGGAGCCGGTGACGGATCCGATCTGGCGGAAGGTGTTGACGGCTCCGGAAGCCATGCCGGCGCGTTCGTGGGAGACGCTGACCAGGGCGGCGGCGGTGCTCGGCGCGGCCACCATCCCGCTTGCGGCGCCGAAGAGCGCGTACAGCCACCACACCCGGGCATAGGGGGTGGTCGGATCCAGCGTGGTGAGTCCGGCTGCGGCGGCGGCGCCGAGGAGGAAGCCGAGGGTCAGCGGGAGCTTGAAGCCGGTACGGCGGATCACGCGTCCGGTCACGTAGGCGATGACGACGTAGACGCCGAAGAAGGCCAGCAGCCGCCATCCCACATCCAGGGCGGACAGGTGCTGGACGCGCTCGTAAAAGAGCACCGACAGGATGGCCATGCCGGTGAAGCCGAACAGGGAGACGGCACTTACGAACATGACCGCGCTGAACGACGCCGACCGGAACAGGGTCATGTCCAGCATGGGGGTGCGGCCGGCGCGCTCGACGAGGACGAAACCGGTCAGGGCCGCGACCGCGATGATCCAGGCGGTAAGGATGCTGGGGCTGGTGTAGCCGTCGTGTCCGCCTTCGATGAGGGCGTAGACGAGAGCGGCGATGCCCACGACGGCCAGGATCTGGCCGGGGATGTCGAGCTTGCCGTCGGGGCCGCGCGATTCGGTGACGAAGGCGGCGACGGCCATGGTGACCAGGGCGAGGACAGCGGTCGACAGGAAGACCGTGTTCCAGTGGAAGTGGTCCAGCAGGGTGCCCGCGATCAGGGGGCCGACGGCCAGTCCGATGCCTGAGGAGGCCGCCCAGGCGGTGACGACCTCGGTGCGCCGGTGGGGGTCTGGGAATGCCGCTCCCAGGATGGCCAGGCTGTTCGGCAGGATGAGAGCGCCGCCGAGGCCGGAGACGAGCTGGCCGGCGATGACGCCTCCCGCGGAATGCGCGGCGTAGACGGTGAGCGACCCGACGATCATGATCGCGGCGCCGGTGAGGAAGGTGCGCTTGCGGCCGTAGAGGTTGCCGACGGTGCCCGCGGACATCACCAGGCAGGCAACGAGCAGGGCGTACGCGGAGGGGATCCAGACCAGGCCGGTGGGGGAGACGTGCAGATCATCCTGGATGGCCGACATCGCTGACACCGATGCGGTGATCAGCAGAAAGGTCGTCATGGCGCCCAGGCACATCGCGATGAGCGTGACGGCGGCGGCGAGCCGGGAGGGCTGGCTCGAGGAGGGTCGGACATCGGTGTGCCGGTCGGTCGGCCTGAGTCGGCCCGGGGCGGGGGAGGGAGTGGAGGTCACGGTGTCCTCGTCTCAGCCGAGCTGCGGGTACAGGGCGGCGACGCCACCGGAGAGGTCGGCCTGTACCTGGCGGCTGCGGTCGTCGACGACGATCTCGGCAGCCCCGGAGGCGATGCCGTCGACGGCCGCGCGGGCGACGTCCGCCGGGTCGGTCTTCGGCTCGGTGACGTCGCGGGCCATGTCGGTGTCCATATAGCCGACGTGGAGTCCGGACACGGCGATGCCCCGGGGTGCGAGCTGCTGTCGCAACGCGTTGGTCAGGCTCCACTCCGCGGACTTGGCTGCGGCGTAGGCGCCGACGGCGGGGAAGCTGATCCACGACAGCGCGGAAAGGACGTTGAGGACGGCGCCCCCGCCCTGGGCCTCGATCAGCGGGGCGAAAGCCCGGATCACGCCGAGGGTGCCCAGGTAGTGGGTCTCCATCTCCAGACGGACGGCGTCCCAGCTGCCGGTCAGTAGATCGGCGCCCGTGGAACTGCCCGCGTTGTTGATCAGCACTGTGATGTCACGGGCCTCCTTCGCAGCCGCGGCGACGGAGGCGGGGTCGGTGACGTCGAGCCGTATCGCTTTCACGCCGGGCAGATCGATCTGGTCCGGCCGACGGGACGCCCCGTACACCGTGGCACCGCGCGCGAGCAGTTCCTGGGTCAGTGCCCTGCCGAGCCCGCGGTTGGCCCCTGTGACCAGGACCCTTGATGTGCTGATGTCCATGATTCCTCCCTCGGGATGTGCATCTCCAGCTGACTTATGGCTTCAGAAGTCAGCACCGACGGTATAGGCTGGCTTCGCATGAGGCAAGCCAGGTGGAAGGTGGGGAGATGAAGGATCTACTGAAGGAACGGGACGCCTGGTCCATGGCCAATTGCTCCATCGCCAGGGCTCTGGAGATCGTCGGCAACAGGACAGCGATGCTGATCATGCGCGAGGCGTTCTTCGGCACACGCCGGTTCGACGACTTCGCCAGGCGTGTGGGCATCGGAGAACCCGCCGCCGCGGCGCGCCTGAAAGAACTGACCGCCGCCGGTCTCCTGGAGCGCGTCCCTTACCAGGAGCCCGGCCAGCGGACCCGGTATGCCTATCAACTGACGCAGAAGGGGCGGGACTTCAGGGCCGTCATCGTGGCACTGCGGCAGTGGGGCGACACCTGGGCCGCCGACGAACACGGGCCCCCGGTGGTCGTACGCCACGAAAATTGCGGTGCGCCGGTGCATGCGGTGCTCCGCTGCGACGACGGCCACGACGTGCAGCCTGGGGACTCGTTCGTCGACGCCGGCCCGGGTCTCATTCGCGCCGCCCCGGACAGCCCTGAATCCGGCGGCGGCTGAAACACGCGGCAGGACGACTCCACCGCAGAACGGGCGCGCCGTCCCTCACGGACTGGCACGCCACACCGACAGCACATGCCCCGAGGAGCAACCGTGTCCGAAACATCGAAGAAGTCCCTGATCACCGGCGAGACAGGAGCGGCGACACGCAGATCACGTGTGTTCGGCTGGGAAGACCCCGCCATTTGCGCCGACGCCGTCCCCCACCACAGCGGCATCGATTTCCTCCGCGAGATCCTGGCCGGACGCCTGCCCGCCCCGCCGATCGCCGCCACCCTGGGCTTCACCCTGGAGGAGGCCGAGTACGGCCGAGCGGTCTTCGTCCTGGTGCCGGGCGAGGAGCACTACAACCCGATCGGCAGCGTCCACGGCGGCGTCTACGCCACGCTCCTGGACTCGGCGGCCGGCTGCGCGGTGCAGTCCGTGCTGCCTCAGGGCATGGGATACACCTCGATCGACTTGACCTTGAAGTTCCTGCGCCCGATCACCGTCGACACCGGCAAGGTCCGCGGCATAGGCACCGTCCTCAACAGCGGCCGCCGCACCGCCCTCGCCCAGGCAGAGCTCCGCGACTCCGACGACCGGCTGCTGGCCCACGCCACCAGCAGCTGCATGCTCTTCCCGGTCCCGACCCGCTGACCACCATGCACGGCGCGAGAGAGGGGCCCACGGCACTGGCTGACCCGTCCGGGCTGCATCGGTCAGGTGTTCTCAGACCCTACGCTCGCGGATTTGTCGTCCTGGGGACGCGATGCCATTGGTCGCAGCGGGAGGCGTACGGCCGGCCGACGACTATCAGGGCGACCTCGGGGTCGCTATCACGGCGGTCGGGAACCGGGCGAGGTTGAAGGCGGGAGAGTCTGCTCGGCCCAGACGGTCTTGCCGGGAACTGGGCGCCTACCTGGCCGACCTGATCGACATCAAACGCCGCCACCCGGGACCCGTCGCCAGTCTGGCTCATGATCGCCGCGGGCAACCGCGACCCCACCCCGGCGATCACGCACAGTGAGCGCCCACAGCCATGATTTGCCGACTATCCCCCTCAAGATCTGCCAACCAGAATTCTCCACACTCCTGACCTGTGCGTCTCAGACCATGATTCGCCAACTAAAACTCTCGGTCACATCACCGGCCGGGCGGGACCGCCCGGGCCGGGACGCACCTCCAGGCGAGGGCCGCCGCGGACAGGTAGGCGAGGGCGCCGACGGCCATGGCGGTGCGCACGCCGGTGCCGTAGTCGGTGCTGGTGGCCAGCAGGCTGCCGCCCAGGGCGACGCCGGTGGCGCTGCCGATCTGGCGGGTGGTGTTGAACAGGGCGGAGGCGGCGCCCGCGTAGGCCGGGGGCGCGGCGCCCATCACGGTGGCGGTCGAGCCGGTGAGCGCGAAGGACGTGCCGAACCCGGTGGCCATCATCGGGGCCACCAGCAGCGGGTACGCGGGGTCCGGTCCCGCCGCGGCCCAGCCGGCCAGCCCCAGGGCACCCAGCAGCATGCCGGTGACCACCAGCGGGCGGTCGCCGGTGCGGCGGCTCAGCCGGCCGGACAGCACGGAGGCGAACATCGTCATCGCCACCGCCGGGAAGAGGGCGAGCCCGGTCCTCAGGGCGCTGAAGCCGCGCTGGTGCTGGAAGTACAGGCTGGCGGTGAAGACCATGCCGTAGAAGCCGAAGTTGAACAGCAGCCCGACGACGGCCCCGCCGCTCATCGCCCGGGAGCGCAGCAGCCCCAGCGGCAGCGCGGGAGACCGGGCGAGCCGCTCGCGCAGCGCGAACGCCGCTACGGCGAGCACGGCCAGGGCCAGCCCGGCGAGCACGGCGGGGTCGGTCCAGCCGCGCCGTCCCGCCTCGTTCAGCGAGGCCGTGAGCAGGGCCACCGCCGCCACCACGGCGCACTGCGCCGGCCAGTCCAGGGCCCGGTCCGGGTGCCGCGGTGAGGGCGCGACGAACCGCGACGTCAGGATCAGGCAGACCACGCCGACCGGCAGGTTGATCAGGAAGACCCAGCGCCAGCCCGCCGTGGACACCAGCAGCCCGCCCAGCAGCGGCCCGGCGGAGGCCGCGATGCCGGCCATCGACCCCCAGATCCCGAAGGCGCGCGAGCGGGCCGCCGGCGCCGGATAGGCCTCCTGGAGCAGGGCCAGGGAGCCGGGCACGATCAGGGCCGCGCCGAGTCCCTCCACCAGCCGGGCCGCGACCAGGAAGGGTGCGCCGGGTGCGAACGCGCACGCCGCCGAGGCCACCGTGAACACCGTGACGCCCGCGCGGAAGACGTGCCGGTTGCCCAGCCGGTCGCCCAGTGCTCCCCCGGTCATCAGGAACCCGGCGAAGACCAGGGTGTACCCGTCCGTGATCCACTGGATGCCGGTGAGCGAGGCGCGCAGTTCCCGGCCCACCACGGGCACGGCCACGTTGATGATCGTGACATCCAGGATGACCATGAAGTACCCGGCGCACACGGCCAGTAGCGGAGCCGTGGAGCGCGGCGCGGCCGCCGGGCCGCGGGCGTCGGGCTCACCGCCGCCGGCGGACTCCGCGAAGGGCATGTCGCCGACCCCCTCCTGCCCGGAACCCCCGAGCGGTGAGCATGCTAGGCGGCGACGGCCGGCGGTTCGGCGAACCCGGCCGCCGGGGCGGCCCGCGTACACCGGACGGGCCAACCGGCCGCGGGCCCGGACCGGGGCCGCCGCGCTCTCCTCAGCGCCGCCCGCCGAACTCCCAGTCGTGGACCTCGACGGCGGCGTACTCGTCCGCAGCCAGGACGGCGCGGGCGGCGTCCGGGTCGGTGGCCCGGACCAGTGCCGCCGCACCCAGCCGGAGGGCACCGTCGTCGGACAGCAGCGGCCCGAACGCGATCAGGTCGTCGCGGCCGGGTGGCACCGCGAGTTGGCCGGCCCGCCCGACGCCGAGCCCGAGCACCAGGTACCGGTTGCCGCCCACCGGGCCACCGGGGAAGTCCCACATGGTGCGCCCCAGCAGGTTGCGCCACCGGCGCAGCAGTACGTCCCGGTACACGCCGGCCTGGTGGTTCGGCTCGTCGAAGGCGAACGCGCGGGCGGCGGCGGGATCGGGCAGGTCGACGATGTGCACGCTGCCGGTGGGCGTCCCGCCGTCGGCGGCGAAGGTCGGGCCGCGCGCGATCAGCTCCTTGGCGTACCGGTCCATGTAGGACCAGTGCTCCTCCAGCAGCCGGTCGCGCAGCGCCTCGGAGCCGGGCCGGTCGCGGTGGTGGCAGAAGAACTCCATGCCGCGGACCCTGGCGCACCGCGGGCCGGCGGTTCAACCGGATTACGCCGTCACGCGGACATGTGCGGCCGGTCCCGGACGTTCCTGCCGCCGGGCAGCATGATGCGGCGGGACACGACGAACGTCACCGGGATCGCCGCCGCGGAGGCGAGCAGGGGGGCGAAGCGGTTTCCGGCGTGGAGGACGTCCACGATCACGTACACACCCGCGGTGGTGACGAGGAAATTGGTGACGTTCGTCAGCGGGAACAGCAGGAATTTCCGCCAGGTGGGCCGCGTCCGGTAGGTGAAACGCGCGTTCAGGAAAAAGGATCCGACCATGCTGAGCAGAAATGCCAGAACGTGCGCGCCGAGATAGGGAAGCCAGTTCAGGAGCGTCAGGTAGAGGCCGTAGTAGACGGCCGTGTTGACGGCACCTACGACGGCGAAGGTGACGATCTGTCTCGGCATCAAGGGATGAGGTCTTTCGTTCGTTCCACGTTGGTCGCCTTCACCAGGAAGTGCGGACGGCCCTTCACCTCGTAATAGATGCGGCCGGTGTACTCCCCGACGACTCCCAGCATGACCATCTGCACGCCGGCGAGGGCCGTGACCGCGGTGATGATGGTCACATAGCCGGGGGTGTCGACGCCCTGGACGAGGGCGGCGCCCACGATCCAGGCGGTGTACAGGCCCGCGCACAGCAGCAGGCCGGTGCCGAGCCAGAGGGCGGCGCGCAGCGGCCTGTTGTTGAAGGACAGCAGGCCGTCGAGGCCGTAGTTGAGCAGGCTGCGCAGGTTCCAGGAACTGCGGCCCGCCCCGCGCGTCGCGTTCTCGCACTCGAAGGTGGTGCTCGGGAAACCGACCCAGGCGAACAGGCCCTTGGAGAAGCGGTTGTACTCGGTGAGGGCCAGCACCGCGTCCACCACACGGCGCGACATCAGGCGGAAGTCGCCCACGCCGTCGACCAGTTCGATGTCGACCAGGCGGTTGACGAGCCGGTAGTACAGGCGGGCGGTGAGGGTGCGGGCGAGGCGGTCGCCGGTGCGGGTGCGCCGGGCGATGACCTGGTCGTGGCCCTGCTCGCGCAGCCGGACCATGCGCCCGATCAGCTCGGGCGGGTGCTGGAGGTCGGCGTCCATCACGACGACCGAGTCGCCGGAGGCGTGCCGGAGACCGGCGAGCAGGGCCGCCTCCTTGCCGAAGTTGCGGCTGAAGGAGACGTACCGCACCCGGGAGTCGCGCCCGGCGAGGTGCTTCAGCACGGCGAGGGTGCGGTCGCGGCTGCCGTCGTCGACGTAGACGAACTCCATGTCGTGCCCGAGCGGCAGCAGTTCCTCGGCGATCCGCTGGACCTCCTCGTGGAAGCGCTCCGGGCGGCCGCCGGGCCGGCCTTGACCTGGAGTGCGCTCCAACTCCTAGCGTTCCGGCAACGGCGAACGGCGGCCGCGTCGAGCGGCTGCCCTGAAGGGATGTACCGGCATGAGCGAGAGCACCACCCGTGACGAGCGTTTCGCCCACGGCCTGGCGGTCCTGCGGAAGGTCGACGGCGAGGCCGGGCAGCGGGTCGTCGACTCGCTCGCGGACATCAGCCCCGCGCTGGGCCACCAGGTCGTCTCCTGGGCCTTCGGGGAGATCTACGACCGGCCCGGACTGGCGCCGCGCGACCGCCAGCTGGTCACGCTGGGCGTGCTCACCGCGCTCGGCGGCTGCGAGGCCCAGCTCGACGTGCACGTGGGCGCGGCCCTGAACGTGGGCCTCACCCCGGAGGAGATCACGGAGGCGCTGCTGCACTCCGCCGTCTACTGCGGCATGCCGAAGGCGCTGAACGCCACGTTCGCCGCGAAGAAGGTCTTCGCCGAGCGCGGGCTGCTGCCGGTGGGACAGCGGCCCGAGCCCGGGGCTGGTTCCGCTTGATCCTGCGCTCGATCCGCAGGACGGTGACGGGTCGATCGCCGTACGGGCCGCGGCCGCCACGGGCGCGGGCCCGCTCGTAGACTCGGGTCATGCACACGCTGACGCCGTATCCGATCGCGCTCGGCTCCCTGGCCGCGTTGCCGCTGGTCCTGATGAGGCTCGCGCGTGCGATCCGGCGCCGCGGCTCGGTCGGCGGCGGCGGCTTGGGCGCGGCACTGGCCGCCTACGAGGAGGCCTTCCGGGCGACGAGCCACTCCTCGCACCACGAGATCCGGGCCCAGGCCGAGCGGAAGTCGCCCACCGGGTCGCCGGACGGTCCGCGCCCGCGGTGCTGGAAGGGCCGGCGGTGAGCGGGGTCTGGCCCGTGCCCGATGTGCTGGCGCATCTGGCCGGGCGCTGGCGGGTGGAGCGGAGCGTGCGGGATCTGGCGGGCGGGGACGAGGGGCGCTTCTCGGGAGTCACCGTCTTCGGCCCGCTCGACGGCGGCGGCCTGCTGCACGAGGAGTCCGGTGAGTTCACCTGGCGGGGCGTGACCCGGCCGGCGACACGGACGCTGCGGTTCCTGCCGGGGCGGCATCCGGGCACGGCGGACGTGCGGTTCGCGGACGGCCGGCCCTTCCACGAGCTGGACCTGACCTCGGGGCGGTACGTCGCCGGCCACCCCTGCGCGGCCGACTTCTACCGGGGCGAGTTCACCGTGACGGACGCCGACCACTGGCGCACGGTGTGGCACGTGGGCGGACCGGCCAAGGACCTGGTGCTCACCACGGACTACGTGCGCGAGGGCTGAGCGAGGACGCCGTCGAGCCGGAGGTTCCAGCGGCCCGAGCGGCCCGTCACGGTGGTCACCGACAGCGGGCGCACATCGATGTTCCAGTACGCGGCGGGCGGTGCCTTCAGGGCGTACACCAGGGCCGCGCGGATCACGGAGGGCTCCGCGACCGCGACGATCCGGCCGCCGTCGTCGGCGGGGCGCGTGTCGAGCCAGCCGCCGACCCGGGAGATGAAGGCGAGCAGCGACTCGCCGCCGTGCGGAGTGGAGCGCGGGTCGGCGAGCCAGGCGTCCACGGACTCCGGCTCGCGGGCCATGGCCTCGCCCAGCGTCAGCCCGCGCCAGCGGCCCATGTCGCAGTCGCGCAGGGCGAGCTGGACCAGCGGGGCGTAGCCGAGGGCGTCGCCGGTGGCACGGCTGCGCGGGGTCGGCGAGCAGTAGCGCAGTTCGGCCGCCGACAGCGGCAGCAGGTCCCCGGCGGCGCGCTGCACCTCGTCCCAGCCGGCCTGGTCCAGCGGCCGGTCGTCCTCGAAGCGCTCCGCGAGCAGCGGGGAACTGCGCGCGGCGGCGACGAACGTCACCCGAAGTGGCATGCGGTGATGGTGGGCCTCGGGGGTACACAGGTCAAGAGGCGCCGTCCGGCGGTTACCGAGGGTACGGGAACGCTCACTCGAAGGTGTGCACCATCCACCGTTCCGGGTGGTCGACCGCCCGGAAGCCGAGCCTGGCGTACACCTCCTGCGCGTCCTCGGTGGCCAGCAGGACGCGGCGCAGCCCGTACGGCCGCAGGTGCTCGCGGATCCGGCCGACGAACGCCGTGCCGACCCCCTCGCCGCGCACGGCGGGGTCGACGTACACGTCGGCGAGCCAGGCGAACAGCGCCCGGTCGGTCACCACCCGTGCGTACGCCACCTGCTCCCCCGAGGCCGCGTCGTACACCCCGAAGTTGAGGGACTCCGCCATCGCCCGCTCGTGCTTCTCGCGGGGCCGGCCGATCGCCCAGTAGGCGTCGGACGACAGCCAGCCGTGGACGCGCTCCACGTCCACGCGGCCGGTCTCGGCGGAGAACTCGTAGCCCTCGGGCAGCTCGGGTGCGTCGCTCATGCCGGAATACTCACAGCCCGCCGCGGCCGGCGTCGACTCCGTTTCACCGGCCGGACGGGGACGTTCGGGCCACGGCGTCCGGTCAGCGGCGTCCGGGCCGGAACACCTCGTCGCAGGCGGCCCGGAGCCGGCGCACCCCCTCCGTGATCTCCCCCGCGCCCGCGACCGCCGCGAAGCTCAGGCGGAGGTGGCCGGCGGGGGGTTCGGCGCTGAAGTAGGGGCGGCCGGGGGTCACGGCGACGCCCGCGCGCAGGGCGGCGGCGGTGAGGGCGGCCTCCGCCTCGGGGCCCGGGCCGCCGGTGCCCGCCGTGCCGTCGGGGAGGCGGACCCAGAGGTGGTAGCCGCCGGACGGGATGTGGGGCAGGGCGAGTTCGGGCAGATGCCGGGCGAGTTCGGCGGTCATGGTGTCGCGGCGGGCCTTCAGCTCGGCCGACAGGGTCCGCAGATGGCGGGGCCAGGCCGGGGAGCCGACGAGCTCCAGCGCGGCCTCCTGCATCGGCCGGGGCACGAAGAAGCTGTCCACCACCTGGATGGCGCGCAGCCGTTCCAGCACCGGCCCCCGGGCGGCCAGCGCGCTGACCCGGAAGCTGGGTGAGGTCGCCTTGGTCAGCGAGCCGACGTGGACGACGACGCCGTCGGGGTCGTCGGCGGCCAGCGGGCGGGGCAGCGGCCCGGCGTCCGCGTGCACCAGGCGGCGTACGAAGTCGTCCTCGACCACGAACGCGCCCGCCGACCGGGCGATGCTCAGCACCTCGGCGCGGCGGCCGGGGGCGAGGACGGCACCGGTCGGGTTCTGGAAGAGCGGCTGGCAGACGAAGACCCGGGCGCCGGTGGCCCGGAAGGCGTCGGCGAGCAGGCCGGGGCGGACCCCGTCGGGGTCGACGGGCACCGGGACCGGGCGCAGCCCGGCGGCGCGGGCCAGGGCGAGCATGCCCGGGTAGGTGGGGGACTCGACGAGCACCGGGGCGCCGGGCGGGGCGAGCGCCCGCAGGGCGGTCGCCAGCGCGGACTGGCCGCCTGCGGCGACGAGCACCTCGGCGGCGGTGACGGCCCCGCCGATGCCGCGCGCGAACCACTCCCGCAGCTCCGGCAGCCCCTCCAGCGGCGGCCTGCCCCAGGCGCCGGGCCGCCGCCCGGCCCGGGCGAGGGCGGCGGCCATCGCCCGCTCGGGCTGCAGGGAGGGGTGCGGATAGCCGCCGTTGAACTCCAGGACGCCCGGTGGCGGCGCTGCCAGCGAGACCGTGACCCCGGAGGCGTCCACCGTGCGAGGCACCAGCTCGGCGCCGTCGGCGCTCAGCGCGACCTCCTGCCAGGAGGTGTCCCCGGCGGGCGGGGCGGCGGCGCGCGATCCGGCCCGGAAGGCACCGGCGCCGGGCCGGGTCACCACGAGCCCCTCGGCGGCGAGCTGGGCGAGGGCCCGGGAGACGGTCACCGGGCTCACCCGGAACCGCTCGACCAGGGCCCGGCTCGACGGGAGTTTTCCACCGTACGAGTAGCGGTCGAGTTCCCGGCGCAGCCGTTCTGCCAGTTCAGCCACACTGCTACTCTGTTCCATGAGAGCACAGAGTAGCGCTACTGCCACCACCCCGATAGCAGTCACCGCCCCCGCCGCCGAGCGCCGGGGCTTCGGCGCCGGTCAGGCCGCGCTCGGCGTCCTCGCCTTCTCCCTCACCTTCCCGGCCACCGCCTGGGGCCTGGAGGGCTTCGGGCCCTGGACGCTGGTGGCCGTCCGCAGCGTGCTCGCGGCGCTCGTGGCCGGCGGCTGCCTGCTGGCCCTGCGCGTGCCGCTGCCCGAGCCCAGGCACCTGCCGGGTCTCGCGGTCGTCGCCGCCGGAGTGGTGTTCGGCTTCCCGCTGCTCACCACGCTGGCCCTGCAGACCTCCACCACCGCGCACGCCGCCGTGGTCGTGGGCCTGCTGCCGCTGACCACCGCCGTCTGCTCGGCCCTGCGCACGGGCCACCGCCCCGCACGGCGGTTCTGGCTGGCGGCGCTCGCGGGCGCGGCGGCCGTGGTCGCCTTCACCCTCGGCCAGAGCGGCGGCGCTCTCACCGTCGCCGACGGCTATCTGTTCGGGGCGCTGCTGGTGTGCGCCGCCGGATACACCGAGGGCGGCAGGCTGGCCCGGGTGATGCCCGGCTGGCAGGTCGTCGGCTGGGCGCTGGTGCTGTGCCTGCCGCTGAGCGTCCCGGCCGCCGCGCTGGCGCTGTCGTACGAACCGGTGCGGCTGACCGCGCACGGGGTGACCGGTCTGCTGTGGGTGGCGCTGGGATCGCAGTTCCTCGGGCTGGTGGTCTGGTACCGGGGCATGGCGGCCATCGGCATCCCGAAGGCCAGCCAGTTGCAGTTGGCCCAGCCGCTGCTCACACTGGTGTGGTCGGCGCTGCTGCTGGGCGAGAACCTCACGGCGGCCGCTCCCCTGACCGCCGTCGCCGTGCTCGTGTGCATCGCCGTCACCCAGCGGTCGTGACGTGAGGAGGGCCTGCCGATGCATGCATCCGTGGGAGACCAGCTTGTCCAGCACGGCAGGGTGGTCGGCCAGCACGACCAGGTGTCGGAAGTCGTCGAGGTGATGGGCACGGAGGGCAACCCGCCCTACCGGGTCCGCTTCGCCGACGGACACGAGGCCGTGATGTCCCCCGGCCCGGACTGCCAGATCAAGCACAAGGAGAAGGAACAGCGGCTGTAACTCAGCGCGGGGTCCTCGCCGGCTGCCGGTAGTGGTCGGCGACCACCCGTGCCATCGCCCCGATCGGGTCCTCCGCCACCTCCTTGGCGGCGAAGAAGACGTGCCCGCGCACCTGCGGGTACCGGGCGGCGAGCGTGAGGTGACGGGACAGCTCGACGGGGTCCTGCCACTGCGAGGGCTGCCCGGCGGCCCCTGCCTTGTACAGCGCCTCCCCGACGTACAGCCGGGTCCCGGTGCCCCGGGCCACCTCGGCCCACCAGTCGACCAGGGTCGCGTAGTCGGCGGCGGCGAAGCCGATGTTCCAGTAGAGCTGCGGGACGATGTAGTCGATCCAGTGGTTGCGCACCCAGGCGCGGGTGTCCGCGTGCAGGTCGTCGTACGTCTGCACGCCCGCCCGGGTGTCCGAGCCGAGCGGGTCGGTCGTGGCGTTGCGCCACACCCCGAAGGGGCTGATCCCGAACCGGGTGCCGGGCCGGACCCGCCGGATACCGGCCGCCATCTCCCGCACCAGCCGGTTGATGTTGTCCCGGCGCCAGTCCGCCCGGGCGGCGAAGTCCCCGCCGTACCGGTCGTAGGAGGCGTCGTCGTCGAAGGTCTGCCCGGCGACCGGGTAGGGGTAGAAGTAGTCGTCGAAGTGGACGGCGTCGACCGGGTACCTGGCGACGGCGTCCAGCATGGCCCGCTGCACGAAGGCGCGGACCTCGGGCAGCCCCGGGTCGTAGTAGAGCCTGCCGCCGTAGGGCACCACCCAGTCCGGGTGCAGCCGGGCCGGGTGCGACGCGGCCAGCCGGCCGAGGTCGGTGTGGTTGGCGACGCGGTACGGGTTGAACCAGGCGTGCAGTTCCAGGCCGCGGGCGTGGGCCTCGCGCAGGGCGGTGCCCAGCGGATCCCAGCCGGGGTCCTGGCCCTGGGTGCCGGTGAGGTACTGGGTCCAGGGCTCGTACGGCGAGGGCCACAGGGCGTCCGCCGTCGGGCGCACCTGGAGGATCACCGTGTTGAGCCGGTCCCGGACCGCCCGGTCCAGATGCGCGATCAGCTCCTCGCGCTGCTCGGCGGCGGTGAGACCGGGCTTCGAGGGCCAGTCGCGGTTGGCCACGGTCGCGAGCCACACGCCCCGCATCTCGGCGGCCGCACCGTGCCCGCCCGCCGCGCCCCGCCCGGCGGCGGCGCCCCGCCGGCCGGGTGCCGCCACCGCGCCCTGGGCCCCGGCCGCCTGGGCCGCCGCCAGTGTCGACAGCGCCGCCGCAGCGAACGCCCGGCGTGAGATCCGCCCCATTCCCGCACCCCCCATACGCTCCGGATCCGCACCCTCACGGATCGTTCCGCGCCCCAGGATGCCCCCACCCACGCGATCGATCATCGATACTTGGCGGTAACGTGCACGATCGGAGCAGGCGCCGACCCGGAGTCCTGCCACACCCGGACAAAACCGGAGAACCAGCGAAGGGGACGATGTGACCGACATCGAGCGCGTCGGAGTCGTGGGCTGCGGCCAGATGGGCGCGGGCATCGCCGAGGTGTGCGCCCGCGCCGGACTGGACGTGAAGGTCGCCGAGACCACCGGCGAGGCCCTGGAGATCGGCCGTACCCGGCTGCTCAACTCCCTGACCAAGGCCGCCGAGCGCGGCAAGATCTCCGATGAGGAGCGGGACGCCACGCAGGCGCGGCTGAGCTTCACCACGGACCTCGGCGAGTTCGCCGACCGCGACCTGGTGATCGAGGCCGTAGTGGAGAACGAGCAGGTGAAGACGGAGATCTTCCAGGTGCTCGACCAGGTGGTGACCCGCCCGGACGCGATCCTCGCCTCCAACACCTCCTCCATCCCGCTGGTGAAGCTGGCGGTCTCCACCTCGCGGCCCGACCACGTCGTCGGCGTCCACTTCTTCAACCCGGCCCCGGTGCAGAAGCTGGTGGAGCTGATCCCGGCGCTCACCACCTCCGAGGGCACCCTCAGCCGGGCCCAGGCCTTCGCCGAGAAGCTGCTCGGCAAGCACGCGATCCGCGCCCAGGACCGCTCGGGGTTCGTGGTCAACGCGCTGCTGGTGCCCTACCTGCTGTCCGCGATCCGCATGTTCGAGTCCGGCATCGCCAGCCGCGAGGACATCGACAACGGCATGGAGATGGGCTGCGCCCACCCGATGGGCCCGCTGAAGCTGTCCGACCTGATCGGCCTGGACACCGTCGTCTCCATCGCCAACTCCATGTACGCCGAGTACAAGGAGCCGCTGTACGCCGCTCCCCCGCTGCTCCAGCGCATGGTCGAGGCGGGACGGCTCGGCCGTAAGACGGGGTCGGGCTTCTACAGCTACTGATTACCGTCGGCTACACCCGTGGGCCCGGCACCGGTTTAGGTGCCGGGCCCATCTGTTTCACACACCGTGTGCGCGCCGGGCCCGCATATGCCCGTCACACACGCTCCCCACGCGCTTACCAGCCGAGTTGACTCTGCATGCGCATGCAAGAGGTGCGGAACCACCACATCCGACTACGGAAAGGAGTGGACCCGTGAGCGCCGAACCGGAGCATCCCGTGGTCCATGGCGAACTCGCAGAGTTACGGCGCCGCCTCGACGTGGCGTATGCCCGCGTCGAGGGAGGACTCGCCCTGCTCAGTCACCGCGCCGAGGAGACCGCCAAGGAGGTGGACGACCTGCACACGCGCATGACCTCACTGGAGCACGCGCGCTGGCCCCTGCCCTCGCTGGCCGTCCTCACCGCCCTCGGGGCACTCGTCGTGACGGCATGGCAGGCACTGGCCCGTTAGGACCGCTCGTCGGCGAGCCTCATGTGGTGCAGCAGGAGTAACGCGGCCGCCATGTTGGCGGCCGGGACCTCCCCCCGGGCGATGAGGTCGGGGACGATCTTGAGGGGGACCCACTCCCGGCGGTCCGACTCGAAGTCGTCCACCGGGTGTCCGACGTACTCTCCGTGGTCGGACCAGTAGATGTGGTGCCGGGCGTCGGTGAGGCCGTTGGACGGCTCCACGCTCATCAGGTGGTGCAGCGGTCCCGGCCGCCAGCCGGTCTCCTCCTCCAGTTCCCTGGCGGCCGCGCTCGCGATGTCCTCGCCGTCCTCCACCACGCCCGCGGCCAGTTCCCAGCCCCAGCTGTCGGTGATGAAGCGGTGCCGCCACAGCAGCAGGACCTCGTTGGCCTCGTTGACGACCGTGGCGACGGCGACCGGCCGCAGCCGGATGAGGAAGTGGTCGAGATGCCGGCCGTCCGGCAGCTCCACATCTGCGAGATTGACGCTGAACCAGCGGTTTTCATACACAGTTTGTTCGGTCTGTTTCGTCCACTGCACGGTTCTGCCACCTTCCACCGAGTAAGGGGCAATATCGCAGCAGGGGCTGTGTACCTACAGTGGGCCTACAGCGGTACGCGCAGTGCGCCGTCGATGAGTTCGGCGGCTTCGGCGGTCCCGGCCGAGCCGCAGCGCACCAGGTGCTCGCGCACCGCGCGGAGTCTGTCGCGCAGTCGCTGGGACTCCATCCCGCGCGCCTGCTCGGCCATCTGCACGGCCGTGGCCACCGCGTTGTCGGCGTTGCCCTGGCGCAGCTCGATGGTGCTGAGCATGGCGAGCCGGTGCACCCGGCCGCGGTCGTGCGCCGGGTTGTCCACCGCGGCCGCCGCGTGCTCCCGGGCGGCGGCCAGCTCACCGAGGCTCAGCAGCGCCTCGGCCACCTGGACGTTGACCAGGCCAGGCTGTACGTAGCCGGTCTCGTCGGGCTCGTACCCCCGCCGGATGCGGTCCGCGGCCGTCTCGGCCCGGCGGATGCACGACAGGGCGCTGCCGGAATCGCCGAGGTGGGCGTACGCCTTCGCCTGCATCGCGTACAGGTCGGAGGCGAGGGCCGGGGTGATGTGCTTTCCGGCCGCGCGCAGGGCGGCCTCGGCGAACGCCACCGCCTGCCGGTACTCCCGCATGAACAGCGCCTGGTTGACCAGCAGTGCGATCACATAGGCGCCAAGTCCCCGGTCACCGCTGGCCTTCGCCAGCCGGAGCGCCTGGTGGAAGTAGCGCTGGGCCAGGCCGTGCGCGTCGGAGTCGTAGGCGCAGATTCCGGCGATCGCCACCAACCCGCCCGTGGCCCGGTGCAGTTGGCGCCCGGTGGCGTCGGTGTAGCCGCCGCGCAGCAGCGGGGCCGCCTCGGCGTTGAGGAAGCCGACGATCCGCGCGCGGGTCGCGACACCGCCGGCCTTGCGGTACATCTGCTCGTAGTGGGTGCGGGCCGCCCGCAGCAGTTCGAGGTCGGAGGCGGTGACCCGGTGCCGCCCACCTCGGGAGACGTCCACGTCCTCGGGCGGGTTCTCCCACTCCCACACCGGCATGACGGCGGGGGTGCCGGTGACCGCGGGCGCGCCGAGCACGTGCGGGCGCTGCTGTTCGTCCGAGCGCCACAGGGCGGTGGCCCGCTCCACGAAGCCGGACAGCGAGCCGGTGTGCGGAGTGCTGGGCTCGCCGGGCACTCCGAGGCCGATGTCGTCCAGGGTGACCGGCCGGTGCAGCCGTCCGGCGAGCACCTCGCAGATCAGGTCGGGGACCTGGCCGCGTGGCCGCTGGCCCTTCAACCACCGCGCCACGGCGGTGTGTTCGTAGCGGAGCGCGAGGCCCCGTCCACGGCCGGCCTGGTTCACATGGGCGGCGAGACCGGCGTGCGAGATGCCCGCCTCGTCCAGGATCGCGTCGAGCAGAGTGTTGGGCTGCATGGATGCCCCCCGAATGGCCTGGTGTCCGTCAGCGTAGTGGCTGGGCCTTCACACGGGGTGTGAACGGAGTGCGCGCATCCGAGCTGTGCGCGCACTGTCGCGGAGCGTGGTGCCGCCGGTTGACTGGTCACCCGGCCAAGCCGCCGGCTCCCCCTCAAAATGCGGTGGCTTGGCCGGGTCGGCCTCCAGCGGCTCGGTGCGGCGGGCCAAGCGAACGGACCGGCCCCGAGGGGCCGGTCCGTCGCTGCCGCCAGGCGGGGGGCCGGGTCGGCGGTCCGCGTCGACGCGGATCAGCCGCGCAGTACGGCTCCGGTCCGCTCGCCCGCGAGGGCGACCGCCGCGTCCCGGGCCGCGGACGCCTCGTCCACGGTCAGCGTCCGGTCACTCGCGCGGAAGCGCAGCGCGTAGGCCAGGGACTTGCGGCCCTCGCCGAGCTGTTCCGCGTTCTCGTACACGTCGAACAGCCGGATGGACTCGAGCAGTTCGCCCGCGCCCTCACGCAGTGCGCTCTCGACCTCGGCGGCGGGGACGGGCCTGTCGACCACGAGGGCGACGTCCTGGGTGGCCACCGGGAAGGTGGAGATGCTCGGCGCCTGCGGAACGCCGTCGCCGACCGCCTCCAGGGCGTCCAGGTCCAGCTCCATCGCACAGGTGCGCTCGGGCAGGCCCAGCGCCTTGAGGACTCGCGGGTGCAGTTCACCCCCGTGCCCCACGACCCGCTCCGTGCCGTCGGCGACGACGACCAGCTCGGCGCAGCGACCCGGGTGCCAGGGGCCGTACTGGCCCTTGCGCACGATCAGGTCGGCTCCGGCCTCCCGGGCGACGGCGCGGCCGGCCTCGATCGCGTCGGCCCAGTCCGCCGGGCGGCCCTTGCCCCACCAGCCGGCCTGCTCGCGGGCGCCCGCGAGCACCACGGCGACGTGCCGGGGCTGCTCGGGCAGCGCGCCGTCCAGCGACGCGATCTCCTCGTCGGTCGGGCGGCGGTCGACGGACAGGTGCACGCCGGCGCGCTGCTCCTCGCGCGGCTGGAACACCAGTCCCGTCTCGAAGAGGGCCAGGTCGTGCGAGCCACGGCCGTCGTTGCGCCGCAGCGCGCCCAGCAGGCCCGGCAGCAGCGTCGTACGGAGCGCGGGCTCCTCGTCGTTGAGCGGGTTGACCAGCTTCACCACGCGGCGGGCCGGGTCACCGGACTCCAGGCCGAGCTGGTCGAAGACCTGCTCGCCGACGAACGGGTAGGTCGGCGCCTCGACGTAGCCGGCGCCGGCCAGCGCGCGGCCGACCCTGCGGTGCAGCCGCTGGCGGTGGGTCAGACCGCGGCCGGAGGGCGGCTTCGGCAGCGTGGAGGGCAGGTTCTCGTAGCCCTCGAGGCGGATGACCTCCTCGGCCAGGTCGTTGGCCTCGGTGAGGTCGGGCCGCCAGGACGGCACCGTGACGACCAGCTCGTCCTGGCCGTGGACGTCGCAGCCGATCTCCTGGAGCCGGCGCACCACGGTCTCGCGGCCGTAGTCCACGCCCGCGACCCGGTCCGGGTGGTTCGCGGGGATCGTGACGGTCCGCGGGGCGGTGGGCGCGACGACCTCGGTGACGCCGGCCTCGGCCGTTCCGCCCGCGAGCAGCACCAGCAGGTCCACGGTGCGCTGCGCGGCGGCCGCGGCGGCCCGCGGGTCGACGCCCCGCTCGAAGCGGCGGGAGGCCTCGGAGGACAGCTTGTGACGGCGGGCCGTACGGGCGATCGAGACGGCGTCGAAGTGGGCGGCCTCGATGACCACGTCGGTCGAGGCGTTCTCCAGGTCGTCGTGGTCCGCGATCTCCGTGTTGGCGCCGCCCATGACGCCGGCCAGGCCGATCGGGCCGCGCTCGTCGGTGATGACCAGGTCCTCGGCGTGCAGCTTGCGCTCGGTGCCGTCGAGGGTGACGAGCTTCTCGCCCTCCTCGGCCCGGCGCACGCCGATCGTGCCCTGGACCAGGTTCCGGTCGTAGGCGTGCAGCGGCTGGCCCAGCTCCATCATCACGTAGTTCGTGACGTCGACGGCGAGCGAGATCGGGCGCATGCCGACCTTCTGCAGCCGGCGCCGCAGCCAGATCGGGGAGCGTGCCTCGGGGCTCAGGCCGGTGACCGTGCGGGCGGTGAAGCGGTCGCAGCCGACCGGCTCCGCGACCTGCACCGGGTAGCCGAAGGCGTTCGGGGCGGGCACGTCGAGCAGCGCCGGGTCACGCAGCGGCAGGCCGTAGGCGATGGCGGTCTCGCGGGCGACACCGCGGATGGACAGGCAGTCGCCGCGGTTGGCGGTGACCGCGATGTCCAGCACCTCGTCGACGAGCTGGAGCAGCTCGATGGCGTCCTTGCCGACCTCGGTCTCCGGCGGCAGCACGATGATGCCGTGGGTGCCGTCGTCGCCCATGCCCAGCTCGTCGGTGGAGCAGATCATGCCGTGGGACGTCTTGCCGTAGGTCTTCCGGGCGGCGATGGAGAAGCCGCCGGGCAGCGTGGCGCCGGGCAGGACCACGACGACCTTGTCGCCGACGGCGAAGTTCCGGGCGCCGCAGACGATCTCCTGGGGCTCACCGGTGCCGTTGGCCCCGCCGACGTCGACGGTGCAGAAGCGGATCGGCTTCTTGAAGCCCTCCAGCTCCTCGATGGTCAGCACCTGGCCGACGACCAGCGGCCCCTTGAGGTCGGCGCCGAGCTGCTCGACGGTCTCGACCTCGAGGCCGGCCGAAATGAGCTTGGCCTGGACGTCACGGCCGGTTTCGGTCGCCGGCAGGTCGACGTACTCCCGCAGCCAAGAAAGCGGGACCCGCATCAGATCTCCATCCCGAACGGCCGGGTGAACCGGACGTCACCCTCGACCATGTCTCGCATGTCTTCGACGTTGTGGCGGAACATCAGCATCCGCTCGATTCCGAACCCGAAGGCGAACCCGCTGTACTTCTCCGGGTCGACGCCGCAGGCGGCCAGCACCTTGGGGTTGACCATGCCGCAGCCGCCCAGCTCGATCCAGCCCTCGCTGGAGCAGGTGCGGCAGGGCCGGTCGGGGTTGCCGACGGACTCGCCGCGGCAGACGTAGCACACCATGTCCATCTCGGCGGACGGCTCGGTGAACGGGAAGAAGTTCGGCCGCAGCCGGGTCTTCATGCCCTCGCCGAACAGCGACTGGACCATGTGGTCCAGGGTGCCCTTGAGGTCGGCCATGGTCAGGCCCTCGTCGACGGCGAGCAGCTCGACCTGGTGGAAGACCGGGGTGTGGGTCGCGTCCAGCTCGTCGGTGCGGTACACGCGGCCGGGGCAGATCACGTAGACCGGCAGTTCACGGCTGAGCAGCGAACGGATCTGCACGGGCGAGGTGTGAGTGCGCAGCACGACGCCGGAGTCGGCCGTGCCGTCCGGGCCGGTCACGAAGAAGGTGTCCGCCTCGCCGCGGGCCGGGTGGTCCGGGCCGATGTTGAGGGCGTCGAAGTTGAACCACTCGGCCTCGACCTCGGGGCCCTCGGCGACCTCGTAGCCCATGGCGACGAAGACGTCCTCGATGCGCTCCGAGAGCGTGGTCAGCGGGTGCCGGGCGCCCGCCGGGACGCGGTCGTGGGGCAGCGTGACGTCGACGTCCTCCTCGACCAGCACGCGGGCGTCCCGCTCGGCCTCGAGCTCGGCCTGGCGGCCGGCGAGAGCCTTGTTCACGGCGCCGCGGGCCATGCCCACACGCTTGCCCGCGTCTGCCTTGGCGTGCGGGGGCAGGGCGCCGATCTCGCGGTTGGCGAGGGCCAGCGGGGAGGCGGGGCCGGTGTGGGCGACCTTTGCCTCGTGGAGCGCGTCGAGGGAGTCCGCGGCGGCGAAGGCGGCGAGCGCCTCGTCCCGCATGCGCTCGATCTCTTCCGGTTTCAACGCCTCGACCTCGACAGGGTCGTACGACTTATTCGGTGCCGACATCTCTTCCCGTGCTTCCGATTGGCTGGCGGACGGTCCCCGTCACCGGCTTCGAACCGGCTGTGGCTCTCTGCGGGCCGTGTGCAGGACACAAAGGTGCCAAAGGCCGATTCTAACGGGGTGGGGGTGGACGAATGGCCCGTGGGCCGCTAGGCGAGATACGCCGGCGTGCACACGGGCAGCGTAAATCGGAACTCGGCGCCGCCGCCCGGTGCGCGGCCGACCGTGATGGTGCCGCCGTGGGCCTCGACGATGCCCTTGACGATGTACAGCCCGAGGCCCGTCCCGCCGCGCTTGCTGCCCCGCCAGAAGCGGGTGAAGACGCGGTTCATGGATTCCTCCGGGATGCCGGGCCCCTCGTCGCTCACCGTGACCGACGTGGCCGTTTCCTCGCCCTCGCGCGGGGACGGCGCGGGCGTGATGTCAATGGTGACGGTTCCCTCGCCGTGGCGCACCGCGTTTTCCAGCAGGTTGCTCAGCACCTGGTCGACCTTGTCGGGGTCGGCCCACAGGGCGGGCAGCGGCTGCTCGACGCGCAGCAGGAAGCGGTCGGCCCGCTGGCCGGCGGCGACGTAGGCCTGGATGTGCCGGCCGACGGCCGCGCCGATGTCGACGGGCTGCCGGCGCACCTCGAGCCGCCCGCTGTCGATCCTGGAGATGTCCAGCAGCTCGGCGATGAGGCGGGTGACGCGGTCGGCGTCGGCGTCGACGGTCTCCAGCATCAGCCGCTTCTGGTCGTCGGTGAAGCGTTCCCACTTGGCGAGGAGGGTGGCGGTGAAGCCCTTCACGGAGGTGAGCGGGGAGCGCAGCTCGTGGGCGACCGTCGCTATCAGCTCGGCGTGGCTGCGCTCGGTGCGGTGGCGGGCCTCGGTGTCCCGCAGGGAGACGACCACCCCACGCACCGGTCCGAGGGGTTCGTCGCGCACGTACCGCGCGGAGACCAGCACCTCACGTCCGCCGGGCAGCAGCAGGTTGCGCTCGGGCTGCCGTACCCGGATGGCGAGGCCGCCGTAGGGGTCGGTGAGCTGCCACCAGCGCCGCCCCTCCAGATCCTCCAGGGGCAGCGCCTTCTCCAGGTGCCGGCCGAGGGCGTCCTCGGCGCGGATGGCGGTGATGCGTTCGGCGGCCGCGTTGAAACAGGTCACGCGGCCTTCTTCGTCGGCGGTCACCAGGCCGTCGGGCAGCTCGTCGGGGTCGATGCCGGGGCCGGTGCCGGCGCGGTCGGCGTGCCGGGGCGCGGGTGCGCGGCGCGCGTCCCGCCCGTCCGGCGCGGTGCTGCTGCCGACCACCCTCATTCCCGTACCCCACCTCTCAGCCGGCGCAGGGCGCCGAGCTGGACACCCTACTAGCTCTGGGTGACGGAGCGGCACCCACCGGAGGCGCGCTGGGCACGCGCCGACGCGTAGAGACATACGGCGGCGGCGGTGGCGAGGTTCAGACTCTCGGCCTTCCCGTGGATGGGGACGCGCACGACGGCGTCGGCCAGCGCGCGGGTCTCCTCCGGGAGCCCCCAGGCCTCGTTGCCGAACACCCAGGCGGTGCGGCCGCCCATGGTGCCCTTGTCCAGTTCCTCGTCCAGGTCGCGGTCGCCCGCTCCGTCGGCGGCGAGGATGCGCACTCCGGCGTCCTTCAGCCCCTCGACGGCCCGCTCGACGGGCACGCCGACGGCGACGGGCAGGTGGAAGAGGGAGCCGACGGAGGCGCGTACGGCCTTGGGGTTGTACAGGTCGACGGAGGCGTCGGTGAGTACGACGGCCTCGGCGCCGGCGGCGTCGGCGCAGCGCAGCACGGTGCCGGCGTTGCCCGGGTCGCGCACGTGGGCGAGCACGGCGACCAGCCGGGGCCGGGCGGCGAGGACGTCCTCGAAGGGGGTGTCCAGGAACCGGCAGACGCCGACCAGGCCCTGCGGGGTGACGGTGGTGGAGATGTCGGCGATGACGTCCTCGGAGGCGAGGTGCACCCGGGCACCGGCCTCGCGTGCCGCCCCGACGATGTCGGCGTACCGCTCCGCGGCCTCGACCGTGGCGAACAGTTCGACGAGCGTGGGCGTGCCGCCCACCCGGTGCCCGGCGGCTTCCCGGACGGCCTGCGGGCCCTCGGCGAGGAACAGCCGGTCCTTCCCCCGGAAGTTCCGCTTGCCGAGCCGTCGGGCAGCGGCGACACGACCGGACCGGGACGAGATCAACTCGGGGCTGACGGGGGGCATCTTCTTCTTCACCTTCAGGAGAACCTCGGCGCACGGTTCCGTTCACCGCGCCGGCAGGGAGCAGCGCCCCGGAGGGGCGCGGGGAACCGCGCGACCGGCCGCAGCGGGCCCGCGGCCGAACGAATCGCGCCGCCGGGCAACAGCAGGACCCGCAGGCCGTCAGAGCCTGCGGGTCCTTCAGTCACGTCGGCTGTGGCCGGCGCGGCGTCACGCAGCCTTGGGCGCGTTGACGTCGCTCGGCAGAGCCTTCTGGGCGACCTCGACCAGCGCGGCGAACGCGTTGGCGTCGTTGACGGCCAGCTCGGCCAGGATCTTGCGGTCGACCTCGACGTTCGCGGCCTTCAGACCCTGGATGAAGCGGTTGTAGGTCATGCCGTTGGCGCGGGCAGCGGCGTTGATGCGCTGGATCCACAGCTGACGGAAGTCGCCCTTGCGCTTCTTGCGGTCGTTGTAGTTGTAGACCAGCGAGTGGGTGACCTGCTCCTTGGCCTTGCGGTACAGGCGCGAACGCTGACCGCGGTAGCCGGAGGCCGCCTCGAGGATCGCCCGGCGCTTCTTGTGGGCGTTGACTGCCCGCTTGACGCGTGCCACTTCTTAACTCCTTGTAGCGGGGCCGCGGGGATACTCACGCGGCCCGGAAACGAATGGGTCCCGGTCCAGACGTACGGCGTCGCTCAGGCGACGCCGGGCGTCACTTGCCGAGAAGCTTCTTGATCTTCGCGGCGTCGCCCGGGGCCATCTCGGCGTTGCCGGTGAGGCGACGCGTCACACGGGACGACTTGTGCTCGAGCAGGTGGCGCTTGCCGGCACGCTCACGGAGCACCTTGCCGGAGCCGGTGATCTTGAAGCGCTTGCTGGCACCGCTGTGCGACTTGTTCTTCGGCATAGCGCCGTTCTCTCCTCGTCGGTGGCGCTCCGGTGCCCGGTCGTGAAAACCGGGCACGGTGGAGCGTCGCTCTTGTTTCGGTTACATCCTCGGGGACTCGCGTCCCCCGGGGATCACGCCTCGGCAGGTTCCTCGGACGGCGCCTCGACCTCGGCCTCGGCGGCGTTCTGCGACTTGCCGGGGTTGGCCTTCGCGTCCGCCTTGCGGGCTTCCTGCGCCTGGCGAGCCTCGGCCATCGCCTCGGTCTTCTTCTTGTGCGGACCGAGGACCATGATCATGTTGCGGCCGTCCTGCTTCGGGTTCGACTCCACGAAACCGAGGTCCTGGACGTCTTCCGCGAGACGCTGCAGCAGTCGGTAGCCCAGCTCGGGGCGGGACTGCTCGCGGCCACGGAACATGATCGTGATCTTGACCTTGTCGCCCTGCTTGAGGAACCGGACGACGTGACCCTTCTTGGTGTCATAGTCGTGCGGGTCGATCTTCGGCCGGAGCTTCATCTCCTTGATGACCGTGTGCGCCTGGTTCTTGCGCGCCTCACGGGCCTTCATGGCCGACTCGTACTTGAACTTCCCGTAGTCCATGAGCTTGCACACGGGCGGACGGGCGTTCGCCGCGACCTCGACCAGGTCCAGGTCGTACTCCTGCGCAAGCTCCAGTGCCTTGGCCAGCGGGACAATGCCCACCTGCTCGCCACTGGGACCGACGAGTCGCACCTCGGGAACGCGAATCCGGTCGTTGATGCGGGGCTCGGCGCTGATGGATCCTCCTCGGTAGCACCACGCGACCGCCTGGCGGACAGCCGCGTATGTCTGTTTCGACAGACCTAACCGCGCCGAAGCACAAAAAATGCCCCGGACGATCACAGGCGGGGCTCCCATAGCTACCGGAGCACCGCCGCGGGGACCGCGGGGCGCAATTCGGACGGCTCCATCGTCCGTACGGAACGATGGTGGCCGTCTGACCGGAGACCCGCCGCCCGTGGGGCGGTCAGGTGGGAGATCGGAGCCTCCACTTGTGGGCCGGGCACAGCGTGTCCGACCGGTCGTCAACAAGGTTAGCAGGATCGCTTGACAAGGGCTAATTGAGAAGGCGTAACGCGGAACGCCTATCGTGTGGGGCATGAGTGACACCCCTCCTGAGTCCCCCGACTTCGACGCGATGACCCGGGACATCGCCGAGGTCCCCGCCGTCGAGGTGATCGTGACGGTCGCCGTCAACCTGATGAGCGCCGCCGCCGTGAAGCTCGGGCTGAGCGAGGAGGGCGAGAAGTACAAGGACCTGGACGAGGCCCGCAAGCTGATCGGCGCGCTCGCCGGTCTGCTGGACGCGAGCGCCACCGAGGTCAGCTCCTTCCACGCGGCCCCGCTGCGGGACGGCCTGAAGTCGCTGCAGCTCGCGTTCCGCGAGGCGTCGATCGTGCCGGACGAGCCGGGCCAGGGTCCGGGCGAGAAGTACACCGGCCCGGTCTACGGCTGACCCGTCCCCGTACTCCCGCCGTACGCGACCCGCGTACTCATTCCCGTACGAACAAGGGCTCGCCCGGAGGTGTGGTCCCGGCCGGCAGCAGTGCCAGGTCGAGGCCGCGCACCAGGCGGGCCCTCAGCGTCTCGTCGGCGGCCAGCCGCCCGGCGACCGCGCGGGCGGCCTCGGCGGGCGCGGCGGCGGGGTCGAGGACGAGGGCGAGGGTGCCGTCGGCCTGTCCGGGACCGAGGTGGGCGCGCAGGACCGCCGGCTCGGCGGCGACGGCGCCGCGCACGGCCTCCAGGACGGCCGGGTCGGTGAGCGGGTCGGTGCTGGTGCGGCCCTCGGCCAGGGCGAGCAGCGCGGGGCCGGTCAACTCGAAGGGCACCGGTCCGGCGAGGTCGAGCACGACCGTGTCCGCCTTCTCGTGCGCGGCGGCCTCGAGCGCCTGGTGCAGGGGAACGGCGACGGGCCGGGCCGACGGGTCCCAGCGGGCCAGGGACTCGGTGGAGGTGAACGCGGGCAGGGCGGTGCGGTCGCCCGCCTTCAGGGTCGGCACCGCCATGTCGCTGGTCTTCTCGCGGCGAAGCCCGTTCTCGTCCTCCTCCACCTCACCGAGCACGGCCACGACGGGAACCAGCAGCCGGGCGCCCTTCAGCGCCGCGAGGACCGGGCCCACGGCCGTGCGGTCCCCGGCCCAGGCGGTGAGCGCGGCGCTCAGCCGGGGGTCGGCGGAGCCGTCGTCGTCGGAGTAGCCGGAGTCGGGAATGTTCTTCTTCGCCACGGTCCCGACCCTATAGGGAGGCCGGCGCCGCGCCCGTCCCGGCCCGGAGCCGGATTCACAGGGGACTCCGGCCTTCACTGACGTGGTTCTCAGGTCCGTCCGACGGAGCGCACAGCGACCGCCCCGAGCATCGCGGGCATGGAGTCCTCCGGATCCGGCCGCCGCGCCCGCCGCTCGCGCCGCACGCTGCTGTTCGCCGCCCTCGCCGTGGTCGCGATGGGCGGGGTCACGGCGGGCGGCACGCTCTATGTGAAGGCGCGCGCGCACTCCGGGGCCGGGACCGTATCGTCGGCCTCGTCGCCGTCGGCCTCCTCCTCGGCCGCGGCGGGCGGGGAGGCGTCGGTGGAGAGCACGGCACAGCCGGTGACGGTGGACCGGAAGGCGCTGCTGGCGCAGTCCATGGCGTCGGTGCCCGTGCCGTCGGGGGCCCTGGTGTCGGCGGCGGTGCTGGACACGGGCTCCGGGGAGAGCGCCACGTACGGGACGGACACCTTCGACACGGCGAGCATCGTCAAGGTCGACATCCTGGCCGCGCTGCTGCTCCAGGCGCAGGACGCGGGCCGGGAGCCGACCGCTGCGGAGCGGGCGCACGCCACGAAGATGATCGAGAACAGCGACAACGCGTCCGCGACCGCGCTGTGGCGGGCCATCGGCCGCGCCGGCGGGCTGGACGCGGCGAACGAGCGGTTCGGGCTGACGCACACCTCGGGCGGCGACGGTGAGCTGTGGGGGCTGACCCAGACCACCGCGGCGGATCAGCTCCGGCTGCTGCGGCAGGTGTTCGGGGAGGAGTCGGAGCTGAGCGCCGCCTCGCGCGCGTACGTGCGGAAGCTGATGGGGGCCGTGGAGGCCGATCAGCAGTGGGGGGTGTCGGCCGCCGGTTCCTCGTGGGCGCTGAAGAACGGGTGGCTGCCGCGCAGTACGACCGGGCTGTGGGACGTGAACAGCGTCGGGCGGGTGACGGTGGACGGCACCGGGTACCTGGTGGCCGTGCTGTCGCGGGGCACCACCACGCAGGCCGGGGGGATCTCGCTGGTGGAGGCGGCCGCGAAGGCGGCGGTGTGGGCCTTCACCCGGGACGACTCCGCCGCCCCGGGGACCTCCGCCCCGGGGCGGCGGAGCCGACCGTCGCCGGCTCGTGAGGCCGGTCAGCCGTAGGCCAGGCTCAGTGCCAGGTAGCAGGCGAAGGTGGACAGGACGTAGTAGGCGGCGGAGGCGGCCGGCCAGCGCGGGGCGTGGGCCCGGAAGAACCGCCAGCCGGCCCGGGCGGGCAGCAGCAGCGGCAGCAGGGCCAGCGGCACCAGCAGCGCCTCCGGGCGCGCCTGCGTGACCAGCAGCAGCACCGACAGCACGGGGGCGGTGAGCGCCACGGCGACGGTGCCGCCGAGGCCGAGGGTGCTGACGTAGCTGCGCTCACCGGGCTCGAGCCTGCGGGTGATCTTCTTGGCGAACTCCAGGTGGACGGTGACCAGCACGGTGATCACGATGGCCAGCACTCCCCCGCGCCCTGCGCCCTGCCCGGTGTCGCCCAGGTAGCGGGTGTACAGGTAGATGTGCAGCAGCAGCTGGGCGGGGAAGCTGATCAGGAGACTGAGCAGCAGCCGGTCGCCCGGCGGCCAGTCCAGGACCCGGTCGGCGGCCAGCACCAGGGCGCAGTAGAGGAGTTGCCCGGCGAGCACCGCGAGGGCGGCCGGCCGGCCCGCGTTCAGGGCGAGGACGAGGGCCGCGCCCCCCGCGCACAGCACGAACAGGTCGCGCTCGCGCACGGCGCCGGAGGCCAGCGGCCGCCGGGGGTTGAACGCGCGGTCGTAGGCGAGGTCGCGGATGTCGTCCACGGCCCGCATCAGCAGCAGCGTGACGGTGAGCGTGAGCGCCGCGGTGAGGGTGCCCACGCCGGGGCGCCACGCGGGGTGCGCGGGCTGGACGACGGCGAACAGCCCGGAGACGCCGTAGGCCCACAGGAACGCGAACGCCACGGACGGCAGCGGCGGGTAGCTGCCCGCCACGAAGCGGGCCCAGCGGCTCAGCACGGCCGTGCCTGACCCGTAGGGCGGACGCGCACCGGGAGTTCCCACACTCCGCGCATGAACATCCGGTCCCGCCAGCTCAGTTCGGCCGGGTCGACGGCGAGTTCCAGTCCGTCGAGCCGGTCGAGCACGGCGGTGAGGCCCTCCTGGAGCTCCACGCGCGCGTGGGCCGCGCCGAGGCACAGGTGGCGGCCGTGGCCGAAGCCGATGTGCGGGTTGGGCGAGCGGTCGGCGCGGAAGACGTCCGGATCGGGGAAGACGTCCGGGTCGCGGTTGGCCGCGTCGGTGAGCGGGACGACCACCTGTCCGGCGGGCAGGACGCGGTCCGCCAGGCGCACCTCCTCGGTGGTGACGTGCGGCTGGCCGCCGGTACCGGCGAACCAGACCCAGCGCACCAGTTCCTCCACGGCGGCCGGGACCGCCGAAGGGTCGCGGCGCAGCCGGTCGGCGAGGCCGGGCGTGGTGAGCACGTGCAGCACGCACATGGCGAGGTGGGAGGCGGTGGTCTCGCCGCCCGCCATCATCAGGCCGAAGCCGAAGACGGCGATCTCCTCGTCGCTGAGCCTGCTGTCCGGCGGCGCGGTCAGGAGCTGGGTGAGCAGGTCGTCGCCGGGCCGGCCGGCCTCGACGGCCGCGCGCCGCTCGGTGAGCTGCCCGAAGAAGTAGTCGTACATGAAGGAGTGGGCCCGGGCGCTCTCCTCGGGGGTGAAGCGCCCGGCGGACATCATGACGGTGACCTCGGGCAGCAGCCGGTCCAGGTCGGCCACGGGCACGCCGAGCATCTCGCAGATCACCCGGTACGGGAACGGCGTGGTGAACTCGGCGATCAGGTCGACGGGGCCGTCGGCGGCGCGCAGTCGGTCCAGGAGTCCGGCGGCGATCGCGGCGATGCGCGGCCGGTCCTCCTCGGCCCTGCGGTGGGTGAAGCGGGCCTGGACCCGGCTGCGGCGCCGGGTGTGGGTGGGCGCGTCACTGGTGACCAGGGCCAGGGCGCTGGACCTCCGGGCGAACAGCGTGCCGCCGGCCCAGGCCTCACGGCTGAATCGGTCGTCGGACAGGACGGTCCTGACGTCCTCGTGGCGGGTCACTAGCAGCGCGTCCCGGCCGTTCCCGAGCCGCACCGGTACCAGCGGCTCCTCGCGGAAGCGGGCGAGCCGGCCGGGGTCGAGGCAGATGCCGGGCAGGTCCGGGAAGGGGTAGGCGGGCGGCTGCCGGTCCGGGCCGGCCCCGGTGACCGGGCACCGTACGGCGGGCGCCCCGGTCATCGCAGCCACCCCTCGGCGGGCTCGAGCTCCTGGCCCGGGGCGCCGTGCCAGTACTCGTGGAAGGAGGCGCAGCGGCCGTCGGCGGCGAAGCGGAGCACCAGGCAGCCGGCCGCGTTGCGGGGTGCGCCGGTCCGCGGATCGTACAGGACGCACCACCATTCCACGGCGGCCCGCCCGCCGGAGACGACGGGCTCGCCGAACCACATGCGGGCGTCCTTCTGCCGGGACAGGGTGGTGCGCCAGTGCGCGGCGACGGCCTCGCGGCCGGTGTGCGGGGCGCCATAGGGCCCCTGGTGGTAGACGGCGTCGTCGGTGAAGAGGGCGGCGATGGCGTCCGCGTCGCGGGCCCGCCAGCCGTCCTTCAGGGCGTCGATCCACCCGTCCACGGCGGTCGTGGACTCGGGTGCCGGGGCGAGGGTCTGCGGCTGGGTCATGTCCGTTCCTTGTACGGGGAGGGCGTCCCGGTGGCCCAGGACGGGGTGGCGGTGATCTCGACGACGGCGGCGAACAGGGAGACGCCGAAGCTGTTGTTGAGCATCAGCACCCGGTCGCCGGGGCCGACCTGGCGGGTCTCGACGAGGTGGTGAAGGGCTGCGAAGTGGTCGCTGGTGGTCATGTGGCCGAGGGCGCGGCCGAATTCGAGGACGCCGCGGGCCGGGTCGATGCCCAGGGGCTCGAGGACCGAGCGGATGTACTCGGGGCCCCCGGACAGGACGTGGGTGACCCGGGTGATGTCGCCGGGCCGCAGCCCGGCGTCCGCGATGGCGCGCAGTCCGGTCTCGGTGCGGGCCGCGTCCACGGCCTTGCGGGCCAGGGTGGCGGCGCCGGGGTCGCTGCGGGCGTAGTCGATCATCCGGGCGACCAGGTCGATCCGGCCGGTGCGGGTGCGCCGGGGCGGGAAGAGGGGGCCGCGCGGCCGGTTCATCTCCTCCAGCTCGGGCAGCGAGCCGGAGACGAGGGACAGGACGCGGGCGAAGCCGCCGCGGGTGGACAGCACGACGGCGGTCGCCGCGTCGCCGAGGACGGACGGGCGTTTCATCCGGGCGCCGCTCTGGTAGCGCCAGCGGTCGACGCGTTCGGTGCCGAAGTTCTCGGCGGCGGTCACCAGCGCGGCCGTGCGGGACGGGTCGGCGCTCAGGTGGCCGTGGGCCAGTTCCAGGGCGCCGAGGGCCGCGTTGCAGCCCTGCCGGACCTCCATCGCCGGCACCTGGGTGCCGACCGCGTGCCGGAGCACGTACTGGTGCGGGGTCCACAGTTCGGGTCCCTGCTCGTGCAGTGAGGCGTGCAGCACGAGCGCGATGTCGGCGGCCGGGTGCGCGGAGCGTTCCAGCGCGGTGCGGGCGGCCTCCACCGCCATCTCGGGCGGCGAGACGTCCCCCGCGACGGCGGCGCCGGTCCAGCCGCCGGCCCGCCACTCGTCCTCGGCGTACCGGCCCTCGGCGACCGCGCGGTCGGCCGGGTAGGGCCGGGGCAGGTAGCAGCCGAGGCCGTCGATGAACAGGTTCGCTACGCGCACGGTCCGTCCTCCTCCGCCGCGGTGCCCTCGCCGGGCAGCAGGCGTACGGTGCCGGCGGTGCCGTCGATCTCGATCCAGGCGCCGTCCTCGATGGCCGTCATGGCGTCGCGGACCGCGACGACCGTGGGGACGCCGAGCAGCCGGCCGCTGATGGCGGTGTGCGAGACGAGGCTGCCGCGCTCGACGACGATGCCCTTGGCGGCCATCATCAGCGCCAGCCAGCCGGGGTCGGTCTCCTTGGCGACGAGGATCCGGCCCACGCACGCCTCCGGCGGCACGTCGGTGTCCCGGACGACGAGGGCGCGGCCGCGTGCCGTGCCGCTGCTGGAGGCGATGCCGCGCAGCACGCCGTCCGCGTCGGGGCCGCCCGCCGCCGCGGTGTCGTGGCGGAAGGCCAGCGCGATGGGCACGGGCAGGCCGCCGGGGACGGTGAAGTAGGCGGGCGGGTCGGCGGCGGCCGCGCTCTCGGCGAACCGGGCGGCGCGCCGGCGCACCAGCGCGCGCAGGTCGGTGTCGGGCAGGGTGCCGTCGAAGGCGCCGAGCACCTCCTCGGTCTGGAGGTGGACGACGTCCTCGGCCCGGTCCAGCAGTCCCGCCTCGACGAGCCGCCGGGCGAGCCCGCGCATGACCTCGCGGGAGACGCCGTAGAGCTGGCTGCGGCAGAACCGGGTGTCCTCGCGGGCCTTGACGCTGAACCGCAGCGAGGCCAGTACGGCGCCGAGCGCGGCCCGCTTGAGCGGGGCGGGGCAGGCCTCGCGCAGGGCCTGCCGGGCGGCGTCGCGGGCGGCGGCCTCGTCGGCCTCGTTGGCGGCGACGGTGAGCCCCTGGGCGATGTAGGGGCGCAGCGCGGTGACGATCTGCCAGGGTTCCTGGCGCGGGGTCAGGACCTCCAGCTTCAGGTCGTGCAGCGCGCGGTCGCCGTAGGTCCGCAGGTGCCGGGCGAAGGCGTCGGCGGTGCCGGTCCCGTACGTCCCCTCGGTGATCTCCCGCCAGACCTCGGGGGCGGGGCGTTCCAGGACGGCGGTGCGCAGGGCCGGGTCGGCGGCCGCGCGTTCGGCGAGGGCGAGCGCCGAACGGACCGAGGCGAGCGTGCGGTTGGGACGGCCGCCGCCCATCAGCCGGGGCAGCAGCGCGGCGCCGTCCGGCACCCAGCGGTCGAGGAGGGCGTCGGCGAAGGTCAGGGAGACCAGGGCGAAGTAGCTGGCGACCATGGTGACGCCCCAGCGGTGCTCGGCCTCGGTCCACATGGTGCGGTAGCGGGCGATGAGTTCGTCGGCGGTGCAGTCGTCGAAGGAGGGCCAGCGCGCCATCAGGTCGTCCCACCAGCGCAGGAACTCGCGCAGCCGGCGCGGCTGGGCGACGTAGGCGCGGGTGAGGCGGGGGGCGGCGCGCAGGACCTGCTTCCAGGCGCGGCGCCGGGCCGCCCGGTCCGGGGCCGCGTCCTGGTCGCGTTCGGTGAGGCCGAGGGAGCGCTGCCACATGGGGCGGATCAGGTCGAAGCCGGGAATCTGGCCGTGCAGCGCGAACCAGGCGTCGAGGCGGTAGTAGACCCGCCCGTCGAGGTGTCCGATCATCCGGCTGAGGTGGTGCTGGTTGCGGCGCAGGGAGTCCTCGGTCACGCCGAGCCGCCGGTAGAAGTCGGCGAATCCGGTCCGGTAGAAGACGCGGGCCTGGGAGTAGGTCAGCGTGGAGGTGACGCCGGGGAAGGACTCGGTGAGGTTGTGGTTGGTCCACGGCACCGGCGGCGCGCTCTCCGCGCCCGGGCCCGCGGCACGGACCACGGGCCGGGCCTGGACGAGGTGGATCCGGCCGTCGGCGGTGAGGGTGCCCTCGATGTCCTGGGGGCCGCCGAAGAGGTCCTCGGCGCGGGCGGCCAGCTCGCCGATGGCGCGCACCTCGTCGTCGGAGAGCACGGGCGGTTCGCCCAGCGCGTCCGGGACGGGCAGCAGCACCGGGCCGGCGTCCGGCCGGGCCGGGTCCAGGCCCGCCATGACGGACTTGACGGTGAGTTCGGCGCGTACGGTGCCGGTGGCGCGGTCCATGAAGAAGTGGTCGATGTCGGCCTTCTCCTGCACGATGCCCTCGCCGATGCCGTGTGCGGCGGCCACCACCGCCTGGTCGGCGCCGCCGCGCGGATCGCTGGTGAACATCACGAAGGACCGCACGCCGGGCACCATGCGCTGGACGCCGACCGCGACCCGGACGGCGGTGGCGTCGACGCCGCGCCGCACGCGGTAGAGCACGGCCTCGGGGTTGTAGGCGGAGGCCCAGCAGTCCGCGACGCGGTCCAGGAGGGCTTCCCGGCGGACGTAAAGGTAGCTGTCGGAGAGCCCGGCGAACGGGTCGTCGGCGCCGTCCTCGCCGCTGCCGTCCGGCTGGGCGGCGACGCAGCCGCGCACGGCCACCAGCCCTTCGGGACCGGCGAGTTCGTCGAAGCCGGTGAGCACCTGCCGGGCGAGGCCGGGCGGCAGCGGGGCGGCGCGGACCTCGTCGCGGGCCGCGCGGGCCCAGGCGGTCAGCTCCTCGGTGCTCGCCCCGGCGCCCGGGAAACCGGCGGGAACCGGCACGCAGGCGGTGTACGCCTCGGCGGTCAGTGCGAAGAAGGCGGGTACGGGCAGCCCGGCGCGGAGCATCTCGTGCTGCCGGGAGAACTTGTGGCCCACCAGGGCCGGATCGGCCGGCGCGGTGCCGGGGTCGCCGCCGGTGCCGGCCAGCAGCGGGCCGTCTCCGGTGGCCGGGCCGAGGGAGGCGAGCGGGGTGGTGGAGGCCATCGGCTACCACACCCCCGGCAGCAGCCGCGCCCGGCCGCCCGCGTATCCCGGGTATCCGGGGACGGCCCACAGCACGCGCTCCTCGACCCGGATCCGCCACACGATCACCGCGGCGAGGGCGAGCAGGAACAGCACGCTGAGCGGGTTGCAGAAGAACGCCACGAACGCGGCGTTGGCCAGCAGCATCCCGGTGTACGCGGGGTGCCGTACATGCCGGTAGGGGCCGTGGGTGACGATGGAGTGGTCGGAGTAGCGGACCACGTGGTGGGAGTAGAACCGGCCGAGGGTGCGGATGGCGGTCAGGCGCAGCGCGACGGACGCGGTGAACACCACGACCGGCACGGTCAGCCACACCGACCAGGTGTGCCAGGGCAGCGGCCACAGCACCGCGGAGACACCGGTGCCGGCCCGGGTCAGGGCGTACGGCAGCAGGGTGCTGTTCTCGGCGGCGGACTGCTTGGGGTGGCGCACGGTGATGCCGGTCTCGGCGAGGATCCACAGCACGTAGAGGCCCGCGAACAGGGCGGCCATCGCGTGCGGTCCCGCGGTGTCCGAGGTGAGCTGCAGCGCGATGGCGAGGGCGAACAGGGCGCAGGTCAGCGGCAGCAGGGCGCGCAGGACGAGGACGACGAGGCGCTGGTTCATGCCGCCGCCCCGGCCCCGGCGCGGAAGGCCCGGTAGGCCTCGGGGGTCAGGCCCTTGCTGACGTAGACGAGGCTGCCGATCCGGGTGCCCGGCCCCTCGCCCGCGATCAGCTCGAAGGTGAGCCGGGCCTTGTCGTCGGACATGCGGGTCTGCCGCCAGCGCAGCGCCAGCGGGAGCGTGGCGGGCAGGTCGGTGGGCAGGTCGGCGGTGAGCCGCAGCCACAGCATCTGCACCTCGTCCGGCCAGCCGCCGACCCGGTGCGAGAGCCAGGTGGCGAACTGACGGCCGGCCTCGACCACCGACTTCACCGAGCGGCGGCCCGGGCGGCGGCTCGCCAGGGTGTGCCCGGCCTCCGGCAACAGGACCGGAGCGGTGAACACGCCGTCGTCGGCCAGGGGTTCGCCGAGCATGACGTTCTCCGGGCGGGTGCGGTGCACCAGGAAGGCGCGGGCGGGCTCGGCGGCCGGGGCGGGTGGTAAGGCCGCCGCGGCGGGCCGGTCGCCCTCCGGGTCGGTGGCGAGGGTGAACCAGCTGTCCGCCACGACGGTCGGGCCCTGGGTGACGCGCAGGGTGTGGCGGCCGTTCTCGGGCGGTGCCGCGTAGAGCACCAGGCCCGGGGCAAGCTCGGGCATGACCCGGAAGTTGACGACCAATTTCACGCGGGAGCCCGCCGGGACGTCGACGCGGTCGCTGACGGCGTCCGCCATGGCGCACACCAGGAGCATGCCGGGGACGTGGTCCAGCGGGTGGTCGTAGAAGAACGGGTCGCTCTGGTCGACGGTGAGGTCGGTGAGCCAGGAGTCGGCGTCGTAGCCCCGGCCCGCGGGGTGGGGTGGCCCCGCCGGGGCGTGGCCGGTCTGCTGAACGCGTGTCTGGGCTCGGGTCGTTGGCGTGGTCATCCGTCTTCCTCGATTCCTGACTGTGCTGTCGCTCGGCTCGGGCCGGGCCCACGGCGTCGGTTTCACGCCCTCGCGGTGGCGGCGCGCCGCCCGGCCCCCGGTCCACCACGTGGGGCGCGTCCGCGGCGCCGGGCCCGGTGGCCGGCCGCATCGGTGCGGGCCGTCGTCGGCCCGGTGTTCGCGGCAGTCTTGACGAGCCGCCTGACATGCCGCTGACCCCTGCCGGCGGCAGCGGCGTCCGGCATGACAGCGTTGTCCGCATGTCAGTGGCGGGTCAGCGGCCCGGACCACGATCGGTCATCCGTTCGCTCTTCGAGGGACCGGACGCGGTCGCCGGCCGGGTCCGGTCCCCGTTATCCCGCTGGGGAGGTCTCCGCATGATTCTGGTGACGGGCGCGACCGGTGTGGTGGGCGGCGAGGTGGCGCGGACGCTGGCGTCGGCCGGCCCGGTGCGCGTGTTCTGCCGTGACCCGGCCCGGCTGCCGGTGCTCGGCCCCGGCTGTGAGGTGGCCGTCGGCTCATACCAGGACCACGGCTCCCTGCTGCGGGCGCTCGCGGGGGTGGACCGGGCGTTCCTGGTCACCCGTGATCCCGGCGGCGACAGCGACGCGCGTTTCCTGCGGGCCGCCGAGGCGGCCGGGGTGCGGCACGTGGTGAAGCTGTCCGCGTACGCGGCCGGTGAGGACGACGCCGACGACCTGATCACGCGCTGGCAGCGGGACTGCGAGGACCTCCTGCGCTCCTGCGGCCTGGAGTGGACGCTGCTGCGCCCGCGCGCGTTCATGACCAACACGCTGGCGTGGGCGGGCTCCATCCGCTCCGAGGGCGTGGTGCACGCCCTGCACCCCGAGGCGCCGAGCGCCTGCGTCGACCCCCGTGACATCGCCGAGGTCGCGGTGGCCGCGCTGACCTCCCCGGGGCACGCGGGCCGGATCCACGCGCTCACCGGCCCGGAGGCGATCTCCGCCGCCGGGCAGACCCGGGAGCTGTCCAGGGTGCTCGGCCGCCCGCTGGTGTGCCGCGAACTGACGGTGCGGCAGGCCGCGGCCCGCTGGACGCGCCGTCATCCGCCGCACGTGGTCGAGGCTCTGCTGCGGAGCGCCGAACGGCAGTCGAGGGGCCGCAAGGCCACCGTGGACCCGTCCGTCACCCGCGTCACCGGCCGCGCCGCCCGGTCGTACGCGCAATGGGCGGCGGACCACCGGGAGGCGTTCGGACCGGTGCCCGCCATGCTCTCCGGAGCCGCCAGGCCCTAGTACTCCCCGTCCCGCCGCCGTCCCCGGTTCCGGCCCCGCCACAGGACCACACCGGCCACCAGCAGTACCGCGCCGGTGCCGCCCGCGAGCGGGCCCGCCCAGCCGGACGTGGAGGCGGTGGCCCTGTCGGTGTTCGGGCCGGGGCCGAAGTACTTCTCCCCGTACGACGCCGGGCGCAGGCTCCGGGGTTCGAGGCGGGCCGCGGCCTTCAGGGCCGCCGCGGGGTCGATCATGCCGAAGCCGCGGGAGTCGTCCCGGCCGCCCACCGGGGCGTCGCGGGCGGTGTCCTCCAGGAGCTTCTTGACCTGGGCCGGGGTCAGCCCCGGATGGGCCGCCTTGACCAGTGCCGCCGCGCCCGAGACGTACGCGGCGGCGGCCGAGGTGCCCCAGCCCTCGTAGTACTTGTGGTCGGGGTCGGCGATCACGACGTTCACGCCGGGCGCGCTGACCGCGGCGTACCAGCGGCGGGTGGAGAAGGAGGCGCGGGTGCCGTAGCGGTCGACGGCGGTGGCGGCGATGACGCCCGGGTAGGCGGCCGGGTAGGAGACGTGGTCGCCCTTGGCGCCGCCGTTGCCCGCGGAGGCCACGACCACCACGCCCTTCTTCAGGGCGTACTGCACGGCCTCGTCCTCGCTCGGCTCCGGATGGGCGGAGTTCGAGTCGTCGCCGAGCGAGAGGTTGATGACGTCGGCGCCGTGGTCGGCGGCCCAGCGGATGCCGTCGGCGAGGGCGTTGCCCCGGGTGGTGCGGGCCTTGCCGCGGGCGGAGTCGCCGTCCTCGAGGATGACCCGCACGGGCAGGATCTTCGCCTCGGGGGCGACGCCCATGACACCGGCGGTGTGTCCGGCGCCGTGGCCGTGGCCGGCGATGATGCCGGCCATGGCGGTGCCGTGCCGGGCCCAGTCGCGGTCGCCGGGACCGGCACCGAAACCGATCATGTCCTTGGCGTCCAGGACGTTGCCGGCCAGGTCCGGGTGGTCGGCCTCGACCCCGGTGTCCAGCACGGCGACGGTGACGCCCCGGCCCTTGGTGGTCTGCCAGGCCTCGTCCAGGCGCAGCGCGGACAGACTCCACTGCTGGGCGCGGATGCCGTCGGCGTGGGCGGCGGCGGACGGCAGCAGGACCAGGGAGCCGGCGAGCAGCAGGCTCACCGCGGACCCGGTCCCGCGCGGGCGGTGGCCTCGGCGCGTCGGCCGCCTCATGAGGGGCTCTCCGTGGCCGGTCCGGCGGTCTGGCGCAGCCGGCGTTCGACGCGGTCGGCCAGGCCCTGCGCCTCCTGGCCCAGGCCGGCCTGGGCGGGCGCCGAGCCGGCGCCGGACCGTACGGCCTCCGCGGCGGGCTGCGGAGAGTCGACCGTACGGCCGTCGGCCCAGCCGGACACCGCGTAGGCGACGACGGGGGCGTCGGTGAGGACGGAGACGGTCCAGGTGGCGCGCTGCCCGTCGCCGAACCGGGCCGCGGCGGTGCCCTTGGCGGCGTACGGCCGGGGCATCAGGTCGGCGCGCCGGTCCAGGTGTTCGTCGCGGAAGCGGGCCGCGAGCGCGGACATGGCGGCGGGGTCGCCCTTGGTGAACAGCAGGCCCACGGTGGTGACATGGCTCTGGGTGGCGTCGGTGTACGTGGCGCGCAGCAGCCGACGGCAGCCGACCGGGGCGAGGACCTTGCGCAGCAGCGGGTCGAAGGCGTCGGCGCAGCCGCTGTCCGGGGCGACGGCGATCCGCGTCCAGGTGCGGTCGGCGCCGCCGGGGCCCGCGCCGGTGCCCTGGACGGTGGGCGGGAACAGCCGGTCCACGGGCACGCTGTGCCACAGCGTCCCGGCCGCGCTGAACCCGGTGCCGGCCTTGCCGTCGGAGCCGTCGCCGGTGAGCCAGCTCCCGGTCACCGCACCGCCGACGAGGCCGAGACCGAGGACCAGGCAGGCGGCGGCAGCGGCCGCGCGGGGCCGCAGCCACGCGGGGGTCCGGGTCCGCGGCCGCTCACCGTACTCGGCCTCCCCGATCGACACGACCGGCCGGGCGGCCCCGCCCGCGCTCCAGGACAGGACGGGGTCGGGTGACACCGGAGCGGGGTTCGCGGGGTGGGCGGGGTCGCCCGGACTCCACGCGGCCCGCCCGTCACGCGCGCCGGTCCCGGACGGTGACGCCGGGGCCGACGGGGTGGCGGCGCCGGGTGCCTGGGCGGGCTGCGGCGCGGGGCCCTGGCGGCCGGGAGCGGGCGGCGGCTGGGAGACCGGGCGGGCGGGAGCGGACTGCCGCGCGGAGGGCGGGCGGTCGGAGCCGAACGCCGGGACCGAGCCTCCCCGGCCCGGGGCCGACCCGGAAGCGGAGCCGGAACGGCGCTGCTCGGGCGCGGACGGCACCGGCCGCAGCCGGGTCGTCGTCTCCGACGCGGACTCGGCGGGAGCGGCGGGCCGCGCCGCCACCGAGGCGGCGGACCCGGAACGGCGCTGCCCGGGCGCCGGCGGAACCGGCCGCAGCCGGGTCGTCGTCTCCGACGCGGACTCCGCCGGAGCGCCCGGCCGGCGGGACGGCGCCCCCGCGCGTGCCGCGTTCGGCGGGCCGTCGGGGAAGCGTGCGGAGGCGGGCGGCGGAGGCGGGCCCGACGGGTCGGTGCCGCCGGGCCCGGTGGAGGCGGGGAAAGCGGGGAAGCGGGGGCCGCCGGCCTGGTTCGCGGCGCCGGACCGCTCGCCGCCCTGCCGTGTCTCCTCCAGGCGCCGGCCAACCGGGTTGCGCGCGGCGCGCGGTGCGAAGACCGAGGGCTCCTCGTCGTCGGCGTCGTCCGACGGGGAGGGGGGCACGGCAGCGGTGGGGACCGTCCCTGGACGACGCGCGCCCGGCTGGGCGGCAGTCCCCCGCGGGGCGCCCCGGCCGCCGGCGGGGCCGGCCGTCGGAGCGGCGGGCACGTCCGCGTCGGCGCCGGCCCCCGGGCCCCGGCGGTCGCTCGGCTCACCGGCGCCCCCGGGCGCCGTGCGGCCCCGGCCCATGGCCGCGTGCGCGGTGCAGGACTCGCCGCCCCGGTCACCCGGCCGGGCGGCGGGCGGGGTGGCAGCGGGGCTCGCCCCCGGGCCGCCCCGCTCCGTGCTGCCGTCCGGTGTGGCTGTTGCCGGACCGGTCGTGCGGGGCCGCGGTGCCGTGGTGCCGCTGTCGGCGGGGCCGGTCGTCGGGGCCCCCGGGCGCGTGCCCGGCGGCGCCGCGGCGGTGTCCGGGGCGTGGCCCTGAGGCGGAGTGGCGGGGCGGGGCGGGGTGGCGGGGCGCGGTGGGATCGGGGCGCGGCGCGCTTCCGTGCTCATGCACCCCCCGTTTCCTCGTGCCCGGGCCGTCTTCCGCAAGCGGGCCGCTGTGCTCCTCGGCCGTGCCCGGTGCGAAGCTCCGTCCGGGCACGCATACCCGTACGGCTGGACCGGCATCCCGGTTCAGGTGATGCGGCCGGGAGCGTTCCGCCGTCGTGCGCGTCACTCTACGGGTTGTCCGGGAGAGAACGAGAACCAGTCCACGAGCCAGGGGCATCTGCCCGTATCGTCCCCCTACCCTGCGGTAATCCTGTCTGGCACGCTTCCGTCATGACTGCGCGCGCCGCCGACCGGGCCCGTTACGACCGGGCCACCGCCCATCTCGACGCCCCTCTCGCGATCGTGGACCTGGAGGCGTTCGACGCGAACGCGGGCGACCTCCTGCGCCGGGCCGGCGGCAAGCCGGTCCGGGTCGCCAGCAAGTCCGTGCGCTGCCGGGCCCTGCTGGAGCGCGTCCTGGCCAGGGAGGGGTTCCAGGGCCTGATGTCGTTCACCCTCGCCGAGTCCCTGTGGCTGGCCCGCTCCGGGTTCGACGACGTCCTCCTCGCCTATCCGTCCGCCGACCGGACGGGTTTCGCGGAGCTGGCCGCCGATCCCAAGCTCGCCGGCGCCGTCACCGTGATGGTGGACGACGTGGCCCAGCTCGACCTCATCGACCGGGCCCGCGAGGGCGGACGTGAAGTGGTGCGCGTCTGCCTGGAATTGGACACCTCGCTGCGGCTGCTGGGCGGCCGGGTGCGGGTCGGGGCCCGGCGCTCGCCGCTGCACTCCCCCGCCCAACTCGCCGAGCTGGCAAGGACGGTGGCGCGACGGCCGGGCTTCCGGCTGGTGGGGATCATGGCGTACGAGGGCCATGTCGCCGGGGTCGGGGACGCGGTGGCCGGGCGGCCGCTGCGCTCGCGGGCGATCCGGCTGATGCAGGCCGCCGCCCGGCGGGAGCTGGCCGAGCGGCGCGCGGCGGTGGTGCGGGCGGTACGCGCCGTGGCGCCCGGCCTGGAGTTCGTCAACGGCGGCGGGACGGGCAGTGTGCAGCACACCGCCGCCGAGGACGCGGTCACCGAGATCGCGGCTGGTTCGGGGCTCTACGTGCCCCGGCTCTTCGACAACTACACGTCGTTCACCGGGCGTCCGGCCGCCCTGTTCGCACAGCCCGTCGTGCGGCGGCCCGGCGTGGGTGTCGTCACCGTGCTGGGCGGCGGCTATCCGGCCTCCGGCGCCGCCGGCCCCGACCGGCTGCCGGTGCCGTACCTGCCGGAGGGGCTGGCGTACGACCCGCAGGAGGGCCCGGGCGAGGTGCAGACCCCGCTGCTCGGCTCGCCCGCGGACGATCTGCTGATCGGCGACAAGGTGTGGTTCCGGCACGCCAAGGCGGGTGAACTGTGCGAGCGGTTCGACGTCCTGCACCTGATCGAGGGCGACACGGTCACGGCCGCCGTGCCCACGTATCGCGGTGAGGGCCACACCTTCCTGTGAGCCGCGCCCGCGGCCCGCGCCCCTGAGCCCGGCCCCCGAGCCGCGTCCGTGGAACGCTCAGGGCATGCGTTCGGCCTGGTCCGGCACCACCGAGCCGTCGGCGCGCCGGACCGGGCCGGGCGTGCCGTCGGGCGCGGTCCAGGCGGTGGTCGAGCACGGGTACGGCTCGGTCCGGAGCGGCAGCGGGTCGATGAACATGGGGTTCACCAGCCAGCGCCGGTCGGCGTCGTCGTAGGCCCGGCACATCAGTTCCGGCTTGTCGCGGTCGATCACGAGGTGGGCACCGGTGGCGTCGCCGACGAAGGTGACGTCGGTGTCGGCGTCGCCGGCCGCCAGGGCGGGCCGCCGCTCCCAGGGCTGCCGCTGCCAGGCCGCGGCGCCCCGCACGCCGTAGACCTCCTGGTTGATCCAGCAGCGTTTGCCGTCGATGTAGGGGATCACCGCTCCCCGGGTCGCCGGGACGCCGCCGCAGCCCTCGGTCCGGGTGGTGATCCGGCCCCGGCGGTCCAGGACGGGGCGGATGGCGATCGTGTGCGCCGCGTCCACGCCGACGCCCCTCGACCAGACCTCGGTGACGGGCTCGGCGCCCGCCGAGACGACGTAGACCCGGAATCCGGCCCGGCGCAGGGTGCGGATGAGGTCGCGCTGCTGGGCGTAGTGGCGGACGTAGGCGGGGACGGTGTGGGTGCCGAGGACGCGGGTCGCGCCGACCGGGGCGGCCAGGGCCTCGCGGCGGGCGGCGCGGGCGTAGGAGGCGAGTTCGGCGGGGGTGCGGCCGGTGAAGAGCTGCGGGACCCAGGCGTACTGCGGGACCGTGCGCCGGTGGTTCCAGTGGCCCGCGAAGGCGCGGGCACCGCTCATGGTGGTGGCGTTCTCACGGATCTCGAGGATCTCGTCCGCGCAGCGGGGCTTCGCGGAGGTGTTCAGGGGTGCGCCCGCACCGGTGCCGCAGGCGGCCGTCAGGGCCTTGTCGGCGGCCTCGGTCAGCCAGGCGCTGGTGTCCTTCCAGCGAGCGGGCCGGGGCAGGCGGTCGTGGCGCAGGACCCAGGAGAGGGTGGCGTCGGTGACGTCGTTCTTGGTGACCGTGTTGTCCCAGTCGAACGCGGCGACCGCGCCGGTGTGCCCGGAGCAGGTGCCGCGGGCGTCGATGACGCGCTGCAGACGGGCGCGGTTGTCGCCGTGCCAGGAGGTGGTCAGCCGGGGGCACTCGGGCCGCGCCGCCGGCGCGGTGGGCGCGGCCGCCAGGGCGGCGGCCGCTGCCAGGGTCCACGCGAGAAGTGGTCGCATACGCGCGGACCGTACACCTTTGCCCCTTACAGGGGGGTGACGTACGCGCCCGAGATCCCGCCGTCCACCAGGAAGTCGGTGGCGTTGACGAAGGAGGAGTCGTCACTGGCCAGGAAGGCGACGGCGGCGGCGATCTCCTCGGCGCGGGCGAACCGCCCGACCGGGATGTGCACCAGGCGGCGCGCGGCGCGCTCCGGGTCCTTGGCGAACAGCTCCCGCAGCAGCGGGGTGTCGACCGGGCCCGGGCACAGGGCGTTGACCCTGATCCCCTCCCGGGCGAACTGCACGCCCAGCTCCCGGGACATCGCCAGCACGCCACCCTTGGAGGCGGTGTACGAGATCTGCGAGGTGGCCGCTCCCATCCGGGCCACGAAGGACGCCGTGTTGATGACGGAGCCCCGGCCCTGGCGCCGCATGTAGGGGATGGCGGCCTTGCAGCACAGGTAGACGGAGGTGAGGTTGACCTCCTGGACGCGCTTCCATGCCTCCAGGCCGGTGTCCAGGATGGAGTCGTCGTCGGGCGGGGAGATCCCGGCGTTGTTGAAGGCGACGTCGACGCTGCCGTAGGTGTCGTGGGCCGCCGCGAACAGCGCCTCGACCTGCCCGGGGTCGGTGACGTCGGCCTTCACGAAGAGCCCGCCGGTCTCGTCGGCGGCGGCCTTGCCGCGCTCCTCGTCGACGTCGCCGCAGACGACGTGGGCGCCTTCGGAGGCGAGCCGACGGGCACTGGCGAGGCCGATGCCGCTGCCGGCTCCGGTGACGACGGCGGTACGGCCGACCAGGCGGCGGCAGACGTGTTCTGCGTTCACTGTGCGGGGCCCTCCGTGCTGATGAAGACGTTCTTGGTCTCGGTGAAGGCGGTCAGGGCGTCGGGGCCGAGTTCGCGGCCGAGTCCGGACTGCTTGAAGCCGCCGAACGGGGTCCAGTAGCGGACGCTGGAGTGGGAGTTGACGGACAGGTTGCCCGCACGGACGGCGCGCGAGACGCGCAGGGCGCGGCCGACGTCCCGGGTCCAGATGGAGCCGGACAGGCCGTAGGGGGTGTCGTCGGCGAGGCGGACAGCGTCCTCCTCGTCGGTGAAGGGCAGCAGGACGGCGACCGGTCCGAAGATCTCCTCGCGCGCCGCCCGGGAGTCGGGCCGTTCGCCGGTGAGCACGGTGGGCGGGAACCAGAAGCCGGGGCCGTCGGGGGCGACGCCGCGCAGGGCAGGGGCGTCCTCGGGGACGTAGGACCGCACCCGGTCCAGTTGCGGGCGGGAGATCAGGGGGCCCATCCGGGTCTTCTCGTCGGCCGGGTCGCCCACGACCACGGAGGCCAGGGCGCCGGCCAGGAATTCGCGGGCCTCCTCGTACACCGGTTCCTGGACCAGGACGCGGGTGCGGGCGCAGCAGTCCTGGCCGGCGTTGTCCAGGAAGGAGAGGGGGTCGAGGGCGGCCTCGAGGTCGGCGTCGGCGAAGACGACGTTCGGGCTCTTGCCGCCGAGTTCCAGGGTGACGGGCTTGACCAGCCGGGCGCAGCGCTCCATGACCTCGCGGCCGGTGCTCGTGGAGCCCGTGAACACGATCTTGGCGACGTCCGGGTGGTCGACCAGCGCGCGTCCGGCGGTGTGGCCGTACCCGGGAAGCACCTGGAATAGGTGCTCGGGAAGGCCCGCCTGCAGGGCGAGTTCGGCGAGGCGGAGGGCGGTGAGCGGGGTGGTCTCGGCGGGCTTGAGGACGACGGCGTTGCCCGCGGCGAGCGCCGGGAAGGAGCCCCAGGCGGCGATGGGCATGGGGAAGTTCCAGGGGGCGATCACCCCGATGACGCCGAGGGGTTCGTGGAAGGTGACGTTCCAGCCGCCGGGCGCCGGGATCTGGCTGCCGAGGAGGCGCTCGGCGCCGCCGGCCGCGTACAGCAGCAGGTCGCGGGCGTTGCCGGCCTCCCAACGGGCGTTTGCGATGGTGTGCCCGGCCTCGCGGACCTCCAGCCGGGCCAGTTCCTCGATGTGGCCGTCGACGGTGTCGGCGAAGCGGCGCAGCAGCCGGGCCCGGTCGGCGGGCGGGAGCGCGGCCCACTTCGGCTGGACGCGCGCGGCCCGCGCGACGGCGGCGTCCACGTCCGGTGCGCCGGCGGCGGGGACGGTGGCGACGACCTCTTCGGTGGCGGGGTTGAGGACCTTCAGCTCGTGCGGGTCGGACACGTGAGGACCTTTCACAGGCGTTCGCATCACAGGCGTTCGAAGGAGCGGCGCAGTTCCCAGTCGGTGACGGCGGCGTCGAAGGCGGCCAGTTCGACGCGGGCCATGTTCAGGTAGTGGGCCACGACCTCGTCGCCGAAGGCCGCCTTGGCCACGGGGCTGTTCTCCCAGAGTTCGGCGGCCTCGCGCAGGGTGGTCGGCACGTGCTCGAAGTCCGCGGTGTAGGCGTTGCCGGGGCAGGGCTCGGGCAGTTCGAGGCCCTGCTCGACGCCGTACAGACCGGCCGCGACCAGTCCGGCGACGGCGAGGTAGGGGTTGACGTCGCCGCCGGGGAGGCGGTTCTCGAAGCGCAGGGAGCGGCCGTGGCCGACCACGCGGAGGGCGCAGGTGCGGTTGTCGTGGCCCCAGGCGACGGCGGTGGGGGCGAAGGAGCCGGGCTGGAACCGCTTGTAGGAGTTGATGTTGGGGGCGTAGAGGAGGGAGAAGTCGCGCAGGGCGGCGAGCTGGCCTGCGAGGAAGTGCCGCATCACGTCGGACATTCCGTCGGGTCCGGCCATGGCGTTGTTCCCGTCGGCGTCGGCGAGCGAGAGGTGGATGTGGCAGGAGTTGCCCTCGCGCTCGTCGTACTTGGCCATGAAGGTGATCGAGACACCTTCCTGGGCGGCGATCTCCTTGGCTCCGGTCTTGTACAGGGCGTGCTGGTCGCAGGTGACCAGGGCCTCGTCGTAGCGGAAGGCGATCTCGTGCTGGCCCGGGTTGCACTCGCCCTTGGCGGACTCCACGGTCAGGCCGGCGCCCGCCATGTCGTTGCGCAGCCGGCGCAGCAGGGGCTCGACGCGGCCGGTGCCGAGGATGGAGTAGTCGATGTTGTACTGGTTGGCCGGGGTGAGGCCCTGGTAGTTAGCGTCCCAGGCCTGTTCGTAGCTGTCCTTGAAGACGATGAACTCCAGCTCGGTACCGGCCTGGGCGGTGTAGCCGAGCTCGGCGAGCCGCTCGAGCTGGCGGCGCAGGACCTGGCGGGGCGCGGCGACGACCGGGGCGCCGTCGTTCCAGGCGAGGTCGGCGACGAGCAGGGCGGTACCGGGGTGCCACGGGACGCGGCGCAGGGTGGCGAGGTCCGGGTGCATGGCGAAGTCGCCGTAGCCGCGGTCCCAGGAGGACATCGCGTAGCCGTCGACCGTGTTCATCTCGGTGTCCACGGCGAGGAGGTAGTTGCAGCCCTCGGTGCCGTGGTGCAGGACCTCGTCGAGGAAGAAGCGGGCGGCGAACCGCTTGCCCTGCAGCCGCCCCTGCATGTCGGGGAAGGCCAGGACGACCGTGTCGATCTCACCGCCGGCGACGAGTGCGCGCAGCTCCTCGACGCTCAGTGGGGGTGTGCGGTCTGCCACGGGAGATCCTCCTTCGGCTGTTCGGCACTTTTTCGGCCGGACCGGGAGCCATAAGGTATTGCTCAGGACCATTTCCTGGGAAGGGGGCACGGCCGGATGCCGCGGGAAACGGACGCACGGGGGGAGCGGGCACGGACGGCGGACGGCCCGCTCGCTGCGGTGCTGCGGCCGGTGCGGGCGGGCAACGGCTTCGAGGAGGCGCTGGAGCAGATCCTCCAGGTGGTACGGCTCGGTCTGGTGCCGGGCGGTGAGCGGCTGCCCGCCGAACGGGAGCTGGCGGAGCGGCTCGGCATCAGCCGGGTGACGCTGCGCGAGGTGCTGAAGGTGCTGCAGGACCAGGGCCTCGTGGAGTCGCGGCGCGGGCGGTACGGCGGGACGTTCGTACTGCCGCGCGCGGACGCGGGCGGCGAGGAGGAGCTGCGGCGGCGGATCGCCGAGGTGGACATCGAGGACGTGCTGCGCTTCCGTGAGGTGCTGGAGGTGGGCGCGGCGGGGCTGTGCGCGGCGCACGGGCTGACCCCGGAGCGGGCCGGGCGGCTGCGCGAGGCCCTGCACGGCACCCACGAGGCCCCGCTCGCCGACTACCGGCGGCGGGACACGCTGCTGCACCTGACGCTGGCCGAGCTGTGCGGTTCGCCGTCGCTGGCCGCGCGGTACGCGGCGGTGCGGGCGAGCGTCAACGACCTGCTGGACTGCATCCCGCTGCTGGTGCGCAACCTGGAGCACTCGCAGCGGCAGCACACCGCGCTGGTCGAGGCGGTGCTGGACGGGGACGCGGACGGGGCGCGGGAGATGATGCGCGAGCACTGCGCGGGCACGGCGGCGCTGCTGCGGGGGTTTCTGGCATGACCGGCCTCTGCAAAGGTACACGGATGGACCTTTGCGCTTCGGGAAGGGCGGTGGGACGGTGCGGCCGCTGATCGGTGTGAGCACGTATCTGGAGCCGGGTGCGCGGTGGGGGGTGTGGGAGCTGGCGGCCGCGCTGCTGCCGGCCGCGTATCCGCGGCTGGTGCAGCGGGCCGGCGGGCTGGCCGCCATGCTGCCGCCGGACGAGCCCGCGCGGGCCGCCGGCATGGTGGCCCGGCTGGACGGGCTGGTCGTCGCGGGCGGCCCGGACGTCGACCCGGCGTGCTACGGCGCCGAGCGGTCCCCCCGTACGGGGCCGCCCGCGCCGGAGCGGGACGCCTGGGAACTGGCCCTGATCGAGGCGGCGCTGGCCGCCGGGGTGCCGCTGCTGGGGATCTGCCGGGGCATGCAGCTCCTCAACGTCGCCCTCGGTGGAACGCTCGTGCAGCACGTGGACGGGCACGCGGAGCTGGTCGGCGTCTTCGGGGGGCATCCGGTGAAGCCGGTGCCCGGGACCCTGTACGCCGGGATCGTCCCGGAGGAGGTGACCGTGCCGACGTACCACCATCAGGCGGTGGAGCGGCTCGGCGCGGGGCTGCTGCCCTGCGCGCACGCGGCGGACGGGACCGTGGAGGCGGTCGAGCTGCCACCGGAGGAAGGGTGGGTGCTCGGGGTCCAGTGGCATCCGGAGATGGGGGACGACACCCGTGTCGTGCGGGCGCTGGTACGGGCCGCCACGTCCTGAGCCGGACCGGCGCCCGATCCGGGCGAAGCCGGCCTAGCCCCGCGTCAGCGACAGCAGTTCCCGTGCCGGTCCGGTGGGCCGGTGTCCCGTCGGCCACACCGCGCGCAGGTCCCGGCGCAGGGCGACGCCCTCGACCGGGATGCGCACCAGACGCCGCATCGACAGCTCCTCCCCCACCGCCAGCTCGCTCAGCACCGACGGGCCGGCGCCGCTCACCGCCGAGGCCTTCACCGCCGTGGTGGAGGACAGCTCTATCAGCGGCCTGGCCAGGCCGCCGAGCGCCGTGTCCAGCACCTGGCGGGTGCCGGAGCCGCGTTCGCGCAGGATCAGCGGGGTGGCCGCCAGTTCCTGCGGGGTGAGTGGGCGCCGGCGGCGCGCCCAGGGGTGGCCGGGTGCCGTGACGACGATCAGACGGTCCCGGGCGATCACCGCCGAATCCAGGCCCGCGGGAATCGTCAGGCCCTCCACGAAGCCCAGGTCCGCCTCGCCGTCCAGGAGGAGTTCCGCCACCTTCGCCGAGTTGCCCGCGAGCAGGGACACCGCGGTGTCGGGCCGCTCGGCGTGCAGGGCGAGCAGCCAGCCCGGGAGCAGGTACTCGGCGATGGTCATGCTCGCCGCGACCCGCAGCCGGGAGTCCCGCCGGTCGCGCAGCGCCCGCGCGCCCGCGTCGAAGGCCGCCGCCGCCTCGACCACCCGCCGGGCCCAGTCCGTCACCAGGGCGCCCGCGTCCGTGAGCCGGGAACCGCGCGGCGAGCGGTCGACCAGGGCCACGCCGAGTTGACGCTCCATCGAGCGCAGCCGGCTGCTGGCGGCCGGCTGGGTGATGCCCACCTCCCGGGCCGCCGCGCCGAGGCTGCCCAGCCGCGCCACGGCCAGCAGCAGTTCCAGCGCGCCGAGGTCGGGCACCCGGTGCGCCAGCGAGCCTCCGGGCAGGCCGTCGTCCGTCGCGTTCCGCTCGCTCATAAGACCAGCTTATGCCCCCATACACCCGGACTCCCTGGTCGGCCGGGGCGGGCGGCGGGATCGTACGGTCATGGTCATCGCAGCCCCCTCCCTGCCCGCCGCCCCTGCCGCCCGGGTCCGGCACCTCGGCCCCGACTGGTACGCCACCGTCATGGGAACCTCGGTCGTCGGTACGGCGGGTGCCGCCCTCCCCGTGCACGTCCCCGGGCTGCGCGGGGTGTGCACCGCGCTGTGGGCACTGTCCCTCGTCGTGCTGGTGGCCCTGCTGACCGCCCGCGCCCGGCACTGGACGCACCACCGCGACCGGGCCCGCGCCCACCTCCTGGACCCGGCAGTGGCCCCCTTCTACGGGTGTCTGTCCATGGCGCTGCTGGCGGTGGGCGGCGGTGCGGCGACGGTGGGCCGGGACTGGATCGGCACCGGCCCCGCGCTGGCACTCGACGCCGTCCTGTTCACCACCGGTACGGCGGTGGGGCTCGCTGCCGCCGTCGCGGTGCCGTATCTGATGGCCGCGCACCACCGGGGCGAGCCCCGCGAGGCCGGCCCGGTCTGGCTGCTGCCGCTCGTCGCGCCGATGGTCTCCGCCGCGGCCGGACCGCGCCTCGTGCCGCTGCTGCCGCCGGGGCAGCCGCGGGAGACCCTGCTGCTGGGGTGCTTCGCGATGTTCGGGCTGAGCCTGCTGGCGACGCTGTCGACACTGCCGCTGGTGTTCGCCCGTCCGCTCGTCTCCGGCCCGCTGCCGCTCGCGCTCACCCCGGGCCTGTTCCTGGTACTCGGCCCGCTCGGGCAGTCCACCACCGCGGTCGGCCTGATCGCGGACGCGGCCCCCGGGGTCGTACCGGCGCCCTACGACCGTGGCCTCGGTGTGTTCGCGGTGCTGTACGGGGTGCCGGTCATGGGGTTCGCGCTGCTGTGGCTGGCGCTCGCCTCGGCGCACGTGGTGCGGGCCCGGCGGCGGGGCATGGGCTTCTCGATGACCTGGTGGGCGTTCACCTTCCCGGTGGGCACCTGTGTCACCGGCGCCGCCTCCCTCGCCGGGCACACCGGGCTCGCGGTGTACGACGCGCTGGCCACCGGGCTGTACGGCCTGCTGACCGCCGCGTGGCTGGCGGCGGCGTCGGGGACGGTACGGGGGCTGCTCAGCGGTGAGCTGCCCGAAGCGCCCCGCCCAGCACCCGCGGCGCCTCGGCCAGCGACGGTCCGTACCAGGTCAGGTGGCGTCCGCTGACCAGTGCGCAGCGCAGTTCGGGGAAGGCCTCTGGGCCGTCCCCGGCGGTGAAGCGGTAGGGCTCGTCCGGCAGGACGACCAGGTCCGGGTCCGCCGCCACCAGCTCCGCCAGGGGCACCCGGGGGTAGCGGTCGGGGTGGCCGGCGTACAGGTGGTGCACGCCGAGACGGGCCAGCACGTCGCCCGCGAAGGTGTCCCGGCCCAGCACCATCCAGGGGCGGCGCCAGACGGGCACGACCGCCGTCCTCGGGGCCGGGGGTTCGGACAGGTCCGCCCAGGCCGCCTCCGCCTCGTCCAGCCAGCGGGGCCGGGCCGGGGCGCCGCACGCCGTGAGCACCCGGTCCAGCTCGCGGAAGGCCTGGGGCACCGTCCGCACCTCGGTGACCAGCACCTCGAGACCCGCCGTGCGCAGGGCGTCCAGGTCGGGGGCGCGGTTCTCCTCCTCGTTGGCGATCACCAGGTCGGGGGCGAGGGCGACGATCCGGTCGACGGCCGGGTTCTTGGTGCCGCCGATCCGGACGGTCCCGGGATCCGGCGGGTGGGTGCACCAGTCGGTGACCCCGGCCAGCACACCGGGCAGCGTCTCGGCCACCGCCTCGGTCAGCGAGGGCACCAGGGAGACCACGCGCACCATGGGTCCTAGCGCGCCCTGTCCTGCACGGCCTCGATGTGCTCGGCGACCGCCACCACGATCACCCGGGTGTCCGGGACCGTCGCGCGCCAGCGGTGCCGGACCCCTCCGGTCAGGTACAGGGTGTCGCCGCGGCCCAGGCGGTAGGCGCGGCCCTCGGCCTCGATCTCGACGGCGCCGTCGGCGACGTACATCAGCTCGTCGTTGCGGTGCTGGAACTCGCGGCCGGCGTCGTGGTCGCCGGTGAACTCCGAGGCGTGCAACTGGTGGTGGCCGCGCACCAGGGAGCGGGTGCGCGGCAGGAAGTCCGACTCGGTGACGAGCTCGGCGCGTACGACGTCCACGCTGGCCGCCGGGTCGGCAGCGGCGAGGAGTTCCACCGCCGTGGTGCGCAGGGCGTCGGCCAGCTTCTCCAGGGAGCCACGGCTGGGGCGGGCCTTGTCGTTCTCGACCTGGCTGAGGAAGGGCACCGAGAGGCCGGTGCGCTCGGCCACGACGGCGAGGGTGAGCTCCAGCGCGCGACGCCGCCGCCGTACGGCCGCGCCCACCCGCACGGGCTGCTGCTCTTTGTGGTCGCCCATCGCTCCGGCTCCCTCCTTCACTCGTCGTGCCGCCGGCCGGGCGCCCGTCGCCGGGCGGTCCCCTGAAGAGTTGTCTGCACCCTACGCATGTTCGGCAAACCGTTTCACGCGCCTGTCACATCCCCGACACGCCGTTGGGCCCGCACCCCCACGGTTCACGCCAGGCGACGGCTCGCGGTGCGGGACGGGTCTCCCTTGTTCCAAGGCCCGGACGGCCCCCGATGTTCCGCCCGGGCGGTGTTCATGACCCTCCGTGGTTGGCCGGATCCCTACCGTGGATGATCGTGGGGGCGTCGGGGGAGGCCACGAGGCCGTGCCGGGACCCGGCAGAGCCGACGAGGGGTGGGCGCGGCGGGCACGTCCGTGGACGTGCCCGTTAGCCCTCCCCCCTCGGCGTTAGTCT
>NZ_JBVIYV010000006.1:1042-202318 GCF_055592265.1 Streptomyces sp. NPDC041129 | reverse complement strand
TCTGGTCCCCCCCCTCTCCCCCCCCTCGTCCCCCCCCCCCCCCGCCGGAGTCCCCCCTCCCTCCCCGCGCCCCCCCCCTTTCCCCCCACGCCCACCCCTCGGGCGGCGGTCGGGACGGTCAGGTCATCCGGCCGCCTGGCTCTCGTGCCCCTTGCGGTCGATCGGCGCCCACTTGTCGGCCTGGCCCGGGTGCTGCTTCAGCCAGGTGCGGACGGCGTCCTGCTCCTTGCCCTTGCCGGCCTTCTGGATCCGCGCCTCCAGACCGGTGAGCTGCTTCTCGGTCATCGAGAAGTTCTTGAGCCAGGCGCCGACCTCGGGGTTGTCGGCGGCGAAGCCCTTGCGGGCGAGGGTGTGCACCCCGTCGCCCTTGCCCCAGGCGCCCGCGGGGTCCTTCAGCTTCTTCAGGTCGTAGTCGCTGTACGCCCAGTGCGGCGACCACAGGGTGACGACGACCGGCTGCTTCTTGGCGTAGGCGCGCTTGAGCTCGGCGAGCATCGCGGGCGTGGAGCCGTCGATGACCTCGTACTCGCCCCGCAGACCGTACCGCTCCAGGACCTTGTCCTTGAGCAGGCCCATCATGCCGGCGCTGGGCTCGATGCCGACGATCCTGCCGCCGAACTCGGAGGCGTGGGCCTTCAAATCCGCCAGCGAGTTCACGTCCTTCACGTAGGACGGGACGCTCAGCTCGAGGGAGGTGGGGCCGTACCACTTGCCGAGGTCGTCCAGCTTGTCGCCGTACTTCTTCCAGTACTCGGCGTGCGTGGTGGGCAGCCAGGAGTCGGTCTCGAAGTCGAGCTGGCCGGTGGCGAGGCCGGTGTAGAGGGGGCCGGCCGCGTACTGGGTGGTGTTCACCTTGAAGCCGCGCCGCTCCAGGAGCTCCTTCCACAGGAACGTGGAGGCGATGCCCTCGTCCCAGGGGATGTAGCCGATGTTGATCTCCTTGCCCCGGCCGATGTCGGTGCCGGAGGCCTCGGAGGTGCCGGAGGAGCCGAAGACGCCCAGACCGCCCGCGACGAGCGCGAGGGCGACCACACCGGCGACGGCGACCACCGGGCGCGGACGGTACGACCAGGTCGTCGTCCGGGTCTTGGCGGCGGCCCTGCGGCCGAGCGGGGAGAGCTGGGTGCCGAGGGCACTGGTGACCCGGTCCAGGTAGATGGCGAGGACGACGATGCCGACGCCCGCCTCGAAGCCGTAGCCGATGTCGAGCTGGCCGATGGCCTCGTTGACCGCGCCGCCGAGGCCGCCGGTGCCGACCATGCCGGCGATGACGACCATGGACAGGCCCAGCATGATCACCTGGTTGACGCCGGCCATGATGGTCGGCAGGGCCAGCGGCAGCTGCACGCGCCACAGGGTGTCGCGCGGCGTGGTGCCGAAGGCCTCGGCGGCCTCGACCAGTTCGGCGTCGACCTGCCGGATGCCCAGCTCGGTCATGCGGACGCCGGGGGCGAGCGCGAAGATCAGGGTGGCGACGACACCGGCGGCGGTGCCGAGGCCGAAGAAGAGCATCGCGGGGATCAGCAGGACCATCGACGGCATCGTCTGGAGCAGGTCCAGGACGGGCCGCACGGCCGCGCTGACCGCCTTGGAGCGGGCGGCCCAGATGCCCAGCGGGATGGAGATCACCAGGGCGATCACCGTGGCCACCAGGACGAGGGCCAGCGTGGACATCGCCCGGTCCCACAGGTCCAGCGAGTCGACCAGGGCGAACCCGGCGAAGGCGAGGACTCCGCCGAGCAGCCCGCGCAGCCACCAGGCGATCACCCCGAGGATGCCGGCCATGAGCAGCGGCTCGGGGGCGGCGAGGACGGCGTCGATGCCGTCGTACATGCCCTCCATGACCGCGCGGATCGCGTCGAAGAGCCAGGAGAGGTGGTCGACGAGCCAGTTGACACCGGAGTCGACCCAGTCGCCGAGACGGATCCTAGGCACGGGCGATCACCTTTCCGCCGTTGTGGTCGCCGCAGGCGGCGGGGTCGCCCTGTTCGTCGCCGAGGAGGCCGACCAGGCGCTGCCGCGGCACGACGCCGACGAGCTCGCGGCCGGCGTCCAGGACGGCGACGGGGTGGCTGAGCCGGGCGCTGATCGCGCACAGCTCGGTGAAGGGCGTGCCGGGGGCGGCCGTCTCGCAGCCGCAGTCGGCCTCGTCGCCGCGGACGTCGGTGTCCATCACCGCGGCGGCGGTCAGCACCCGGGAGCGGTCGACGTCCTTGATGAAGGAGGCGACGTAGTCGTCCGCCGGGCGCAGCAGGATGTCCTCGGCGGTGCCGGTCTGGACGATCCGGCCGTCGCGCATGACGGCGATGCGGTCGCCGAGGCGCATGGCCTCGTTGAGGTCGTGGGTGATGAAGACGATCGTCTTCTTCAGGGTCTTCTGCAGCTCCAGCAACTGGTCCTGCATGTCGCGGCGGATCAGCGGGTCCAGGGCGCTGAAGGACTCGTCCATCAGCAGCAGGTCCGCGTCGGTGGCCAGGGCGCGGGCGAGCCCGACGCGCTGCTGCATGCCGCCGGACAGCTCGTCGGGCCAGGAGGCCTCCCAGCCGGCCAGACCGCACAGGGCGAGCGCCTCGTCGGCGCGGCGCTCGCGCTCGGCGCGGGGCACGCCCTGCACGGACAGGCCGTAGGCGGCGTTGTCACGGACGCTGCGGTGCGGGAAGAGCGCGAAGTGCTGGAAGACCATGCTGATCTTCTTCGAGCGCAGTTCGCGCAGTTCACGGTCGCTGAGCCCGGTCAGGTCCTGGCCGTCGAAGCGGACGCGGCCGGCGGTCGGCTCGAGCAGACCGTTGAGCATCCGGAGCAGGGTGGACTTGCCGGAGCCCGACAGACCCATGACGACGAATATCTCGCCCGCCTCGACCTGGAAGGAGGCGTCGATCACCGCGGCGGTGGTGCCGTCGGCGCGCAGTCCCTCCCGGTCGGTGCTCTCGCGCAGCTTCGCCACTGCCTGGTCCGGTCGTCTGCCGAACACCTTGAACAGGTGCTCGGCCTCAAGCCTTGGTTGCACGCGTGCCTCTCGTCTCGGCCGTACATGACAGAAGCCGCGCCTCCCCAGATCCCGATTGGTCAAACTTTTAAGTGCCTTAGGTCACAACGGGGCCGTGTCAGTGCCGTACGGCATGATGCGAGCGTGACCGGACGACTCATGCTCCTCGACACCGCCTCGCTCTACTTCCGCGCCTACTTCGGCGTGCCGGACTCCGTGCGGGCGCCGGACGGCACCCCCGTGAACGCCGTGCGCGGCCTGCTGGACTTCATCGACCGGCTGGTGAAGGACCACCGGCCGCAGCGGCTGGTGGCCTGCATGGACGCCGACTGGCGGCCGCAGTGGCGGGTGGACCTGATCCCGACGTACAAGGCACACCGGGTCGCCGCGGAGCACGAGGGCGCGCCGGACGAGGAGGAGGTGCCGGACACGCTCTCCCCGCAGGTGCCGGTCATCGAGGCAGTGCTGGACGCCATCGGCATCGCCCGGGTGGGGGTCGCGGGTTACGAGGCCGACGACGTGATCGGCACGTTCACCGCGCGGGCGGGCGGCTCAGTGGACATCGTCACCGGCGACCGCGACCTGTACCAGCTCGTCGACGACGAGCGCGGCGTCCGGGTGCTCTACCCGCTGAAGGGCGTCGGCACGCTGCAGCTGACCGACGAGGCGGTGCTGCGGGAGAAGTATGGGGTCGACGGGCGGGGGTACGCGGATCTGGCGCTACTGCGCGGCGACCCGAGCGACGGCCTGCCGGGCGTACCCGGGATCGGCGAGAAGACGGCCGCCAAGCTGCTCGCCGAGTTCGGCGACCTGGCGGGGATCATGGCGGCGGTCGACGACCCGCGGGCGAAGCTCACGCCGTCGCAGCGCAAGCGGCTGACCGAGGCCCGGCCGTACGTCGCGGTCGCGCCGAAGGTGGTGCGGGTGGCCGGTGACGTCCCGCTGCCGGACGTCGAGACCGCCCTGCCGCGCACCCCGCGCGATCCGGCGGGCCTCGAGGCGCTGGCGGCGCGCTGGGGACTGGGCGGCTCCCTCGGGCGGCTGCTGACGACGCTCGGTACGTGATGCTAACTTAGGTTACCCTAACCAATGCAGCAGGAGGCCGTGATGGCAGAGCGTCCGGGACGAAAGCCGCGCAAGCCCTATACCGCCCAGGTGGTGCGGACCGAGCGGCTGACCCCGCACATGCAGCGCGTGGTGCTCGGCGGCGAGGGTCTCGCCGGGTTCGCCGCGGACACCTGCACCGACCACTATGTGAAGCTGCTGTTCGGCCCCGAGGGCGTCACCTATCCCGAGCCCTTCGACCTGGAGCGCGTCCGGGCCGAGTTCCCGCGTGAGCAGTGGCCGGTGACCCGGACGTACACCGTGCGCGCCTGGGATCCCGGACAGCGTGAGCTGACGCTGGACTTCGTGATCCACGGCGACGAGGGGCTGGCCGGGCCCTGGGCCACGCGGGCACGCCCCGGTGACATCGTGCGCTTCATCGGCCCCGGCGGCGCCTACGCCCCCGAGCCGGATGCCGACTGGCATCTGCTGGCCGGCGACGAGAGCGCGCTGCCCGCGATCGCCCGTGCCCTGGAGACGCTGCCGGCCGGCGCCCGGGCGCACGCCTTCGTGGAGGTGTCGGGTCCCACGGAGGAGCAGAAGATCGACTCCGATGTGGAGGTCGTCTGGCTGCACCGCGGGAACCGGCCGGTGGGCCAGGCCCTGCTCGAGGCGGTACGGGCGCTGGAGTTCCCCGAGGGCCGGCCGCACGCGTTCGTGCACGGCGAGGCGGCGTTCGTGAAGGAGCTGCGGCGGATGCTCCGGGTCGAGCTGCGGATCCCGCGCGAGGACCTGTCGATCTCCGGCTACTGGCGCCTCGGCCACAACGAGGACGGCTGGCAGGCCTCCAAGCGCGAGTGGAACGCCCGCATCGAGGCCGAGCAGGAGAGCGGCGGCGCGGCGGCCGCCTGACCCCGGCCCGCTGACCGCGACCGTCCCCGGCCGCGACTCCCCGGCCCGCCGCCGGAGATGACCGGGCCTTCCGCCGCGCTCGTACCCTTGACCCCGTGCGACGCCGTACCCCGCCCCCGCCCGCCCCGCTCCCCCAGCGCCACGGCGTCGACCCGGTGCGGGTGCGGCTGCCGCACGACGGGGCGTGGGCGACCGTGCGGGACCATCTCGTGGCACGGCTGACGGGCGCCGGGCCCGGGACCGTCGAGGCCATGTTCGAGGCGGGGCTCTTCGTCGGCGCCGACGGGCGGGCGGTCGATCCGGAAGCGCCCTACCGGCCGGGGATGTTCGTGTGGTTCCACCGGGAGCTGCCCACCGAGGTACCGGTGCCCTTCCCGCTGGAGGTGGTGCACCGGGACGAGCACATCGTCGTGGCCGACAAGCCGCACTTCCTCGCGACGACCCCGCGCGGCTCGCACGTCACCCAGACCGCGCTGGCCCGGCTCCGCGACGAGCTGGCCCTTCCGGCACTGACCGCCGCGCACCGCCTGGACCGGCTCACCGCCGGTCTGGTGCTGTTCACGGTGCGGCCCGAGGAGCGCGGCGCCTACCAGACGCTGTTCCGGGACCGGCGGGTGCGCAAGGAGTACGAGGCCGTGGCGCCGTACGACCCGGCGCTCGCGCTGCCCCGTACCGTGCGCAGCCGGATCGTCAAGGAGCGCGGGGTGCAGGCCGCGCGGGAGGTCGAGGGCGAGCCGAACGCGGTGACCCGGGTGGAGCTGGCCGCGCACCGGGACGGCCTGGGCCGGTACCGGCTGCTGCCGGAGACCGGGCAGACCCATCAGCTCCGGGTCCATCTGAACGCGCTGGGCGTGCCCATCCTCGGCGACCCGCTGTACCCACAGGTGACCGGCCCCGTACCGCCCGGCGACTTCCGGCGCCCGCTGCAACTGCTGGCCCGGAGGCTGGAGTTCACCGACCCGGTGACCGGCGCGCGGCACGCCTTCGTCAGCGGGCGGACCCTGCGGGCCTGGTCCTGCCCTGCCGGGTGGGCCGGGCAGGAGCCGTAGCGGTCTCCTTCACTTCCCACGGGAGCCTTCGCTCACTCCCCGCGCCACCACCGCATCAGCCGTTGCCACATGCTCTCGCGGCGGGACGGTTCCGGCGCCGCGGGGGCGGGAACGGCGGGGGGAACCGGGGCCGGAACCGGCGGCCGGGGTGCGGCGGCGGGGAGCGGTTCACTGTACGCGGTGACGACCGGTGGGCCGGAGCGCTGCGGCGGGACGGTCGACGGGCTGGGCGGCAGGCTCGCGTCCTGCTGGGCCTTGGGCTCGAAGCGCACCGGCAGCGACACGAGGTGCCGGGAGGCGATCGAGGAGCGCCAGCGCAGCTCCTCCTCGGCGCAGTCCAGCTGGACGTCGGGCAGCCGCATCAGCAGCGCGTCCACCCCGACGTCGGCGATGGCCCGGCCGATGTCCTGGCCGGGGCACTCGTGCGGGCCGCCGCCGAACGCCAGGTGGGACCGGTTGCCCTGCATGCCGGCGGAGAGGTCGGGGCGCACCCGCGGATCGACGTTGCCCGGGGCGGGCGCGAAGAGCAGCCCATCGCCCCGGCGGATGCGCCGCCCGCCCAACTCCGTGTCCTGCTTGGCGAAGTAGCCGAGGACGGTGCTGAACGGCGGCTCGTCCCACAGCGACTGCTCGATGGCCTCGGGCACCGTCATCTGGCCGCCGTTGAGCTGGGCGCGGAAGCCCGGCTCGGTCAGCACCATGCGCAGCGCGTTGGAGAGGAGGTTGACGGTGGCCTCGTAGGCCGCGAACAGGACCAGCCGCAGGTGTTCGCGGACCTCGTCGTCGGTGAGTCCCGCCGGGTGGGTGATGAGGTGGCTGGTGAAGTCGTCCTCGGGGCGGGCCCTGCGGCGGGTGGTGAGCCGGCCGAGCGCCTCCATGACATAGGCGTGGCTCTGGATGGCGGTCTCGGTGCCCTTGAGCGCGTCGCGGGCGGCCTGCACCATCCGGTCGCCGTACTCCTCGGGCATGCCGAGGATCTCGCACATCACGGCCATCGGCAGGTGCTCGGCGAACTGGGAGACCAGGTCGGCCCGGCCGCGCTCGCAGAAGTCGTTGACCAGGGCCTGGGTGTAGCGGCCGATGTGGCGGCGCAGGCCGCGGTGGTCGATGGGGGCCATGGCGCCGGTGACCGCCGCGCGCAGCCGCTGGTGCTCGTCGCCCTCGGCGTGCGAACAGATGGGCTGCCAGGCGATGTGCGGCATGAGCGGGTGGTCGGGCTTGACCTGGTCCTGGAGCAGCGGGGACCAGATCCGGCTGTCGCGGGTGTACTGCGAGGGGCTGCGCACCATCTGCAGGTTCTCGGCGTGGCCGAGTACCACCCACATCGGTACGTCGTCGTGGAGCAGTACGGGCGCCACGGCGCCGTGCAGCTCCCGCAGGTGCTCGTACAGGTCGCCCAGGTCCTCGGCGTCGGGGCCGTGGATCCGGTGCGCCTCGCCGGGGCCGAGGCCGTGCGCCGGGCAGCCGGGCGGCGGGCCGGAGGTGGGTTCGGTGCCGGTCAGGGACTGGGGTTCAGACGTCACGGTGCAGCTCCGGAACGGATGGTGTGGGGGTCGGGCGGACACGGGTCAGCGGAGGGCGCCGGACAGGGCCAGGGAGTGCAGGAAGCGCATCAGGGTCATCAGCACGTCCTTGCTGGAGGCCCGCCGGCGCACGTCGCAGTCGATGATCGGGATTTCCGGGGCCAGGTCCAGCGCGGTGCGCAGTTCCTCGATCGGGTAACGGGGCGCGTCCGGGAAGGTGTTGACGGCCACGACGAAGGGCACGCCGCGTTCCTCCAGCCGTCCCATGACGTCGAAGCTCACTTCCAGACGCCGGGTGTCGACGAGGACGACCGCGCCGAGCGCGCCTTCGAACAGGCCGTTCCACAGGAACCAGAAGCGCTCCTGGCCGGGGGTGCCGAACAGGTACAGCACCAGCTTGTCGGTGATGCCGATGCGGCCGAAGTCCATCGCCACGGTGGTGGCCGTCTTGGTGTCGGAGCCGTAGTTGTCGTCGACCCCGATGCCGGCCTGGGTCATGGTCTCCTCGGTGGTCAGCGGCCTGATGTCGCTGACCGAGCCGACCATCGTGGTCTTGCCGACGCCGAACCCGCCCACGATCACGATCTTCACCGCGGCCTGGGCCGTCTGCGGCAGATGGTCCTCGGTGCGCGGGCCGGGGATGGTGTCAGAGCCGTTGAAGTCCATGCATCACCGCTTCGAGGAGTGAACGGTCGGGGAGCGCCTGGCGGACGATCGGGGCGCGCGCCTGCACCAGTTCGGCCGTGATCAGCTCGGTGAGCAGGACGGTCGTCGCGCTGAACGGCAGCTTGAGGTAGGCGGAGAGTTCGGCCACGGACAGCGGCGCGGTGCAGAGCCGGAGCACCGCCGCCTGCTCGGGGGAGGCGGACGGTGTCGGCGCGGAGTGCGCCACGATCAGCGTCACCAGGTCGAGTTCGGCCCGGGCGCCGTCGGCGGAACCTGCGATGGTGTACAGCCGCTCGGGGGGCCGGTCGGGGCCGTCCGCCGCTTTCGCCGGGAGCGGGGGCGGCGGGGGTGACGGCGGTCGCGGTGGCCGGCGGCTTCTGCGGCGCGGAGCAGTCATACGGTCTGCCCGTTCCGACGGGGCGGGCTCGTCAGGTGGGTGCCGATCCGGACGACGAGGTCGCGCATCATGCCGCTCATCCGGCCCGGTTCGCAGGTCACGTCGGCGAGCACCGCGAGGAAGGCGTTGGCGCCGGCGTTCATGAGGTAGAAGTAGCCGCCGTCGATCTCGATGACGACGAGCTTCATGTCACCGCTGCCCTCGATCTCCTGGGTGATGGCACTGGCCAGGCTCTGCAGTCCCGCGCAGGCGGCGGCCACCCGGTCGGCGGCGTCGGGGTCGCCGCCGTGCCGGGCGATGCGCAGTCCGTCGGCGGAGAGGACCACGATCATCTGGATGCCCGGGACGCCGTCATTGAGCTGCTTGAGCATCCAGTCGATGTTGCCTCGCTGCTGGATCACTTGGGGTTCCCCTCGTCGTCGGCCTCGGTGGGGCCTGCCGAATCGTCGATCAGGTGCAGGTAAGCGGTCGGGTTCCGGGTGAAGTCGGTCAGCTCGGCCGCGGTGGCGCCCTCGGGCATGCCCTTCTTCAGGCCGTCCCAGAAGGCGTCGACCCACATGCCCGGCGGCCGGTCCTTCAGCTTCTGGAGCTCGGGGTCGATCTCGGGCTCGGGTTCCGGTTCGGGCGCCGGCTGGGACCAGACGGTGGGCCTGCCCTCGCGCTCGGCGCGCTCGATGGCGGCCTGTTCGGCGATCCGCCGGCTGAGCGGGGTCTTCACCCGGCTGCGGCGCTGCGGCAGGCCGCCCGCCGTCCACTCGGTGACCTCGGGGACGTCGTCCTCCATGGAGATCCCGGCGGGGATGCGGGGGCTGGTGGGGCGGCGCTTCTTGGGCGGGCGCTTGGGGCCCTCCACGGCGCCGAGTTCGGGCATGGGCACGGCGGTGGCACCGATGCCGTGGGCGGCGCCGACGCCGGGCTCCGTGGTGGTCATCACGCGCGGCACGACGAGGATCGCCCGGACGCCGCCGTAGGCGGAGGCGCGCAGCGAGACCTGCATGTCGAACGCCTTGCAGAGCCGGCCGACGACGGCGAGTCCGAGGCGCGGGCTCTCGCCCAGGTTGTGGGCGTCGTCGGCCGCCATGGCGTCGGTGATCGCCTTCTCGATGCGGGCCCGGGACTCCTCGCTGAGGCTGACCCCGGCGTCCTCGATCTCGATGGCGAGTCCGGCCTGCACCTCGACGGCGGTGACGTGCACCTTGGTCGACGGCGGCGAGTAGCGGGTGGCGTTGTCGAGCAGTTCGGCGGCGGCGTGGATGATGGGCTCCACGGCGGTGCCCTTGATGTTGATGTTGACGATGGAGTTCAGGTCGATGCGCCGGTACTCCAGGATCCGGGACATCGCGCCGCGCAGGACGCTGTACAGCGACACGGGCAGGGGCCACTGGCGGCCGGGCCGACCGCCGCCGAGCACGGAGATGGAGTCGGCGAGGCGGCCGATCAGGGCGGTGCCGTGGTCGATGCGCAACAGGTCGTCGAAGACCTCGGGGTTGCGGCCGTGGTCCTCCTCCATCTCGCGCAGTTCGTAGGCCTGCTGGTGGACGATGGCCTGGACGCGGCGGGCGATGCTGACGAAGGAGCGCTCCGTGGCGTCGCGCATCGAGATCTCGTGGTCGGCGCCGCGCAGTGCCGTTTGCAGCAGCGTGCGCTGCGACTCGGGAAGGTGACGCAGTTCGGGGTCGTTGTCGACGACCTTGCGCATCACCTCCCGGAGCGGCTCTCCGGCGCGGAGGTGGAGCAGCGCGGTGGGCAGGACCTGGGTGCCGAGCCGGACGATCTCCGCGTCGTGGGTGGCGAGGCGGTGCTCCATATACGCGGAGTGACGGGCGTGTTCGGCCTGTGTCTCGCGGAGCACGCGGCTCCGGCGGACGATCTCCGCGGCCAGGGCGAGGATCAACAGCAGGGCCACGGTCCCGCACCCGACGACGGCGATCCGGGCGGAGGCCGGAACCAGGGCGGCGGCGGCCCCGGTCGCCCCTGCCATCACTATGGCCGGCGGCAACAGCACGCGCGCGAAGGGAAGTTCACGGCCACCGGGAGGCTTTCGAACACTCACCATGGATGCCTTCTGAGACGAGTCGGCTGGGTGTCGGGGGAGCTTGCACGGGGAAGATTCACCGAACCAACGGGACCTTCGGGATGTTTGGGAACAGGCGCACGATTTGGCTCAACTCGGTGCGTCGCGGGCGAGCTTAGTCCGACCGGATCATCGCCGTGTCATATTCGGCAAGCACCTGAATTCACCCCTACAACAGGAGTACTCTCGGCTCCATTTACACGCTGTGCGTTTGTTCGAACACCATCCGTGATGGCGTACGGGCACGCGAAACCCACTCACCGTGACGAGTGAATGAGGGGTTTCGGCGCGGGACGCGACCGGCTCGGGGGGGGCGCGTCCCGCGCGGGCGGGCTCAGCCCACCGACGAGTAGGCCACCACGCCTCGCAGGAGCTGGTCCACGGCCTTGCGCGCGGCCTTCGCCACGGTCGAGCCCTCGACGGGCGCTGCGGCGGAGATCTGCCCGAGCACGTCGATCACCTGCTTGCACCAGCGCACGAAGTCGCCCGCCGGCATCTCCGCCTCGCGCAGCACCTCGTCGAGGCCCTTGCCGGAGGCCCACATGTAGGCGGCCCAGGCGAAGCCGAGGTCCGGCTCGCGCTGGCCGACGCCCTCGGTCTGGTTGATCCGGAACTCCTCCTCGACGGCGTCCAGCCGCCCCCAGATCCTGACCATCTCGCCGAGGGCGGCCTTCGCCCTGCCGGAGGGCAGCTTGGGCGCCGTCGCGTCGTCGCTCATCCGGGCCTCGTACACCAGCGCCGAGACGCAGGCGGCGAGTTCGGCCGGGGCGAGGTCCTCCCAGACGCCCTCGCGCAGGCATTCGCTGGCCAGCAGGTCCAGTTCGCCGTAGAGCCGGGCGAGCCGCCTGCCGTGCTCGGTGACCTCGTCGCCGCGCAGGTAGTCCAGCTCGGTGAGCAGCGCCACGATCCGGTCGAAGGTCCGCGCGATGGTGTTCGTACGGCCCTCGATCCGGCGCTCGAGCTGCGAGGTGTCACGCAGCAGGCGGTGGTAGCGCTCGGCCCAGCGGGCGTGGTCCTCGCGGTCGTCGCAGCCGTGGCAGGGATGCGCGCGGATCGCCGTGCGCAGCCGGGCGATCTCCCGATCGTCGGCGGCCTGCGCACGCCTCTTGCGGGCCCGCTCCGGCGGGATGTGCCCGGCCTTGGTGCGCAGCGCCGAGGCCAGATCCCGCCGGGACTGCGGGGAGCGCGGGTTGAAGGACTTCGGGATCCGCATCCGGTCCAGCGGCTCGACCGGCACCGGGAAGTCCATCGACGCCAGCCGCTTGACCTGCCGTTCGGCCGTCAGCACCAGCGGGCGCGGACCGTCGTGGTGGTCGAAGCCCCGGTGGCCGTTGGAACGCCCGGCGGGCAGGCCCGGGTCCAGCACCAGCGCCAGGCCCGCGTACTTGCCGGCGGGCACGTGGATGACGTCGCCCGGCTTGAGCCTCTCCAGGGCGACGGCGGCCTCGGCGCGCCGCTGGCTGGCGCCCTGCCGGGCCAGTTCGGTCTCCCGGTCCTTCAGCTCGCGGCGCAGTCGCGCGTACTCCTCGAAGTCTCCGAGGTGGCAGGTCATGGAGGCCTTGTAGCCGTCCAGGCCCTCCTCGTTGCGCTGCACCTGCCGGGAGATCCCGACGACCGACTTGTCGGCCTGGAACTGCGCGAAGGAGGTCTCCAGCAGTTCGCGGGAGCGGTGCCGGCCGAACTGCTCGACCAGATTGACCGCCATGTTGTACGACGGCTTGAAGCTGGAGCGCAGCGGGTACGTACGCGTGCCGGCGAGACCGGCCAGGTGCTCGGGGCTCATGCCGCGCTGCCACAGCACGACCGCGTGACCCTCGACGTCGATGCCCCGGCGGCCGGCCCGGCCGGTGAGCTGCGTGTACTCACCGGGGGTGATGTCGGCGTGCTGCTCGCCGTTCCACTTGACGAGCTTCTCCAGCACCACCGAACGGGCGGGCATGTTGATGCCGAGCGCGAGCGTCTCGGTCGCGAACACGGCCTTGACCAGCCCGCGTACGAACAGTTCCTCCACGACCTCCTTGAAGGTCGGCAGCATGCCCGCGTGGTGGGCGGCGATCCCGCGCTCCAGGCCCTCCAGCCACTCGTAGTACCCGAGGACGTGCAGGTCCTCCGTCGGGATGGCGGCGGTGCGCTCCTCGACGAGGGCCCGCACCTGTTCCCGGGCCTCGTCGTCGTTGAGCCGGAGGCCCGCGTACAGGCACTGCTGGACGGCCGCCTCACAGGCGGCCCGGCTGAAGATGAAGGTGATGGCGGGCAGCAGGCCCTCGGCGTCGAGGCGCTCGATGACCTCGGGCCGGCCCGGCGTCCACACCCGGGAGCGCTGTCTGCGTTCCCGCTCCCGGTCGGCCTCGCGCATCGCGCGCCCGCGCCGCCGGTCCTGGTACGAGGGCCGGCTCGCCTCCATGCGGGCGAGCCGGGCGAGATCGGGGTTGACGGCCTTCTTGTTGCCCTCGCCCTCCTCGAACAGGTCGTACATCCGGCGCCCGGCGAGCACGTGCTGGAACAGCGGCACGGGCCGGTGCTCGGAGACGATCACCTCGGTGTCGCCGCGGACGGTGTCCAGCCAGTCACCGAACTCCTCGGCGTTGGACACGGTCGCCGACAGCGACACCAGGGTCACCGACTCCGGGAGATGGATGATCACTTCCTCCCAGACGGCGCCGCGGAAGCGGTCGGAGAGGTAGTGCACCTCGTCCATGACCACGTAGCCGAGGCCGAGGAGGGTCTGCGAGCCGGCGTACAGCATGTTCCGCAGCACCTCGGTGGTCATCACGACCACCGGGGCGTCGGAGTTCACGCTGTTGTCGCCGGTGAGCAGGCCGACCTTTGCCGCGCCGTAGCGCCGGCACAGGTCGGCGTATTTCTGGTTGGACAGCGCCTTGATGGGCGTGGTGTAGAAGCACTTCTTGCCCTGCAGCAGGGCGAGGTGGACGGCGAACTCGCCCACGATCGTCTTGCCCGAGCCGGTGGGGGCGGCCACCAGCACACCCTTCCCGGCCTCGAGCGCCTGGCAGGCCTCGATCTGGAAGGGGTCGAGGCCGAAGTCGTACATCTCGCGGAAGGACGCGAGCGCGGTGGCCTGCTCGGCAGCCCGCAGACGGGCGGCCGCGTACCGCTCGGCCGGTGAGAGGTCCTCTGTCATCGTGCTTTCGAGCGTACCGGGCCCCGCTGACAACAGGACGATCATTATCCCGATCGTGCGCTGAGCGGCAGCGCGGATGCGGGCACGGACGGGAAGTGCCCCCGTCCTCGGGAACGGGGGCACCGGCGGCGCTGCGGGTGTGGGGTCAGGTCACGTCGTCGTAGCCGTTGACCCGCTCCACGCTCGCCTGCTCGGGCACCGTGGGGGCGGCCGGGACGGGCTGGACCTCGCCGATGTCCTCGGGCGTCAGATCCAGCTCGGAGGCCTCGTCGTCGGCGGGGCCGGCGGCCTCACGGCGACGCCTGCGCTTGTCGTTGAGCAGGGAGAAGCCGACCGCGCCGAAGTACAGCACCCAGATCGGTCCGGCGAGGGCCAGCATGGAGAGCGGGTCGGTGCTCGGCGTCGCGACGGCCGCGAAGACCGTGATGCCGAGGATCATCGCGCGCCACCAGCCGAGCATCCGCCTGCCGCCCAGCACCCCGGTGAGGTTGAGCATGATCAGCAGCAGGGGCAGCTCGAAGGAGAGGCCGAAGACGATCACCATGCGGGTGACCAACTGGAGCAGGTCGTCCAGCGGCAGCAGGTTCCGGATGGCGCCGTTGGGTGTGAAGTCGATCAGCACCTTGGCGGTGGTCGGCAGCACCTTGTACGCGAAGAAGGCGCCGGCGAAGAACAGCGGGGCACCGGTGAAGACGAACGCGTAGGCGTACTTCTTCTCGTGCCGGTGCAGGCCGGGCGCGACGAAGGCCCAGAGCTGGTAGAGCCAGACCGGCGAGGCGAGCACGACGCCTGCCATCAGCGAGACCTGGAGCGCCAGGGTGAACGGGGCGAGGAGCCCGTTGATGGTGATCTCCGCGCACTGGTGCCTGGCCGAGGACTTCGCCAGTTGCTCGAAGCTCTCCCGACAGCCCACCGAGTCGAGGATCGGCTTGGTCAGGAAGTTGATGATGTCGTTGTAGAAGAAGGCGGCGACGATCGTCACGACGACGATGGCCAGCATGGCCTTCGCGAGCCGGTTGCGGAGCTCACGAAGATGATCCGCGAGAGGCATCCGCCCCTCGGGATCTCTCTCCTTCTTGCGGGCAGACTTGAGCAACCCACGTCCTCATCTCGTGCGGCGGGCCGGAGTGCTCCGGCCCTGCGTCAGCGCTGGGTGGTGTCCGACGGCTCGTTGACCGGCCGCGAGCTGGTCACGTCGCCGGGGGCCGCCTGGATGGTGCGCTGGGACGGAGGCTGCTCGTTGGAGCCGGGCGCCGGGGCGGAGGTGTTGCCCTCTTCCTTCATCGCCTTGGCCTCGCTCTTGAGGATGCGCGCGGACTTGCCGAGCGAGCGCGCCATGTCCGGAAGCTTCTTCGCGCCGAACAGCAGGACGATGACGACGAGGATGAGAATGATCTCGGGGGCTCCGAGCCTTCCGAACATAAGTCTTTACCTTCTCACCGAGGCGACTGGGTGGGTGCTGTCCGACCAGTCGGACACGTGTCCGAGCGATCGTGCTGCCAGCGATCGTAACGCTCAGGGGTGAACGTGAGGCAATCCCCGTGCGTACTCCCGGTCCGCGGCACGCGCCTCGTTATTCGCACCGCGATCAGCAGCGTACCCGCCCCGCCACCCAGCATGACAGGGCGAAGTGGCCCAAACCGTTTCCCTTACCAGACTCTCGGGGTCGTGACCGTCACAGGGTGTCCACGGCGCGGGCCGCGCTCACCGCCGCCCGCTCCAGGTCCTCGGCGGCCCGGTTGATACGGCGCGCGGAGTCGGCGACCTGCTGCCCCAGACGCCGTGCCTCGAGGAAGACCCGCACGGCGAGCACCCCCAGCACGGCGAGTGTCAGAAAACCCACGGCTACCGCGAACATCGGCCAGAACATGACGTCGACCTTAGACGGTCCTACAGCGTGGAGTGCAGCCGCAGGGTGCGGACGCCGCCACCGGTGAGCAGTTCGACGATCCGCTCCCCCGCGGGCTTGCGCACCGAAGCACCGCAGTCGGGGCAGGTGAAGGAGTAGAACGTCGTACGGCTCGTGGCACCTATGGCCAGGCGCAGGGCGCCCGCGGCGAGTTCGAAACGGCCCCGGCAGTCGGGGCAGCCGGCCCGGAACAGCACCGGGACCGCTCTTCTCATCCCGGCGAAGGCGGACGCCACCGTCATCTGGGCGCCGGCCTCCCTCGCGCCCCTCGTGGCCTGGCCCGCACCGGACACCGGAGACTCGCTCAACGCTCCCGCTCCTGCCTGTCGTCACGCCGGTCGTCGGCACCACCGCGCACCGGCGGGGTGTCCGTGTCGTACGCCGCCAGTGCCTCGCGGGCCGCCCGGCGGGCGCTGTCGGCCAGGTCGGGCGGCGAGACGATCCGGCCGTCACGGCCGAGGCGCAGGGCCAGCCGTCTCAGCGAGGCCGGATCGGGGGTACGCAGAGTGATACGCAGGCCGCCGTCGGGAAGCTCATCGGCGCTGTCGTGCGGGTAGTACTCGGCCACCCAGCGGCCGCCGGGGCCGACCTCGATGACCACCTCCGGGTCCTCGGCGGCCGGCTGCACCAGGGCCTCGGACAGGTCCCGCAGCTCCATCTCGGGCGGCGCGGACGGCTCGTCCAGGATCCTGATCTCGGCGACCCGGTCCAGCCGGAAGGTGCGGCGCGCCTCGGAGCGGCGGCACCAGGCCTCCACGTAGGTGTGGCCGACGCTGACCAGGCGGATGGGGTCGATCTCCCGCTCGGTGATCTCGTCGCGCGCGGGTGAGTAGTAGCGGATCCACAGCCGGCGGCGCTCGGAGATCGCGCGGTCGACGTCGGCGAAGACCCCGCCCTCCGACTCGAAGGTCACCGACAGCCGGGCGCTGGCACCGGCCGCTTCCCCGGCCGCGGTCTCCACCTTGGCCGTCGCCCGCAGCAGCGCCTGGCGGTCGCCCTCTCTGAGGCCCGGCAGGGTGGACACCGCGCGGGCGGCCACCAGCAGGGCCGTGGCCTCGTCGGCGGCGAGCCGGAGCGGCTCGGCCGCCTCCTCGCCGAGCGCGGCCGGGTTGTGCCACCAGATGCGCTCGCCGTCGGTGTCGATGTCCAGCAGGTCGCCGCCGCGGAAGCTGGTGCCGCACATGGGCAGCAGATCGAGGTCGGAGACCAGCTCGTCCTCGGTGATGCCGAAGGCACGCGCCACGTCCGCGATCCTGGCGCCGGGGCGCTCCCTCAGGTAGGTGACCAGGGAGAGCATCCGCCGGGTCTGGTCGATGGCGTTCACGGGCCTGACCGGTTTGCCTGCCATGGTGTGCTCCGCTCCCCCTCAGCCCTTGGCCACGGCACGCAGCCGGTCCACCACGTCCGCGCGCAGCTCGGCCGGCTCCACGACCACCGCGTCCGGCCCGAACTCCACCAGCCAGGCGTCCAGTCCGTGCCCGTACGGAATTTCCAACTCGTCCCAGCCGTCGCCGAGTTCCCGGACCGCGGTGGCCTTCGCCCGGAGGGGGTATCCGGATCCGGTGCGCAGCCGGATCAGCGCCGAGCGGTCGGTGATCTCGCCCGCCCAGCTCGCGACGGTCTCGCGCACGGTGACCACGTCGGGCACGGGCGCGGTGAAGCCGGTGCCGCGGGAGCGCACCCGGCCGGTGATCCGGGAGAGCCGGAAGACGCGTTCGGCGCCCCGGTCCCGGTCGAAGCCGGCCAGGTACCAGTGGCCGCGCCAGCACTCCAGCGCCCAGGGCTCGACGTGCCGGGGCTCGGGGCGGGCGGCGGAGGCCTTGCGGTAGTCGAAGACCACGGGGCGGCGGTCGCGGCAGGCCAGCATCAGCGGTTCGAAGGCGGCCTCGTGCACCGGGATGCGCGGCTCCAGGGCGCCGTGCGCCTCGTAGGGGTCGACGTCCTCGGGGAGCCCGGCGGCGCGCAGCTTCTGCAGGGCGCCGCTGGCCGCGCCGGCCAGGCGGGCCTGCTGCCAGACCTTGGCGGCCAGGCCCAGGGCGGCGGCCTCCTCGGCGTCCAGGGTGATGGGAGGCAGGCGGTTGCTGTCGCGGCGGGCGAGATAGCCGACCTCGCCGTCGAGGTTCTCCACGGTCTCGATGACCAGGCCCAGCTCGCGCAGGTCGTCCTTGTCCCGCTCGAACATGCGGTTGAAGGAGTCGTCGCTGCCCACCGCGCCCCGCTCCGGCCTGGCGGCCTCGACGTACGCCTCGATGGAGTCGCGCAGCTCGCGCTTGCTGAGCGGCCGGCGTGTGCCGAGCAGGCACAGCGCGAGGTTCATCAGCCGCTCGGCCTTGGCAATGGCCATCGACGCCCTTCGCCTTCCCTATGGTGCTTCCGACCGATGACCGTACCGCCCCGGGGTGCCGGGGCAAAAGCCGGAGCGGGAAGCGGAGCCGTCCTGAACAGCGGCGGTCACGCGAGGAGGGCCCGTGCGGACAGCACGGGCCCTCCTTCGACCAGGTTCGGTCAGCGCTTGGCAACGCCCACGAGGTCGCAGACGAAGATCAGCGTCTCGCCCGGGGCGATCCGGCCGCCACCGGCGCCGCGGTCGCCGTACGCGAGGTGCGCGGGGATGGTCAGCTGGCGGCGGCCGCCGACCTTCATGCCCTGGACGCCCTTGTCCCAGCCCTGGATGACCTGGCCGACGCCGAGCTGGAAGTCCAGCGGGGTGCCGCGGTTCCAGGAGGCGTCGAACTCCTCGCCGGAGGAGAAGGCGACGCCCACGTAGTGGACCTTGACGACGTCGCCCGCTTCGGCGACCTCGCCGTCCCCTTCCCAGATGTCCTTGATCTCGAGGTCCGCCGGCGGCTCGCCGCCCGGGAAGTCGATCTCGGGCTTCTCGATGCTCACGTCAAAAGCTCCTGCTTGTGTACGACACGAAACACGGACAGTCTGTCATCCCCGCTGGTCTGGCGCCCGCCACGGCGCCGCGGCGGGGCATGGTCACATCGCGGCGAGGATGTCCACCGAGAACACCAGCGTGGCACCCTTCTCGATGCCGCTGCCGCTCGGCGGGGTGTCGCCGTAGCCCAGGTCCGGCGGTACGACGACCAGGACCCGGCTGCCCACCTTCTTGCCGGTCAGGCCCTGCGACAGTCCCTTGACGACCTGCTGCATCTGCTCCAGCGAGAACTGGCTGAGCCGTCCGGAGTCGTACGTCTGCTGGAACGCCTTGTCGCTGCCCCAGACCACGCCCTTGAACTGGCACAGCACCGCCTGGTTCGCCTTGACCTCGGGGCCGTCGCCCTCCAGGACGTAGACGGAGGCCAGCTCCTTCGGCGGGGTGCTCTGCTTGGCCGGCTTGATCTCCGGCGCCTTGCCGTCGGTGTTGGTACCGACCGTCGGCAGCGCGGGGTCGTCCTGCGGGACCTTCTTGCCCTGGGAGGAGCTCTTGGAGTTGAAGGAGTTGATCAGGTCGATGACGAAGACCAGGGTGTCGGTGCCCTTGATGCCCGCCTGCGCGTTGCCCGACTTGCCGTAGCCCCAGGTGGGCGGGACGGCGATGAGGACGCGGCTGCCGGTCTTCTTGCCCTGCAGGGCGTACCGCCAGCCGTCGATGAGGCTGCCCTGGGCGAGCTGCATGACCAGCGGGCGATGGCGGTCGTAGGAGTTGTCGAAGACCTTCGCGGTGCTCCAGATCTGGCCCAGGTAGTTCGCCTCGATGAAGTCGTTCTCCGCGACCGTGCGGCCGCTGCCCGCGATGACCGTCTTGACCGCGAGATCCTTCGACGGTTCGCCCGGCCCCTTGGCGACGGTCGGCTTCTCGCCGAACTTGGTCCCCGCCGTGATCGCCGGCAGCGGCCCGTCCACGATCTTGGGCGGGGGTACCGAGGACGCCGGGCCCGACGGTGTCGGCGACGCGCCGGCCTTGCTGGACTCGGACTTGTCGTCGCCGCATCCGGCGAGCGTGACCAGTCCTGCGGGTACGGCGGCGAGGAGGAGGGAGCGTCGGCGCACGGGAAGGGCCTCGTAATCGGTCGATCTTGCGGATTGGCGTGCGCGCAACTCTACGACGCGAGGCGGGCGCCGTACGGGAAACGTACGGCGCCCGTGTGGCGTTCCGGCATTTCGGCGCGGAGACGCTTGACTCGCGTGCGGTGTCACATCCCGGCGATGAGCTTCTCCACGCGGTCGTCCACCGAGCGGAACGGGTCCTTGCACAACACGGTGCGCTGTGCCTGGTCGTTGAGCTTGAGGTGCACCCAGTCGACCGTGAAGTCCCGGCGCTGCTCCTGTGCCCGGCGGATGAAGTCGCCGCGCAGCCGGGCCCGAGTGGTCTGCGGGGGCACCGACTTGCCCTCGAAGATCTTCAAGTCGTTGCAGATCCGGGCGGCTTGGCCCTTCTTCTCCAGCAGGTAGTAGAGACCCCGGCGACGGTGGATGTCGTGGTACGCGAGGTCTATCTGGGCGACCCGCGGGTGCGACATGGTCATGTTGTGCTTGGCCCGGTACCGCTCGATGAGCTTGTACTTCATGACCCAGTCGATCTCGGTGCCGATCCGGTCCAGTTCCTCGGTCTCGATGGCGTCGAGGGTGCGGCCCCACAGCTCCAGGACCTGCGCGACCGTGCCGGTGCGGATGCCGCGGCGGTCGCAGAAGTCGACGGCCTTGTCGAAGTACTCGCGCTGCACCTCCAGCGCGGAGGCCTCCCGGCCGCTGGCCAGGCGCACCTTGCGCCGGCCGGTGATGTCGTGGCTGACCTCGCGGATCGCCCGGATCGGGTTCTCCAGGGTGAGGTCGCGCATCACGGTGCCCGCCTCGATCATGCGCAGCACCAGGTCGGTCGCGCCGACCTTGAGCAGCATGGTCGTCTCGGACATGTTCGAGTCGCCGACGATGACGTGCAGCCGGCGGTACCGCTCGGCGTCCGCGTGCGGTTCGTCGCGGGTGTTGATGATCGGCCTGGAGCGGGTCGTCGCCGAGGAGACGCCCTCCCAGATGTGCTCGGCGCGCTGGCTGACGCAGTACACGGCGCCGCGCGGGGTCTGCAGGACCTTGCCCGCGCCGCACAGCAGCTGCCTGGTCACCAGGAAGGGGATGAGGATGTCCGCGAGCCGGGAGAACTCCCCGTGCCGGGCCACGAGATAGTTCTCGTGGCAGCCGTAGGAGTTGCCCGCCGAGTCGGTGTTGTTCTTGAAGAGGTAGACGTCGCCCGCGATTCCCTCCTCGTGCAGGCGTCGTTCCGCGTCCACCAGGAGTCCTTCGAGAATGCGCTCGCCGGCCTTGTCGTGAGTGACCAGTTCGGTCACGTTGTCACATTCGGGTGTGGCGTATTCCGGATGTGACCCCACGTCCAGATAGAGCCGGGCGCCGTTTCGCAGAAAGACATTGCTGCTGCGGCCCCATGACACGACACGGCGGAAGAGGTACCGCGCCACCTCGTCAGGAGACAGGCGGCGCTGTCCCCTGAACGTGCACGTGACGCCGTACTCGTTCTCCAGCCCGAAAATGCGGCGGTCCATGACTGAACATTACGCCCGATCCCCCGAGCTGAAACGGGGTTCGGCAGCACGATTTGGATCATTTTCCGATGAAGCCGCAACAACCCCGCTCCGCGCGGGAGCTGCGAGGACCCGCCCGGTGGCGAGCAGGACCAGCAGGGACACGGCTCCCGCGGCACCGGGGACGGCGTATCCCCACAGCGGGCCGCCGGCCTGGACCACCGGACCCGCCACGCCCGTTCCCACCGAGGCGCCCACGGTGAACGTCGTCACAAGCCAGGAGAACGCCTCGGTGACGGTTCCGCTCGGCGCGTGCCGGTCGACGATGATGAAGGCGCAGGCGATGCAGGGGGCGAGGAACACCCCGGAGACCAGGCTGAGCAGCACCATGGCCACGGCGCCCGGCATCAGCATCAGCGGCAGGTAACAGACCGCCAGAAGCGCCACCAGGACCCGCAGTCGCCGCTCGGGCGCGCCGCTCCAGGCGCGCGCGCCGTACACGGTGCCGCCGATGAGCGCCCCGAGGCCGAGAGCGGCCATCAGCCAGCCGTAGACCGCGTCGCCGCCGTGCTCGTCGGCGTACGGCACCGAGGCCACGGTGATGGAGCCGAGCGCGATGCCGACGAACAGGAAGGCGCCCAGCAACACGAGCAGGCCGGGCGAGCGCAGCGCTCCCAGCCAGTGCGCCTCGCGCGGCGCCGAGCGCCACGCGCGCGAGGGCGGCGAGAGGACCACGGTGAGCGCGCCGAGGACGCCGACGGCGTTCAGCACCAGCAGCGCCGCCCGCTCCGACCACAGCGACACGCACAGCGTCACCAGCAACGGGCCCACGGTGAACATGACTTCCTGGGCGACGGCGTCCATGGCGTACGCGGTGTGCACCTGCTCCTCGCGGCGCAGCACCGAGGGCCACAGGGCCCGCAGGCCGCCCTCCAGCGGCGGGGTGAACAGGCCGGCGGCGGCCACGGCGGCGCAGGCTAGGGGCAGCGGAGCGGTGCCGGAGAACGCGAAGGCGGCCATCGCCAGCGCCGACAGGACCGCCGCGGGCAGCTGGACGCGCGGCTGGCCGTACAGGTCCACCAGGCGGCCCAGCACGGGCTGGCCGACGGCGTTGGCGACGCCGTACACGGCCGCGAGGGCGCCCGCCAGGCCGTACGTGCCGCCCTCGGCGCGGACGAACAGCACCAGCGCGATCGCGGCGGTCGCGTTGGGCAGCCGGCCCACCAGGGTGCCGGTCAGCAGCCGGGCCGCGTGTCTCGCCCTGAGGATCTCCAGGTATCCCGCGGCCATGTCCCGCCTCCAAGTGTTACGTATAACCCCGCCTGTCATACGTACCATGTGCGCTGTTCACCCGTCCAGACGACCGGACGTGAGCCGACGGGCCGCGGAGCCCGGGGCGAGCGACCGCCAGAACAGGAGCACCCCCGCGGTGGCACGCAGCAGCACCCGCCCGACCAGCCGTGACGTCGCACAGGCGGCCGGAGTCTCCCAGGCGGCCGTCTCCCTCGTGCTCGGTGACAAATGGCGCGGCCGGGTCTCCGAGGCCACCGCCGACCGGGTCCGGGAAGCCGCCCGCGACCTCGGCTACCGGCCCAACCTCGCCGCACGCAACCTGCGCCTCGGCCGCACCCGTACCGTCCTGCTCGTCGTCCCCGCGCTCACCACCGAGTTCTTCGCCGGTGTCTACACCGGGGCGGCACGCGTCGCCGCCCGGCACGGCTTCGGCGTCGTGCTGTACCCCTCCCCCGAGGGCATCGGCCCCGCCCGCGACCCCTTCGCCTCCGCACAGGCCGCCCTGGACGGCGTCATCGCCTCCTCCATGGCCGCCGACGCCCTCACCGCCATCCGCGGCGACCAGCTTCCCCTGGTCATGCTCGACAGCGACCCGGACGGCAGCCTCGGCGCCGCCACCGTGAACCTCGACATCGCCGACGGCGTACGGCAGGTCACCGAACACCTGCTGGCCCTCGGCCACCGCCACATCCTGCACCTCGCCGCCGACGTGCCCTCCTGGACCTTCGAGATGCGCGCCCGGGAACTCGCCGCCCGGCTCGCCGCCGTACCCGGGACGGAGATCCGGACCGCCCCCGCACCGATCTCCATCGACGGGGCCCGCACCGCCACCGAGGCCGCGCTGGCCGCCCCCGGCCCCCGCCCGACCGCCGTGGTGTGCGACGACGACAAACTGGCCGCCGGTGCCTACAAGGCCCTGCGCCGCCTCGGCCTGCGCGTCCCCGACGACATGTCCGTCACCGGCCTGGACGACCTGGCCCTCGCCACCGCCCTCGACCCCGAACTCACCACCGTCCGGCTCGACGCCGAACTGTTCGGGCAACGCGGCATGGAAGCCCTGCTCGCCGTCCTGGACGGCCGGGAACCACCCGGCGGGGACATCCCCGTCGAACTCGTCGCACGCGGCTCCACGGGCCCGGCAGCGCCCACCGTGCCCTAGCGCGGCCCCAGGGCACGGTCCCCGGCGGCACCCACGGCGCGACGCCGCGCCTCCCGCACCGCCGACCCCGACACGCCCTCACGAGCCCCGCACCCCCGCCCTCGGCCCGGCTCCATGAACCCTCACGCCCTCCCGCCGACCCCGCGCGGCTCCCCGAACCCCCGCACCACCCCGCCGACCGCAAGGCGGTCCAACGACCCCGTCCTCACGGGCCCCAGCACGGCCCCACGGGCCCGCCCGCCCCGCCGGCCCTCGTGCCGGAGCCGGCGGGGCGGGGTGGCTCGAGACGGCGCAGCGACTCGGCCACCGCATCGCCCGGCCGCCGCTAGCCGCCCGTCGGCAGCAGACGGCTCACCGTCTCCTCGAGCCGGGGCAGCGCCCGCTGCCCCGCCAGCGCCACCGCGATGCCCGCCACCACTCCGGCCCACCCCACCGGCCCCAGCGGGGTGCAGCCGACCGCGCGGCTCACCACCGGGACCTGGATGAGGGCGACCAGCGCCACCGCCGAACCCAGCGACGTCACCCGGACCAGCGGGCTGTCCCGGCGGTCCAGCAACGTCTGGGCGAGCTGGGTGCCGACCACCCCGCACAGCGCCATCGTGCTCGAACGGCGTGCCGTGCCCGGCGTGAAACGGCCGATCAGCCACGCCGTCACCGCGCCCAGACACGTGGTCAGCGCCCGATGCCGGATCTGGCGGATCAACGGCTCCCCCAGTACACCGCCCGCCGCGTCCTCCGGTGTCCGCGGCCCCGACCGCTCCGCGGCCTCCGCCCCGGCCTTCGGCGTCACCGCGACCGCCATCGCCGGGAACAGATCCGTGAACAGGTTCACCAGCAGCATCTGCCGCGTCGACAACGGCGCCCGGCCCGACACCAGCGTGCCCAGCAGACCGAACCCCACCTCACCGGCGTTGCCGCCGATCAGGATCGCGATCGCGTCGGCCACGCTGTGCCACAGCGCGCGCCCCTCCACGACCGCGTCGATCAGCACCGTCAGATCCTCGTCCGTCAGCACGATGTCCGCGGCGTTTCGCGCCGCCGCCGAGCCCCGGGCGTTGATGCCCACACCGATGTCGGCCGCCCGGATCGCCGCCGCGTCGTTGGCGCCGTCACCCACCATCCCCACCACCCGGCCCGCATCCCGCAACGCCTCCACCACCTGCAGCTTCTGCTCCGGGGCCACCCGCGCCACCACACCCGCGTCCCGCAGCATCCGGGCCCGCCCCGAACGGTCCGCCGCACCCAGCTCGTCCCCCGTCACCACCACCGGCTCCTCCGGCCACCCGAGCGCGCGGGCGATCGCCCGCGCCGTCTGCGGATGGTCCCCGGTCAGCATCACCGGCCGCACCCCGGCCTCGTGCAGACCCCGCACCAACGCCGTAGACGTCTCCCGCGGCACATCCGAGAACGCCAGCAGACCCGTGAAACGCAGCTCCCGCAGCGGCTCCTCGAGCACCCCGGCCGAATCCTCGACCTCCGCCAGCCGGCGCCCGGCCACCGCAAGCACCCGCAGCCCGTCACCGGCCAGTACATGCGCACCCTCCGAGGCGTGCGACGGCAGCTCCCGGCAGGCCGGCAGCACCGTCTCCGGAGCGCCCTTCACCACCAGCACCCGCGCCCCGTCACCCGTCCGGCCGACCGCCGCCGCGTACCCGCGCGCGGCCTCGAACGACAGCCCCTCCAACTGGGTCCACCCCGGATCGTCCCCGGCCGCGTCCAGCACCGCCTCGTCCGTCGCGTGCACCGGCCGCTCCGACCCCCCGTTCACCCGCGGACACGCACGCGCCGCCGCCCGCACCGTCTCCGCCGCCGCCACGTCGTCCGCGGCGCACACCCCGCCCCCGGCATCCCACACCCGCACCAGCCGCAGCCGGTTCTCCGTCAGCGTGCCCGTCTTGTCGAAACAGACGGTGTCCATCCGCCCCAGCGCCTCCAGCGCGCGCGGCGTACGCACCAGCACCCCGTCACCGCTCAGCCGCCGCGCCGCCGCCAACTGCGCCACCGTCGCCACCAGCGGCAACCCCTCCGGCACCGCCGCCACGGCGACCGCCACCCCGCCGCTCACCGCATCCCGGACCGGCGTCCCCCGCAGCAACGCCAGCCCCGTCACGGCCGCCCCACCGCCCAGCGTCCACGGCAGCGCCTTGCGCGTCAGCTCCTGCAGCCTCGCCTGAACCCCGCCCGCCGGCGGCGTACGAGCGGCCAGATGAACCGCCCGCGCCGCCTCCGTACGGTCACCGGTGTCCACCACCACGGCACGAGCCGTCCCCGCCACCACCGTCGTCCCCTCGAACACCATGCACCGCCGGTCGGCCACCACCGCGTGCGGCGTCCGGTCCGTCTGCTTCTGCACCGGCAGCGACTCCCCCGTCAACGCCGACTCGTCGACCTCAAGCCCCTCCTCCCACAGCAACCGGGCATCCGCCGGCACCACGTCGTCCCCGGCCAGCTCGATCACATCACCCGGCCGCAGCCCACCCGCGTCCACCGTGCGCGTCCCACCCGCCGGCGCCTCCTCCGGCGACGGCGCCACCCGCGCCTTTCGCTGCTGGTCCGCCAGCAGCCCGGACAACGCCCGCTCCGCACGCAACCGCTGCACCCCGCCCACCAGCGCGTTCAGATCCAGCGCGCCCACCACCAGCAGCGCGTCCACCACCGAACCCAAGATCGCCGACGCCGCCGAACCCACCGCCAGCACCGGAGTCAGCGGATCATGCAGCTCACCACTGACCGCCCTGCCCAACCGCACACTCCAGCGCACCGGACCCACCGCCGGATGCCTGGCCACCGCACCCGCCGCACCACGCACCCCGGCCGTCACCCGGTCCAGCCCGCTCACCTCGGCAGCCGGCTCCCGGCCCAGCCGCTCCCGAGCCTCCTCCACGTCCAGCTCATGCCAGTGCACCCGGCGACGCGGACGCGGCGCCGAAGCCGCCGCCACCGCCAGGCCCGCCCGCACCCCCGAGAACAACGCACCCGCCGCCGCCACGTCCACCGGCACATGCCGCATCCCCGGCAGCACCGCCAGCCGCCCACGCCCTCCCCTGGACTCCCCCACCGCCACCAGCAGCCCCGAGAGCGCGGCACCCGACCGCGCCAGCGTCTGCGACCGCCCACCCACCGCACGCGCCGCCGGAACCGCCTTCAGCACCCGCCACACATCCGGCAGACCGCGCCGGGCCAGCACATCCGCTCCCCACACCACCGCCCCGTCCCCGTCCACCAGGGCCACCGCCAGATCACCGGCCCGCAACCCCGCCAGCACCTCACGGTCGTCCGCCGAACCCAGCCGGGCGACCGTGATCACGGCCCCGCCGTCACCGCGCATCCCGCACACCACGTCGTCCAGCGGCCGCCGCGCGTCCACCACCACGTCCGCCAGACCCGCGAAATCCTCCAGCACCGGGTCGTCCACCACCACGACCCGCAGCCCCGCCCGCCGCGCCGCGTCCAGCACCGGCTCCGTCCACGGATCCACCGCACCGTCCGCCGCACGCAGCGCACTCGGATGCAGCACCACCGTCCCCGCCAGCTCCAGCTGCCACAACCGCTCCGGCGCCCGCACCAGCGCCCCCACCCGAGCCAGCGCACCGCCCAGCACGGCGTGGAAAGCCGCCGGACCGTACCGCGCCGCCTTCGGCGAACCGGCCAGCACCGCCTCCGCCGCCTCCGCAACGTCATGCTTCACCAGCAACGTCGCCAGCGCGCCGATCACACTCCCCGCCGCCGCATGAGCCGCGTACTCCTGCGCCGGAGTCGCCCGCAACGGCGGCCGCTCCCACCCCCCGCCACCCACACTCACCCGCTCCGGGGCACACAACTCGTCATGCACCGTGTCGAACGCCGCAGCCCGCGCCACCGCCTCCGCCAGCTGACACCCCCGCAACACCCCGTCCAGCACGAGCGAAGCCGGACTCTGCCCCGCCCCGTGCGCCACCGCGTTCGCACCCGCCAGCACCAGATCCATACCCGGCCCGCCGAGCCGCCGCCGCAACACCGCACGCACCCGCGGGTTCTCCCGCAAGAACGTCACCGCCGCCGTCACCGTCCGCGGCGACGGCGGCAACCGCCACGCATACGCCGCGAACGCCGCACCCGTACCCACCACGTCGGCCGCGAGTGCCGCCGCCGCGACCCGCACCGCCACCGGATCCGCCGGATGCGACAACTCCTCCGGATCACCACCCAGCTCCAGACCATGGCACGCCGCCACGTCCGCCACGTGGTCCAGCACCAGGTCCGCCAGCCCGTCCTCGGACGCCGTCACCACCAACCGGGCCAACCCGTCGTCCCAGTAGGCCAGCAGCACATCAGGATGCTCCGCCACCGCGGCGGCCACCCGACGCCCCAGACGCTCCCTGCCGTGCCGCGCCGCCTCCTCGTGCGCCGGCCGCAACGCCACATGCTGCCGGGCACCCGCACGCCACCGGCCCGCACCACCCGGCAGCGCGTTGCCCGCGACCCGCCCCACCCGCACCGCCGCGTCCGCACCACGCACCCCGGCGCGCGCCGTACCCGCCACCACCCCGGCCGCCGCACCCACCACCGGAACGGCCGCCCGCGCCAGCAACCGCGGCGCCGCCGGCACCAGCCGGGCGGCCGCCGACGGAACCGTCAGCAAGGAGAACACCATCGAACGTCCTCAGCGCGTCGCACGGCCCGGCCGCGCCGTGGGCCCGAGACGCCCACCATGCGCGCCCTGCCCGCTGTGCGCGGCGGAGCCGCCGTGCTCACCGGACCCACCGTGCCGCTGCCCCGGCCGCTCCGCGGCCGCCGCCGTCCGATGCGTCGCCGCCCACGCCATCGCCTCGTCGTCCGGCTCGGCCCGCACCGACTCGTCCGGCTCGTCCGCACGCTCCACCGGCTCACCGTCCTCCACGGGCTCACCGAGGCGCCCCACCCCGGGCTCCGCCCTCCCGGCGCCGGGCCGCGGCTGGGTCAGCCACGCCACCGCGGCACCCGTCAGCGCCACCGGCCACTCCACCACCCCCGCGACCCCCAGCACCCCGGCCCCCGTGTACACCGCCAGCCGCCGGCTCCGCGGCGACACCGCGCCCACCTTGTCCAGCGTGCCCTCCGCGACCCTGCTCACCATCCCGGCACCGGGCAACCGCCCCAGCACCGAGGCCGCGCCCCGCACGGGTGCGGTGAGGACCGAGGACGACCTCTGCTCCGCCATGACTCCTCCACCTCCGCACAGTCCTGCCGTGCCCTCCGAGTGCCCCGGCTCAGCGGGTCATCCCACAGGCCGGCGGCGAACGCCGCCCACACCTCAAGGTTCCGGTCCCCGGGCGCGAGCCGCACGCCGAACGCACCGCGCCCCGGCCGAAACGGCCGGGGCGCGGTATGGGTGAGACGACGGCGAAGCCGCCGTGGACGGGCCTACTCCTCGTCCTCCACGGAGCTCTCCGCCTCCGTCGCCGCACCGTTCGCCTCCAGAAGACGCGACAACTGACGGCCCACGATCCGCTTGAACTTGCGCTGCTGCGGCCGCGTACGGTCCAGCACCGCGACCTCCAGACGCTCCGCCGGAATCTCCCGCTCACTGCCATTGGTGTCACGGGACAGTGCCTGCACGGCCAGCTTCAACGCCTCGGCCAACGACATGCCGTCCTGATGACGCTGATCCAGGAAACCGCTGATCTGCTCCGCGTTGCCGCCCACCGCCACCGAGCCGTGCTCGTCCACGATGGAACCGTCGTGCGGCAGCCGGTAGATCTGGTCACCCTCGGGCGTCGCCCCGACCTCGGCCACGACCAGCTCCACCTCGTACGGCTTCTCCGCCGCCGAGGAGAAGATCGTGCCCAGCGTCTGCGCGTACACGTTCGCCAGACCCCGGGCCGTCACATCGTCACGGTCATAGGTGTAACCACGAAGATCCGCGTACCGCACACCACCGATCCGCAGGTTCTCGTACTCGTTGTACTTGCCGGCGGCCGCGAACCCGATCCGGTCGTAGATCTCGCTGAACTTGTGCAGCGCACGGGACGGGTTCTCGCCGACGAACACGATGCCATCGGCATACTGCATGACCACCAGGCTGCGGCCACGCGCGATGCCCTTGCGGGCGTACTCCGCCCGGTCGGCCATCGCCTGCTGGGGTGAGACATAGAACGGCGTCGACACCGGTTATCCGTCCCTTTCTGTCATGGTCACTGGATCACCTCGAAAACAGCCGGGCCCGCCCTCAGAGCAGAGCGGCTCTAGGACCGTCCGGCTCCTCCAGCCGCCGCTGGAGCACCGCACGGGACAGCTCCGAGGCCTCGTCCTCGGTGAGCCGGCGGAAACCGTCCTCGGTGATCACCGTGATGATCGGATAGATCCGGCGGGCGACATCGGGACCACCGGTCGCCGAGTCGTCGTCGGCCGCGTCGTACAGAGCCTGGACCACCAGCGTCGTGGCCTGCTCCTCGGACAGGTCCTCGCGGAACAGCTTCTTCATGGCGCCACGCGCGAAGATCGAACCCGAACCCGTCGCCGCGAAGTTGTGCTCCTCGGAACGGCCGCCCGTCACGTCGTACGAGAAGATCCGCCCCCGCTCCCGGTCCAGGTCATACCCGGCGAACAGCGGCACCACGGCCAGCCCCTGCATCGCCATGCCGAGGTTGGACCGGATCATCGTCGACAGCCGGTTCGCCTTGCCCTCCAGCGAGAGCTGCGCGCCTTCGACCTTCTCGAAGTGCTCCAGCTCCAGCTGGAAGAGCTTCACCATCTCCACGGCGAGACCGGCGGTGCCGGCGATGCCGACGGCCGAGTACTCGTCCGCCGGGAACACCTTCTCGATGTCCCGCTGGGCGATCATGTTGCCCATGGTGGCCCGGCGGTCACCGGCGAGCACGACGCCCCCGGGGAACGTGACGCCGACGATCGTCGTCCCGTGCGGCGCCTCGATCACGCCCTGGGTGGGCGGGAGCTGTCGCTTGCCGGGCAGCAGCTCGGGCTGGTGCTCGGAGAGGAAGTCCATGAAGGAGGAGGACCCTGGCGTCAGGAAGGCAGCTGGTAGACGCCCGGTGCTACGAGTGTTGGCTTCCACGCGTTTCCTTCCACGTATGCAGCAGCCCGCCTTATGGCCTCGGGCTGATCCTTGAACTGCCCCAGTGCGGCATTGCAGCTGAAGCACAGTACGCCTCGGACCCTACCCGTCTCATGGCAGTGATCCACATGTGCGGGCACAGCAGCGAGACATATACAGCAGACGCCCCCCTGGGAGGCGATCAACTCATCGCGCTCGGTCTCGGTGATGCCGTACTGCCGCTTCAGGTGCCCCTGCCGTCCCTGAATCGCGCGACACGCCTTGCAGCGTGTCGCCAACCCGTCGGACGCGGTCGAGTTGCGATGCCAGTCGCTGTGCGGCTTGACCTCACCACACGTCCGGCAGAGCTTGTGCGCCGGCGGGACGTCCACTTTCTCGCGCACAGCCTTGCCCATTGCCTCCCGGCGGCGCCGGTAGTGCGCAGCGCTGTATTGCGCCACGCACTCCCGGCAGTGCACCTGCAGGCCGTCACGCCGGTTCTTGTCCCGCGCGAACGCGTCAGGCGGCAGGTCTCTCCCGCACTTCACGCATCTCTTGGCGTTCGGCTCGGCGACCACACTCTCCCCCGTGACCTTCAATTCGAAGGACGAAGTGCCTCGCGGCCTTTACTGGCCACCTTTTTGCACGAAGCTCCGAACGAAATCCTCGGCGTTCTCCTCGAGTACGTCATCGATCTCGTCCAGGACGGAGTCCACGTCGTCGCTCAGCTTCTCGTGCCGCTCCTTGAGGTCCTCGGAGCCCTGCGCGTCCTGCGCCTGCTCCTCGACCTCCTCGGTGGAGCGCGTGGCCTTCTGCTGGCCGCCGCCGGTGTCCTTGGTTGCCATATCCCTCACCCCGCTCTGTTCGCCCGACATGGTCGACGGGTCGGCATTCCTGCCGATCGGTGATGATCAGACCCTACAAGCCGGGTCCGACATCGGCCCCGCAGTTCCGACAACGAACGGGGGCCATCTCGATGATTCCCGGGCGGTGGGGTTTCCACCCCGGCCGCCCGGGCGGGTCCGAGTACCCGCTGATCCCGCTCAGCCGCCGGACAGGACCCTGACCAGGTCTTCCGCCGTGCGGCAGCGGTCGAGCAGCTCCTTGACGTGATTTCGCGTTCCGCGAAGCGGTTCGAGGGTTGGGACCCGCTGCAGCGAATCCCGGCCCGGCAGGTCGAAGATGACCGAGTCCCAGCTGGCCGCGGCCACGTCGTCGGCGTACTGCTCCAGGCAGCGACCGCGGAAGTAGGCGCGGGTGTCCTCCGGAGGCGTCGTGCGGGCCTTGTCGACCTCTGCCTCGTCCAGCAGGCGCTTCATGCGTCCGCGGGCCGCGAGGCGGTTGTAGAGGCCCTTCTCGGCGCGTACGTCGGCGTACTGGAGGTCGAGAAGGTGGAGCTTGGCGGCGTCCCAGTCGAGGCCGTCGCGGCGGCGGTAGCCCTCCATGAGTTCGCGCTTGGCGACCCAGTCGAGTTCGCCGGCCAGGCTCATCGGGTCGTTCTCGAGCCGGTTGAGGGTGTCCTCCCAGCGGGAGAGGACGTCCTTGGTCTGGTCGTCCGCGTCGGCGCCGAAGCGTTCCTCAACGTACTTGCGGGACAGTTCGTAGTACTCCATCTGGAGCTGGACCGCGGTGAGCGTGCGGCCGCTGCGGAGGGTGACCAGGCGCTTGAGGCCGGGGTCGTGGGAGACCTGGTGGAGGGTCCGTACGGGCTGGTCGACGGCCAGGTCGACGGCGATGAAGCCGTCCTCGATCATGGACAGGACCAGGGAGGTCGTGCCCAGCTTGAGGTAGGTGGAGATCTCGGAGAGGTTGGCGTCGCCGATGATGACGTGCAGGCGGCGGTACTTCTCGGCGTCGGCGTGCGGTTCGTCCCGGGTGTTGATGATGGGCCGCTTCAGCGTGGTCTCCAGGCCGACCTCGACCTCGAAGTAGTCGGCGCGCTGGCTGAGCTGGAAGCCGTGTTCGTGGCCGTCCTGGCCGATGCCGACGCGGCCGGCCCCGGCGAAGACCTGGCGGGAGACGAAGAAGGGCGTGAGGTGGCGCACGATGTCCGAGAACGGGGTCTCCCGCTTCATGAGGTAGTTCTCGTGCGTGCCGTAGGAGGCGCCCTTGTTGTCGGTGTTGTTCTTGTAGAGGTGGATGGGCTGGGCGCCGGGGAGCTGTGCGGCCCGTTCGGCGGCCTCGGCCATGATGCGTTCGCCGGCCTTGTCCCAGAGGACGGCGTCGCGGGGGTTGGTGACTTCGGGGGCGCTGTATTCGGGGTGGGCGTGGTCGACGTAGAGGCGCGCACCGTTGGTGAGGATGACGTTGGCGAGGCCGATGTCCTCGTCGGTGAGCTGGCTGGAGTCTGCGGCCTCGCGGGCGAGGTCGAAGCCCCGGGCGTCCCGCAGCGGGTTCTCCTCCTCGAAGTCCCAGCGGGCCCGGCGGGCCCGGTGCATCGCCGCGGCGTAGGCGTTGACGATCTGGGATGAGGTGAGCATGGCATTGGCGTTGGGGTGGCCGGGGACGGAGATCCCGTACTCCGTCTCGATGCCCATTACTCGCCGTACGGTCATGCGGCCCTCCTTGCCCGGCGGCACCCTCGGTCGTGGGTACCGCTCGCGTACCGCCGGCGCTCCGGTGCGTGCGCGGTGCCCGTCCCCGCACTGTGCGACTCGGCGGTAGGAAAGAGCCTAGAACGCCTTTGCGCTGGTGGGGAGATCATTTGCGTCATTGGCTGCTCCGGTCGTGGCCTGAAAAGCAGTCGGCTGCGGGTACCCGTTGTGGGCACCCGCAGCCGCCCTGGTTTTACAGGTACTGACCGGTGTTCGCCACCGTGTCGATGGAGCGTCCGGTGTCGGCGCCCTGCTTTCCGGTGATGAGGGTGCGGATGTAGACGATCCGTTCGCCCTTCTTTCCGGAGATGCGGGCCCAGTCGTCCGGGTTGGTGGTGTTGGGCAGGTCCTCGTTCTCCTTGAACTCGTCCACGCAGGCCTGGAGGATGTGGGAGACGCGAAGGCCCTTCTGGTTCTTCTCCAGGAAGTCCTTGATCGCCATTTTCTTGGCGCGGCCGACGATGTTCTCGATCATGGCGCCGGAGTTGAAGTCCTTGAAGTAGAGGACTTCCTTGTCGCCGTTGGCGTAGGTGACTTCCAGGAAGCGGTTTTCCTCGGATTCCGCGTACATGTGCTCGACCGCCGTCTGGATCATGCTCTGGACGGTGGTGAGCTTGTCGCCCTCGTGCTCTCCGAGGTCGTCGGAGTGGAGCGGGAGGCGCTCGGTGAGGTACTTGCCGAAGATGTCCTTGGCGGCCTCGGCGTCGGGCCGCTCGATCTTGATCTTCACGTCGAGACGGCCGGGGCGGAGGATGGCCGGGTCGATCATGTCCTCGCGGTTGGAGGCGCCGATGACGACCACGTTCTGCAGGCCTTCCACGCCGTCGATCTCGGCGAGGAGCTGCGGGACGATGGTGTTCTCCACGTCGGAGCTGACGCCGGAGCCGCGGGTGCGGAAGAGGGATTCCATCTCGTCGAAGAAGACGATGACGGGGGTGCCCTCGCTGGCCTTCTCGCGGGCCCGCTGGAAGACGAGGCGGATCTGCCGCTCGGTTTCGCCGACGTACTTGTTGAGGAGTTCGGGGCCCTTGATGTTGAGGAAGAAGCTCTTTCCGGCGGCCTGTCCGGTGACCTCGGCCACCTTCTTGGCGAGCGAGTTGGCGACGGCCTTGGCGATGAGCGTCTTGCCGCATCCGGGCGGCCCGTAGAGCAGGACGCCCTTGGGCGGGCGCAGCTCGTGCTCCTTGAAGAGGTCGGGGTAGAGGTAGGGCAGCTCGACGGCGTCGCGGATCGCCTCGATCTGGTTGCCGAGGCCGCCGATCTGTTCGTAGCCGATGTCGGGGACTTCTTCGAGGACGAGCTCCTCGACCTCGCTCTTGGGGACGACCTCGTAGACGTAGCCGGAGCGGGGCTCGAGCAGGAGGGCGTCGCCCGGGCGGATGGTGACGTCGAGGAGGGGTTCGGCGAGCCGTACCACTCGTTCTTCGTCGGTGTGCCCGAGGACGAGGGCGCGCTCGCCGTCCTCGAGGATCTCCTTGAGCGTGACGATGTCGCCGACGCGCTCGAACTCCATGGCGTCGACCACGTTGAGCGCCTCGTTGAGCATGACCTCCTGGCCGCGCCTGAGGTCGTCGAGTTCGACGCTCGGGCTGACGTTCACGCGGAGCTTGCGGCCGCCGGTGAAGATGTCCGCGGTGCCGTCCTCGATGGCCTGCAGGAAGACGCCGAAGCCGGCGGGCGGCTGGGCGAGCCGGTCGACCTCTTCCTTGAGGGCCACGATCTGGTCGCGGGCTTCGCGCAGTGTGTTGGCCAGGCGCTCGTTCTGGGCGGAGACGCCGGCCAGGTTGGTCTGCAGCTCGACGATCCGCTCTTCGAGAATCCTCGTGTGCCGCGGAGAGTCGGCGAGCTTGCGTCGCAGGACGGCGATCTCCTGCTCAAGGTAGGCGATCTGCCCGGCGGGGTCGTCGGACCCTCGTCCCGGGCGGATGCCGCGGTTCATGTCGTCGTCGTGGGCTGCCACGGTCCTCACCTCCTCCAAGGGGAGCTGGACGCTTCCAGACCCTACCTGGGTGGGTGTCGATTGAAACCCCTAGATCACAAAGACTGTCAAGGTGTGTCGTCGGTCACCCGGTGCGCTCCCTCTCGCACGGAGGGGATACCCACTCAACGTGATTCGGAAGCCGCTTGTTCCTGGTCGGTGGCGGTCAATACCCGGCGTGTGTGGCCGGAGTTGTCCGTTCCGGGCCGGTCGGCCGGTTCCTGGGCACGTTTCGGTCCGCTCGTGCGGTCATCACGCAGAGCGACGGTCTGGTCGGTCGTGGTCATCGTCGGGGCGGCTGGAAGTGTTCGCCCGGTTCCGGGGCTCCCTTATCCCGGTCGGGCGCTCGTACCCGAGGGGGTGCCGAGGGAAACCCGATACCCGTGGAATCGGGAGCGTATGCGGGCGGAGGTAGGGTCGGGGTGTTCAACAGCCGCTGGTGCGGACCTCGCTGGCCGTCGGGCCGGGGGTGCCGTCCGGCGATTCGACGGCAGGAGAGGTGACCGTGCAGCAGGAGGCCCCGGACGGCGAGGCGCTGGAGGTCTGGATCGACCAGGCTCTCTGTACCGGCGACGGGATCTGTGCCCAGTACGCGCCCGAGGTGTTCGAGCTGGACATCGACGGGCTCGCCTATGTGAAGGGCGCGGACGACGAGCTGCTGCAGGCCGAGGGCGCCACGGTGCCGGTGCCGCTGCCGCTGCTCACGGATGTGGTCGACTCGGCGAAGGAGTGTCCCGGGGAGTGCATCCATGTGCGCCGGGTTCTGGACAAGGTCGAGGTCCACGGTCCGGACGCGGAGTGAGGTCCGGCCGGTGACCGGCTGTGATGTGCGCGCGCGTGGGTCGTCTTCGGGCGGCTCGCGCGCGTGTGGCGTGTTCGGGTCGGGTGCGGGCGGTGCGGCCGGGGTGTGTCACACGCTGTGGGCCGCGGTGGGCGTGGAGCGGATGAACGCCTTTCCGTTCCAGTGCCAGCTGGTGGGGGTTTTCAGGTCGGGGCAGCAACTGGGTATGTCGGCCGAGGAGTAGCCGAGCAGGGTGGCGGTGACGGTGCCGGCGTCGAGGGCGAAGTCGGTGACGGTACGCCGGTCCTTGGGGTCGACGAGGGTGGCGACGAGGCGTGCGGTGCCGCCGGCGGTGCCCCGGGTGAGGACGTAGACGCCGTCGGGCGGTGTGCCCATGGGGGCGTCGCAGTGCACGACCGCCACGGTTTCCGGTGCGCCGTCGCCGTCCAGATCGCCGGTGATCTTCTTGACCACGATCGCTTTCACGGGCCCGCAGGTGAGCGGGAAGTGGACGCCGCTGGTGCTGGGTGGCGCGGCGGCCGCGGGGGCGGTCTTGACCTCGGTGCGCGTGGTGGGCTGGGCGGCCGTGGCCGATCCGGGCTGTATCGCGGAGGACAGGGCGACGACGCCGGCTATCGCGGTGGCGGTGGCGACCCAGTGGATGGGCCGGGTGTGCGTGTGGGCGAGCTCCGGAACGGCGGATGGCTGCACTAGGAGTGTCTCCTGTGAGGGCTGTGCCGGTGGGGGGGTGGCCAGCATGGTGCCACACGTCACAGTGCGGGGGAACGGCGGGGTCGGTACGGGATTCTCACGGGCGAGGAGTGCGCGCGCGGGGTCCGTGCGCGGCCTGGTGCCGTGTCAACGCGTCGGCGCCGTGGCCGGGTTCCCGGATGTGGTGGGGAACTCGGCCACGGCGCCGTCGCGTTGTGCCGGTCGGGAGGGGCCGGTCAGCGGCCGGTGCCGCCGTCGGCGTTGGGGCCGGCGTAGTCCTCGCCATAGGCGCCCTTGGCGGGGCGACGGCGGCGCATGGGCGGCTCGACGCCGTCGGCGAGCCGGCGGGCGGTGAGCAGGAAGCCGGTGTGGCCGATCATCCGGTGGTCGGGCCGGACGGCGAGGCCTTCGATGTGCCAGTTGCGGATCATGGCTTCCCAGGCGGTCGGCTCGTTGAAGCAGCCGATCTCCCGGATGGACTCCACGGTCCGGGCGAGCTGGGTGGTGGTGGCCACGTAGCAGCACAGGATGCCGCCGGGGACGAGTGCCTTGGAGACGGCCTCCAGGCATTCCCAGGGGGCGAGCATGTCGAGGATGACGCGGTCGACGTCGGTGTCGGACAGGTTGTCCTGGAGGTCGCCGACGGTGAGCTGCCAGGCGGGGTGGGGGCCGCCGAAGTAGCGCTCGACGTTCGCCTGTGCGATCTCGGCGAAGTCCTCGCGGCGCTCGTAGGAGTGCAGCATGCCCTGGTCGCCGATGGCGCGCAGCAGGAAGCTGCTGAGCGAGCCGGAGCCGACGCCGGCCTCGACGACGCGGGCGCCGGGGAAGATGTCGGCGAAGGCGAGGATCTGCCCCGCGTCCTTCGGGTAGACGACGGCTGCCCCGCGGGGCATGGACAGGACGTAGTCGGGGAGCAGGGGGCGCAGCGCGAGGTAGGCGACGTTGCCGGTGGTGCGGACAACGCTGCCCTCGGGAGCGCCGATCAGTTCGTCGTGCGGGAAGGAGCCCTTGTGGGTGTGGAAGTTCTTCCCGGCTTCGAGCGTGAACGTGTAGTGGCGGCCCTTGGGGTCGGTCAGCTGTACCTGGTCCCCGACCTTGAAGGGCCCGCGCCTGCGGGCGGCACCGGTCGGTTCGGACATGTGACCAGCCTACCGGCGTTTGCGGGGGCCGCCGACCACGGGAGGGCGGGCGGTCAGGGGCGGGCCATGGCCTTGACGAAGGCGCGCTCGACGTCGGCGGCGGAGAGGACGCCGTAGATCTCGCCGGTCTCCTCGACGACGAGGTATTCGGTGGCGGGGGTGGCCCGGAGGGTGTCGAGGAGTTCCTCCCCGGCCAGTTCGGCGGAGACCCGCATGCCGTCGGTGAGGTCCTGGGCGAGGCCGCTGACGGCGACCCAGGGGCGGCGGTGTTCGGGTACGCCGACGATGGCGGCCTCGCGGACGAGGGAGAGGGGGTTGCCGTCGGGGTCGACGACGACGAGGGCGCGGGCGCCGGCGGCGTTGGCGCGACGGAGGGCTTCGGACAGGGGGGTGTCGGTCTCGACGGGGACGGCGCGCCGGGTGAGGGCGCGGGCCTTGAGTTCGGGGAGGTGTTCGCGCAGGCGGGCCATGCGCAGGCTGTTGCCGGCGCCGGTCCAGATGATCGCGGCGAGGATGGCGGCGAGCAGCGCGTCGGTGACGGTGTCCATGCCGCCGATGTCCTGGTTGCCGCCGCCGAAGGCGCCGGACTGGTTGAGCAGCGGCAGGCCGACGAGTACGGAGATGGCGAGGGCGCGGCCGACCCAGGCGGCGGCGACGGTGCCGCTCATGGGTTTGCCGGTGATCTTCCAGACGACGGCGCGGAGCATGCGGCCGCCGTCGAGGGGCAGGCCGGGCAGCAGGTTGAAGGCGGCGACGATGATGTTGGAGATCATCAGGCCGGCGAGCAGGACGCCCGGGACGCTGTCCGGCCGCACGGGCTTCATGGCCAGGTAGAACAGGCCGGCCAGGACGAGGGAGAGCAAGGGGCCGACGAAGGCGAGGACGAACTCGCGCCCCGGGGTCTCGGCCTCCTTCTCGATCTCCGAGACTCCGCCGAAGAACTGGAGCTGGATGCGGCGGACGGGGAGTTTGAAGCGGATCGCGGCGACCGTGTGGGCCAGTTCGTGGACGAGGACGGAGGCGTAGAAGGCGACGGCGAAGAACAGGGAGACCAGGTAGCGGGCGGCTCCGAGTTCGGGCAGCACACGGTCGAGCTGGCCGCCGAAGACCCAGGTGATCAGGGCGGCCACGAGGAACCAGCTGGGTGCCACGTAGACGGGGACGCCGAAGGGGCGGCCCATGAGCAGTCCGCCGCCGGGTTCCTTGGGCCGTGGCCGCGGGGGTTCGCCCTTGGCGATGCCGGAGTGGGCGAGGGAGCGGTGTTCGGCGGGGTGGGTGCCGGTGTCGGCCGCGGGGGTTTCCTCGCCGGTGGCGGGGTGGGTGGGGCCGGTGGCGCCGCCGGTCTCGGGGCCGGGGCCCGGGGCCCGGCTCGGGCTCGCGGCCCGGGTGTCCCTCGGGGTGTCCGCTTCGGGGTGCCCGTCGCGGCCGTCCCGGTCGTGGCGGTCGCCCGGGTCGGGGGAGTCTCCGAGGCCGTCGCGTTCTTCCCGGCCGGGGCGCGGGGTGCCGGCGGGCTCGGGGGCATCGTGGGGCTCCGGGCCGGGGTGGTGACCGGTGGGTCCGGTCGCCGGGACCGCAGGGCCCGCGGGGTGCTCGGCCGGCTCGTCGTTGCCGGACCGGGGCTGCCCGCTCCCGCCGCTCACGTCCACGCTGTCCCCTCGTTCGAAGCGTCTTCCGCGCCATGCGGGCGGAAGGTCTCGGGTCGATGGTATGCGGCCGTGGTGGTCCGTTCCGCCCCGGCACCCCTTGTGTTTGCCCCGCCGTCGCGCGGCCTAACGCGGTCCGCGGCTGGGTCGCTGTCAGTGCCGGGCCGTATGGTCTGGGGTCATGGACAGCAGCATCGAGGACGCGGGGGCCCTGCCGGGTCCGGCCGGGGAGACGGTTCCGGCGGCGGGGCCGGCGGAACCGGCGCCGGACGCGGTGGCGGCCGGCGGGGAGCCGGTGGTGCCCGCCGCGGAGCCGATCGTGCCCGCCGCGGAGCCGGTGGCGCCCGGTGGCGATGCGGCCGGACCGGCGGGAGCGCGGGTGGCCGTCGCGCCGTCCTCCTTGTCGCCGTCCCGGGCCGGTGACTTCATGCAGTGCCCGCTGCTGTACCGGTTCCGGGTGATCGACCGGCTGCCGGAGAAGCCGAGTGAGGCCGCGACGCGGGGGACGCTGGTGCACGCCGTGCTGGAGCGGCTGTTCGACGCGCCCGCCGCGGAGCGGACGGCTCCGCGGGCGAAGGCGCTGATCCCCGGGCAGTGGGACCGGTTGCGGGAGAGCCGGCCGGAGGTCGGGGAGCTGTTCGCCGAGGATCCGGAGGGCGAGCGGCTGACCCGCTGGCTTGGTGAGGCCGAGCGGCTGGTGGAGCGGTGGTTCACGCTGGAGGACCCCGCCCGGCTGGAGCCCGCCGAGCGGGAGCTGTTCGTGGAGGCCGAGCTGGAGTCGGGGCTGCGGCTGCGCGGGATCATCGACCGTGTGGACGTGGCGCCCACCGGCGAGGTGCGGATCGTGGACTACAAGACGGGGAAGGCGCCGCGGCCCGAGTACGCCGAGGGCGCGCTGTTCCAGATGAAGTTCTACGCGCTGGTGGTGTGGCGGCTGAAGAGGGTCGTCCCGCGCCGCTTGCAGCTGGTGTATCTCGGCAGCGGTGACGTGCTGACCTACGATCCGGTCCTGGCCGACCTGGAGCGGGTGGAGCGCAAGCTGCTGGCGCTGTGGGAGGCGATCAGGCAGGCCACGGAGACCGGCGAGTGGCGTGCCCGGCCGACGAAGCTGTGCGGCTGGTGCGATCACCGGTCCCACTGCCCGGAGTTCGGCGGTACTCCCCCGCCCTATCCCCTGCCGGTGCGGTCCGCCGCGGCGGGCGAGTAGCGGCCTGCGGCCGCCTCGGAGGGTGCCGCCGGTGGCGTGCGGGGGGCAGGGCAGAATGGGTGCGGACTAGCGAAGGAGTGTCACGTGGCCATCCGCGTCCTACTGGTCGACGACCAGCCCCTGCTGCGTACCGGTTTCCGGATGATCCTGGAGGCCGAGCAGGACATCGCGGTCGTGGGCGAGGCCGGTGACGGCCTGCAGGCCCTCGATCAGGTACGGGCCCTGCAGCCGGATGTCGTGCTGATGGACATCCGGATGCCGCGCATGGACGGTGTGGAGGCCACGCGGCAGATCACCGGTCCCGGGCGGGACGGCCCGGCGAAGGTTCTGGTGCTGACCACCTTCGATCTGGACGAGTACGTGGTGGAGGCGCTGCGCGCCGGGGCCAGCGGGTTCCTGCTGAAGGACGCGCCCGCCAACGAACTGGTGCAGGCGATCCGGGTGGTGGCCAACGGGGAGGCGATGCTGGCGCCGAGCATCACGCGCCGCCTGCTGGACAAGTACGCGACACATCTGCCGTCCGGTGAGGAGTCCGTGCCGGACACCCTGAACACGCTCACCGACCGTGAGGTGGAGGTGCTGAAGCTGGTGGCGCGCGGGCTGTCCAACGCGGAGATCGCCGCGGATCTGTTCGTCAGCGAGACGACGGTGAAGACGCATGTCGGGCATGTGCTGACCAAGCTGGGGCTGCGCGACCGGGTGCAGGCGGCGGTGTACGCGTACGAGAGCGGGCTGGTGCGGCCCGGCGCGAGCTGAGCCGGGTCCCGAGTACGACGCCGAGGGCGCCCCTTCCCGTGCGGGAAGGGGCGCCCTCGGTGTGTGAGGCGGGGCGGGCGTCAGCCGCTCACACCGCGGCCGAGCTCCCACAGCTGGAGCGAGGCGACGGAGTTGAGCGCGTAGGAGACACCCGTGACGTTGTCGCGCGCGGCGACGTACTGCTTGCCCTGCCACAGCGGCAGCACGGGGACGTCGTCGGCGACGGTGTCCTGGATCGCGGTGAGGGTCTTGACCGCGTTGAGGCGGTCGGCCTCGCGCCGGGACTCGGGGATCAGCGTGCGCTGGATGGTGCTGTTGGAGTACGGCGAGCCGAGGAAGTTGCCCTTGTCGAGGAAGGGCGCGACGAAGTTGTCGGCGTCGGGGAAGTCGGGGAACCAGCCCATGCCGTAGACGTCGTACTGGCCCTTCTGCTCGGCGGGCCGGAAGGTCGACCAGGGGTGGCCCTGGAGGCTGACGTCGAACAGGCCGCTGTCGTTGAGCTGCTTCTGCAGGATCTGGAACTCCTGCTTGGTGGCCGAGCCGTAGTGGTCGGTGGTGTAGTGCAGCGTCAGCTTCACCGGGGTGGTGATGCCGGCCTTCTCGAGCAGGCCCTTGGCCTTGGTGGCGCTGGGGTTGCCGTACTTGTTGAAGAACGAGTTGGAGTGGCCGGTGAGGGTGGCCGGGACCAGGGAGTACAGCGGCTCGGCCTGGGTGCCGTAGACCTTGGAGACGAGTTCGCCGCGGTTGATGAGCTGGGCCATGGCCTGGCGGACGGCCTTGGTCTTCACGGTGGACGCGTTGGTGTTGAAGGCCAGGTAGCGGATCTCGAGGCCCGGCATGTCGACGAGGTCGACGTTGGCCTGGGAGCCGGAGTCCAGCTTGTCGATCTGGGACGGCGACATGGTGCGCGTCATCAGGTCGATGTCACCCTTCTCGATGGCCTGGCCCATGGCGTCGGCGTCGTCGAAGGAGCGCATCTCGACCTCGTCGTTGTTCACCGTCACGCTGCCCTTGTAGGAAGGGTTCTTCGTGAAGACGGCGGTGTCGATCGCGTTGTCCTTGACGTCGGCCTTGAGGGTGTAGGGGCCGGAGCCGTCGACGTCGAAGCCGTCGCGCAGCTTGTCCTTGGCGTAGTCCTTCGGGTTGACGATGCCCGCGACCGGGGTCGACAGCTTGTACGGGAAGGTGGCGTCGGCCGTCTTGAGGTGGAAGATCACCTCGCGGTCGCCCTGGGTCTCGACCGTGTCGATCGTGTTCAGCAGGGTGGCGACACCGCTGTCCGCGTTGATGCGCAGGGCACGCTCGATGGAGTACTTGACGTCGGCGGCGGTGACCTTGTCGCCGTCGGAGAACTGCAGGCCCTCGCGCAGCTTGCAGGCGTAGCGCTCGTTGCCGCTGTCGGTGAAGGAGCAGCTCTCGGCGGCCTCCGGGACGGGGTTGCCCTCGCCCTTGGGCTGGGTCATCAGGGTCTGCACCGTCTGGCGCAGGATGTTCCAGGTGCCGACGTCGTAGGCGTAGGCGGGGTCGAGGGGCGCCGGGGCGTCGCTGGTGGCCTCGAACCGGTCCGTGGTGCCGACGACGATGGCGTCCCCGCTCTTGCTCCCGCTGTCGGATCCGCCGCACGCGGCGAGAACCGGCGTCAGCAGGCCGGCCACTGCCGGCAGCACCAAAGTCTTGCGGTTCATGCGGGAGTTTCTCCAGAGCTGTTCGAGTCCATGTACTCGGCATGCATGGGTGGTGCGGCGAGTCATGGGGGTTGCTTCGATGTTCTCGCGACGAGATTAGTCCGCGCCCGCACGGGGGTTCACTGGCGCGTGAGTTGAGCGTCCATCACGGAGTGAAACCGGGTGCGGACACACCGAAAACCCGACAGTGGCAGGATTAGTGCAGCGTCTCCCCAATCAGGACACAAGGGCACTCCGTCACGCCCCGGATCGGGGCGGTCTGCACACTTGGGCAACGTTGTCGAGGACTCGACGCGTGGGGAACGTCACATCCGTTACCGAGAGTTGGCGGTTCCTGGAATTCGGCCGGGCGGCCCGCGCGGAATTCAGCCCTTGGTGTACTTCCCCGGAAATTTGTCCAACACGCCCATTGGGTTTGGCACTCGGCGGCTCCGGCCCGGGAGTACCCCGGGTGAACGGCTAGCGCATTTGCGTCATCAGGCCGCGCAGGAATGACAGGTCGACCTCTTCCAGGGAGGACACGACGGTGCGCCGTTCGGCCGGGGTGATGGGGGCGATGGAGGGGACGGCGACCACCTGGCAGCCGGCGGCCTCGGCGGCGGCGACGCCGGTGGCGGTGTCCTCGACGACGGCACAGCGGGCCGGGTCGACGCCGAGTCCGGCGGCGGCGAGCAGGTACGGGTCGGGGTAGGGCTTGGTGCGCGAGACCTCGTCGCCGGCGATGGAGAGGCCGAAGTGGTGGGGGCCCAGCACTCTCAGCACGCGGTCGATGATGCGCCGGTGCGAGGCGGAGACCAGGGCGGTGGGGATGCCGTGCTCGTGGAGTTCGGCGAGGAGCCGGGCGGCGCCGGGCATCAGCGGCAGGGACTGGCCGATGCGGGTCTCGAAGCCGTCGTTGAGCAGCACCGAGACTTCGGCGAGGGTGATGGCGGCGCCGGTGGCCTCGATGAGGAAGCCGGCGCTGCGGGTCATGGGGCCGCCGACGACGACGTGCCGCCAGGATTCGTCGAGGTCGTGACCGAGGGCGGCGAAGACCTCGACCTCGACGTCCCACCAGAAGCCTTCGGTGTCCACCAGGGTGCCGTCCATGTCGAGGAGCACCGCCTGCAGGGCGGAGCCTTCGGCCGTACGGGTTCCGAGCGCTGGGACAGTGCTGGTCATCCGGGCGCGCCTCCTTCGGGGACGACCAGGCCGGTTCCCATGCGGGGAACCGGCCTGCGGTGGACCGACCAGTGTACGACTCCGGCACCCGAAGCGCCTCGTTTATCACTCCGGGTCAGGGGTATCCCCTGAAACACCCCCGTGCAGGCCAGGAGGCCCTTCGGCATGCCCGGACGCGGAGGCCGGCGGGTGCGTCAGCGGGCGTTGAAGTACTTGGCCTCCGGGTGGTGGATCACGATCGCGTCGGTGGACTGCTCGGGGTGGAGCTGGAACTCCTCGGAGAGCTGGACGCCGATCCGCTCGGGCCGCAGCAGCTCGGCGATCTTGGCGCGGTCCTCCAGGTCGGGGCAGGCACCGTAGCCGAGGGAGAAGCGGGCGCCCCGGTACTTCAGGGCGAACATGTCCTCCATGGCGGCGGGGTCCTCGCCGCCGAAGCCGAGTTCGGCGCGCACCCGGGCGTGCCAGTACTCGGCGAGCGCCTCGGCGAGCTGTACGGACAGTCCGTGCAGTTCGAGGTAGTCGCGGTAGGCGTTGGACTCGAAGAGCCGCGCGGTCTGCTCGCCGATCCGGGAGCCGACGGTGACGACCTGGAATCCGACGACGTCGGTCTCGCCGGACTCCTCCGGGCGGAAGAAGTCGGCGAGGCACAGGCGGCGGCCGCGGCGCTGACGCGGGAAGGTGAAGCGGGTGCGTTCGTTGCCCCGCTCGTCCAGGATGATCAGGTCGTCGTCCTTGGAGACGCACGGGAAGTAGCCGTAGACGACGGCCGCCTCCAGCAGGTTCTCCGTCTGCAGCCGGTCCAGGAGGCCGCGCAGGCGGGGGCGGCCCTCGGTCTCCACCAGTTCCTCGTAGGTCGGGCCGTCGCCGGCGCGGGCCTGCTTCAGGCCCCACTGGCCCTTGAACAGCGCGCCCTCGTCCAGCCAGCTCGCGTACTCCTTGAGCTGGATGCCCTTGATGACGCGGGTCTCCCAGAACGGCGGGGCGGGCACCGGGTTGTCGGTGGCGACGTCGGAGCGGACGTGCCCCTCCTCCGGGCGCTCCTGGACCTCCACTGCGGCCGTGGCGCGGACCCGGCGCTGCCGCAGCTCGGGCAGCCTGGCGCCGGGCACACCCCGCTTGACTCCGATGAGGGCGTCCATCAGGCGCAGGCCCTCGAAGGCGTCGCGGGCGTAGCGGACCTCGCCGTCGTAGATCTCGTGCAGGTCCTGCTCGACGTAGGCGCGGGTGAGGGCGGCGCCGCCGAGGATGACCGGGAAGCGGGTGCCGAGGCCGCGCTGGTTCAGCTCCTCCAGGTTCTCCTTCATGATCACGGTGGACTTCACCAGGAGGCCGGACATGCCGATGACGTCGGCGCGGTGTTCCTCGGCGGCGTCCAGGATCGCGGAGACGGGCTGCTTGATGCCCAGGTTGACGACGTTGTAGCCGTTGTTGGACAGGATGATGTCGACGAGGTTCTTGCCGATGTCGTGGACGTCGCCGCGCACGGTGGCCAGGACGATGGTGCCCTTGCCCTCGGCGTCCGACTTCTCCATGTGCGGTTCGAGGTGGGCGACGGCCGTCTTCATGACCTCGGCGGACTGGAGCACGAAGGGCAGCTGCATCTGGCCGGAGCCGAACAGTTCGCCGACGACCTTCATGCCGTCCAAGAGGGTGTCGTTGACGATGTCCAGGGCGGGCCGGTCCTGGAGGGCCTCGTCGAGGTCCGCCTCCAGGCCGTTGCGCTCGCCGTCGATGATGCGCCGCTTGAGCCGCTCCTCCAGGGGCAGTGCGGCCAGTTCCTCGGCCTTGCCGGCCTTCAGGGACTTGGCGGTGGCGCCCTCGAAGAGCTGCATCAGCTTCTGCAGCGGGTCGTAGCCCTCGGCACGGCGGTCGTGGATGAGGTCGAGGGCCGTGCGGACCTCCTCCTCGCTGAACCGGGCGATCGGGAGGATCTTGGAGGCGTGCACGATCGCCGAGTCCAGGCCCGCCTTGACGCACTCGTCGAGGAAGACGGAGTTCAGCAGGATGCGGGCGGCCGGGTTCAGGCCGAAGGAGATGTTGGACAGGCCCAGGGTTGTCTGGACGGCCGGGTGGCGGCGCTTGAGCTCGCGGATCGCCTCGATGGTGGCGATGCCGTCCTTGCGGGACTCCTCCTGACCGGTGCAGATGGTGAAGGTCAGGGTGTCGATGAGGATGTCCTCCTCGCGGATGCCCCAGTTCCCGGTCAGGTCGTCGATGAGCCGTTCGGCGATCTCGACCTTCTTCTCGGGGGTGCGGGCCTGGCCCTCCTCGTCGATGGTGAGCGCGATCAGCGCGGCGCCGTGCTCCCTGGCCAGCTCGGTGACCTTCGCGAAGCGGGAGCCGGGTCCGGCGCCGTCCTCGTAGTTCACCGAGTTGATGACGGCGCGGCCGCCGAGCTTCTCCAGGCCCGCCTCGATGACGTCGACCTCGGTGGAGTCGAGGACGATCGGCAGGGTGGAGGCGGTGGCGAAGCGGCCGGCGAGTTCCTCCATGTCGGCGACGCCGTCGCGGCCGACGTAGTCCACGCACAGGTCGAGCATGTGCGCGCCCTCGCGGATCTGGTCGCGGGCCATCTCCACGCAGTCGTCCCAGCGGCCCTCGAGCATGGCCTCGCGGAACTTCTTGGATCCGTTGGCGTTGGTGCGCTCGCCGATGGCGAGGTAGGAGGTGTCCTGGCGGAAGGGCACGCTCTGGTAGAGGGAGGCGGCGCCCGCCTCGGGGCGCGGGTCGCGGGTGCGCGGGGTGAGGCCCTCGACGCGTTCGACGACCTGGCGCAGGTGCTCGGGGGTGGTGCCGCAGCAGCCGCCGACGAGCGAGAGGCCGTACTCGCGGACGAAGGTCTCCTGGGCGTCGGCCAGCTCGGGCGCGCTCAGCGGGTAGTGGGCACCGTCCTTGCCGAGCACCGGCAGGCCCGCGTTGGGCATGCAGGACAGCGGGATGCGGGCGTTGCGGGCGAGGTAGCGCAGGTGCTCGCTCATCTCGGCCGGGCCGGTGGCGCAGTTCAGGCCGATCATGTCGATGCCGAGCGGTTCGAGCGCCGTGAGGGCGGCGCCGATCTCGGAGCCGAGCAGCATGGTGCCGGTGGTCTCGACGGTCACGGACACGATCACCGGCAGGTCCAGGCCGAGGGCGTCGAGGCCGCGGCGGGCGCCGAGCACGGCGGCCTTGGTCTGCAGCAGGTCCTGGGTGGTCTCCACGAGCAGCGCGTCGGCGCCGCCGGTGACCAGGCCCTCGGCGTTGCGCTGGTAGGCGTCGCGCAGGGTGGTGTAGGGGGCGTGGCCGAGGGTGGGCAGCTTGGTGCCGGGGCCCATGGAGCCGAGGACCCAGCGGGGCCGGCCGTCCTTCGCGGTGAACTCGTCGGCGACCTCGCGGGCGACACGGGCGCCGGCCTCGGACAGTTCGTGGACGCGCTCGGGGATGTCGTACTCGCCGAGGGCGGAGTGGTTGGCCCCGAAGGTGTTGGTCTCGACGCAGTCGACGCCCACGGCGAAGTACGCCTCGTGGACGGAGCGGACGATGTCGGGGCGGGTGAGGTTGAGAATCTCGTTGCAGCCCTCGAGCTGCTGGAAGTCCTCGAGCGTCGGCTCCTGGGCCTGGAGCATCGTGCCCATAGCTCCGTCGGCTACCACCACACGGGTGGCGAGTGCCTCTCGGAGCGCGGACGCACGGGTCCGGCTGTCGGCGGAAGGGGTCGTTGGCAACGAGGCCATGAAGGGGCTCCCTGGGATGCGACGGCTGTCGGCTATGCGCCTTCCCCGGCGGGAACCGGGGCAGGGCACGGCGTCAGGGTAACCGGGAGTGGGCTTGGATGGGCACCGGCGTCCACGAGGCGGACGCGGGGCGTGCCGGATGGCCGGATCGCGACCGGCGTGCCGCACGGGATGTAACAGGTGTCGTCCGACCATTGGCGGGAGGTCGACATGGACCGGTAGTGTTCGACATTGCCGAACGGGGTGTTGCACGCTGTTCGGCAATGGTCGAAGGGGACGGAGGGCAGGACGGCGATGGCACGGAACATCCAGTCGCTCGAACGGGCGGCGGCGATGCTGCGGCTGCTCGCGGGCGGCGAGCGGCGGCTCGGCCTCTCGGACATCGCCTCGTCACTGGGCCTCGCCAAGGGCACCGCCCACGGCATCCTGCGGACCCTGCAGCAGGAGGGGTTCGTCGAGCAGGACGGCGTCTCCGGCCGCTACCAGCTCGGCGCCGAACTGCTGCGCCTGGGCACCACCTACCTGGACGTGCACGAGCTGCGGGCGCGGGCCCTGGTGTGGACCGACGACCTGGCCCGCTCCAGCGGGGAGAGCGTCTATCTGGGCGTCCTGCACCAGCAGGGCGTCCTGATCGTGCACCACGTCTTCCGGCCGGACGACAGCCGGCAGGTGCTGGAGATAGGGGCGATGCAGCCGCTGCACTCCACGGCGCTGGGCAAGGTGCTCTCCGCCTACGACCCGGTGGCGCACAGCGAGGCCATGGAGGCCGACCGCAAGCCGTTCACGGACCGCACGGTGTGCGAGCCGGCGGACTTCGAGCACCTGCTGGACCTCACGCGCGCGCGTGGCTACGCGGCGGACGTGGAGGAGACCTGGGAGGGCGTGGCGTCGATCGCCGCGCCGATCCACGACCGGCGCCGGATGCCGGTGGGCGCGGTCGGCATCGCGGGCGCGGTGGAGCGGCTGTGCCGGGACGGCGAGGTGCGCCCCGAGCTGATCGCCGCGGTACGGGACTGCGCCCGCGCGGTGTCGCGGGACCTGGGCGCGGGGCGCTTCTGACCGGCGGCGATCCGCCGCCGGGCGACGGCCGGACCAGGCCGTCGGAACCGACTGACCGGAGGACGACCGGGACGCGAGGCGGCGTTCCGGTTCTCGCCATACCCTGAAATGGACATATCGGGCGAATAGGTACGTCAGTGCAGGAAGAGCGATAACCGGCAGCGATCAATAACGATCCTGTTTTCGATAACAGAACCCTTGACGCACGCGTGACGCCGAAGCAAGACTCCCGTCCATCGGTCGGCATTGTCGAACACCTAACGGCAATACGCGCTAGAGTGTGACAACGCCAAGGGCCGGCATCGCTCTCACCCCCGAGGGCGCCAGAACCCCCGGAGGGACCCGGGGTTCGGTTTCCCTGGACGAAGGACAAAGGAGTCGCGGGTGTCCAGCTCCGACATCTTCATCGGCGAGACCATCGGTACCGCCATACTCATCCTGCTCGGCGGCGGCGTGTGCGCCGCCGTGACGCTGAAGGCCTCCAAGGCCCGTAACGCCGGCTGGCTGGCCATCACCTTCGGGTGGGGTTTCGCCGTACTGACGGCCGTCTACACCTCGGCGCCGCTCTCCGGTGCCCATCTGAACCCGGCCGTGACGCTCGCGCTCGCGATCAAGGACAAGGACTTCAGCAACCTGCCCGTCTACTGGGGCGGTCAGCTGCTCGGCGCCATGATCGGCGCGGCCCTGGTCTGGGCCGCCTACTACGGCCAGTTCCACGCGCACCTCACCGACAAGGAGATCGTCGGCGGTCCGGGCGCGCAGGCCACGACGGCGAAGGCCGTCGAGGCCCAGGAGAAGGGCGCCGGCCCGGTCCTGGGCGTCTTCTCCACCGGTCCGGAGATCCGGAACGCGGTGCAGAACCTCCTCACGGAGATCATCGGCACCGTCGTGCTGGTGCTCGCCGTCCTCACGCAGGGCCTGAACGACAAGGGCAACGGCCTGGGCACCCTGGGCGCCCTGATCACCGCGCTCGTGGTCGTCTCCATCGGCCTCTCCCTCGGCGGCCCCACGGGTTACGCGATCAACCCGGCCCGTGACCTTGGCCCCCGCATCGTCCACGCCCTGCTGCCCCTGCCCAACAAGGGCGGTTCCGACTGGAGCTACGCCTGGGTCCCGGTGGTCGGTCCGCTGATCGGCGGCGCGATCGCCGCAGGCATCTACAACGTCGCCTTCGTCTAGGAAGCACCGAGCCTCCGCGCACGCGCCGTACGTAAAGCCCCATCACCACGGATCTTTCAGGAGCACACAGTGACCGACGCCCACACCGCAGGCCCGTTCATCGCCGCGATCGACCAGGGCACCACCTCCTCGCGCTGCATCGTCTTCGACAAGGACGGCCGGATCGTCTCCGTCGACCAGAAGGAGCACGAGCAGATCTTCCCGAAGCCGGGCTGGGTCGAGCACAACGCCAACGAGATCTGGACCAACGTCCAGGAAGTCGTCGCCGGGGCCATCCAGAAGGCCGGCATCACGCGCGACGACATCAAGGCCATCGGTATCACCAACCAGCGCGAGACCACCGTGCTGTGGGACAAGAACACCGGTGAGCCCGTCCACAACGCGATCGTCTGGCAGGACACGCGCACCGACGCCCTCTGCCGGGAGCTGGGCCGCAACGTCGGCCAGGACCGCTTCCGCCGCGAGACCGGCCTGCCGCTGGCGGCCTACTTCGCCGGGCCCAAGGCGCGCTGGCTGCTCGACAACGTCGAAGGCCTCCAGGAGCGCGCCGAGGCGGGCGACATCCTCTTCGGCACCATGGACAGCTGGGTCATCTGGAATCTGACCGGCGGCGCCAACGGCGGCAAGCACGTCACCGACGTCACCAACGCCTCCCGCACCCTCCTCATGAACCTGCACACCATGCGGTGGGACGAGAAGATCGCCGAGTCCATCGGCGTCCCGCTGGCGATGCTGCCCGAGATCCGCCCCTCCGCCGAGGTGTACGGCGAGGTCACCGGCGGCAAGCTCGGCGACCTCCTCGGCGGCATCCCGGTCGCCTCGGCGCTCGGCGACCAGCAGGCGGCCCTGTTCGGCCAGACCTGCTTCTCCGAGGGCGAGACCAAGTCCACCTACGGCACCGGCACCTTCATGGTGATGAACACCGGTGACAAGATCATCAACTCCTACGCCGGTCTGCTGACCACCGTCGGCTACAAGATCGGCGACCAGCCGACGGTCTACGCGCTCGAGGGCTCGATCGCCGTCACGGGCTCCCTGGTGCAGTGGATGCGCGACCAGATGGGCCTGATCTCCACCGCCGCCGAGATCGAGACGCTCGCGCTCTCGGTCGAGGACAACGGCGGCGCCTACTTCGTACCGGCCTTCTCCGGCCTGTTCGCCCCGCACTGGCGTTCCGACGCCCGCGGTGTGATCGCCGGCCTGACCCGGTACGTGACCAAGGCGCACCTGGCCCGCGCCGTCCTGGAGGCCACGGCCTGGCAGACGCGGGAGATCGCCGACGCCATGGTCAAGGACTCCGGCGACGAGCTGGTGACCCTCAAGGTCGACGGCGGCATGACCTCCAACAACCTGCTGATGCAGACCCTCTCGGACGTCCTGGACGCACCTGTCGTGCGCCCGATGGTCGCCGAGACCACCTGCCTCGGCGCCGCCTACGCCGCCGGTCTCGCCGTCGGCTTCTGGTCCAGCACCGACGAACTGCGCGCCAACTGGCGCCGGGCCGCCGAGTGGACCCCCCACATGGACGCGGAGACCCGCGACCGTGAGTACAAGAACTGGCTCAAGGCCGTCGACCGGACCATGGGCTGGATCGAGGACGAGAGCTGAGCTGAGTTCCGACAGCTCTGACGAGGAGTAAGTACCCGACATGACCAGTCAGTCCACCCTGCAGTCCGTGCCTGCCCTGGGAACGCACCCGGCCTCCGGCTCGAACCCGAGCCGAGCCGAGACCAGGGAGCAACTCGCCAAGGCGTCGTACGACCTTCTTGTGATCGGCGGCGGCATCCTGGGCATCTCCACCGCCTGGCACGCCGCGCAGTCCGGACTCAGGGTGGCTCTGGTCGACGCCGGCGACTTCGCCGGTGCCACCTCCTCCGCCTCCTCCAAGCTGCTCCACGGCGGTCTGCGCTACCTGCAGACCGGCGCGGTGAAGCTGGTGGCGGAGAACCACTTCGAGCGCCGTGCGGTCTCCCGCCAGGTGGCCCCCCACCTGGCGAACCCGCTCACGTTCTACCTCCCCGTGTACAAGGGCGGGCCGCACGGCGCGGCGAAGCTCGGCGCGGGCGTCTTCGCCTACTCGGCGCTCTCCGCGTTCGGCGACGGCGTGGGCCACCTGCTCTCCCCCGCCAAGGCGGCGCAGGACGTGCCCGAGCTGCGCACCGACAACCTCAAGGCCGTGGCCGTGTACGGCGACGACCAGATGAACGACGCGCGCATGGCGCTGATGACGGTCCGCGCGGCCGTCGAGGCGGGCGCGGTCGTACTCAACCACGCCGAGGTCACCGGGCTGCGCTTCACCAAGGGCCGGGTCACCGGCGCCGAGCTCAGGGACCGGATGTCCGGCGCCGAGTTCGGGGTCAACGCCCGCCTGGTGCTGAACGCGACCGGCCCCTGGGTCGACCACCTGCGCCGGATGGAGGACGCGAACGCCGCGCCCTCGATCCGTCTGTCCAAGGGCGCGCACCTGGTGCTGAAGCGCACCGCCCCCTGGAAGGCCGCGCTCGCCACCCCGATCGACAAGTACCGCATCACCTTCGCCCTCCCCTGGGAGGACATGCTGCTGCTCGGCACCACCGACGAGGAGTACGAGGGCGACCCGGCGGATGTCTCGGTCACCGAGAAGGACATAGCCCAGATACTGGACGAGGCCGCGTTCTCCGTCCGGGACCAGCAGCTCCAGCGCGACCTGATGACCTACGCCTTCGCCGGTCTGCGGGTGCTGCCGGGCGGTCCCGGCGACACCGCCAAGGCCAAGCGCGAGACGGTCGTGACCGAGGGCAGGGGCGGCATGCTGTCCGTCGCGGGCGGCAAGTGGACGACCTTCCGGCACATCGGCCGCACCGTGATGCAGAAGCTGGAGGAGCTGCCGGGTCACCCGCTCGGCGACGACTTCGAGCCGATCGCCTCGCTGCCGAAGAAGCTTCCGCTGCCCGGCGTCGCCAACCCGCGCGCGGTCGCCCACCGCCTGCTGGTGGACCACCCGGCGCCCGGCCCGCGCATGGCCGCCGACACGGCCAAGCACCTGGCCACCCACTACGGCTCCCTGGCCTTCGACATCGCCCGGCTGGCGAACGAGCACCCGGAGCTGGCCCAGCGCGTCCACCCGGACGCCCCGGAGATCTGGGCGCAGGTCGTCTGGGCCCGCGACCACGAGTGGGCCGAGACGACGGACGACGTGCTGCGCCGCCGTACCACGCTGACCATCCGCGGCCTCGCGACCGACGAGGTCCGCGCCAAGGTCCAGGACCTGCTCGACGAAAAGTAGGCCCGGGCGGCGGCCGGCCCCCTCCCTGACCAGGGCCGGCCGCCGTTGCCGCGCCGGAACCCGCCGCACCGGGTCCGGAAGGGCGGAAGGGGCGGCTCCACGCCGATGGAGCCGCCCCTTCCCGCTGCCCCTCGGCCTGTCCGGCCGGCCGCCACGGCCGCAACCGGGCGTGCCCCGGCCCCCGTTGGGCACGGTCCCGCGGTGCCCGGGGCGGCGGCGGAGCGGTACGGTCAGGCGGGGCCGCGCCGGGTGTTCCGGCGTGGCGAACGGGGCAGTGATCCGGGCAGCCCCCGGTCAAGGGGGTCGCGGGCGCTCCCGCCGGACGCCGTAAGGTTGGGTGGTCAGGCGAGAGCACGTCGGAAGGAGGCACTGGGTGATCGAGCTGGAGGGGGTTCCCGAGCTGATCGACCCAGTCATGGTGGCCGCGTTCGAGGGCTGGAACGATGCCGGTGACGCCGCCTCCACGGCGGTCGCGCACCTGGAACGCGAGTGGAAGGGCGAGGTGTTCGCGGCGCTGGACGCCGAGGACTACTACGACTTCCAGGTGAACCGCCCCACGGTGTTCATGGACGGCGGGGTGCGCAAGATCACATGGCCGACGACCAGACTGTCGGTGGTGCGGGTCGGCGGGGACAAGCCGCGCGACCTGGTGCTGGTCCGGGGCATCGAACCGTCCATGCGCTGGCGGTCGTTCTGCAACGAACTGCTCGGCTTCGCCCACGAGCTGGGCGTGGAGCTGGTGGTCGTGCTGGGCGCCCTGCTCGGCGACACCCCGCACACGCGTCCGGTGCCGGTCAGCGGGGTGACCTCCGACCCGGACCTGGCGCGCCGCATGGATCTGGAGGAGACCAAGTACGAGGGCCCTACGGGCATCGTCGGTGTCCTGCAGGAGGCCTGCACGCACGCGGGCGTGCCGGCGGTGTCGCTGTGGGCGGCGGTGCCGCACTACGTCTCCCAGCCGCCCAACCCGAAGGCCACGCTGGCTCTGCTCAACCGGCTGGAGGACCTGCTGGACCTGCGCGTCCCGCAGGGCGAGCTGCCCGAGGACGCGCGTGCCTGGCAGGTGGGCGTGGACCAGCTGGCCGCCGAGGACAGCGAGGTCGCCGAGTACGTGCAGACGTTGGAGGAGGCCCGGGACACCGCCGAGCTGCCGGAGGCGTCCGGCGAGGCGATCGCCCGCGAGTTCGAGCGGTACCTGCGGCGCCGGGACGTCGGCCCGCCGGGCGGGCACGCCACGGCGGAAGGCGGCGAGGGCGGCTCGTTCCGGCGGGAGACGCCCCGTGACACGCCCGGCGGGCGCACCCGGCCGCCGAGGCCGGCCAAGCCGGACACGGACAGTCCCGGCGGCACCGAGGCCGACGACGAGGACGGCTCCGAGGACTGAGCGAGGGGCGGTACGCGACTCGCGTACCGCCCCTTCGCCGTCAGGCCGGGCCCGCGCCCGGATCGGGCGGGTGTGTCACAGGGCCACGCCGAGCAGCGCGTCCACGGCCCGGGTGACCAGACCGGGGGCGCCGGTGTCGGTGCCGCCCTCCCGCTGCTGCCGCTCGGCCCAGCGGTCGACGGCGGCGAGCGCGGCGGGCGCGTCGAGGTCGTCGGCGAGGGCCGCGCGGATCTCCTCGACGAGCGCGTCGGCGGAGGGGCCGTCGGGCCGGGAGACCGCGGCCCGCCAGCGGCCGAGGCGGTCCTGCGCGTCGCGCAGGACCTGGTCGGTCCACTCCCAGTCGGACCGGTAGTGGTGGGCGAGCAGGGTCAGCCGGATCGCGGCCGGGTCGACGCCGTCGCGGCGCAGCCCGGAGACGAAGACCAGGTTGCCCTTGGACTTCGACATCTTCTCGCCGTGCAGGGCGACCATCCCGGCGTGCACGTAGGCCTGGGCCATGGGGAACTCGCCGGTGAGCACCTGGGCGTGCGAGGCGCCCATCTCGTGGTGCGGGAAGGCCAGGTCGGAACCGCCGCCCTGGACGTCGAAGCCCATGCCCAGGTGGTCGAGGGCGATCGCCACGCACTCGATGTGCCAGCCCGGGCGGCCGCGGCCGAGAGTGCCGCCGTCCCAGCTCGGCTCGCCCTCACGGGCCGCCATCCACAGCATCGGGTCCAGCGGGTTCTTCTTGCCCGGACGGTCCGGGTCGCCGCCGCGCTCGGCGGACAGCAGCCGCATCGCGGCCGCGTCCAGGTGGGAGACCTGGCCGAAGTGCGGGTCGGACTCGACGGAGAAGTAGATGTCGCCGTCGAGGTCGTAGGCGGCGCCCAGCTCACGGAGCCGCTCCACGAGCGGGACGATGCCGGGTATGGCCTCGACGGCGCCTATGTAGTGCTCGGGCGGGAGCATCCTGAGGGCGGTCATGTCCTCACGGAAGAGAGCGGTCTCCTTCTCGGCGAGGGCGACCCAGTCGACGCCGTCCCGCTCCGCGCGCTCCAGCAGCGGATCGTCGACGTCGGTGACGTTCTGGACGTAGTGGACCTGCCGCTTGGTGTCGAGCCACACGCGCTGAACGAGGTCGAACGCGTTGTAGGTCGCCGCGTGACCCATGTGGGTCGCGTCGTACGGCGTGATGCCGCAGACGTAGATACGGGCGACGGGACCGGGGTCGAGGGTGACGAGGCCGCCGGTCGCGGTGTCGTGGATCCTCAGGTCGCGGCCCTGACCAGGCAGGGCGGGGACCTCGGAAGCGGGCCAGGCATGCATGTACATGAGCCTAACCGGCCGCGAGCTGCGGATACGAACGGGATCGGACCGGATGGCCGGTTGTGCGTTCTTGCGGTTCGTGCCGTGATGTGCTCACACGGGCGGCCAGGGGATCGCCGGCCACTCCCCGCCCGGCTCCGGGTGCAGCCCGGCCGCGAGCAGCGCGTCGACACGCGCGCGCGTCGCGTCGATCTCGTCCTGGGTGATCAGCGGCGCCAGCCGCCCGGCCAGCTCACCGCCCCCGCCGAGGGACCCGCGCAGCGCCCGCAGCACCTCCACCGCCTCGGCCGTGAGCGGCTCCCCGGCCCAGCCCCACAGCAGGGTGCGCAGCTTGTCCTCGGTGTTGAAGGTGACCCCGTGGTCGATGCCGTAGAGCCGGCCGTCCGCGGTGGGAAGCAGGTGGCCGCCCTTGCGGTCGGCGTTGTTGATCACGGCGTCGAGGACGGCCATGCGGCGCAGCCGCCCGTCGTCGGCGTGGACGAGCAGCGCGGTACGGCCCTCGCCGACGTCGGCGAGCCCGATCGCCTTCCAGCCGGGTTCCGGTTCCTCGGCGTCCACCAGGGCGAGCAGTTCCGCCTCGGCGACGGTGTCGATCCAGAGCTGGCACATGCCCTCGCCGTACGGGCCGTCGCGCAGCACGGTCGGCGGGACCAGCCCCCAGCCGGTGGCCTCGGAGACCGCGTAGGCGGCCACCTCGCGGCCGGCCAGGGTGCCGTCGGGGAAGTCCCACAGCGGGCGCTCCCCGGCCACCGGCTTGTACACGCAGGAGGCTTCCCGGCCGTCGAGGGCGACCGTGCAGAACAGCGCCGCGTTGGACGCCTCGCGGATGCGTCCGCGCACGGACAGCTCACCGCGCGCCAGCAGCTCGGCGGCGCCGTCGTCCGCGGCCGTCACGCTCCGCGGCGGTATCCGTTCTGGCGCGGACATACGTGTCCTTCCGGGTCGAGCGGGAGGCTGCACAGCGGGCACGGCGGCCGCCCGGCGTTGACGACGTCCAGGGCGCGCTTGGCGAAGGCCCTGGCCTGCGCGCCGGTCAGCCGGACCCGCAGCATCGGGGGCCCGTTCTCCTCGTCCTGGAGCAGCCGCTCCTCGGCCTCGGCGAGGTCCTCCTCCGTGTCGGCGTCCAGCTCCACCAGGGCCTGCGCCTCCACGATCATGCGCTGTTCGTCGCCGTCCCAGGCCAGGGCCATGGTGCCGACCCGGAACTCCTCCTCGACGGGGGTGTCCAGCGGGCCGGTGTCGGCGACCTCCGTGGGCGCCACGGCGGGGACGGCGGCGCTGCCGCCGCTGCGCCGCACGACCTCGTCCAGCAGCTCGTCCATGCGCTCGGCGAGCGCGGCGACCTGGGTCTTCTCCAGGGCCACGCTGGTCACCCGGGAGCCGGCGACGGCCTGGAGGAAGAACGTACGGCGTCCGGGCAGCCCGACGGTGCCCGCGATGAAGCGGTCCGGCGGGTCGAAGAGGAACACCTGACGGGACACGTCCTGTCTCCATTTGGATTCGGGGATTGCTGCGGTGCGGGCGCTTACGGGTGCGCCGGGGTGGATCGCTTCACCCTACTGCGGGCTACGATCACGGTGCGCCCGCACCGCCACCGACCGGTGCGTCGCCCTCCCCCGGCTCCTCGCGCGGGGCGAGCGAGGCGAAGTCCCCGGTGTCGCCGAGGCGGACGAGGAACGGCCTGAGGCGGGTGTAACGGATCGCGGTGATGGAACACGGTTCCACGGAGATCCTCTGGAAGAGGTCGAGATGGAGTCCGAGGGCGTCGGCGACGAGCGACTTGATGATGTCCCCGTGCGAGCACATGAGGTAGACGGCGTCGGCGCCGTGGTCGCGCTCCACGCGCGCGTTCCACTCGCGTACGGCCTCGGCGGCGCGGGTCTGCATGGCCCGCATGGACTCGCCGCCCGGGAAGGCGGCGGCCGACGGGTGGGCCTGGACGACCTCCATCAGCGGCTCGTCCTTCAGTTCGGCGAGCTTGCGCCCGGACCAGTCGCCGTAGTGGCACTCTCCGATGCGTTCGTCGGTGTGGGCGCGCAGTCCGGGCCGGGCGTCGAGCAGCGGCCGTACGGTCTCCTGGCAGCGTTGCAGGGGGCTCGCGACGACCTCCGCGAGCGGCAGCTCCGCGAGCCGTGCGGGCAGCGCGGCGGCCTGTGCGGCACCGCGCTCGTCGAGGGCGACGCCTGGCGTCCACCCGGCGAGCACGCCCGAGGTGTTGGCGGTCGACCGTCCGTGCCTGACGAGGATCAGCGTGGGCATGCGGCCCAGGGTAAGCGCATCAGTACATGCACTGGTGAACGGGCGAAGGGAGAATGCGCTCCGTGATCGTGGACTGCGCCGTGTACCGGCACGGGCTCCGTACCGAGGGCCCCGAGGACCTGTCCGACGCGCTGGAGGAGGCGCGGGCGGGGGGCGGCTTCGTGTGGATCGGGCTGCACGAGCCGTCGGAACGGGAGTTCGACCTGGTCACCCGGGAGTTCGGGCTGCATCCGCTGGCGGTCGAGGATGCCCTCAAGGCCCATCAGCGGCCCAAGCTGGAGGTGTACGACGACTCGCTCTTCATGGTCCTCAAGCCGGTGGTGTACGAGCCGGAGGGCGACACCGTCTCGGCCGGGGAGGTCATGGTGTTCGTCGGCGACGGCTTCGCGGTGACGGTCCGGCACGGCGTGGGGGCGCCGCTGGCGGCCGTACGGCGCCGTCTGGAGGAGGACCCGGAGATGCTCGGCAAGGGCCCCACCTCGGTGCTGTACGCGATCTCCGACGCCGTCGTGGACCACTACCTGGAGGTGGCGACCGAGCTGCAGACCGACCTGGAGGAACTGGAGGCGGAGGTGTTCGAGCCGGTGAGCGGCGGCTCGCGGCACACCGCGTCGCGCATCTACGCGTTCAAGCGGCAGGTGCTGGAGTTCCGCAGGGCGACCGGGCCGCTCGCGGTGCCGCTGACCCGGCTGGCCGGCGCCGGACCGCTCGGCGGCGGCGGTGGGGTGCGGTTCGTGGACGACAAGGCGCGGCCCTTCTTCCGGGACGTGAGCGATCACCTCACGCGCGTGAACGAGTCCGTGGAGAGCCTGGACCGGCTGGTGTCGGACATCCTGTCGGCGCACCTGGCGCAGACGAGCGTGCGGCAGAACGACGACATGCGGAAGATCTCCGCCTGGGCGGCGATGGCCGCGGTGCCGACGATGATCGCGGGCGTGTACGGCATGAACTTCGACCACATGCCCGAGCTGCACTGGCTGTGGTCGTATCCGGTGGTGCTCGTGCTGATGGCCGCGCTGGAGGTGCTGCTGTACCGGCAGTTCAAGCGGCGCGGCTGGCTGTGAGCGGGCCGTCCCGGCCGGGAGGCCGGGAGCGGGCCGTTCGGAAGAAGGAGCGCCGGGGGTCGTAACCACCCGGCGTCCGGTGCGTTGTTATGCGTGACGGCCGTGGCGGGGAAGACCCCCGAGCCCCCACCACGGCCGCGGAACTTCCCGCGGCGGGCCCTATCCGAGTCCGGCGCGCTCCAGGGCCTCGCTGCCGGCCCGCAGGGAGGCGATCCGCTCGTCGAGCGTGAAGCCCGCGGGGGCCAGGGAGAGGGTGGTGACGCCGGCCGCGGCGTAGGCCTTCATCCGGTCGGCGATCCGGTCCACGGAGCCCAGCAGCGTCGTCCTGTCGATCAGGTCCTGCGGAACCGCGGTCGCGGCGCCCTGCTTGTCGCCGGACAGGTACTTCTCCTGGATCTCGGCGGCCTCCTTCTCGTACCCCATGCGCTGGGCGAGCCGGTTGTAGAAGTTCTGCTTGAAGCTGCCCATACCGCCGACGTACAGCGCGGTGTAGGGGCGGAAGGTGTCCGCGAGCCGGGACACGTCCTTGTCGTCGCCGACGGCCAGCGGCAGGGTCGGGCAGATGTCGAACCCGTCGAGGGTCTTGCCGGCCTTCTCCCGTCCGGCGCGCAGGTGCGTGATCGTGGTGTCCTCGAGGTGCTCGGCGGAGGGGAAGATCAGCAGGGCGCCGTCGGCGATCTCGCCGGTCTGCTCGAGGTTCTTCGGGCCGATGGCGGCGATGTACAGCGGGATGTGCTCGCGCTGCGGGTGCACGGTCAGCTTGATCGGCTTGCCCGGGCCGCCGGGCAGCGGCAGCGTCCAGTGCTCGCCCTCGAACGACAGCCGCTCGCGGGTCATCGCCCTGCGGACGATCTCCACGTACTCGCGGGTGCGGGAGAGCGGCTTGTCGAACCTGACGCCGTACCAGCCCTCGGAGACCTGCGGGCCGGAGACGCCGAGACCGAGCCGGAAGCGGCCCTGGGACAGCGAGTCCAGGGTCGCCGCGGTCATCGCGGTCATCGCCGGCTGCCTGGCCGGGATCTGGAAGATCGCCGAGCCGACGTCGATGCGCTCGGTCTGGGCCGCGACCCAGCTGAGCACGGTGGCCGCGTCCGAGCCATACGCCTCGGCGGCCCAGCACACGGCGTAGCCCAGCCGCTCGGCCTCCTGCGCGACGGCCAGATTGTCCGCGTCCATCCCGGCACCCCAGTAGCCGAGGTTGATCCCGAGCTTCATCGCCGAATCCCCTTACCCACGAGTAACGTCCGTTGGCTGCGACCTTAGCGATCCGGGGCCGTCCCCGCACAGCCCCCGCCCGTCGCTCCCCGCCGGCGCGGGCAGCGGCACGGCCCGGGAATCCGGGCGCCCGCCGGGGCGGATCCGGTTGTCCACAGGCAACCCACGGCACCAGTTCTGGCCAGTAATCTCCCGCACATGGAGCAGAGGCATCTCGGCCGTACCGGCCTGCGCGTGTCCCGGATCGGACTCGGCACCCTCACCTGGGGCCGGGGCACCGACGAGCACGACGCCGCGGACATGCTGAAGACCTTCTGGGAGGCCGGCGGCACCCTCGTCGACACCGCGGACGTGTACGGCGACGGTGAGGCGGAGTACCTGCTCGGGCGGCTCATGGAAGGCCTGGTGCCCCGCCGGGACCTGGTGATCTCCACCAAGGCGGGCAGCGTCCCCGACCCGGACCGCCGCGTCGACGGCTCCCGCGGCCATCTGCTGTCCGCCCTCGACGACTCCCTCGCCCGCCTCGGCACCGACCACGTCGACCTGTGGCAGATCCACGCCCACGATCCCGGCACCCCGCTGGAGGAGACCCTCCAGGCCCTCGACGTGGCGGTGAGCAGCGGCCGGGCCCGGTACGTCGGCGTCGCCAACTTCTGCGGCTGGCAGCTCGCCAAGGCGGCCACCTGGCAGCTCGCCGCGCCGGGCCGCACCCGGCTGGCCGGCACGCAGCTCGAGTACTCGCTGCTCCAGCGCGGCGCCGAGCGCGAGGTGCTGCCCGCCGCGCTCGACCTGGGCGTCGGTCTGCTGCCCTCCTCCCCGCTGGGCCGTGGTGTGCTCACCGGCAAGTACCGGCACACCACTCCGGCGGACTCGCGCGGCGCCTCCGAGCACCTCGCGGCGTTCGTCGAGCCGTACCTCGACGACACCGCCTCCCACATCGTGGACGCCGTCACGACGGCCGCGGACGGGCTCGCGGTCACCCCGCTCCAGGTGGCCCTCGCCTGGGTCAGGGACCGGCCCGGGGTGGCCGCCCCGATCGTCGGCGCGCGCAACGCGCAGCAGCTCACGGCCGCACTGTCAGTGGAGGCGCTTAGTCTTCCTGACGAGATCTGCCGGGCGCTGGACGATGTGTCGGCGCCCGTGCACCGCTATCCCGATCACGACTGGAGCACGCTGTGAGCACGGAGCCGGAGACCACGGAGGACACCGGGCCCGAGGCCCCGGACGCCCCGGAGAGCCCGGACACTGAGCGGACCCCGGAGCAGGGCACGGCGGCCGGCGACGACCCGGGGAGCACGGGCGCGGAGCCCGCCGGCGACGCCGGCAAGCCCGAGCTGTCCGAGGCGGAGGCCGAGCTGGCCGCGCAGCGGCTGGAGCGGGAACGGATCGAGCGGCGCAAGGCCGAGCGGAAGGCGCCCATCGCGAGCGGCACCGCGCTCAGCGGGCAGGCGGCCGACCTGCTCGCCGCGGTCCGGGCGGTGGAGAGCGGCGAGCAGCCGGCGTCCGCGGTCTTCACCGAGCCCGCGCCGGCCCCCCGCCGCCCGGCCCCCGAGCCGGTCCGCCGGCCGCAGCCCGCGCCCGCCGCGGCGCCCGCCGCCCACGCGCCCGCCCCCGAGACCGTCGAGGCCGTGCGGCGAGTGCTCGCCGAGGGCGGGGCCCCCGAGGCCCTGGCCGTCCAGGTCGCGTCGGGACTCGGTGAGGGCGCGGACACCGCGCTGCGCGAGGACCCCTGGCAGCTGCTGCGGATCGGCGGGGTGCGGCCGGAGCAGGCCGACGGGTTCGCGCGGGCGCTGCTCGGCGCGGAGTGCGGCCCGGACGACGAACGGCGGGGCCGCGCGGTGACCGTCTGGCTGCTGGAGCAGGCGGCGCTGGCCGGGCACACCGCGCTGGAACTGACGGCGCTCACCGCGGCCTTGGCGCAGCGCGGCGTGCCGGACCCGGACGCGGCGGTGCAGAGCACGGTCACCGAGGCGGAGGCGCTGCTCTTCCAGGACGCCCTGGAGGAGCCGGGCGCCCCTGCCCCGCTGGAGGAGGACGGCGAGGGGGAGCGCCCGGTCCGGGTCCTCGCCGGTCTGGAGCGGTACGCGCTCGCCGAGGAGAGCCTCGCCGACGGGCTGGCCCGGCTGGTCAACTCGCTGCCGAAGGAGGCCGCCGGGCCCTGGGAGGCGGTCGCCGCCGGGGCGTCCGGCGGCGCGGCCGAACTGGCCCGCGCGGTCGCCGGGCACGCTCTGGTGCTGCACACCGGCGGCGAGGCGGCCCGCGCCGAACCGGCCGCGCTGCTCGGCGCGGCCCGGGCCGCCGGGCTGCGTGCCTTCGCCGTCTGCCACACCCCGGACGGCCGCCGCCGCCTCGCGGAGCTGCTCGGTGACGCCGAGGCCGCCCCGGCTGCCGGCACGGTCGCCGGTGTCCTCTCCGGGGCCGAGGGGCCCGGCCGGGACGCGGAGGGCGCACTGGACCTGGATCTGCTGATCGTGCTGGACGCGCCCCAACTCGACGTGGAGAGCGGCGCGATGCTGGTGGAGTCGCTGCCCGACGGGGCCCGGCTGGTGCTCAGCGGCGACCCCGCGGTGCTGTGGTCGGCCGGTCCCGGCCGGGTCTTCGCCGACCTGCTGGCCGCCCGCGCCTGCCCGCTGCTCGCCTCCCGCACCCCCGACCCCGGCCCGCTGGGCGAGCTGGTCTCCGGCATCGGGGCCGGTGAACTGAACCAGGTGGAGGCGCCCGGCAAGGAGATCGTCATCGTTCCGGTGCGGGACGCGGGCGAGGCCGTGCACCGGACGGTGCAACTGGTCGCGGACTCGGTGCCGCGGGCGATCGGGGTGCCGCCCGAGCAGACGGTGGTGATCACCCCGGGCCACGGCGGCGCCGCCGGAACCCGCGCCCTGAACACGGCGCTGAAGGAACGCCTCAACCCGGGGCCCGGCCGCTTCGGCGGCTTCGACCCCGGCGACCGGATCGCCTACTCCCCCGCCCCGGGCCGTACGGTGCCGGGCCGCGTGGTGGACGCCGATACCGACGGGCTGCGTCTGGAGTGCGCGGGCGAATCGGTCGTCGTGCCCCGGGAGCGGGTGGAGCAGTCGGTGCGGCACGGCTGGGCGCTGACCGCCCACCAGGCGGTGGGCGGCCGCTGGCCGGCCGCGGTGGTGGTGCTGCCGGGGGACGCCGGGCAGACCCTCACCAGACCCTGGGTGTACACGGCCTTCGGCCGGGCCGAGCGCCATCTGTCGGTCGTGCACGGTGTGGAGCAGGCACTGCCGAGGGCCGTGGCGGAGGGCCGGGCCAAGCCCCGGACGACCCGTCTGCAGACGTTGCTGCGCGCCCAGGCCCCCTCTGCGGGCTGACCGGTCCGCCGGCTTCGCACCCGGCGGAGGCGGCGGTGCCGTACGGGCCATGGGCCCCGGCGGCACCGCCGGACCGGCTCACCGCTCGGCGTCGAGCGGCTCGAGATCGTCGTCGCCGTCCAGTTCGTCGTCCGCGTCCAGTTCGTCGAGGCCCTCGTCGTCGATCGCCTCGTCCTCGTGGTCCTCGTCGTCGTCCTCGTCGTCGGCCTCGTGGTCCTCGTCGAACACCGCGCTGACGTCGAACCGGCAGAGCACCCGCTCCGGGTCGACCTCGTCGAACGGGGCCTCCAGCCACTCACCGGGATCGGCCGGCTCGTCGGCGGCGGTGACCCACAGCGTGGAGTCGCCCTCCTCGAGGCCGAACTCCTTGTGCCGGGAGGCGATCTCGTCCGGTTCGAACTCACCGAAGAGGACACCGAGCGCCCCGGGGACGGTGGCGGCGGCATCGCCGTTCACGCCCTCGCCGTCCTCGTATTCCGCCGCCTCGACCCGCTCGGCCTGGGCGAGCAGCCGCTGGGGCTCCGCCACGGAGTAGTCGCGGCGGATCAGCACGCTGACGGCGTTCGGTTCCCCCGGGCCCGCGTACGGCGGCAGCGAGTCCTCCGCGCCGGGGATCTCGAAGGGCGTGACCTCGTCGTAGCGGTCGTAGAGCAGCTCGTCGTACGCCTCGGCGGCCGAGGCCAGCTCGTTGAACGCCTCGTAGACGGCCTGGTCGTCCTCCCCCGTCCTGCGTTCGACCGCGGCCAGGTGACGGTCGAGCGCGGTCTTGACCGCCTCGACGGCGGCGCGTACCTCGGCAGCGGTGGGCTGCGCAGCATCAGACATAGTGCAGACGCTATCCGTACCGGGCACCAGCCCGCACAATAGATGCGATGCCGGAATACGAATTTGTCGACGTGTACGTGCCTCGCGGGGTGTCCCGCAAGGACGCCACGCGTCTGCTGACGGACCATGCCGAGTACGGACACTGGGAGTTGGACCGACTGAGCCTGCTGCGCGACGGCAGCCGCAAGGTGCGGTTGCGCCGACGGATCATCCGCCAGGTGCGGGCCACGTGGTGAGGCAGGACGACGCATGAACAACGGAGCGGGCCCCGCCGGGACGGCGGGGCCCGCTCCGTTTGCCGCGGCCTTGCGGCCGCGGTTCTCCGGCTAGGCGGAGGCCCGGGCCTTGCGGTACAGGACCGCGCCCGCGAGCAGCGCGCCCGCGCCGGCCGGCAGCGCGAGCCCGAGCGGCACCTCGCTTCCGGTGTGGGCGAGCTGACCGCCGCCCACGGACTGCTCCGAGCCGCCGCCCTGCGTCCTGACCTGGGACGAACCGTGCGGGGTCCGGCCGGTGTCGACGGGCGGAGTGGCCGGCGTCCCCGGGTGGCCGGGCGTACCGGGGTGACCGGGCGTTCCGGGATGGCCCGGGCTGCCGGGGTGACCGGGCGTTCCGGGGTGCCCCGGAGTACCGGGATTCCCCGGGTGCCCGGGGTTGCCGGGCGGGTTGTGGTGCCCGCTGCCGTTGTCGCAGTCGTTGCCCTTGGCGGCGTTGCCGACGCCCACGACGTTCACGCTGTTGCCGCACACGTTCACCGGGACGTCGACCGGCACCTGGACGGTGTTGCCGGAACCGACGCCGGGCGAGTGGTCGCTGCGTCCGCTCGCGTGGGAGCCGCTGGACTTGCCGTGGCCGCCCGAGCCGCTGCCGCCGTGGTTGGCGCAGGCGTTGCCCACGGCCGGGTTGAGGAGCCCGACCACGTTCACGGTGTTGCCGCAGACGTTCACCGGCACGTGCACCGGCGCCTGCACGGTGTTGCCGGACAGCACGCCGGGCGAACCGTTGGTGGATCCGGCCGCGCCGGCGTCGGCGTGCGCGTAGCCGCTCGCGGCGGCGATCACGCCGGTGGCGGCGGCCATGGTCATCAGACCCTTGCGGGTGCTCTGTCGCATTACGGAATTCCCCCCTGCCTTCGATGATCTCTGCACCCTCCGCGAAAAGGAATTCCGCGGAGAAAGGCCGGTCGGCCCCGGAGCGCATGGCTCGCGCTCCGGGGCCGACGGCTCGTAAAAGACGCCCCTCGGGGAGTCGGCGTCAGTCGTTGACGCAGGCGTTGCCGAAGGCGGGGTTCAGGAGCCCGATCACGTCGACCGTGTTGCCGCAGACGTTCACCGGAACGTGGACGGGCACCTCGATGACGTTGCCGGAGACGACGCCCGGCGAGTGCGCGGCGGCACCCTGGGCACCCGAGTCGGCGACGGCGAGGCCCGCCCCCGCGAGAACCAGACCACCGGTGGCGGCCGCGGCAGCGACGACCTTCTTGATCATTTATTCCTCCTAGTTGACAATGCGATTCCCAAGGTGCGGGGATCACATCACCTGTAACGAGGAGGGGGTAATGAGGCTACGAGCTTATCGTCGCATTCACTCTTCTCAGTCGATCTCGCACAGCCGCCCTATTACCCCGGCCCAGGGCGTCACGACGCGTCGATGAACCGGTCCAACACCCGCACACCGAACTTCAGCCCGTCCACCGGCACCCGCTCGTCCACGCCGTGGAACATGCCGGCGAAGTCCAGCTCCGGCGGCAGCTTCAGCGGCGCGAAGCCGAAGCCGCGGATGCCGAGGTCGTCGAAGGACTTGGCGTCGGTGCCGCCGGAGAGCATGTAGGGGATCGCCTTGGCGGTCGGGTCCTCGGCGAGCAGCGCGGACTGCATGGCCTCGACCAGCGCGCCGTCGAAGGTGGTCTCGACCGCCTTGTCGGCGTGCACGTCCTCGCGGCGGACGTTCGGCCCGAGGAGCCGGTCGAGGTCGCCGAGGAACTCGTCCTCGTACCCCGGCAGGAACCGTCCGTCGATGTGCGCGGTGGCCTCTCCGGGGATGACGTTGACCTTGTAGCCGGCGGTGAGCTGGGTGGGGTTGGCGGTGTTGGAGAGGGTCGCGCCGATGAGCTTGGCGATGCCGCCGAGCTTGGCGAGGGTGGCCTCCATGTTCTCCGGGTCCAGCTCCGTGCCGAGGGCGTCACCGAGCTCGTCCAGGAAGGCCCGGGTGGTCTTGGTGACCCGGACCGGGAACTTGTGCCGGCCGACCCGGGCGACGGCCTCGGACAGCTCGGTGATGGCGTTGTCCCGGTGGATCATCGACCCGTGCCCGGCGGTGCCGGCCACGGTCAGCTTCATCCAGTGCATGCCCTTCTCGGCGGTCTGGATCAGATAGAGCCGCCGCTGCTCGTCCACCGTGAACGAGAAACCGCCCACCTCGCTGATCGCCTCGGTGACGCCCTCGAACAGGCCGGGGTGGTTGTCGACCAGGTGGCGCGCGCCGTAGGTGCCGCCCGCCTCCTCGTCGGCGAGGAAGGCGACCACGATGTCGCGCGGGGGCCGGCGTCCGCTCCTGAGCCGGTCGCGCACGACCGCGAGGGTCATCGCGTCCATGTCCTTCATGTCGACGGCCCCGCGCCCCCACACGCACCCGTCGGCGACCTCGCCGGAGAACGGGTCGTGGGTCCAGTCGCCGGCGTTGGCCGGTACGACGTCCAGGTGGCCGTGGATCAGCAGCGCGGGCCGGGACGGGTCCTCGCCCTCGATGCGGGCCACGGTGGAGGCGCGGCCGGGGTGCGACTCGAAGATCTCCGGCTCCAGCCCGACCTCGGCGAGCTTCTCGGCGACGTACTCGGCGGCCGCCCGTTCGCCGGGCCCCGAGTGGTCGCCGTAGTTGCTGGTGTCGAACCGGATCAGCTCGCGGCAGAGGTCCACGACCTCGTCCTCGCCGGTGACGCCCCTGGCCGTGTCCGTCTCGCTCACGCTGATTCCTCCCACTGTCACTGCTGGTGGTCCCGTCCATCCTCTCCCCGGCCCCGCCCCGCGCCCAAGACCGGGCCCGGCCCGTCACGCGCCGTTCACGCCGGACCGGCGGCGGGGACGGGGTGTGATCGGCCACCCCCGAAAGCCTGGTAGTGTTTCCTTCGTCGCCGCGGGGGAAACACCGCACGACAGACACCTTGTCCGGGTGGCGGAATGGCAGACGCGCTAGCTTGAGGTGCTAGTGCCCTTTATCGGGCGTGGGGGTTCAAGTCCCCCCTCGGACACCAATGAGGCCCCTGCTCTGCGGGGGCCTTTCGCATGTCCTGGGAGGCGGCGCCGTCCGGGCCGCGGGCCACGGCCGCTTCTCAGCGGGGCGCGGTGGCGCGCACGGGCCGTGCGGTGAGGGTGCCGTCGTCCCTCCGCTCGACGCGGGTGCCGAGGTCGCGGCCGCACCGGTCGAGCACGGTGCGCAGCCAGGCGGTGTCCTCGGCCGAGGCGTGTTCCAGGCGCATCCGGCGGGCCCGCAGGGGCACCATCCGCAGCCGGGTGAGCCGGCCGGTGACCTCGTCGAGGGTCACCAGGTACAGCAGGCGCAGGTCGTCCCGGTAGCGCTCGTAACCGCTGATGCCCTCGTAGTCGTCGACGAGGTCGCCGCAGCCGTACAGGACGAGCCGGCCCCGGTACACCTCGGGGGCGCGCGGGTGGTGGGAGGAGTGGCCGTGGACGACGTCCACACCGGCGTCGACCAGGGCGTGGGCGAAGCCGATCTCACCGCGGGGGATCCCGTATCCCCAGTTGGGGCCCCAGTGGACGGAGGCGACGACGAGGTCGGCGGGCCGCCGGAGCTGGCGCAGGCAGTCGGCGAAGGCGGCCGCGCCGGCCGGGGTCGGGGCCGGGATCAGGGCCACTCCGGAGCGGTCGGCGGTGGCGGCCCAGCCGTGCGGGATGCCGCTGGAGGGCATCCCGAAGGAGAAGACGAGGACGCGTCCGCCCGACCTCAGGGGCACGGCGGCGGGCCGCCAGGCCGCGACCGCGTCGGGGCCCGCTCCGGCCGTGCGCAGTCCGGCCCCGGCCAGGCTGTCCAGCGTCTCCGCCAGGCCGGGCGGCCCGAAGTCCAGCACGTGGTTGTTGGCGAGGACGCAGACGTCGGGGCGGGCCGCGGCGAGGCATGAGAGGTTGGCCGGGTTCATCCGGTAGTGGACGGCCTTGCCGGGCGCGAAGTCGCACTCCTGGGTGACGGCGGTCTCCAGGTTGATCAACCGCACCTCGGGCGCGGCCCGGTCCAGGCAGGCCAGCGCCTCGCCCCAAGGCCAGGCCGGGTCCACCGGGCGGGGTATCGGGCCGTTCGCGGCCTCGGCGAGGGACACGTAGTCCCGGGCGTCGCGCACGTAGTCCTCCCGCAGGGCGGGGTCGCCGGGGTGCGGCAGGATCTGGTCGACGCCCCGGCCGAGCATGACGTCACCGGCGAGGAACAGGGTGACGGCTCCCTCGCGCATGGTCCCGGCCTACACGTGCGCGGGGGCCATGTGGTCGGTGAACCAGTCGCGGGCCAGTTCGGTCACCCTCTCCAGCGTGCGGGGTTCCTCGAAGAGATGGGTGGCGCCCGGCACCACCTCGAGCCGGCTCTCGCAGCGCAGCGCGGCCTGTGCCTCCCGGTTGAGTCCGAGCACCTGCCGGTCGGCGCCGCCCACGATGAGCAGGGTGGGAGCGGTCACCTCCGACAGCCGGGGCCCGGCGAGGTCGGGGCGGCCTCCGCGGGAGACGACGGCGGCGGGGCGTGCCGCCGGTTCCGCGGCGGCCCACAGCGCGGCGGCCGCGCCGGTGCTGGCGCCGAAGTAGCCCACCGCGAGCCCTTCGGCGTCGGGCTCCTCGCGCAGCCACCGGGTGGCGTCGCGGAGCCGGCCGGCCAGCAGTCCGATGTCGAAGACGTTGGCCCTGTCCCGTGCCTCGTCCTCGGTGAGCAGGTCGAACAGCAGGGTGCCGAGTCCGGCCCGGTTCAGTCCGCCGGCGACGAACCGGTTGCGGGTGCTGTGCCGGCCGCTGCCGCTGCCGTGGGCGAAGGCCACGATTCCCGTCGCGCCCGCGGGCAGGGTGAGCCGCCCGCGCAGCCGGACGGGTCCGGCGGCGATCTCCGCCTCCCGGTCCCCGGGGCCGGTGCCGGCGAAGCGTTCGTGGCGGTGGGCCGCCTGCCGCAGCCAGGCGGTGACCTCGTCGTCGGCGATCTGGGTGAAGTCGCCGTAGAACTGGCCGATCGCCCAGAAGTCCGCCGGGGTGGCCAGGCAGACCAGGTCGTCGGCCTCCCCGGCGAGCCGGTGCGGGAAGTCCCAGGGCGCGACGGGGACGGCGAGCACGATCCGGGCGGCGCCGCGTGCCCGGGCGATCCGGCAGGCGACGCGCGCGGTGGAGCCGGTGGCGACGCCGTCGTCGACGATCACCGCGGTCCGGCCGGCGACGGCGGCCGGCCGGCGGTCGCCGCGGTAGCGGGCGGCACGCTGCGCCAGGACGGCGCGCTCGTGCGTCTCGACCCGGTCCAGCTCGGCCGGTGAGACCCCGCTGCCGCGCAGCACCTCCTGGTTGATGACGCGGACGCCGTCCTCGCCGATGGCGCCCATGCCGAGCTCGGGCTGGCGTGGCAGGCCCAGCTTGCGGACCATGCAGACGTCCAGCGGGGCGTCGAGGGCTTCGGCGACCTGCGCGCCGACCGGGATCCCGCCCCGGGGCAGTCCGAGCACCACGACGTCCTGGCCTCTGAGGTACTCGAGGCGGGCGCCCAGCCGTCGTCCCGCCTCGAGCCGGTCGGTGAAGAGCACGGTGGGCTCCCTCATTCCCGGGACAGCCAGAGCGGCGCGGGGGCTTCCCGGTCGGTCGCGCCCATCTCCTTCATGTCGCCCGCGGCCGCGCGCAGCAGCACCCGGCCCATGGCGATCAGTGCGCGTCCGGCGGCGAGTTCGTCGCCGATGTCGGGCACCGCCGTGTCGTAGGGGTTGCGGCGGGCCTCGGCGTGGCTCTCCAGGACGTTGTCTCCGGTGTCCAGGACTATCCGGGCGGTGGTGTCCGGGTCGTGTTCGGACAGGTACAGGTTCAGCCGCCATTCCTTGACGGACGGAGGACGGCTGCTCAGGGGTCGAGTCATCGTCCGTCTCTCCTCACTGCGCTGCGAGGCCCTCGGGACGCACCGGCGCGCGTCACCCCTTCCACTGTGCACCGGTGGGGCGTTCGCCGCACCGGCGGCGGAGCGGGGCGGCGGCCCGGGCAGAATGAGGGGCATGACCACGCGCGCCTGCCCCTGCGGACTTCCCCTGTCCTACGACGCCTGCTGCGGCCGTTTCCACTCCGGGCCGGCCGCCGCTCCGACCGCCGAGGCGCTGATGCGGTCGCGGTACAGCGCGTTCGTCCGGGGGGACGCGGCGTACCTGCTGCGGACGTGGCATCCGCGGACCCGTCCCGAGCGACTGGAGCTGGATCCGCGGACGAGGTGGACGGGGCTGGAGATCCTGGAGACCGGGGAGGGTTCGGCGTTCCACCGCGCGGGGACGGTGACCTTCCGCGCCTCCTACCGGGGCGGTTCGCTGCACGAGCGGAGCCGGTTCGAGCGGGTGGACGGGGCGTGGGTGTACGTCGACGGGGACTTCCTGGACTGATTCCGGGCCGCGGGTGCCGGTCCCGGCCGCGTCTGCGGGACGTCAGGGCGCCAGGATGTCCAGTTCCTGGAGGGCGCCCTCGGTGATCTCCCGGGTGAGCCGTTCGGCGCGGGTGCGGTCGCCCTCGCGGACCGCTTCGGCGACCTGGACGTGCAGGGTGACGGCCGCCGGGTCGGGGTCCTCGAACATGACCTCGTGGTGGGTGCGTCCGGCCAGCACCTCCGCGACGACGTCGCCGAGTCGGGCGAACATCTCGTTGCCGGAGGCGGTGAGGATGACCCGGTGGAAGGCGATGTCGTGGACCAGGTAGTCCTGGAGCCGGTGCCCGCGTGAATTGGCCACCATCCCGAGGGCGCACTCGGTGAGTTCCGCGCACTGCTCGGCGGTCGCGTGGGTGGCGGCGAGGCCGGCGGCCACCGGTTCGACGGCGGAGCGCAGCACGGTCAGGGAGCGCAGCTGGTGCGGGCGGTCGGCGCCAGCCAGACGCCACCGGATGACCTGCGGGTCGTAGACGTTCCACTCGCACTTGGGACGTACGGTGACGCCGACCCGGCGGCGGGACTCGACCAGGTGCATGGACTCCAGTACGCGGACGGCCTCGCGCATCACGGAGCGTGAGACCTCGAAGTGCTGTGCCAGCTCGTCGGTGCGCAGCACGCTGCCCGGTGGGTAATCCCCCGCGGTGATCGCGGGACCGAGGGTGTCCAGTACGCGGCCGTGCAGCCCCCGGCCCGGTGTGCTCATGGAGTCAGCGTACGGCCTGGATCACGGCCACAAAAAGTCAGACTTATATGTCACACACTCTTGAATTCGTCGTACCTAATGAGTTTCAGTGTGGCGACGCCGAAGTGGCGTCGGATGTCGAGGAAGACAGCGAGGCAGTCATGCGCACCCCCCAGGTCGTCGTCGTGATGGGCGTCGCCGGGACGGGCAAGACCACGATCGGTCCGTTGCTCGCCGCCCGGCTGGGTGTCCCCTACGCCGAGGGCGACGACTTCCACCCGCGGGCCAACATCGAGAAGATGACGGCCGGCGTTCCGCTCGAGGACGCCGACAGGTGGCCGTGGCTGGAGGCCATCGGGCACTGGGCGCACGGGCGGGCCGGGCTCGGCGGTGTGGTCAGCAGCTCGGCGCTGAAGCGGTCGTACCGCGACCGGCTCAGGGCCGTCGCTCCGGGAGTGGTGTTCCTCCACCTCACGGGCGACCGCGAGCTGATCGAGGACCGGATGTCCCACCGGCGGGGGCACTTCATGCCGACCGCGCTGCTGGACTCCCAGTTCGCCACGCTGCAGCCGCTCGAGCCGGACGAGGCGGGAGTGGCCGTGGACGTCAGCGGCGGCCCCGAGGAGATCACCGCACGCGCCGTGCGGGCCCTAGACGCGCTTTCCGAGACCTCCGAGTAACACCTCACCCCCGTCCCCCGTACCTGCAAGGGAACCCCCGTGACCAGACTCAGTGTCGAGATGCTGGCAGCGGACGCACCTCCGCCGATCACCTCCGCCGGCCATGCCCAGCTCGGCATCGCCGTCCTGGTGGGCATCGCCGTCATCGTGCTGCTCATCACCAAGTTCAAGCTCCATGCCTTCCTGTCGCTGACCATCGGGTCACTGGTGCTCGGCGCGGTCGCCGGGGCCCCGCTGGACAAGGCCATCGTCAGTTTCACCACCGGGCTCGGCAGCACCGTGGCCGGCGTGGGCGTCCTGATCGCGCTCGGGGCGATCCTGGGCAAGCTCCTCGCCGACTCCGGCGGCGCCGACCAGCTCGTCGACACGATCCTCGCCAAGGCGGGCGGCCGGTCGATGCCGTGGGCGATGGTGCTGATCGCGTCCGTGATCGGTCTGCCGCTGTTCTTCGAGGTCGGCATCGTGCTGCTGATCCCGGTCGTGCTGATGGTCGCCAAGCGCGGCAACTACTCCCTGATGCGCATCGGCATCCCGGCACTCGCCGGTCTGTCCGTGATGCACGGCCTGATCCCGCCGCACCCCGGCCCGCTCGTCGCGATCGACGCGGTCAAGGCCAACCTGGGTGTCACGCTGGCGCTCGGCATCCTGGTCGCCATCCCCACGGTGATCATCGCCGGTCCGGTGTTCTCGCGCTTCGCCGCCCGCTGGGTGGACGTGCCCGCTCCCGAGCGGATGATCCCGCAGCGCCCGTCCGAGGAGCTGGAGCGCCGTCCGGGCTTCGGCCCGACGCTGGCCACCGTGCTGCTCCCGGTGGTGCTGATGCTGGCCAAGGCGCTGGTGGACATCGTGGTGGACGACACCGCCAACATGACCCAGCGGGTCTTCGACGTGGTCGGTTCCCCGCTGATCGCGCTGCTCGCCGCCGTCATGGTCGGCTTCTTCACGCTGGGCCGGCCCGCCGGGTTCGGCAAGGAGCGTCTGCAGCGGACGGTCGAGAAGGGCCTGATGCCGATCGCCGGCATCCTGCTGATCGTGGGCGCGGGCGGCGGCTTCAAGCAGACGCTGATCGACTGCGGAGTGGGCCGGATGATCCTGGACATCTCCAAGGACTGGTCGATCCCGGCGCTGCTGCTGGCCTGGCTGATCGCGGTCGCGATCCGGCTGGCCACCGGCTCGGCGACGGTGGCGACGGTTTCGGCGGCCGGTCTGGTCGCGCCGCTCGCGGCCGACATGTCGACCACCCACGCCGCGCTGCTGGTCCTCGCCATCGGCGCCGGCTCGCTCTTCTTCAGCCATGTCAACGACGCCGGCTTCTGGCTGGTGAAGGAGTACTTCGGGCTGAGCGTCGGGCAGACCGTGAAGACCTGGTCGGTGATGGAGACGATCATCTCGGTGGTCGCGGGCGGACTGGTCCTGCTCCTGTCACTCGTCATATAGGCGGGCGGCACACACATGGGCGCGCCTGTCCCGTAGGCGTGGCGGACACCGCTCACCCCCTCTTCGGCGGCCGAGGAGGGGGTGAGTTCCGTTTCAGGGGCGCCACAGCGGGTGTTCCCGCTCGGCCCACCGTCTGCTCACCGTGCCGGTCCGCAGCCCGCGCCGCGCCTCCGGGTCACCGAGCGCCATACCGATGTGGCCGGCCAGCACCACGCCGATCGTCAGGGCGAGCCAGTCGTGCACGAAGGTCGCCGAGGTCCGCCAGACCAGCGGGGTGAGCCGGGTGAACCACATCATCAGGCCGGTGCCGAGCATGACCAGCGTGGCCCCGGCGATCCAGGCCGCGTAGACCTTCTGGCCGGCGTTGAACTTGCCCGCCGGCCGCGAGGAGCGGCGCTTGTCCCGGCTCAGCGCGGCCCACAGCCAGAGGCGGTCGTGCGGGCCGAAGCGGTTGAGGAAGCGCAGGTCGGCGCGGAAGGCGCGGGAGGCGAGGCCCAGCAGCACGGGGACGGGCAGGGCGAGCCCGGCGCACTCGTGGACCCGGACGACCAGTTCGCGGCGGCCGACGAGCACGGCGAGCTGCGGGATGTAGAGGCAGGCCGCGGTGAGCACGCACGCGCCCATCAGCGCGGCCGTGCCGCGGTGCACCCAGCGCTGGGCCGGGCCGAAGCGGCCAACGCGGGAGTCCGGCGGTGCCGGGGTGTCAGCTCGTAGGCTCATCGGTCCGTCCGTTCGACCGGCCGACCCAGGCGTCGACGTCGTAGCCGAGCCGCTCCCAGTAGCCGGGCCGGACGTGGTCGGTCACGGTGACGCCGGAGAGCCACTTCGCGGACTTGTAGAAGTACATGGGCGCGACGTAGAGGCGGACGGGGCCACCGTGGTCGTGGCCGATCTCCTTGTCCTGCATGCGCAGGGCGACCAGGACGTCCCGGCGGCGGGCCTGTTCGAGGGTGAGGCTCTCGGAGTAGGTGCCGTCGAAGCAGGTGAAGCGGACCGCCCGGCCGGCGGCCCGCACTCCGGCCGCGTCCAGCAGCCGGGAGAGCGCCACGCCCTGGAATGGGGTGCCGGGGACCCGCCAGCCGGTGACGCACTGGACGTCCCTGACCAGCCGGGTCTGCGGCAGCGCGCGCAGGTCGGCGAGGGTGTAGGTGCGCGGGTGGTCGACCAGGCCGTCGACGGTGAGCCGGTAGTCGGCGGGGCTCCTGTGCGGGACGGAGGCGGCCACCGAGTAGTAGCGGAAGCCGCCGCCGTTGGGCAGCAGGCCGGTCAGGCCCGTGGGATCGTCGCCGGAGAGGCCGCCGAGGACGCCTTCGAGGCCGCGTTGCACCACCGGGGCGGTGGCGACGCCCAGCGCTCCCAGGGCGAGGGTGCCGAGGAAGACGCGGCGGCCGACGGGCCGGCCCTGGGCGCCGGGGTCCTCGGGCGGTTCGGGGTTCACGTGTTCATTCGAGCACCTCCGGCCGGGGCGTGGCCAGTGTGTGCGGGCCTCGGTCAGCGTTCCGTAAGGACTTCCCGCCCGGGTGCGGGAACGCTTCCGCCGTGTGTGCGGGGGTGTCCGCCCAGCGCGCGGGCGCGGGCCGCGCGGAAGGCCGGCCACGGCTCGCGGTGCGGGTACGACCACGGCACGGGGGTGGCGTGCCGGCCGATCCGCCGGAAGAGGGCCGCCGCCTCGGCCGGGCGGCCGGCACAGGACATCGCGAAGGCGAGATGGTTGAGGTCGGTGTGACGGCGGGGGTGTTCGTCGTGCTCCCACTCCAGCCACCAGTCGAAGGCCGCGCGCAGGACGCGGCGGGCCCGGGGGCCGGACCAGTGCCCGCTGCCGGACGGGTCGGCGGGGGCCAGGCGGGCGGCGGCCAGGACGCGGTAGCGCTCGGCGTACGCGACGACCGGGAGGACGGCCAGCGGGGAGTCGGCGGGGGCCTCGGCGGCGGCCCGCTCGGCGAGGTCGTACACCTCGTGGGACTCGGCCCGGCCGCCCTGGGGCCGCTCGGCGAGCCGGGCGACGAGCAGGTGGTGGGCGTGGTGGTGTTCGGGGTGGCGCTCACGCAGTTCCGCGAAGGCGCGCAGCAGCTCGCGCTCGGGGCCCAGAAGTCGCGCGAGCTGGAGCAGACCGAGCCAGGGGGTGGGGTCGGCCGGGGCGAGGGCGGCCGCGCCGCGGCAGGCGGCACGGGCCCGGTCGGGGCTCTCCTTGCCGCGTAAGGTCCGCCGGACGAGTGCCAGGGCGTTCAGGGCGGCGGCGTCGGGCGAGTCCGGTTCGGCGAGCAGCCAGTCCTGGGCCCAGGCCGCGGCGTACGGCGCGCCGGCGAGCACGGTGAGGCGGTGGCCCCGGCGGTCCCAGTCGTCGCCGGTGCGCCGCAGCAGGGCGCGGGTGGCCTGTCGCCTGCCCTGGGCCAGCGCGGTGCGGGCGGCGAGGAGTTCGGCGTCGTCCAGGGCCTCGTCGAAGGCGCCGGAGCCGTCCGGGGCGGTGTCGCCCGGCCGGTCCGGGAGGGCACGGCCGGTGCCGAGCAGAGACGGGATTGGGGGCACCGCGGGACTTCCTGTTTCTCGGGCTGCCATCGACCGATCACGCACAGCAAACCCCCAGCCAAGGTTTGCGTCAAGCCGAACCGGAGTGTTGCCCTCTTCAACCAGCTTGCGGCGCAGGGCACTTGGGGCACGGACGCGCTGGTCGCCGCCGGATCCGGGGGGGCGTGCGGGCGCGATGGTGTGGCGTACGCCATGGCACGGTGTCCCGGGAGCGCTACAGTCGGCCACCAGGGTCCGCCGGCGGATCAGGCCCGGCTCCGGGCTCCGGTGTCCTGTCGGTGCTGGTGAGCGGGGCGCGCCGCACGCCGCGGCTGCGGCACGAGCCGCCGGACAGGCCCTGAGCGTCCGTGGCCGGCCGGATGATCGAGGTACGCAGCGTGTCCGTTCTGGTTCTCCTGCTCGCCGTGAGCGCCGCCGCTTGCGTGGGCTTCGGGTTCGTGCTCCAGCAGAACGCCGCGCAACAGGCACCGCTCGGCGACTTCCTCTCCTTCCGGCTGCTGCTGGACCTGATGCGGGTGCCGCGCTGGCTGGGCGGCCTCGCCCTGATGGTGGCCGGCATGGTGCTCGGCGCCGTCGCCCTCGGCAAGGGCGAGATCTCGCTGGTGGAGCCGCTGCTCGCGACGAACCTCCTGTTCGCGCTCGCCCTGTCGCGCCTGCGGACGGGGAAGTCGCTCGGCCGTCAGGGCTGGGCCGGGCTCGGGCTGCTGGCGGGAGGCGTGAGCGCGTTCATCGTGGCGGGCGAGCCGCGCGGTGGCAGCGCCGTCACCGATCCGGTGCGGCACTGGCTGATCATCGGCGTGATGCTCGGCGCGGCCCTGGTGCTCACCACCTGGGCCAAGCGGTCCAGGCTGGACGGGGGCCCGGTACTGCTGGCCACCGCCGCCGGGCTGCTCTACGGCGTGCAGGACGCGCTCACCCGCATCAGCGGCACCCGCTTCTCGGCCGGCGGCTTCCCGGAGCTGCTCACCAGCTGGCAGCCGTACGGCGTGCTCGCACTGGGCGTCACCGGACTGGTCCTGGTGCAGAGCGCGTTCGAGACGGCCGAGCTGCGCATGTCGCTGCCGGCGCTCACCGCGGCCCAGCCGCTGGCCGGCATCCTGTGCGGGGTCGGCTTCCTCGGTGACCGGCTGCGCACCGACACCGGGGCGCTGGCCTGGGAGGCGGCGGGGCTCGCGGCGATCGTCGCGGGCATCGTGCTGCTCGGGCTGCACCCGGCGATGCCGTCCGGCGCGGCGGACGCGGCACGCGCCCGGGACCTCCAGTCGCGCTGAGCCCGCGCTCCGGGCCCTGCTTGGATACGGGCATGAACCCTGCTGACGAGATCCTCGACATCGTCGACGAGAACGACCTCGTGGTCGCGCAGGTCCCGCGCGGCGAGGCGTACGCCCGGGGCCTGCGCCACCGGTGCGTCTTCATCCAGGCCCGGGACGCGGCCGGGCGCCTGTTCGTGCACCGCCGCACCCCCACCAAGCTCGTCTTCCCCTCCCTGTACGACATGTTCGTCGGCGGTGTGGTGTGCGCGGGCGAGTCCTACGACGCGGCTGCGCTGCGCGAGGCCGAGGAGGAACTGGGCGTGTCGGGGCTGCCCCGGCCGGAGTTCCTCTTCAAGTTCCTCTACGACGACGGGGCGGGGAAGAGCTGGTGGTCGGCGGTGTACGAGGTGCGCTGCGACCTTCCGGTGCGGCCCCAGGCGGAGGAGGTGCAGTGGCACGACTTCCTGCCCGCGGACGAGGTGGAGCGGCGGCTCGGCGAGTGGGAGTGGGTGCCGGACGGCGTGGCGGCCTACGAGCGGCTGCGGGCGTTCCGGGCGGCCCGGTGACGCCCGGGTAGGGTCCTGCGCGTGAGTGAGTTCGTACGCAACGTCAGGCTCTGGTTCGCCCCGGAGCGGGTGCGCGAAGAGGGCGGCACGCCCGACTACCGGTTCTCGCTGGCCAACGAGCGCACGTTCCTGGCCTGGCTGCGGACCGCGCTCGCGCTGATCGGCGGGGGGTTCGCGGTGGACCAGTTCCTGCCGGACCTGCGCTGGGCGTGGCGGGTGGGCCTCGCGCTCGCGCTGCTCGGCGCGGGGGTGCTGTGCTCGCTGCGCGCGGTGAACCACTATGTGCGCTGCGAACGGGCGATGCGGCGGGGCGAGGACCTGCCGGCCTCCCGGTTCCCGGCGGTGCTGAGCCTGGTCGTCGCGGTGGTGGCGGTCGCGATGGTCGTGGTGGTGCTGGTCGGATGGGCGGGGTGAGCACGGCCGCCCGTGATCCGGGTCTGCAGCCGGAGCGCACCCGGCTGGCCTGGCGGCGTACGACGCTGTCGGGCGCCGTGGCCGCCGTGCTCGCGGTGCGGGCCGCGCTGCACGGCGGGGCGCCGGCCACCGCGGTCGTCGGATGCGCGTTGTGCTGTGCGCTCTGGCTGGGCTTCCTGTGGGTGGCCCACCATCGCATCCGCGTCCTGGCGGCCGGTGTACGGCCGCCCGCGCTCGCGCCGCGGCACGCGACGGCGGCCGCGCTGTGCGCGGTGGCGATGGCCGTGTGCGCGGTCGTGCTGGTGGTCTGAGCGGGCGTCGGGCGTTCCCCGCGGCCGGCGAAGCGCCCCCGGGTGGCCGCCCGACTCTAGGAGGTTCCCTCGGTCTCCCGGTCGACCGTCACCACGATCTTCCCGCGGGTGCGCCCCTCCTGGTTCAGCCGGTGCGCGTCCGCCGCCCGCTCCAGCGGGAAGGCCTTCTCGACGTGCACGGACACCGCCCCCTGCTCGGCCAGTTCGGACAGCTTGCCCAGGTCCCCGGCGTCGGGCCGGACGAAGTAGTAGCGGCCGCCGAACCCGACCACCTCCGGGTCGGCGATGGACACCAGCCGGCCCTCCGGGGCGAGCAGGTTGGCCGAGACCTTCAGGGTGTCGCCGCCGATGGTGTCGAAGACGGCGTCCACACCCTCGGGGGCCAGTCCGCGCACCCGCTCGGCCAGGCCCTCGCCGTAGCTCACCGGCTCGCCGCCGATCCCGCGTAGGAAGTCGTGGTTGCGCTCGCTCGCCGTGCCGATCACCCGGGCGCCGAGGTGGGCGGCGATCTGGACGGCCAGTGAGCCGACCCCGCCGGCCGCCGCGTGCACGAGGACGGTCTCGCCGCGCTTGACCTCCAGCGCCTTGACCAGGACCTGGTAGGCCGTCAGCCCGGCCAGCGGCAGACCCGCCGCCTCCTCGAAGGAGAGGTTGCGCGGCTTGCGGGCCAGGGTGCGCACGGGCGCGGCGACGTACTCGGCGAAGGTACCCCGGGACAGGAAGTCCTCGCGTACGTAGCCGATGACCTCGTCGCCCACGGAGAACTCCGGTGCCGAGGCGCCGGGCCGCACCACCACTCCGCTGACGTCCCAGCCGGGGATCACCGGGAAGACGGCGTCCAGGATCTGGTCCAGGTAGCCCTCGCGGCACTTCCAGTCGACCGGGTTGACGGCCGCGGCGCGTACCTTGACCAGCACCGAGTCGGGGCCGACCTTGGGGTCGTCCACCTCGCCGTACTCCAGCACCTCGGGCCCGCCGTAGCGGCTGTAGCTGATGGCCTTCATGCCCACGACCCTCCGGGGTCCTCGTGCGCCACGCAACCGGTACGCGGGGATGTGCACCGTTCGCGTGACAGCGTTCGCTTCGCCCCCACCCGTACCCCGGAGGCGGCCGTCATGACCATCCGCCGCGCGCGCGGCGGGCCGATTATCGTGGCTCCGGTCACGTTCGGGGCCGGGTTCGGCCCGTGCACTGGACGGCATACCGACCGGTCGGCATCATGAGACGCGATCCTGTTCACCCGTTCGTAGGAGTGATGTATGAGCGCCGACCACCCGCCCGGACTCGATCTCGACCGGCTGCGCGCGCTGCTCGAGCGTGAGCGGCCCGGCCTGGTGACGGGCCCGCTCTCGGGCCGACTGATCGAGGGCGGACGGTCGAACCTCACCTACGCGGTGTCCGACGGCGCCTCGCGCTGGGTCGTGCGGCGGCCGCCGCTCGGGCATGTGCTGGCCACCGCGCACGACATGAAGCGCGAGCACCGCGTGATCAGCGCCCTGCACCCGACGGACGTGCCGGTCCCCCGGCCGGTGCTGCTGTGCGAGGACGACGAGGTGCTCGGGGCGCCGTTCTACGTCATGGAGTTCGTCGAGGGCACGCCCTACCGCACCGCCCAGCAGCTCGCCCCGCTGGGCGAGGCACGGACCCGGGACGCCGTGCTTTCGCTCGTCGACACGCTGGTCGAGCTGCACGCGGTGGACCCGGCGGCCGTCGGCCTCGAGGACTTCGGGCGTCCGGAGGGCTTCCTGGACCGCCAGCTCCGCCGCTGGGGGAAGCAGCTCGACGCCTCCCGCAACCGTGAGCTGGCGGGCGTCGACGAGCTGCACGCGGCCCTCGGCCGCGCCCTGCCCACCTCGCCCGCCCCGGCCGTCGTCCACGGCGACTACCGGCTGGACAACGTGCTGATCGGCTCCGACGACACGATCAGGGCGATCCTCGACTGGGAGATGTCGACCCTCGGCGACCCGCTCACCGACCTGGGCCTGCTGGTGATGTACAGCACCCCGCTGGGCCTGCCGAAGTCGCCGGTGTCCACCACCGCCGAGGCGCCCGGACACCCTCTGCCCGCCGAGCTGATCGAGCGGTACGCCGAGCGCTCGGGGCGCGACGTCTCCGCCGTCTCCTGGTACACGGCGTTCGCCTGGTTCAAGCTCGCCGTGATCCTGGAGGGCATCCACTACCGGTACACGCTCGGTCAGACGGTCGGCCGCGGCTTCGACCGGATCGGCGAGCTGGTGCCCGTCTTCATCGACCACGGACTGACCACTCTTCAGGAAGGCTGACCGGACATGGACTTCGCGTTCGACGCGCGCACCGAGGAGCTGCGCGCCAGGCTGCTGGCCTTCATGGACGAGCACGTGTACCCGGCCGAGCCGGTCGCCGAGGAGCAGCGGGCCGCGCTGGCCTCGCCGTGGGACACCCCGGCCGTGGTGGAGGAGCTGAAGGCCGAGGCGCGCAGGCAGGGCCTGTGGAACCTCTTCCTGCCCGACGCCGAGTACGGCGCCGGGCTGACCAACCTGCAGTACGCGCCGCTGGCCGAGATCACCGGCCGCTCCCCGCACCTGGCGCCGCCCGCGACGAACTGCGCCGCGCCCGACACCGGGAACATGGAGGTGCTGGCGCAGTTCGGCGACGAGCGGCAGAAGAAGCAGTGGCTGGAGCCGCTGCTGGCGGGTGAGATCCGCTCGGCGTTCGCGATGACCGAGCCGGAGGTGGCCTCCTCGGACGCCACCAACATCACCACGCACATCGAGCGGGACGGCGACGAGTACGTCGTCACCGGCCGCAAGTGGTACATCTCCGGGGCGATGAACCCCGACTGCAAGATCTTCATCGTCATGGGCAAGACGGACCCGGACGGCGCCGACATCCGCCGGCAGCAGTCCATGGTGCTGGTCCCGCGCGACACTCCCGGGGTGACCGTCGAGCGCGCGATGCAGGTCTTCGGCTACGAGGACCACTCCCACGGCGGCCACGCCGAGGTGGTCTTCGACCACGCGCGCGTGCCGGTCACCAACCTGATCGGCGAGGAGGGCGGCGGCTTCGCCATCGCCCAGGCCCGGCTCGGTCCCGGCCGGATCCACCACTGCATGCGGCTGATCGGCATGGCCGAGCGGGCGATCGAGCTGATGTGCCGGCGCGCGGTGTCCCGGAACGCCTTCGGCAAGGCCCTGGCCCAGCAGGGCGTGGTGCAGAACTGGATCGCCGACGCGCGGGTCACCGTCGAGCAGCTGAGGCTGCTGGTGCTGAAGACGGCCTGGCTGATGGACACCGTCGGCAACCGGGGCGCGCACACGGAGATCCAGGCCATCAAGATCGCCACTCCGCGCGCGGTGGTCGGCATCCTGGACCGCGCGATCCAGCTGCACGGCGCGGGCGGGGTGAGCCAGGACTTCCCGCTGGCCGAGCTGTACGCGAGCGCCCGCACCCTGATGCTGGCCGACGGCCCGGACGAGGTGCACCAGCGGTCGCTGGCCCGGCGCGAGCTGAAGAAGTACCTGTAGGAGAACGCGGGTGAGGGGCGACCGCCCGGGCGGTCGCCCCTCGTTCATGGCCTGTTACGGGCGCAGCGCCCGCAGCAGCAGGTCGGCCAGGTGGTCGGCGACCTGCTGCGGGGTGAGCGGGCCGTCGGGGCGGTACCAGGTCGACAGGTGGTGGACCGAGCCGAAGTGGTAGTCCACGACCAGGTCGGCCGGGGTCGCGGTGGAGAAGACGCCCTCGCGCTGGCCCTCCTCGATGAGCGCGCGGAAGCCCTCGTGGTAGCGCCGGCGCTCGGCGCGCACCTGCTTGTTCTTCTCGGGGCTCAGATGGTGCATGGAGCGGAAGAAGATCATCGCGTCGTCGAGGTTCTCGATCGTCGTGACGACCACGTCCGCCGCCGCACCCCTGAGCCGCTTCTCCACCGGCTCGTCCGCGTTCGCGAAGGCGTCGAGGCGCTCCTGCTGGATGCGCAGCATGCGCGCGTACACCTCGTGCAGAAGGTCGTCCTTGGAGCCGAAGTAGTGGTACAGCGCCCCCTTGGTGACGCCGGCCGCCTCCACGATCTCCTGCACCGACGTGCGGTCGTAGCCCTGCTCGGCGAAGAGGCGGGTGGCGGCGTCCAGCAGCCGCTGCGGGACGGGCGTCCCGTCTCCGTCCGTCGTCCTGGGCACTGCCGCCACCTGCCTTTCCGTCGTGTCTACCGACTGTCGTTGCCGCTGTCCTGCGCCCTGGTGCGCAGTTCCCGCCGGAGGATCTTCCCACTCGCCGTCTTGGGCAGGTCGGGCAGGATCTCCACCTGCCGCGGGTATTTGTAGGCGGCCAGTCTCTCCTTGCAGTACACCGCGAGTTCATCCGGGTCCGGGTCGGCGCCCGGGCGCAGGCTGATGTAGGCCTTGACGGTCTCGCCGCGGTAGCCGTCGGGAACGCCGACGACGGCCGCCTCGCGCACCGCCGGATGGGTGTACAGGACGTCCTCGACCTCGCGCGGCCAGACCTTGAAGCCGGACGCGTTGATCATGTCCTTCTTGCGGTCGACGACGTAGAGCCAGCCCTGCTCGTCCATGAACCCGATGTCCCCGGTGCGCAGTTCGCCGTCCGGGAAGGTCTCGGCGGTGGCGTCGGGGCGCCGCCAGTAGCCGGGGACGACCTGCGGGCCGCGTACGACGATCTCGCCCTGCTCCCCGAAGGGCAGCTCCTCGCCGCGGTCGTCCACGATCCGCACGACCGTGTCGGCGCCGGGCAGGCCGACCGAGAGCGTCCCTGAGACCGGGTCGACGGGTGACTCCAGGCCGGGCGGTACGGAGGCGCAGGGGGCGGTGCACTCGGTGAGGCCGTACCCGGTGCGGATGTACGGCCCGAAGCGCTCACGGAACCGCTCGACCAGGGCGGGCGGCACGGGGGCGCCGCCGGAGGAGATGTTCACGAAGGATGAGAAGTGCTCCGGGGTGACGTCCGGGTGCGCGGCGAGGGCCATGAACGCCGTGGACGGGCCGACCGTGTAGTGCGGGCGGTGCTCGGCGAAGGCCGCCAGGACCACACCGGGCTCGAAGCGGTAGGTGAGCACCAGGGTGCCGGTGCTGTTCAGGCACGCGCCGAGCTGGCAGACCATCCCGGTGATGTGGAACAGGGGGGCGAGCGCGTAGTAGACGGGCGCCTCGGGCAGGGCGAGGCCGGTCCGCTGGCGCTCGGCGTTGTGCATGATGTTGCCGTGCGTGTTGGTGGCGCCCTTGGGGGTGCCGCTGGTGCCCGAGGTGTAGCTGATCAGGGCGATGTCACCGGGGCGCGGGTCGCGGCCCGCCGGGGCCCGGCCGCCCTGCCGGGCGACGGCCACGAGGTCGTCGGCGTCGGGGGCCTGGGGCAGCCGCTCGAAGGTGAGCACGCGCGCGTCGTCGCGGGTCTGGAAGTCCAGCTCGCAGCCGGTGAGCACGATCCGCACCGGCGAGTCCGCGGCCGTGTCCCTGAGGTACGACTCCCAGGCCCGGTCGGAGCAGATCAGCGCGGCGACCTCGCCGTCCCGCAGCACGTGGGCGACCTCGGCCGACTTGTACATCGGGTTGACGGGTACGACGGTGGCGCCCGCCTTCCAGGCGCCGAGGACGGCGAGCACGAAGTGCGGGGAGTTCTGCAGCAGGACGGCGACCCGGTCGCCGCGCTCCAGGCCTCGCTCCGCGAGGTGGGCGGCGACCGAGTCGGTCAGCTCGTCGACCTCGCGGTAGCCGAGGGAGGCGTCGAAGTAGGTGAGGAAGGTGCGGTCGGGGGCCTCGGCGACGGCGCGGCGCAGGGCGTGCACCAGGGAGTCGGCGGGGTCGACGGGGGCGCGCTGGGCCTCGTCGAGCAGGGCCAGCCAGGGCCGGGCCGCGTAGCGGGAGTCGCTCATCGGGCGGCCTCCCACTTGCGCTGGATGTGGTTCATGCCGGCCAGCCAGCGGTCGGGGGCGGCGGCCCGCGCCTGGTAGAACTCGGCGACCTCGGGGTGCGGCAGGATCAGGAAGCGGTCCTCCTCGATGCCCCGGAACAGGGCGTCCGCGACGTCCTCGGGCTCGATCGCGGTGGGCTGCAGCACCAGGTCGCCCGCGCTGCCGGTGGCGGCCAGCATGTCGGTGCGAACGCCCTGGGGACAGATGGCGTGCACCTTGACGCCCCGGTGGCGGTAGGTGAGGGACAGCCACTCGGCGAAGGCCAGCGCACCGTGCTTGGTGACGGCGTAGGAGGGGGCGCCGATCATGGTGAGCAGCCCGGCGGCCGAGACGGTGGAGACGAACCGGCCGGCGCCGCGCTCGAGCCAGCCGGGCAGCAGCGCCTGGGCGGCGCGGACGTGCGCCATCACGTTGACGTCCCAGGACAGCGCCCAGGCCCGCTCGTCCAGGGGGGCGCCGGCTCCGGCGTCCTCGAACGCGACACCGGCGTTGGCGCAGTAGACGTCCACGGTGCCGCCGAGCGCGTCACGGGCCTCGTCGACGATGGCCGAGGCGTCGCCGGGCACGGGGATCCCGCCGATCTCCCCGGCCACGGACTTGGCCCTGTCCGCGTCCAGGTCGTTGACGACCACCCGGGCGCCCTCGGTGGCGAACCGCCGGGCCAGCGCGGCCCCGATCCCCCCGCCCGCTCCGGTGACGACCACTCCCGCATCCCGCACGGCTTCCACCATCGGTCTCCTTCTACACGACGCGACTCGGCTCGGCGTTGACCAGACTAACCGGTCGGTATGTGTGAGGGAAGGGCGGCCGGATCAAACCTAGGGGCGCGGGGCCGTACCGGTGTGCGACTCCGCGGCGTGGGCGCGACCCGCCACGCACGGCCCGTACTTCCCCACCCACGGAGGTCCCCTCGTGCACCTGTCCAGACGGAGCGTACTGGCCGCGGCCGCGGTCACCGCCGCCCTCCCGGCGGCACCGGCAGCCGCCGCGGAGCACCCGCGCACGGGCTTCGAGCGGCTCGTGGCCGACGGCTACCGCGTCCTCGAGGGCCGGCGCGTCGGCGTCGTCACCAACCCCACCGGCATCACCCGGGACGCCCGGCACATCGTCGACGTCATGCACGCGGACCCCCGGGTACGGCTGACCGCCGTCTTCGGCCCGGAACACGGCTTCCGGGGAACCGCCCAGGCCGGCGGCTCCGAGGGGCGCTACGACGACCCGGCGACCGGGCTGCCGGTCTACGACACGTACCTGAAGAGCGGTCAGCCGCTGGCCGACGTCTTCACCGCCTCCGGCGTGGACACGGTCGTCTTCGACATCCAGGACGTGGGCGCCCGCTTCTACACGTACATCTGGACCCTCTACGACTGCATGGAGGCGGCCGCTCTGGCGGGCAAGAGGTTCGTCGTGCTCGACCGGCCCAACCCGGTGACCGGGCGTTCGGCCCAGGGACCGGTGCTGCACCGGGAGTTCGCCACGTTCGTCGGCCGGCAGCCGATCGCGCAGGCGCACGGGATGACGGTGGCCGAGCTGGCCCGGCTGTTCAACGGCGAGTTCCTGGACGAGCCCGTCCCGCTGGAGACCGTCCTGATGACGGGCTGGAAGCGCGACCGGTTCTACGACGCCGCGGGCCTGCCCTGGGTGCCGCCCAGCCCGAACATGCCCACCCCGGACACCGCGCTGGTGTACTCCGGGACCTGCATGTTCGAGGGCACCAACCTCTCCGAGGGGCGCGGCACGACCCGGCCGTTCGAGCTGCTCGGGGCCGAGGGCGTCGACGGGCGGTGGGCCGCCGCGGCCAACGGGGCCGGGCTGCCGGGCGTGCGGTTCCGGGAGGCGTACTTCGCACCCACGTTCTCCAAGTTCCAGGGGAAGACGGTCGGGGGCGTGCAGATCCATGTGCACGACCGGGCCGCCTTCGATCCCGTGCGCACCGGGATCGCGCTGCTGGTGACCGCCCGGAAGGTCTGGGACGGCTTCGCCTGGCGCCCGGACAACTGGATCGACAAGCTCACGGGGTCCACCCGGGTGCGGACGATGATCGACGCGGGCGCGGACACCGACGAGGTCGTCGGCGCCTGGCAGGACGAGCTGGCGGCGTTCCGGCGGGTCCGCGGGGAATATCTCCTCTACAGGTGAGCCGCCCGCTCTGGCCAACTCCCCCGGGCCGCAGGACGATGCGCCCAGATCGCACCGTTTCGGGGCACGAGGGAGCCTGTCATGGCGGATCCTGGGATGAGCGTGACTCCCTACTGGGAGCTGACCTTCGACGCGGACGGGGACGTGGACGGCCCCGAACGGGACCGGCTGCGGACGGGGGTCACGGACCGCGGCGTCCGTGACCTGATCGTCTTCGCGCACGGCTGGAACAACGACCGTGCGGGCGCGACCGCGCTGTACCGCGCGTTCTTCGCCCCGGTCCCGGGCCTCGCCCCGAAGGCGCGAGTCGGTTACGTCGGCGTCGTCTGGCCGTCGATGCGGTTCTGCGACGAGCCCATCGGGGACCTGCCCCGGTCGGTGGCGGCCGCGGAGGCACAGGCGGCGCCGGGACCGGCGCTGGACAAGGACACCCGGCGCGCCCTGCTGGGTGCCTTCCCGGACCGGGCCACCGTGCTCGACCGGCTGGCCCGGCTGCTGGACGAGCAGCCGGCCGGGGACGAGGGGCTCGCGGAGTTCGGGCGGCTGGTGCGGCTGCTGGTCGAGCCGGGGCCGGGCAGGCCCGGGGTGGCGGACGTCCCGGAGGAGGACGGGCCGGCCCTGTTCCGCGGTGACCCGGCGGCGGCCTGCGCGGAGCTGGCGGACGCCCTGGCGGGCCTCGACGCGGCGGAGGGGTTCACGCTGCCGAACCCCTGGGACGGCGCCAAGGAACTCCTGCGGCAGGCCACGTACTACACCATGAAGCGGCGGGCCGGGACGGTCGGCGAGCACGGGCTGGGACCGGTCGTCGGACGGCTGGCCGCCGCGGCACCGGGCCTGCGGGTGCATCTGGTCGGGCACAGCTTCGGCGGGCGCCTGGTGTCGTTCGCGCTGCGCGGGCTGCCCGCCGGGGTGCGCGCGGTGAAGTCCGTGACGCTGCTCCAGGGCGCCTTCTCCCACTACGCGTTCGCCGCCCGGCTGCCGCACGACCGGGACCGCGCGGGGGCGCTCGGGGACCGGCAGAAGCGGATCGACGGCCCGCTGGTGTGCTGCTACTCGCGCTTCGACTCGGCGCTCGCCACGTTCTACCCGCTGGCGTCGCGCTGCGCGGACGACGACCGCTCGGTCGGCGGCCTCGCGCTCGGCCGGATGCTGGGCGACCGGTGGGGAGCCATGGGCCACGACGGGGTGCAGGGGGTGCCGGGGACCGACGCCCTGGACCTCGCCGCGGCCCTGCGCGGACCGCTGCCCGCGTCGGGCTGCGTGAACGTCGACGTGGCGGCGGTGGTGCGGCGCGGAGGCGCGCCGAGCGGGGCGCACAGCGACATCGTGCACCCGGAGCTGGCGCGGGTGGTGTTGGCGGCGGGCCGTATCGCCTGACCCGCCGCCGTCGCCGGAGCGTCACCGCGGCGAGGTCACCACGGTGGCCTCACCGCCGGAACGTCACCGGTGCGAGGTGTACTCCACGACCTGCTGGAAGGTCGGCCGGTTCTGCCAGCTGATCCTCCCGTGCTTGACGCCGCCCAGGGCGCGCTGCGCGATGGAGTCGGCGCACCACTGGTCGCCCGCCGAGCACTGGTCGTCGCCGGGGTAGACCTGGGCGGCGGTCTTTCCGGCCGCCTCCTTCAGGGTGCCGATCAGGACGTCCCGGCAGGCGCCGAGGCCGCCGCCGCCGCAGTACTTCCGCGCGAGGCCGTCCCGCACGGGCTCACCGAGCACCGCCCGGATGTCCTTGTCGACATAGCTCCACCAGCCGTACTGGAAGGAGCTGCCGGCGTGCGATCCGGTCGGGCCGTGGCCCGCCGACGGGGCCTCGTCCACGGGCAGGTTGCCGGTGAACGCGGTGTACAGGTCGCCGCCCAGACCGGGTTGGAACTCGGCCTTCACCAGCAGCGGCCACCAGGCGTCCAGGATCCGGACGGCGTCCGCGTCGGCGTACTTCCTGGAACCCACGGAGGTCTCGGTGCGCCTGGCGCCCGCGGTCACCCACGCCTGGAGCCTGCTCACCGCGGCGGCGGCCGCGGAGTCGGTCACCGGCGCGGAGCCGATCACCCTGAGCAGGCCGGGCAGGACGTCCTCGGCACGCAGGTCGGCGAGGGCGGCGTCCGCCATGGCCTGCACCAGCGCGGTACGGGTCACCCCGCCGGCCGCGACCAGTTTCGCCACCCGGTCGTCGAGCAGGTCGCCGCGGTGCACGGACCCGTCGCCCCAGGACGCGGTCGTGTAGTCCTTGGCCTGCTTGTTGTTCCAGGAGATGTAGTAGTCCTGGTCGACGGAGTTCGGATGCGCGGAGGCCGGGGTGTAGTCGGCCGTGTTGGTGGCCGGGTCCCAGTTCCGCCACTCGTAGGCCGGCTCGGCGAGCACCGGGAACTCGGCGTCGACGCCGCTCGCCCGGACCGGGTTGTCACCGCTGTTGTAGTACGCGGTGTGCTGCGAGTCCGCGTAGAGCCAGTTGAAGGTGTAGTTGATGTGCTGGGCCGCGCTCTGGAAGTCCTTCGGACCCTTGACGTAGCCGGGGTCGTTGAGCATCTGGAAGCCGATGATCGAGTCGGCCTCGTGCAGGTAGGAGGAGCGCAGAGTGGTGTAGGCGACCTTCTTGCCGCCGACGGTCGCCCGGTACTGCACGGGTCCGTACTTCGTGCGCCACACCCGCATCGTGTACGAGCCCTCGGCGGTGCCGTCGGCCACGGTGGGCTTCCAGGCGTTCTTCCGCTCGACCTGGTCCATGGCCGTGCAGGTGCCGTGGTACAGGTAGTGGTGGTCGTCCTGGCACAGCTCGACGGCGTAGGTGTCGATGATGTCCTGGCCGGAGGTGGTCGCGCTCCAGGAGTAGTCCTGGCCGCGGCCGAGTTCGACGTACATGCTCAGACCCGCGAAGGAGGCGCCGCGGGCGCTGATGCCGGGGCCCTGGATCTCCTGGAGCAGGAGCAGTTGCGGGGCGAAGTAGCCGGTCTGCGGTCCGAAGACGGCGACGGGACGGCCGCTCGCGGTGTACTTGCCGCTGACCACCAGGGCGTTGGACATGCCGCGCCGGGCGGAGCTCAGCGAGGTTCTGGCGGCCGCGCCGGAGGCGCTCTTCGCGCTCGCGGTGGCCGCGCTGCCGGTGCGGTCGTGGACGAGGGGCTCCTCGGTCACCGAGCCGGCGTCGGGCAGCGCCGTGCCCTTGGGGTCCGCGGGCCGGCCGGCGTAGGGGAAGCTCGTGCCGTCGTGGACGGTGAGGGCCGCCTCGGCGTCGTTGCGCATCCGGAACGACTCCCAGACCCTGGTGCCTTCCTCCACACCGTACTTGGACTGGGCGGCGATCAGGGAGAGCGCGTTGTTCACCTCGCCGCCCCCGCCGGAGCCGAACAGCGAGCCGACGACGGAGGCGAGGGCCACCAGGTCGGTGATCTTGAAGTGGTCTATGGTGCCGGCGTTGGTGACGGAGTCCTTGTGTCCGGTCAGGACGTACTCGCCGGGGAAGTAACGGCCGCTGTCGGAGGCGTCGATGTAGGAGTTGATGCCGGCGAGGTAGGCGTTCGCGTCGGTGAGGGCCTGCTGCCCGCGGGTGCCGTTGTGCGCGACGGCGTTGTCGATCTGCGCCTGCAGATCCACCTCGGTGTACGGCGCGTCGCGGTAGAACTGCTGTTCCAGGCCCTGGTTGGCGGCCGCGCCGCCCGCGAAGGCCGTGAGCTGCCCGCGGCCCACGTGCCGGAAGACGTCCATCAGCCACAGCCGGTCCTCGGCGGCCGCGTATCCGGCGCCGAACTCGGTGCCGTACCGGGTGGTGCCTGTGATGTGCGGCACACCGGTCTTCTTGTCGCGCACGATGGTCACGTCATCGCGGCCGGCCGGCTTCTCGGTGGAGGCGACCTGGTCGGAAGGGACGCCGAAGGACGCGTCGTTGAAGAAGGTGTTGATCTTCGCGTCGGTGAGCCCCCGGTATCCGGTCGCGAGGCCGGCGTAGGGGCCGAGCTGGTCCTCGGCGTGTGCGGGCTGGGTGCCGAAGGCCTGGTTGAGCAGGATCTGGGCGAGGGTGGCGTTGCCGTTCTCGCCGGGCGGCAGGATGTCCGAGCACTGGCCGCCGCAGTAGTCGTTCGAGGTGACGGCGGCTTCCGCGGCGGTGGCCCGGGTGACCGGGGAGAGAAGTCCGGCGACGAGAACGCATATCGACGCCGTCTTCAGGAACCCGGTGAGCCTGCGGGGAGTTCTCAGTTTGTCGAACAGCACGTTGCGTGGGGCGCGCCGTGGCATGGCAGCTCCTCCCGACGGGGGTGGGCCGGACGTTACCGCCGGTATCCCCGAGATTGAAGATGAACATGCGTCAACTTTCGGAGTCACCGGAGCGGCGCCCGGCGGTCAACCCGGGGCGCCTTATGGGAGGGCATCGGAAAACGGATGGAGCCGGATCGTGTGTCGACACGTCTATTCGGCGACGTCGCGAGGAACCCGTACGGCGACGGAGAAGTGACGCAAGAGCGGACGCAGGTGTGACGGAGGTGCATGGCGATGGCCGGATTCCGAAGTCTGGCGAGACAGGTACGAGATCCGCGGTGTGATCTGGCGCTGCGGCGCTACTCGCTGCGCAAGTGCCTGGAGCGGTTCGCTCCTTATGGGCATCGGGCGACCTGGGACCATCTGTGCTCCCGGGCGGGTTTCGGTCCGGAGGACCGCTCCCCCGATCCGGTGCGGCTCGTGGCCGCGCTGGAGGAGTTGGAGGAGGCGCGGGCGGTCTGGCTCGGCTACGAGGCCGAGTTCGCCGAGCGCCGCAAGAAGGAGAAGCACGACGGGTTGCGCCGGCCGGGGACGGTGGACGACTGGCACCGGATGACCTGGGGCGGGTTCGGGGTCGCCTGGTGCGACGACCCCCGGGTCCATCCCGGTGAGCCGCTGGCGGAGGTGCTGCGCCGGCTCATCGCCGCGCTGAACCGCGAGCCGGGCGGGTGCTGCCCGGTCTGCGACGGGGAGCGGCTGGTCTGGCGGTACGGCCTCGACCACGAGCCGTCGTCCGGCCCGGTCTGCGCCGACTGCGGCATCCTCGTGCCCCGGCCCGTGCTGACCGCGCAGGCACTGGCGTACTCCAGAAGCGAACGCCTGCTGATGTCGGCCTGAACCACGGGCCGGCCCGGCCGACGGGGATGCACCGGGGGGTGTGCCGGGGGATGCCGCACCCTCTGATGTGCCCGGCCGCTCTGTCAGTGACCACTGGCACCATCGGGGCATGGTGCAGGTATGTCTCAACGGACGCCGTTCGGCCGCCGACGGCCTGTGCGTGCCGTTGTCCCCGGGGGAGTTGGCACGGTCCGCCGCCGAGGCCGTGGCGGCGGGTGCCACGGAGGTCCATGTCCACCCGCGAACGCCGTGCGGGCACGACAGTCTGTCCGCCCGGGTGCTCGCGCCGGCGCTCGAGGCGATACGGGCGCGGGTCGCGGTGCCGGTCGGGGTGACCACCGGAGCATGGGCCGAGCCCGACCCGGCCGCCCGGCTCGACCGCGTACGGGCCTGGTCCGTGCTGCCCGACTTCGCCTCGGTCAACTGGCACGAGCCGGGCGCCGAGGAGGTCGCCGCGCGATTGCTCGCCATGGGCGTCGGCGTCGAGGCGGGCGTCTGGTCCGGCACGGACGCCGCGGCCCGGTTCGCCGCCTCGCCGCTAGGCCCGAGGGTGCTGCGGGTGCTCGCGGAGGTGACGGACCCCGACCCGGCGACCGCTGAGGCGACCGCGCGCGCCCTGCTCGCGCGCCTGGGCCCCGCCCACGGCCGCCCGGTCCTGCTGCACGGCGAGGAGGGCGGCACCTGGCCCGTGCTGCGGCTGGCCGGACGGCTGGGCCTCGCCACCCGGATCGGCCTGGAGGACACCCTGTTCCTGCCGGACGGGGAACGCGCCGCCTCCAACGCCCAGTTGGTGGCGGCGGGACTGGTCCAGTACGGGTCGTTCCCGCCCTCGGCCTGAGGCGGGGCCGCCGCTACGGCCGTTCCGGCAGCAGGCGGGAGCCTGTCAGGCGGTTGCCGGAGACGTCGTCCGGGTTGGACAGGACGCAGTTCTCCAGGGACAGGCAGCCGCAGCCGATGCAGTCGGTGAGGTGGTCCCTGAGCCGGTTCAACTGCCGGATGCGTTCGTCGAGTTCGGAGCGCCACGCCTGCGAGAGGCGGGCCCAGTCCTCGCGGGTCGGGGTCCGCTCCTCGGGGAGCCGGGCCAGCGCCTCGCGGATCGTGGCCAGCGGGATGCCGACCCGCTGGGCCGCGCGGACGAAGGCGACCCGGCGCAGGGTGTCTCGGGTGTAGCGGCGCTGGTTGCCGGCGGTGCGGCGGCTGGCGATCAGCCCCTTGGTCTCGTAGAAGTGCAGGGCGGAGACGGCGGCGCCGCTGCGCGCGGACAACTGGCCGACGGTCAGCTCGTGGACCTTCTCGGGGATCTGGGGCACGCCGCAGAGCCTATCGACCCCGGCAGGCCCCTCATCCGTTGACATCGCCCCCGCACCCGACCATGCTAAGCAGTTGCTTAGGAATGCGAGCGAGAGGCCGGGAACATGGCAGAACCGAGGACCTTCACCTCCCCCGACGAGCTGAGGGCCGCCGTGGGCGAGCAGCTTGGCCACACGGACTGGCTGGAGATCGACCAGAAGCGGATCGACCTGTTCGCGGAGGCGACCGGGGACCACCAGTGGATCCACGTGGACCCGGAGAAGGCCGCCGCGGGGCCGTTCGGGACGACCATCGCGCACGGCTATCTCACCCTCTCCCTACTGCCGCTCTTCGGCCCGCAGCTGCTCCGGGTCGAGGGCGTGCGGATGGGCGTCAACTACGGGACGAACAAGGTCCGCTTCCCCTCCCCCGTCCCGGTCGGCTCCCGGCTGCGCGCCACCGCGGCCATCACCGGCGTCGAGGACGTCACGGACGGCATCCAGGTGACCCTGGCCTTCACGGTGGAGCGGGAGGGCGGGCAGAAGCCCGTGTGCGTCGCGGAGTCGGTGTCCCGGTACTACCTCTGAGCCGGGGCGTCCGGCTCGGCGCCCACCATGCGCAGCACGAGGCCGGCGTAGAGCGCGCCGACCTCCTCGGGCGTGCGGGGCCCGTCCACGTTGAACCAGCGGGCCACGTCGATGCAGAGCGAGAGCACCGCGAGGGTGGTGCCCTGCACGTCCGGAACCCGGAACTCGCCCGCGGCGACACCGTCGTCGATGATCCCGCGCACCTCGGCGTCGACCTGGCGGCGCAGCGCGACGATCTCGGCGCGGGCCGCGGGGCCGAGCGCGTCGAGTTCGTACTGCACGACCCGCGCCGTGGTGCGGCGCCCGGCGTGCCAGCGGACGAAGGAGCCGACAGCGTCGGCGAGCCGCTCGGTGGCGGTGCCCTCGCGCCGGGCCGCCGTGCGCAGGATGTCGAGGGCCTTGTCGTGGCCGATCCTGCTGATCCGGTGGAGCAGCTCTTCCTTGGTCTTGTAGTGGATGTAGAGCGCGGCCGGGCTCATGCCGGCGCGGCCCGCGATGTCGCGGGTCGTCGTCGCGTGGTATCCGCGCTCGGCGAAGGCCTCCACGGCCGCGACCAGCAGCCGCCGTGCCGCGTCAGGGGTGACCTGTTCCCACGGCTCGACCTCGCCGCCGGTCGTCTCCTCCGCCGTACTCATCGCTCGCTCGCCCCTCTCGGTGACAGGAGCACCACCATACCGCCGAAGGTGAGCGCTCGCTTAGAGCGGCCGTCCGGCGGAGTGCGCGCCCACCGGGAACCGCTCAGAGCTTCTCGAAGGGATCGTGCTCGGCGAGCAGCTTCTCCAGCCGTGCCTGGTCGACGCGGCTGACGATCTGCCCGGCCTCCTGCCGGTCCCGGATCACCTTGGCGAGGGTGAAGGCGGACGTGACGAGGTAGAGGACGGCGATGGCCAGGAAGGAACGCACCCAGGCGTTGGCGTCCAGCCGGAGGATGCCGATGGCGGTGGCCGCCATGGCGACCGCGAAGGAGGCGACGGCCTGACCGTAGAAGGCCGCCGTGTTCTGCTGCTTGACCGGTGTGTCACTCATGCGACGAGCATCGGCGGACGCGGCCCGCGCCACATCCGCCGGGATACTCAGAACGGCTACTCAGGAGGACCGGGAGGAACGGCTCAGAAGGCGGAGACCCCGGTGAGCTCGCGTCCGATGAGCAGCTTCTGGATCTGGCTGGTGCCCTCGTAGAGGGTCATCACACGGGCGTCGCGCAGCAGCTTGCCGGCCGGGTACTCGTCGATGTAGCCGTAGCCGCCGAAGACCTGGAGGGCGTTGTTGGCGGCGCGGACGGCGGCCTCGGAGGCGAACAGCTTGGCCTTGGAGGACTCGACGGCGAACGGCCGGCCGCGGTCGATCAGGTCGGCGACCCGCCAGGTGAGCAGCCGGGCGGCGTCCACGTCGACGGCGATGTCGCTTATCAGTTCCTGTACGAGCTGGTGCCGGGCGATGGGCTTGCCGAACTGCTCGCGCTCACCGGCGTACCGCACGGCCGCGTCCAGCGCGGCCTGGGCTATGCCGACGCATCCGGCGGCGACCGACATCCGCCCCTTGGCCAGCGCGGACATCGCCACGGAGAAGCCCTTGCCCTCCTCGCCGACCAGCGCCGAGGCGGGCACCCGCACATCGTCCAGGACCAGTTCGGCGGTGGCCTGGCCGCGCAGGCCGAGCTTGCCGTGGATGGTGCGGCGGGTCAGGCCGGGCGTGTCCGTGGGCACCAGGAAGGCGGAGACGCCCTTGTGGCCGGGGGCGTCGGTGGACCGGGCGAAGAGCAGCACGACGTCGGCCCAGGTGCCGTTGGTGATGAACATCTTGGTGCCGCTCAGGACGAAGTCGTCGCCGTCGCGCACCGCCCGGGTGGCGAGGTTGCCCGCGTCGGAACCGGTGCCGGGCTCGGTGAGGCCGAAGCAGCCGACGTACGCGCCGGCGGTCAGCCCCGGCAGCCAGCGCCGCTTCTGCTCCTCGCTCCCCCAGGCGGCGACCGACTTGGCGACGAGCCCCAGGGACACCGACACGATCCCGCGCACCGAGGAGTCGCCGCGCCCCAGCTCCTCGGTGACCAGGCAGTACGCGAGGTGGTCGCCGCCGGAGCCGCCGTACTCCTCGTCGATGGTCAGCCCCAGGAAGCCGACCTCGCCGAGCTTCTTGACGATGCCCCGGTCGACCTCCTCCGCCCGGTCCCAGGCGACCACGTGCGGGGCGATCTCGCGCTCCACGAAGTCCCGGGCGAGCTGCCGTACGGCGGCCTGCTCCTCGCTCAGCTCCAGGTTCACCACGCGATCACCCCACACGGATACGGATCTTGAAAGACGTACATTTAAATTAGCACTGCTAGTTTCCGATGACAGCCCTACTATGTGCGCCATGGCCCGACCGCGCAAGCCCCTCCTCAGCACCGACCGGATCGTCGAGACGGCCCGGGAACTCGTGGACGCGGAGGGCCTGGCGGCCGTGTCCACCCGGCGGCTCGCCGCCGAGCTGGGGGTGAGCGGACCCTCGCTCTACAACCACTTCCGCACCAAGGACGAGATCCTGGAGGCGGTCGCGGACTCGGTGAGCGGGCAGGTCGACCTGGCGATGTTCGAGGACGGCCGGGACTGGCGGACCGCGCTGCACGACTGGGCCGTCTCCTACCGGACCGCGCTGCGCGACCACCCCAACATCGTCCCGGTGCTCGCCCGTGGGCCCGGCCGCCGCCCCGCCGCCCTGCGGCTGGCGGACGCCGTGTACGGCGCGATGGTCGAGGCGGGCTGGCCGCCGGCGCAGGCCACGTCCATCGGCGCGCTGATGCGCTACTTCATCATGGGCTCCGCGCTCGGCTCCTTCGCGGGCGGCTTCGTGGACGACGCGAGTGCGTACGACCCCTCCGACTACCCCCACCTCGGGCAGGCCCATCTCCTCGCCGACCAGCAGGAGAAGATCGACGAACGGGCCTTCGAGACGGGACTGACCGCGCTGCTCGACGGGCTGGCGCAGCAGTACGAGCGGGCACGGCAGAGCGTGTGACGGCACCTGCGTGAGGGCACCTCGACACTTCGGCCCGCGCCGAAGCGTCGGTGCCGCATGCTGGGTGCATGACCACCAAGGACACCCGGGCCGCCGGGCTCGCCGCGTTCGCCTCGCTGGTCGCCGACGAGACGCGGGCCGCCTGCCTGCTGGCGCTGCTGGACGGACGGGCCTGGACCGCCGGGGAACTGGCCCGGCACGCGGGGGTGGCCCCGTCCACGCTCAGCGAGCACCTGGGCAAGCTGGTCGCCGGCGGTCTGCTCGCGCAGGAGCGGCAGGGGCGGCACCGGTACGTGCGGCTGGCCGACGCCCGGGTCGCCCAGCTCGTCGAGGACCTGGCCGCCCAGGTGACGCCCGCCGGGACCCCGCGCCCGCGCACCCTGCGGGAGTCGAGCGCGGGCTCGGCGATGGCCCGGGGCCGTACCTGCTACGACCATCTCGCCGGACGGCTGGGCATCGCGATCACGGACGCGCTCACCGAGCGGGGCCTGCTCCGCCAGGACACCGGGTTCGCGCTGACGGACGCGGGACTGCGGTGGTACGGCACGGCGGGGATCCCCCTCGACCGGTCGGCCCGGCGGCCCCTGGCCCGGGCGTGCCTGGACTGGACCGAGCGGCGGCCCCATCTCGCGGGCTCGGCGGGCGCCGCGCTGTGCCGCCACGCGCTGGACGCGGGCTGGTGCGAGCGGATCGGGTCCGAGCGGGCGGTACGGGTGACTCCGCCGGGAGTGCGGGCGCTGTACGAACTGTTGGGTATCGAGCGGGAGGCGTTGAGCTGAGTACGGCTGAGGGGGTGGCGGTGGTGCCGGTCGCCGGGTGCGGGTCCACTGTGGCCGGTCGCGCCCGTTCCTCGCGCCCCTCGCCCCCCCAAGGCGCCGTCGCTTTTCCGCCGGCCCGCATCACACCGTCCCGCCTAGCCTCAGGAGCATGATGAGCAACGCCCCACGTCACCCCTTGCTGCCCGCCGCCGCTGCCGCCCTCACCGTCGTGCTCTGGGCCTCCGCCTTCGTGGCGATCCGCAGTGCCGGTGACGCCTACTCGCCGGGGGCGCTGGCGCTCGGGCGGCTGCTGGCCGGAGCCCTGACGCTGGGCGTCCTGTGCGTCGTACGGCGCGAGGGGCTGCCGCCCAGGTCGGCCTGGCGCGGCATAGCCCTCTCCGGGGTGCTCTGGTTCGGGTTCTACATGGTCGCCCTGAACTGGGGCGAGCAGCGGGTGGACGCCGGCACCGCCGCCCTCGTCGTGAACGTAGGCCCGCTGCTGATCGCCCTGCTCGGGGCCCGGCTGCTCGGTGACCCGATGCCGCCGAGGCTGCTGGCGGGGATGGCCGTGTCCTTCGCCGGTGCCGTGACCGTGGGTCTTTCGATGTCGTCCGGGGGCGGCGGGGCCTCGCTGCTCGGGGTGGTGGCGTGTCTGCTCGCGGCGGTGGCGTACGCCGCCGGGGTCGTGTCGCAGAAGCCCTCCCTGGGGCAGGCGAGCGCCCTGCAGGTGACGACGTTCGGGTGCCTCGTCGGCGCGGTGGTCTGCCTGCCGTTCGCCGGGCAGCTGGTGAGCGAGGCGGCCCACGCGCCCGTGTCGGCGACCCTCGACATGGTCTACCTGGGTGTCTTCCCGACCGCGCTGGCCTTCACCACCTGGGCCTACGCCCTCGCCCGCACCACGGCGAGCCGGATGGGCGCGACCACGTACGCCGTGCCGGCGCTGGTCGTGCTGATGTCGTGGCTGGTGCTCGGTGAGGTGCCGGGGGCGCTCACACTGGTGGGCGGGGTGCTGTGCCTGGCGGGTGTGGCGGTGTCGCGGTCCCGGACGGCCGGACGGTCGCGCCGGGTCGCGGCCGGGGAGCCGCGACCCGAGAAGGTCCGCTGAGCCTACGGGCGCCGGGCCCTCAGAACACCACCAGCGCGCGGCCGCCCTTGCCCGCGAGCATGTTCTCGAAGGCCGCCGGGATGCCCTCCAGCGCGATCCGCTCGGTGACCAGCGCCGAGAGGTCCAGCCGTCCCTCCCGCACGTGCTCGGCGAGGACCGGGACGTCGCGGGCCGGGTCGGTGTTGCCGTAGACGCAGCCGGACAGGGTGCGGCCCCAGTGGAAGATCTCCAGGGCGTTGAAGGTGACCTGCTGGTCCTTGCCGCCGATGCCGACGACGGTCGTGCGGCCGCCCCGGCGGGTGGAGTCCCAGGCGGCGCGGATGCTGACCGCGCGGCCCACGCACTCCACGGCGACGTCGACACCCTGCTTGCCCGTGAGGGCGCGGATCTCGCGCGCGGTGTCCTCTGAGGCGAGGACGTAGTCGGTGGCCCCGGCCGCGCGGGCCAGTTCCTCCTTCTCCGGCGAGACGTCCACGGCGATGATCCGGGAGGCGGCGGCGATACGAGCCGCCTGGAGCGTGGCGAGGCCCACTCCGCCGGCGCCGAACACCGCGACCGTCTCGCCCCGCCGGACCCGCGCCGAGTGGTGGACGGCGCCGTAGCCGGTGAGGACGGCGCAGCCGAGCAGGGCGGCGTCGGTGAGCGGGACGCCGCCCGGCAGGGGCAGCACGCAGGAGGCGGCGACCACCGTCTCCTCGGCGAACGCGGCGACGTTCAGGCCCGGGTGGAGCTCGGTGCCGTCGCTCGTGCGGGCGTACACGCCGGCCGCGCCGGCCAGGGCGTTGGCGCACAGCCAGACCTCGCCCAGCGCGCAGGCGTGGCAGGTGCCGCAGGACGGCGCCCAGTTGAGGACGACGGGGGTACCGGGCGCGACATGGGTGACGCCCTCCCCCACGGACACCACGGTGCCCGCGCCCTCGTGGCCGAGGACCGCCGGGACCGGCACCCGCATGGTGCCGTTGGACAGGGACAGGTCGGAGTGGCAGACACCGGCGGCGGCGAGGCGGACGCGGACCTGCCCGGGGCCCGGGTCGGGCAGCTCGATGCCGGTGATCTCCAGGGGTGCCCCGATGGCGGGCAGGACGGCGGCTCGTACGGCCATGGCTCGCTGACTCCTCAGAACTGCAGGGACTTGGTCTGGAGGTACTCGGCAAGTCCGTGGCTGCCGAGTTCCCGGCCGACCCCGGACTGCTTGTAGCCGCCGAACGGGGCGAGCGGGTTGAACCGGCCGCCGTTGATGTCGACCTGGCCGGTGTCCATCCGGCGGGCGAAGGCCACCGCCTCGGCCTCCTCCCCGGCCCAGACGGCGCCCGCGAGCCCGTACACCGTGCCGTTGGCGATGCGCAGGGCGTCGTCCTCGTCCTCGTAGCGCAGGACGGACAGGACCGGGCCGAAGATCTCCTCCTGGGCGACGGTCATCTCCGGCGTGACGTCGGCGAGGACCGTCGGGCTGACGAAGTACCCCCGCTCGCGCGGTGATTCGGGGCCGCCCGCGACCAGGCGGGCGCCCTCGGCGACGCCCTTCTCGATGTAACCGACCACGCGGGCCCGCTGCTTGGCGTTGACGAGCGGGCCGATGCGGTCGCCGTACCTGGCGGCGGCGGCCGCGGCCAGTTCGACGGCCTCGTCGTACTGGTCGCGGTGGACCAGCATCCGGGTCCAGGCGCTGCACGTCTGGCCGGAGTTGGACATGACGTTGGCGACGCCCACGTTGACCGCCTTGGCGAGGTCGGCGCTCGGCAGGATGACGTTGGCGGACTTGCCGCCCAGTTCCAGCGCCACCTTCTTCACCGCCGCACCGGCCGCCGCGCCGATCCGCCGTCCGACCGCCGTGGAGCCGGTGAAGGAGACCAGGTCGACGTCCGGGTGCTCGGCGAGGGCCTGCCCGGCGACCGGGCCGAGACCGGTGACGAGGTTGAACACACCGGCCGGGACGCCGGCCTCGTGGACGGCCTCGGCGAAGAGCTGGGCGGTGAGCGGGGTGTCCTCGGCGGGCTTGAGGACGACGGTGCAGCCGGCGGCGAGGGCGGGGGCGACCTTGGCGACGATCTGGTGCAGCGGGTAGTTCCAGGGGGTGATCGCACCGACCACGCCGACCGGCTCGTGCAGCACGGTGGAGTTGCCGACCCTCTCCTCGAAGGAGTGGGCCGCGGCCAGCTCGGCGTAGGAGCCCGCGACCGCGATCGGCACGCTCGCGTGCACGGCCTGCGAGAACTGCAGGGGGGAGCCCAGCTCGGCGGTGACCGTCTCGGCGATCTCGTCCTTGCGGGCCACCAGGACGTCGCGGAGGGCGGTGAGGCGGGCGGCGCGCTCGGCCGGGGGTGTGGCCGCCCAGGCCGCGAGGGCCGCGCGGGCGGCGCGTACGGCGGTGTCGACGTCGAGCGCGTCACCGGCCGGGACCCGGCCGACGACCTGTTCGTCGGCCGGGTTCACGACCTCGATCACGTCCCGGCCGGCGGCGGGGCGCCAGGCGCCGTCGATGTACTGGCCGTCATGTGCCTTCATGGTGCTTCCTCCCGGCGGGTCTCCGTCGTCCGGCAACAAACTAGCGGCGATAGTTTTCGCGCGCCAGACTCGCCCGGGTGCCGCCGGTTCCCCGGCATCCGGACGTACCGGGACATCATCGCCGGATCGGCGGCGGTTCACTCCTCCAGGTCGGGCAGCCGGGCCGGGGACGGGCAGATGCGGTCGCCGTGCTGGTCGAAGACGAAGAGGTGGGCGAGGTCGACGAGCAGGGGCACCTGCATGCCGTGGCGCAGCCGGATGTCGGGGGTGGTGCGGACCACCAGGTCGCCGGGGAGCCGGCCCTCCGGCGGCGCGGGCTCGGGCACGAACTCCTGCGGCTGTTCCAGCACCACCACGGGGCCGGCCCGCAGCGACCCGGCCCGCTCCCGCAGCCGGTCCAGCACGGTAGCGCCTTCGCGGCGGCGCCGGCGCGCGGGCCTTGCGGCCGGGCGCGGGGCCTCCAGCTCGGGCACCACGGCGGGGCGCGAGCCGGTGTTGAAGTGCACGAGGGTCTCGTGCCCCTGGAACTCCATGTGCTCCACCAGCCCGGTCAGCGGCACCTCTCCGGGCCGGGCGGCGCTGTGCTTGGCGATGCGCACCGCCTCCGAGCGCAGCCCGACGATGATCTCGCGGCCCTGCTGGACGCGGAGCAACTGGTGGTCGAGGGAGAGGGGTTCGGGCAGGCGCAGGTACTGCTTGCCGAGGCTGATGGTCATGGCGCCGTCGAGCGGGGCGCGCACCAGGCCGCGCAGCAAGTTGATGCGCGGGGTGCCGATGAAGGCGGCGACGAAGACGTTGCGGGGCAGCGCGTAGACCTCGCGCGGGGTGCCGACCTGCTGGAGCACCCCGCCGCGCAGCACGGCGACCCGGTCGCCGAGGGACATCGCCTCGGACTGGTCGTGCGTGACGTACACCGTGGTCACGCCCAGTTCACGGGTGAGCTGGGATATCTCGGCCCGCAGGTGGTTGCGGAGCTTGGCGTCGAGGTTGGACAGCGGCTCGTCCATCAGGAACGCGGAGGGGTGCCGGGCGATGGCCCGGCCCATGGCGACCCGCTGGCGTTCGCCGCCGGAGAGCTGGCCGGGGAACCGGTCGAGCAGGTCCTCGATCCCGAGCATGCGGGCGGTGGCGTCCACGCGCGGGGCGGGGTCGGCGGCGGGGGCCTCGATGCGCAGCGGGAAGCCGATGTTGTCGCGGCTGGTCATGCTCGGATAGAGGGCGAAGTTCTGGAAGACCATGGCGATGTCCCGCTCGGAGGGCAGCCAGTCGTTGGCGTGCGCACCGTCGAGGAACAGCTCGCCGTCGTCTATCTCCTCGAGTCCGGCGATCATGCGCAGCACGGTGGACTTGCCGCATCCGGAGGGGCCGAGCAGGACCAGGAACTCGCCGGGTGCGATGTCCAGCGAGAACCGGTCGACCACGCGGGGGCCCCGGGCGTAGGACTTGCTCACGTCGTGCAGAGAGATGGCGCGTGTCATGGGTGGCTGCCCCCGGGGGCTGTGCGGAGCGCCGCTGCTCCGTGGTCCGGGGCCCCGTGCGGACGTACGGGGCCCAGGGGCATGCCGTCGCGTTCCCGCCGCGCGGCCGGCGGGAAGGGGACGACAGGCCCCACGAGTCACGGAAGTTAACGGAATGTGCCCGGCCGGGGAAGAGTGGTGACGATGTCCGGAACCACGCCCCAGGCGAGGGCCGAAACGGAAGCGCGGGTTCGGGCTCCGGGCCGCCCGGTGCGGGCCGCGGGAGGCGGGGCCCGCAGGGGTCAGCCGGTCGCGGTGAGGTGGGCGAAGACCACCACGTTGCTCGTGTAGCCGGTGCGCCGGCTGTACAGACCGCCGCAGGTGAGCACGCGCAACTCCGGGCGCCGGGAGGGGCCGTAGACCTCCTTGTCGGGGAATCCGGCCTTGTCGTACACCTTCACCCGGTCCACGCTGTAGACGGCGGTACGGCCGTCCGCGCGCCTGACCTCGATCGGCTTGCCGGGTTCGACCTGGGCCAGGGCCGCGAAGACGGCGGCGCCGGTCAGGGTGTCGCGGTGGCCGACGGCGATCGCCGTGCCGGTCTCCCCCGGCGTGGGACCACCCTGGTACCAGCCGACCTCCTTCGGGCGGTCCAGCGGCGGTGTCGACAACTGCTGTTCGCGGTCGAGTCGCAGACCCATGACCGGGGCGTCGATGCCGAGGGACGGGATACGGAAGTCCGTCGGCCGGGACCGGGTGGACAGGGGGCGGGGCGGGGGTGCCTGGTCGGACTCCCCCTGCCGTCCGTCGCTGCCGGCCCGGCCCCCCGCCTGGGCCGGTCCGTCCGGTCCGCCGCACCGGACCCCCACCGTCACCAGGACGCCCGCGAGCAGGGCCGTCCTGACGAGGCGGTAGGCACGGGTCCGGTACCACGGCCTGGGTCGGCGCCTACGCGGCACCATGGGGCCGCCGGCGGATCAGCCGGATGTACACCGCGCCGCTGACCGCGACCAGTCCGACGGCCGCGGCGGCCGCCACCGGCGAGAACGCGCCCGTCGTGTCGACGAGGCCGCCGCCGCCCGCGTGCACACCGCCCTTGGGGCCGTCGTTGTGGTCGCCGCCCGAGCCCCAGGCCGAGTCGCTCTGCTGGTCGTGGTTCTGCTGGTCGTGGTTCTGCTGGTGGTCCTCGATCTGGCCGCCCGGACCCTGCTGGCCCTCCACCCTGCCGTCACGGCAGTTGACGCGGAAGACCTTCTCCTTCAGGGCCGGTGGCGTCCCCACGGTCCAGCTGATCTTGTACTGCCCGTCCGCGAGTCCCAGCGGGTCGGTGTGGCCCGCGCCGCCGGCGAGCTGGATGCTGCCCGTCACGGTGGCGGCGGTGGGCAGCGGAGGCTGGGGCGTGATGGTGTAGGTGATGGCGGGCAGCGCGTCGAAGTTGACCGCCTCGAGGAAGAACTTGCAGACCACCGGGTCGTCCTTCGCCGACCCGATGAACGACGGCGGGTTGGTGGAACGTGCGTTGTGGATCCTGATGTCGCCGTTCTCCCCTACCGCCATCGCCGCCGGCGCCGCCACCCACGACGCGCCCGCCGCGGCGAGGGCGGTGAGGACGACGGTGGCACCCGCGCGGGAGAAGGTGCGTGGAAGTGTCAGGGTGGGCATGCAAGCTCCTCCGAGTTAGACGATTTTCATACAAATCGCTCTTCCTGGACTCTCACGCATGCACTCCACGGCCCGCGGCACCAACGCCGGACGCGCCGTCAGATATCGCTCGTGCGGCGCAACGCGGGTTCCTTCTGCCCCGTCTCCGCTGCCGGACCGGCCTCCGGGGACCGCTTTCCGCCGTCCGGCGCCCGCACCGCCACCGCCGAGGACAGCAGCAGCAACGCCCCCAGCATCACGAACGGCGCGGCCACTCCGGCCACGCCCGCGACCAGGCCCGCGGCGGCCGGGGCGGCGACCTGGCCGAGCCGGTTGCCGGTCAGGCGCAGGGCGAGCGCCGTGGAGCGGGCACCGGCCGGGGCGGCCTGCACGACCGTCGTCATGGAGAGCGGCTGTCCGACGCCGAGGCAGAACCCGAGGGCGGTGAGCATCGCGCCGAGCGCCCACATCGGCACCGGCACGGCCATCCCCGCGCACAGCACGGCCGCCAGGAAGCAGGTCACCGTGAGCAGCGCCGGGCGGCCCAGCAGCCGCAGCAGCGGGGTGAGGACGAGCCGGCAGGCGATGGTGGCCCCGGCGCGCAGACCGAGCAGGACACCGATCACCGCGGGGGCGATGCCCCGGTGCTCGCCGACCACCGGGAGATAGGCGGTGAGAATGTCGGTGGCGGAGAGCACAGAGAGGCTGATGATCATCCCCGCGGGCACGCCGCGGGCGCGCAGGATCCCGCCGACCGGCACTCTGCCGCCCTGCGGGGAACGGGAGTTGACGGCCGCGCGGTCCTCGACGCGCCACAGCGAGGTGAGCGCGAGTGCCCCGCCCGCGCCCGCCACGACGAGGGCGAGCGCGCTGCTTCCGGCCATGTCGGGGCCGCCGATGAGGGCGCCCGCGGCGACCGGCCCGACGAGCTGGCCGAGGGAGGCGCCGATGGTGAAGTGCCCGAAGTTGCGGTCCTGTTCGTGTGGCGCGGACTGCCGGGCCACCAGCGACTGGGCGCCGATGACGAAGCTGAGGTGCCCGAGCCCCATCACGCCGCTCCACAGAGCCGTCGCCCACAGCGAGCCGGCCAGTCCGCTGAGTGCACAGCCCCCGGAGATGAGGACGACGCCCACCGGGAGCAGCGGAGCACAGCGGCCGTGGTCGGTACGGCGGCCGAGCGGTACGGCCGCGAACAGCGGGATCAGGGCGTACACCCCGGCGATGACACCGACCGCCCGCTCGTCGGCGCCGAGCGCCAGCGCCCGGTAGGAGACGGCGGGCCGGGCCATCGACACCGCCCCCTGCGCGAGGCCGAAGGCGACGACGAGGCGGAGCAGCCAGCCGCGGTTCCCACCGGGCGCCATGAGACCTTCTCCTTCCGGGGGACTTCGCGGATGCCTGTCCGGGAGGCCGGGCGAGGTGGTCAGACGGTGCCGAGGTGGTCAGACGGTGCCGAGGACGACGGCAGCGCCGAGCACCACCAGGGAGGTGAGGACGGCCCACTTCACCACGAACCGGGTGTGGTCGCCGAACTCGACCTTGGCCATGCCGACGAGGACGTACACGGCCGGGACGAGCGGGCTGGACATGTGCAGCGGCTGGCCGACGATCGAGGCGCGGGCGATCTCCACGGTGGAGACGCCGTGGGCCTGGCCCGCCTCTGCCAGCACCGGCAGGATGCCGAAGTAGAAGCCGTCGTTGGACATGAAGTACGTCAGCGGGATGCTCAGTACGCCGGTGACGAGGGCCATGTGCGGGCCCATTCCGTCGGGGATGTTGCGCACCAGCCACTCGGCCATGTGGTCCACCATGCCGGTGCCCTGCAGCACTCCGGTGAAGACGGCGGCGGCGAAGACCATGCCGGAGACGTTGAGGACGTTCTCGGCGTGCGCGGCGATCCGGGCCTTCTGGTCCGGCATGTGCGGGAAGTTGACGGTCAGCGCGAGCGCGGCGCCGAGCAGGAACAGCACCGGGATCGGCAGCAACTCCATGATCATGGCGGTGAGCAGGGCGACCGTGAGCAGCGCGTTGAACCAGTACAGCTTCGGCCGCAGGGTCGCGCGGCCGGGGTCCAGGCCCTGGAAGCCCTCGTCCTCGGGTGCCTCGGGCAGGCTCCCGCCGGAACCGGTGCCCCCGGCGCGCTCCGGAGTGCCGCTGGAACCGGCGCCGACCAGCACGGTCTCCGTCTCGGGCGCCTCCACCAGCGCCTCGTCCAGGGTGAGCACGCCGAGCCGCTTGCGCTCGCGCCGGCCGAGGACGTACGCGAGGACGAGGACGAACAGCAGGCCCGTGGCCAGGGCCGGGATCATCGGGACGAAGATGTCGCTCGCGTCCAGCTTCAGCGCCGTCGCGGCCCGCGCGGTCGGCCCGCCCCACGGCAGGGTGTTCATCACGCCGTTGGCCATGGCAGCCACGCCGGTCATCACGACCATGCTCATCTTCAGCCGCTTGTACAGCGGGTACATCGCCGAGACGGTGATCATGAAGGTGGTGGAGCCGTCGCCGTCGAGGGAGACGATCGCGGCCAGGAGGGCCGTGCCGACGACGATCCGCAGCGGGTCGGCCTTGCAGAACCTCAGGATGCCCCGGACGACCGGGTCGAAGAGGCCGACGTCGATCATCACACCGAAGTAGACGATCGCGAACATGAGCATCGCCGCGGTGGGGGCGAGGCCGGTGACGCCGTCGATGACGTAGTCGCCGAGGTGGGCGCCCTTGCCCACGAAGACACAGAAGAGTGCCGGTATGAGCACGAGCGCCGCGATCGGCGACATCTTCTTCAGCATGATCAGGACCAGAAAGGTCGCGATCATGGCGAAGCCGAGGATGGTCAGCATGTGGATACCTAACGTTCGCCCTTGAACATCCCACCTGGGGCCGGCGGTGCGACGACGTTAGGTCCCGTCAAACGGCGTTAACAAGTGGTTGACACGCGAGCAATAAGCGCGAAAGTCCAGGTCACAGCTTTGCTCAGGTCAACGTGGTGAGCTTTTCGGGTACGGCCGCCACCTCGACCGGCACTCCGTTGAGGACCGCGTTGCCGGACAGCGGGTCGAGCCGGCTGCCGTCGAGGAGCTGGTTGACGTTGACGCCGGGGTCGGTGCCGGCGTGGCTCAGCCGGACGCCCGGGCGGTCGTGGCCCCAGCCGTGCGGCAGGCTCACCACACCCGGCCGGACCGCGTCGGTGACCTCGGCGGGCGCGGTCACCTCTCCCCCGGCACCCTTCACCCGCACCGGTGCCCCGTCCGCTATGCCGAGGCGTGCGGCGTCGCGCGGGTGGAGCTGCAGGGTGCAGCGGTTGCTGCCGCCGGTGAGGGCGGGCACGTTGTGCATCCAGCTGTTGTTGGAGCGCAGGTGACGGCGGCCGACGAGGACGAGTGCGGCCGGGCGCTCGCGCAGGGCCTCGCGCAGCCGGGGCAGGTCGCCGGCGATCGGCGCGGGCAGCAGTTCGACCTTGCCGCTCACGGTCTTCAGGGGCTGCGGCAGGCGCGGGCGCAGCGGGCCCAGATCGATGCCGTGCGGGTGGTCGAGCAGCTTGCGCAGCGTCAGTCCGTCGGGCCGGGCGCCGAAGCCGTCGCCGTAGGGGCCGAGGCGCAGCATCAGGTCGAGCCGCCGCTCGGGGCCGCTCTCCCCGGTGAGCCGTGCGGCGAGTTCCCCCGGATCGCGGCCGTGCACCGGGGAGTGGGGTTCCTGGACGGCCTTGCCGAGGGTTTGGTCGACCACCATCGTGTCCACGGCGGCCGGGTCGGCGCCGTGCATGCCCGTCGCGGCCAGGACCAGCCGGGCGAGGATCTCGGTCTCCGCCATGCGGCCGGGTTCGAGGGGGACGGCGGGGCGGCTGTAGCGGACCTGGTTGCGGACCGCGAGGGTGTTGAAGGCGAAGTCGTGGTGCGGGCTCTGCGAGGGCGGTGGCGGGGGCAGTACGACGTGGGCGTGGCGGGAGGTCTCGTTGAGGTACGGGTCGACGCTGACCATGAAGTCCAGCGAGGACAGGGCCTTGTCGAGGCGGTCGCCGTCGGGCGCGGAGAGCACCGGGTTGGCCGCGACCACGACGAGCGCGCGGACCGGCTCGCCCTCGCCGGTCGCGGTGTCGATCTCCTCGGCGAGCGCGGAGAGCGGCAACTCGCCCTTGGCCTCGGGCAGATGCCGTACGCGGGAGTGCCAGCGGCCGAGGGCGAAGCCGTGTCCGGGGCCGGCCGGGCGGGGGGTCCGGTCGGTGGCGGCCTGCGGGAAGAGGGCGCCGCCCGGCCGGTCCAGGTTGCCGGTGAGGACGTTCAGGACGTCGACCAGCCAGCTCGCGAGGGTGCCGTGCGGGACGGTGCAGCTCCCGATGCGGGCGTAGACGGCGGCGGTGGGGGCGGCGGCGAGTTCGCGGGCGAGGGTGCGGATGAGGTCCGCGTCGAGGTCGCAGGCCGCGGCCACCGCCTCGGGAGTGAAGTCCTTCATGGCTTCGCGGAGTTCGTCGACATCCTGGACGTGCGGGGCGAGCGCGCCGAGGTCGGTCAGCTCCTCCTCGAACAGCACGTTGGCCAGCGCGGCGAGCAGCAGGGCGTCGGTGCCGGGGCGGATCGCCAGGTGCCGGTCGGCGAGTTTCGCGGTGCGGGTGCGGCGGGGGTCCACCACGGTGAGCCGGCCGCCGCGGGCCCTGAGGGCCTTGAGCCTGCCGGGGAAGTCCGGGGCGGTGCACAGACTCCCGTTGGACTCCACGGGGTTGGCGCCGATCAGCAGCAGGTGGTCGGTGCGGTCGAGGTCCGGGACCGGGATGGCGTTCGCGTCACCGAAGAGCAGACCGCTGGAGACGTGCTTGGGCATCTGGTCGACCGTGGAGGCGGTGAACAGGCTGCGGGTGCGCAGGGCGGCCAGCAGGACCGGCGGGTAGAGGGCACCGGCCATGGTGTGCACGTTGGGGTTGCCGAGGACCACTCCGAGAGCGTGGGGCCCGTACCGCTCGACGACCGGGCGCAGACCCGCGGCGACCACGTCGAAGGCCTCGTCCCAGGTGGCCTCGCGCAGCGCGCCGTCCTCGCGGACCAGTGGCACGCGCAGCCGGTCGGGGTCGCCGTCGACGGCCCCGAAGGAGGCGCCCTTGGGGCAGATGAAGCCCTTGCTGAAGACGTCCTCGCGGTCGCCGCGGGCGCCAGTGACCCGGGTGCCCTCGACGGTGAGGGTCAGCCCGCAGGTGGCCTCGCACAGGGGGCAGATTCGCAGGGCGGTGCGGGGCACGGGTCCTCCCGGAGGATCGGCGGCGATGCCGGGCCCGCTCCGGTGGGCCCGGGCGGGCTCCGGCGGGCTCGGGAGGTGAGCATACCGACCGGTAGGCATGGAGGGGAGCCCCCCGGCGGCGGCCGTGACCGCGGGACGGTTCAGTCGAGGACGCGTCCCAGGTACGCCCGCAGCAGCTCGCGGGTCTCGTGGATGATCGCCTCGTCCCCGTCGGGATCGACCCGGAAGGCGAGCTGCACGAGGGTGTCGGCGCTCTCCACGGCGACCAGGAAGACGCGGCGCAGCTCCTCGCCGGGGGTGCGGCCGAGGTAGCCGGAGAGCAGGTCGGTGAGCCGGCCGGCGACCCGGGTGTTGGGCTCCGCCTGCCGGGCGCCGACCGGGATCTGGTTGCCGAAGTCCACGAGGGAGAAGCCGGGCGCGGTGCGCTTCATGGCCAGGTACTCGTCGAGCACGGCGTCCACGGCGGCCCGCCAGTCGCCCCGCCGCTCCCGCTTCAGCCGCTCCGTGACGCGTTCGGTGTACCGCTCCAGGTTGCGCTGGGCGAGGGCGTCGGCCATCTGCCGCTTGTTGCCGAAGAAGCGGTAGACCGAGCCGATGGGCACCTCGGCGCGCGCGGCCACCGCCCGGGTGCTCAGGGCGTCGTAGCCGGCCTCGTCGAGGAGGTCGGCGCAGGCGTCCAGGATCCTGGTCAGCCGTTCGGCGCTGCGCCGCTGGACGGGCGCGCGGCGAAGCGATGTCGCGTGGGGCACGGACTTCATGATGCCTCTCCGCCGGGGCCGGGTGAACCTCGCCCCCCAGTACGGGAAAGGGTGGCTGTTGCACTCATCGGCGGTACGGGCCGGGTGGCCGTCGCACCGGCCGGCAGGGCGGAGAGGGCGGCCCCGCCGCTCGCCGGGGGTGCGGCACCGGCCGCGTTCAGGGCCCGTCGGTGCGGGCGTCCGCGGCCGGCCGCGTCTCCGCGCCGGAGGCCGTGATGTCGGCGGTGCCCTGCACCGGCTCGCCGCGCACGGCCCACACCGTGCCGTCGTCGGCGTACAGGCGGGCGGTGACGTGGTGGGTGCCGTGCGGGACGAGCCGGCCGGCCAGGTGGTACTCGGGCGCGCGCAGCCGGGTCACCCGGCGGCCGTCGACGTAGAGGCCGGCGAGCCCGCGGCCGGGCACCGCCCGCGGCCGGGTGTCCGGACCGGAGAAGCGGAAGTGGCGCAGCGTCAGCCGGACGTCCCAGCCGCCCGCGGTGTCCGGGGCCACCTCCACGGCGACCTCCGGCGCGCCCCGGCCGCCGGCCTCGCGCAGATGCCGGCCGGCCTCGTCCGTGCCGTCCAGGACCTCGCCCACCGGCGACGGAGCGACGGCCCCGGTGCGGTCGTACGCCCCGCCGGTCCCGCAGCCCCCCGCTCCCAGCGGCAGCAGAACCGAGACCGCGAGCGCGGTGAGGATCCTGCCCGTCCATGACCTCCATGACATGCCCGGGAGGCCAGAACAACGTCCCGTCACCCCGAATCCCCCTGAAGTCTGGTTCCCGGCCTACCCCTTCGGGTGGACCCGGCGCGAGACCCCAGGACCCCCTTGCGCCCGGCCCTCACCATTCCTACGGTGATGCATAGGAATCAGGAGCGCAAGGGAGCGATCAATGAGCGGGGACGCACGGAAGACCGCCGAGGGACTGTCGTACCTGACCGGGTTCGGCAACGAGCACGCCTCGGAGGCGGTGCCGGGCGCCCTGCCCGAGGGGCGCAACTCGCCGCAGCGCGCGCCGCTCGGCCTGTACGCCGAGCAGCTCAGCGGCACGGCGTTCACCGAGCCGCGGGCGCACAACCGGCGCTCCTGGCTGTACCGCGTCCGTCCCTCGGCCGCACACCCCGCGTTCACCCGCACCGGCAACGGTGCGATCCGCACGGCGCCCTTCACCGAGACCGTGCCCGACCCCAATCGGCTGCGCTGGAACCCGCTGCCCGAGCCGCCGGCCGGCACCGACTTCCTGGCGGGGCTGTGGACGCTGGGCGGCAACGGCGACGCGACCCAGCGGACCGGCATGGCCGTGCACCTGTACCACGCCAACGCATCGATGGAGCGGGTCTTCTCCGACGCCGACGGAGAGCTGCTGATCGTGCCGGAGCGCGGCGGCCTGCTGCTGCACACCGAGTTCGGCCGGCTCCATGTGGAGCCCGCACATGTGGCGCTCATCCCGCGCGGGGTGCGCTTCCGTGTGGAGCTGCTCGATGAGTCCAGCCGCGGTTATGTGTGCGAGAACTACGGGGCGCCGTTCCAGCTCCCCGACCTCGGGCCGATCGGCGCCAACGGACTGGCCAACGCCCGGGACTTCCGGGCGCCGGTCGCCGCGTACGAGGAGGTGGAAGGGCCGGTGGAGGTGGTCAACAAGTTCTGCGGCAACCTCTGGACCGCCACGTACGACCACTCCCCGCTCGACGTGGTCGCCTGGCACGGCAACCATGTGCCGTACGTCTACGACCTGCGCCGTTTCAATGTGATCGGCACCATCTCCTTCGACCACCCCGACCCCTCCATCTTCACGGTGCTGACCTCCCCGTCGGACACCCCGGGCCTGGCCGGGGTCGACTTCGTGGTGTTCGCCCCGCGCTGGCTGGTGGGCGAGGACACCTTCCGGCCGCCGTACTTCCACCGCAACGTGATGAGCGAGTACATGGGCCTCATCGAGGGCGCCTACGACGCCAAGGCCGAGGGGTTCGTGCCGGGCGGCGGCTCGCTGCACAACATGATGTCGGCCCACGGCCCGGACCGGGAGACCTTCGACCGGGCGAGCGCGGCCGAGCTGAAGCCGCAGCGGGTCGACGACGGGCTTGCGTTCATGTTCGAGACCCGCTGGCCGCTGACGCTCGCCCCGCAGGCTGCCGGGGCCGGCCACCTCCAGCAGCGGTACGACGACGTCTGGCAGGGCCTCGAGCGTCACTTCCGCGCGCGGTGACGGCTCCGTTGCACCGAACGATCCCGAACAGGTACGGATAGCCCCGTGACCTCCTTCGCCCCGGATTCGATCGTCCTGAACCGCAAGCTGCCGCTGTGGTACCAGGTGTCGCAGTCGCTGCGCGCCTCGATACTCGGCCGCTCACCGCAGGACCCGCTGCGGCTGCCCACCGAGGAGCAGCTCGCCGGGCACTACGGGGTGAGCGTGCTCACCATGCGGCAGGCGCTGAAGGAACTGGAGGACGAGGGGCTGATCAGCCGGCACCGGCGGCGCGGCACGTTCATCGAACCCGACGCGCGGCGCGGCGCCCCGGTGCGGCTGCTGGGCTCGGTGGACGCGATCGTCGCCCAGCAGTCCGGCATGACGACCGAACTGCTGGAGCAGGGCAGCACCCGCGTGACCGGCGAACTCGCCGAGTACTTCCCGGACCTGGCGGAGGTGGCGACGTACCACCGTCTGCGCAGCGACGAGAAGACCGGTGAGCCGACCAACCACGCCCGCAACCACGTCCGCCCCGAACTCGCCGCGCGCATCGACGTGCGGGACCTGGTCCGCTGGCCGATGACGAAGGTGCTGCGGGACGTCGTCGGCGCGGACATCAGCCGCATCACGGACACCGTGGAGGCCCGGCTCGCCGACCCGGAGACCGCGCGGCTGCTCCAGGTACCGCTGCTCAGCCCGATCCTGCACTACACGGGCGTGACCTACGATGCCGCCGGCCGGGCGCTGGACGTGGCGGTCATCCACTACCGGGGCGACCGCTTCTCGTTCACGGTGACCCTGGACGCCACCTGACCCGGCCGTCACCGGCAGGCTCTACGATGCCCAGCGTGACGCACGACGACGCTCCGCCGCTGGCGGACCTCATGCCGTGGTCCGTCGCACCGATGCGGCCGGGCCGCGCCTGGCCGACGGCGCCCGATCCCGCCTCCCTGCGGGCCCGCTGGGACGCGCTGCTCAGGGCCGGGGGCCCGGACCGGGAGACCCTGTTCGAGCCGACCCGCTCCCGCACGGCGCACTCCGCGGTGGGCCAGCTCCCCGGCCAGTCCTCCGGCACCGAACGGCTGGCGCGTGCCGAGGGCCCCTGCGCCGAGCCGCTACGGGTGCTGGCGGCACCCTTCGACGAGCGGTGGCTGATCCCGGACCACCGGCTGCTCGACGTGGCCCGGCCGGAGCTGTGGCGGGTGGCGGGCGGGCCGCAGGTGTTCCTGGCCGAGACGGGCGACGACGGTCCGCTGCTCGCGACCTCGCTCCTGCCGCTGCTGCGCCCCGGCCGTGTCCGGCCGCTGTACCGCCGCCCGGACGGCACGGAGCCGAACCTGGCGCCCGGTCTGCTGGACCACCTGGCCGCCTTGCTGGGGGAACGCCCCACAGCCATGGACGTGCTGGCCTGGATCCTGGCGGCGGCCCGCCCCGGCCGCACCGTCCCGCTCACCCGGGACGCCGGTGTCTGGGCGGCCGGCGTGGAGCTGGGCCGCCGCATGCTGTGGCTGATGCGCCGCGAGGGCGAACGCCCCAAACTGCCCGGCGGCCGCCGCCCCTACGTCCGCGCGCCCCTGCCCGCGCGTCCCCTCACCCTGCACTACGACCGCGAGGAGGAGGCGCTGCACCTCGACGGGGGCCGGGTCTCCCCCGTGCCGCCGGAGGCCTGGGACCACGAGGTGGCCGGGGTCCGGGTCCTGGAGGCCTGGTTCGCGGCCCGCACCGCTCCGGCGGAGCCGGGCACCCTGGCCGCGATCCGTCCCGCCACCTGGCCGCAGGGATGGACGTCGGAGCTGCTGGAGCTGGTCACGGTGCTGACCCTGCTGGCGGAACTGCGGCCGCGGCGCGCCGCCCTGGAGGTCACCTCACCGGTCACCGCCGCCGAACTGCGCCGCGCCGGCGTCCTCCCGGTCCCGGCTTCCGCCCGCCGCCCCGCCTCGGTCCTCGACCACCAGGAGGAGGGCCCCGACGGCCAGTTCGCCCTGCTCTAGACCCCGTCGCGCAGAGCGGCCTCCAGCCGGGCGATGCCGGCGGCGCCCTCGGCCCGGCGCGTCCGGGAGGGGTCCCGGACGGGCATCCTGCGCTTGGTCTCAGGGCGAGTCGGCGCTTCGCGCGGCCCCGGTCCGTGCGGTGAGGGTACGGGGGCGTGGTGGCCGGGTGCTGACAGGACCGCCGGTCAGGGGAGATCATCCGCCTCATGGATCATCTGCCGCTGCCCCTGGAGGGCATCACCGTCGTCGCCGTCGAACAGGCCGTGTCCGCGCCCTTCGCCACCCGGCAGCTCGCCGACCTGGGCGCCCGGGTCGTCAAGGTGGAACGGATCGACGGCGGTGACTTCGCGCGGGGTTACGACACCGCCGCCGGGGGTCTCGCCTCGCACTTCGTCTGGTGCAACCGCGGCAAGGAGTCCATCGCCCTGGACCTGAAGGACCCGCGCGGCCTGGCGGTCGTACGGCGGCTGGTCGCGGACGCGGACGTGTTCGTGCAGAACCTCGCCCACGGGGCCGCCGCCCGGCTGGGGCTGGACGCGGCCACGCTGTGCGCGGAGCACCCGCGGCTGATCGCCGTGGACATCTCCGGGTACGGCGGCTCGGGCCCGTACGCCGGCAAGCGGGCGTACGACATGCTCGTGCAGTGCGAGGCCGGGCTCGTGTCGGTGACCGGGACGCCCGGGCAGCCGGTCAAGGCGGGCATTCCGGCGGCGGACATCGCGGCGGCCATGTACGCCTTCTCCGGCGTGCTGGCGGCGCTCGTCCGGCGGGGCACCACCGGCCGGGGCGGGCCGGTGGAGGTGTCGATGCTGGAGGCGCTCGCGGAGTGGATGGGGCATCCGCTGCACCACGCGATGCACGGGGGCGAGCCGCCGGCCCGCACCGGCCTCGCGCACGCCGTGATCGCGCCGTACGACGCCTATCCGACGGCGGGCGGCGGGCGGGTGCTGCTGTCGGTGCAGAACGACCGGGAGTGGCGCCGGCTGGCCGAACAGGTCATGGGGAGGCCGGAGTTGGGGACGGACCCGGACTTCGCTACGAACGCGGCCCGGGTGGCGAACCGGGGGCGGACCGACGAACTGGTCGCGGACGCGCTGGGAGTGCTCGGCGCCGACGAGGCGCTGGCCCTGCTGGAGAAGGCCGGGATCGCCTGCGCGCGGCTGCGTGACCTGTACGAGCTGGCGGAGCATCCGCAGCTCGCGGCCCGGGAGCGGTGGCGACGGGTGGGTACGCCGGTCGGGCCACTGAAGGCGCTGCTGCCTCCCATCACACTGCCGGGCGGGGACGGGGCACGGATGGGCGACGTGCCCGCGCTCGGACAGCACACCGGGGCCCTGCTGCGTGCCGTGGGGATGACGGACGACGAGGTCGCAGCGTTGCGCCGGGACGGTGTGGTGGCCTGAGCGCGGGCCCCGGACGGGATCCGGGACCGCCGGCCTGCTCAAGGACCCCGCGGGGCCTCGCGGGGTTCGCTCGGTACTCGGCTCGGCGCCGGCTCAGTGGCCGCCGAACAGCGAACGGCGCAGCCGGCGCAGCGGCGCGAACAGGGAGACCCGGCTGACCCGCCGGCCGCGGTCGCTGCGCTGGTGCGCGGTGTCACGCGCCGTCAGCTCACGCATCAGCGAGATGGCCTCGGCCGTCTCCACCTGCGGTACGGCGGGACCCGCCAGCACCGACAGATGGCGGTCGAGGCGCGAACTGGTCGCGCTGCTCCCGCAGGTGATCGCAGGGACCCTGGCCCTGCTGCGCACTGTTATCTGCTCCATGTCACTCCCCACCCGTACGAGTCCACCCGGCCCGGGCAGGGTAACCCTATCGCCCCGGTGGAGCACCCGTGTATCTCGCCCACAGGATTCACCTTCCCCACAAGGAGGTTGACCATGCGTCGTCGACTACTCTCCGAATCCGACCGCTTTCAGGGTGAGTTGAGCAACCGGCTGACCAGTGGGCTGCGCCGATCCGCCGCCGGGCTCGACGGTCACGGCGAGTGACGTAGACGATCTGCCGAGACCCTTGGCGACCAAGGGCGTGTCGCCCGCGAGGAGGCCCAGGGAGCGCGGTAGCGCATGGGGGCGCATGAGCCAGAGCTGGTGCACGCGGCCACCGGAAGGGCTGCCGTATCCGCTGAGGGTGACGACGGCCCGCCCCTCCGAGGCGGAAGCGATCACTCCGATACCGCGGCCCCGGGCGTCCTCGCTCGCGGTGGCGCGGGCGTCGGGAGCGGCGAGAACGTGGGCGATCTCACGTGTCCGGGCCTGCTCCGCGTCCAGCCGCTCCTCGGTGCGGTTCGCCTGGACGGCGAACAGGGAGGCGACGACGAGGGCCGCGGCGGCGGTCGCCGTGGCGAACGGGACGAAGAGAGGGCGGCGTGCCCGGGGCGTACGGGCGCGCGCGGGCGGTGGCTGTCCTCCCCAGACGTGCGGGGGCAGTTGGGGCGCGCGCTCCCGGGTGGGCGCCTGCTCCTGGGGAGTGGCGCGGACGGCGGCCAGCACCCGGTCGCGCAGGGCGGCCGGCGCGGGGGCGGCCGTGGACCAGGCGAGGCGTACCGCGTCCTCGGACAGCGCACGCGTCTCGGCGGCGCAGCGTTCGCAGTTCGCCAAGTGCTTCTCGAAGCGGCGCCGTTCGCCGGGTTCGAGGGCGTCGAGCGCGTAGGGCGCGGCGAGGGAGTGCAGGTCCCCGCGGCCCAGCAGGCGGCCGAGGATGCTCACGCGGCACCTCCCAGGCAGTCGCGTAGCCGGGTGAGCCCGTCGCGCATCCGGGTCTTGACCGTGCCGAGCGGCAGCGAGAGCCGCTCGGCCACCTCACGGTAGGTGTACCCGTCGTAGTAGGCGAGGGTGACGGACTGGCGTTGCAGCGCCGTGAGCCGGTTCAGGCAGCGGCGCACCCACTCGCGCTCGAGACCGGCCTCAACCTCCTCGGTGACGTGGTCGAAGGCCGGTTCCCCGGCGCGCAGCGCCTCCCGCTGCTCGCGTTCGCCGGCCGCGCGTGCGCTGCGCACCCGGTCGACGGCGCGGCGGTGGGCGAGCGTGAGGATCCAGGAGAGGGCGCTGCCCCGCCGGGGGTCGAACCGGCCCGCGGAGCGCCACAGTTCGAGCAGCACCTCCTGGGCCACCTCCTCGGACTGCGAGGGGTCGCGCACCACCCGCCGCACGAGCCCGAACACCGGTCCGGACACCAGGACGTACAGATCCTCGAACGCCCTCTGGTCGCCGCCCGCCACGAGCACCAGCAGTTCGTCCGCCTCCACCCCGGTTCCCCCTCCGTGGCCGCAGCCGGCCCGGCCCCCGCCTCTGACTCCACGCATCCGCACGAGCGCACACCTCCGGCGGTTGATACGCATCGGCGGCCCGAAAACGCGGGTCCCGGAAGGTCCGAAAAAAACTTCCCGGCCGACCAATCCGATCGGCGATCCCGCTCCGTATACCCCTCCGTCAAAGCAAGTCGGTACTGAGGACGGACGGCATGACACCTCTCTTCTCCAGGAGCGGCACCGGTCGCAAGGGCCTGGTCACGCTCATCTGCGGTGCGCTGGCCGCCGGGGGGCTCGCAGCCGCCGGCGTCGCCACGCTGGAACCCGGGGCGGCCTCCGCCTCCTCCCACCGCGAGGCCCCGCTGATCTCGGGGACCCCGCAGTACGACAACACGGACCTGTACGCGTTCGTCAGCCCGGACAAGCCCGACACCACGACGATCGTGGCCGACTGGATCCCCTTCGAGGAGCCGGCCGGCGGCCCGAACTTCTACACGTTCGCGGACGACGCGCAGTACGACATCCACGTCGACAGCAACGGTGACGCGCAGGGCGATCTGCTGTTCCGCTACACCTTCAGGACGCACACGAAGAACGGCGCCACGTTCCTGTACAACACCGGTCCCGTCACCAGCCTGGACGACCCGGACCTCAACATCACCCAGACGTACGACATCGACCTGATCCGGCTGAAGGACCAGCACGAGGTGTCGAAGACCAAGCTCGCGGACGACGTGCCGGTGGCACCGTCGAACGTGGGCAAGGCGTCCATGCCGGACTACGGCAAGCTGCGCTCGCAGGCCGTGTACAAGGCGGCGGGCGGTGCCGCGACCTTCGCCGGCCAGGCCGACGACCCCTTCTTCCTGGACCTGCGCGTCTTCGACCTGCTGTACGGCGGCAACCTCACCGAGGTCGGCCGGGACACGCTCAAGGGCTACAACGTCAACACGATCGCTCTGCAGGTGCCCAACGACCTGATACGCGAGTCCGGCGAGCAGCCGGTCGTCGGCATCTGGTCGACCACCCAGCGCCGCAACGCGCAGGGCTACTACTCGCAGGTCTCGCGCCTCGGCAACCCGCTGGTGAACGAGGTCGTCAACCCGCAGAAGGACAAGGACCGGTTCAACGCCTCGCAGCCCTCGTACGACGCCCAGTTCCTGAAGAACGTGACCAACCCCGAGCTGCCCAAGCTCATCGAGGGCATCTACAAGATCAAGGCGCCCGCCGAGCCGCGCAACGACCTGGTCGACGTCTTCCTCAAGGGCGTCAAGGGCCTCAACCAGCCGCCGAACGGGAAGCCTTCGGAGCAGTTGCGGCTGAACACCTCGATCAGGCCCAGCATGCACCCCAAGCGGCTGGGCGTGCTGGACGGTGACAACGCGGGCTTCCCGAACGGCCGCCGGCTCACCGACGACGTGATCGACGAGGCTCTCCAGGTCGTGGAGGGCGAACTGGTCGGCGCGAAGAACGACCTGGGCGACGCGGTGGACAAGAACGACAAGAAGTTCGAGAAGTACTTCCCCTACGTCGCCGAACCCACCGCCGGTTCGCGCGGCGCGCTCGCCAAGGGCACGACCAAGGGCGCGGACGTGCGCAGTCAGCTCGGCGACGCGCTGCGGCCGGCCGGGGCCGGCTCCTCCGGCTCCGGGAACACCGTGCTGATCGCCGCCTCGGCGGCCTCGGGCGCGGCCGGCATCCTGCTGATCGGCACCGCCCTCGCCTGGTGGCGCCGCCGGATGCAGCGCCCGTACTGACACACCCCCGAACCGGCGCGGCCCGTTCCCTTCCCCACGGCGGGCCGCGCCCTTCCGCTTCCGACCGGCACCAGGCGATCCAGGAGACGGCATGGCCCCGCGCACGAACGACGAGGAGACCGGCGGGCGTTCGACCCGCACGGCCGGGTCCGGCACCCCGCCGCCCGGCTCCGAACCCGCACCGCGGCCCGAGTCCGGTGCGTCGGCGGACGAGCGGGCGGGCGTGGCCGGTGCCGAGGAGCGGGTGGCCGCCGTGCGGCGGGCCGGGGCGGCGGGGCGGCGGTGGCGGGCCGCGCGGCTCGCGGGGCCGGCGGCACTGCTGGCGGTCGCGCTGACCGGTGGGGCGATCGCCGTCGGGGCCGTGCGGGAGGGCCGGCCGGTACCGGCGGCGGCCTCCAGTGTCGTCGATCCCGGGGTGCTGGGCGGCGGGAACCTGGACGCGGCCGTCACCGCCCTCCAGGCCCACCTGCGGTCGCAGCCCCGGGACCACGGCGGCTGGGCCACGCTCGGCCTGGCCTATGTCGAGCAGGCGCGGACCAAGGGCGACCCGGCCCGGTACCCGCAGGCCGAGAAGGCCCTGAAGCGGTCCCTGGAGCTGGCCCCCGGCAACGATCAGGCGCTGGCCGGCCGGGCCGCCCTCGCCGCCGCCCGGCACGACTTCGGCGGCGCCCTCGCCTACGCGGACCGGGCGCTGCGGCAGAACCCTTACGGCGAACGCGCCCTGTGCTCCCGTATCGACGCCCTGGTGGAACTCGGCCGGTACGGGGAGGCGTCCCGGGCCGCCGGCATCGCCGACGAACGCCGGCCGGGCGTACCGGTCTTCACCCGGTACGCCTATGTGCGCGAGCTGCGCGGTGACGTGCCGGCGGCCCGTCGGGTCCTTGAGCGGGCACTCGACGCGGCCGCCTCACCCGGCGATGTCGCCTACGTGGCCGCTCAGCTCGGCCAGCTCGCCTGGAACCAAGGCCGGTACGCGTCCGCGCTCGGCTACTACTCCCGGGCCCTGGCCGCCGACGACACCTATCTGCCGGCGCTTGAGGGCCGGGCCCGGGCGCAGGCGGCGAGCGGGCACCGCGACGAGGCGATCCAGGGGCTGCGGTCCGTGGTCGCCCGCTATCCGCTGCCCGGGCCGCTGGTAGCGCTCGGCGAGCTGTACGAGGCCCGCGGCGCGGCCGGCGACACGGCGCGGGCGCGCGAGCAGTACGCGCTCGTGGACGCCTGGACCGCCCTGGCCCGGGCCAACGGTGTCGACGCCGACCTGGACACCGCGCTGGCCGCCGCCGATCACGGCGACAAGGCGTCCGCGCTGCGCGCGGCCCGTGCCGAGTGGACCCGCCGGCACACAGTGCACACCGCGGACGCCCTCGCCTGGGCGCTGCACGTCAACGGCCATGACGAGGAGGCTCTTCCGCTGGCCCGCCGGGCCACGGCCACCGGCTACCGCAACGCCGCCTTCCTCCATCACCGCGGCATGATCGAGCTGGCCACGGGCCACACGGCGGACGGCCGTGCCTCGCTGCGGGCGGCACTGCGGCTGAACCCCGGCTTCTCGCCGCTGGGCGCGGCGCAGGCCCGGAAGGCACTGGAGGCCGCGAAGTGACGCTCCGCCGCCCGGTCGCCCTGGCCGCGGCCGTTCTGACCGCCGCCTGCGGCCTCGCGCTGCTCCCCGCCGCCACGGCGAGCGCACACCCCCTCGGCAATTTCACGGTGAACCGGTACGACGGGCTCGTGGCCGCCCCCGGGCAGCTCCGCGTGGACCATGTGGAGGATCTCGCGGAGATCCCGGCGACCCAGGCCGGGCCCGCCGTCCGGCGGCTGGGCCTGAGCGCGTGGGCCGAGCGGCGGTGCGCCGGGGCCGCCGGGGACAGCGCGCTCACCGTCGCGGGCCGCGCCACCACACTGACCCCCGTGAGCGCCCGGGCCCGGCTGCGGCCCGGTCAGGCGGGTCTGCACACCCTGCGTCTGGAGTGCCGCTTCACCGCGCCGCTCCCCGAGGGCAGGCCGGTCGCCCTCGGCTTCCACGGCGCCGCGGCCGGCGGCGGACCCGGCTGGCGGGAGATCACCGCGCGGGGCGACCGCATGACGCTCACGGCGACGGACGTGCCGAAGCGGTCCGTCTCGCACGAACTGACCACGTATCCCAAGGACCTGCTGTCCTCGCCGGCCGACACCGCCGGCGCCTCCCTGCGGGTGCGCCCCGGTGGACCGGCCCTCGCCGAGGAGCGGCAGGACGCGCCCGGCGCCGCAGTCCTGCCCCGGGGCGCCGACCGCTGGACCCGCGCCCTGGACGATCTGGTGGCCCGGCACGACCTCACCCTCGGCTTCGCCGTGCTGGCGCTGCTCATCGCGGTCGCCCTCGGCGCCCTGCACGCCCTCGCCCCGGGGCACGGCAAGACCCTGATGGCGGCGACGGCGGCCGCGCGCGGGGGCCGGTCCCGGCTGCGGGACGTGCTGCCCCTGGCCGCGTCGGTGACGGTGACGCACACCCTCGGCGTGGTCGCCCTTGGTCTGCTCGTCACCGCCGGGTCGGCGGCCACACCCTCGGTGATCGCCTGGCTGGGCATGGCCGGCGGCGCCCTGGTGCTCGCGGCGGGCGCCGGCCTGGTGCGCCGGGCCTGGCGCGACCGGGCCCGCACGCGTCCGCACGCGCACCCGCACCCGCACCCGCGGGCTCAACAGGGGGCGGGGGAACGCCCGTTGGTCCTGGTGGGCGCGGACGGGGAAACGGTCGACGCGGGCCGCCCGCACCACGGCCATCACCACGACGCACACCAACAGCACGATGGAGACCACCATCACCGTCCTCACGAGGAGCACCACCACTCTCACCACGACGGCGTGGTGCACAGCCACGGCGGCCACACCCACAGCCACCCCACCGCCCCCACCCTGCGCGGCACGATCCTGCTCGGATTCGCCGGCGGTCTGGTGCCCAGCCCCTCCGCCGTGGTCGTGCTGGTCGGCGCCGCGGCGCTCGGCAAGGCCTGGTTCGGGCTGCTGCTCGTCGTGGCGTACGGCGCCGGCCTGGCGCTGACGCTGACGGCGGCCGGGTTCGCGGTGGTCCGGCTGGGCTCGGGCGTCGCCCGGGTGCTGGACCGGCGCCCGCGCTGGACCTCCCACCCCGTGGCCGGACTGGTCCGCCGCACCCTGCCCCTCGCGTCGGCGCTGGTCGTCGTCGCCCTGGGTGCCGGATTGCTGCTCAAGGGGGCCGCATCCGCGGTCGGCTGAGCTACTTTTGTGGAGAAATCACGTCAGATGCCGTGGGGGGCGCCCGTGTCCGAAGAGCCGGGCCGTGAACGTGCGATCGCGAACCGCTACCGTCTGCTGTCCCGCTCGGCGAGGGCGGCATGGGCACCGTGTGGCGCGCCCGCGACGAGGTGCTGCACCGCGAGGTGGCCGTCAAGGAGGTACGGGCCCCGGCGGGACTGCCCGCCTCCGACGTCGAGCGGATGTACGCCCGCCTGGAGCGCGAGGCGTGGGCGGCGGCCCGGGTCGCCAGCCGCAACGTGGTCACGGTGTACGACGTGGCGCTGGAGGGTGGCCGCCCCTGGATCGTGATGGAGCTGGTCCGCGGGCCGTCGCTGGCCGACCGGCTTGAGGGCGAGGGCCCGTTGCCGCCTCGGCGGGCCGCGCTGATCGGCGCCGAGGTGCTGGCCGCGCTGCGCGCCGCGCACGCCGCCGGGGTGCTGCACCGGGACGTGAAGCCGGCCAACGTACTGCTGGCCGAGGACGGCCGGGTGGTGCTGACCGACTTCGGCATCGCCACGGTCGAGGGCAGCTCCGCGCTGACGATGACCGGAGAGGTGATCGGCTCGCCCGAGTTCCTCGCGCCGGAGCGGGCGCTGGGGCGCACCCCGGGCCCGGAGTCGGACCTGTGGTCGCTGGGCGTGCTGCTGTACGCGGCCGTCGAGGGCAGTTCGCCGTTCCGGCAGGACACCCCGCTGAGCACTTTGCGTGCCGTCGTGGACGAGGAGTTGCCGCCGCCACGGCGGGCCGGTCCGCTGGCCCCGGTCGTCGAGGCGCTGCTGCGCAAGGACCCCGCCGAGCGGCCGCCCGCCGAACAGGCCGAGCGGGACCTGCGGACCGTCGCGGCGGGCGGTACGGCGGCGACCGGGGCGGCGGCCTCGCCGTACGCCGCGACGCAGGTGGCCCGGCCGCGCCGGCCCTCCCCCACCCCGCCGATGCCGATACCGGCGGGGCAGCCGGAACCGCGGACCATGTCCGCCGGGCCGGAGCGCGGCCGCCGCGCCCGGCCGGTGCTCGTCGCCGGTCTGCTCGCGGTCCTGCTGGCGGTGGCGGGACTGACGTACGCCCTGCTCGACCTCGGCGACGGCGGCGGCCTGGCGGACGACGGCACGCACACCAGCCGGGCGAGCGGCACGCACTCCGGCGCCACCGGCACCGCCACGGACACGGGCGCCGACACCGGGGCGCCGCCGCCCGCGCCGAGCAGCGGTGCGGCGAGCAGCGGGCCCGCCCAGTCGGTGCACGTCACCCTGGCCGGCGCGCACACGGAGTACACCGGGAGCTGTCCGCCGCCGGACGCGCAGGCGCCCGCGTTCACGGCGACGTTCACCGTCGGGCGGCTGCCGGCGCGGGTGGAGTACCGGTGGGTGCTCGCGCACGGTTCGGTCTCGGACCCGGGGTGGAAGACGCTGACGTTCCCGGCGGACGGCGGGAGAAGCAGGCAGGTGCGGGTGACCGTCACCGCGTACGCCGACGGCGCGGCGGTGGAGAACGAGATCAGCGTGGAGGTGCGCGCTCCGGTGCGGACGACGTCGGACGCGGTGCCGTTCTCAGTGACCTGTACGACTGCGACGGAGACCCCGTCGGACGGGGCCTCCGCTTCACCTTCGGGCTCGCCCTGAGAGTTCACTCCCACGGACCGGCCCTGGAGGAGCCTTGGTTGACGGCCTCACCCGCCCGGCTCAGGCCGCGTTGGTGAGCACCGGCAGGTAGCCGCCGGACTGGCCGGTCGCGGTCGGGTGGTACGACTCGCCGATATCGAGCCAGTTGACGCTGTGCAGCCAGGAGCTGCTGGAGCAGATCTCGTGTCCGGTGAACGTGGTGCGCACGTCACCGAAGACGAAGTTGTGGTCGAGGGCGCGCTTCTGGACGGCGTTGTCGAGGTAGTCGGCCGCGTCGTTGATCGCGGACCGCTTGGTCTCGGAGAGCCCCAGGCAGGTCTGCCCGAGCTTGTAGAAGCGGGGATAGCCGATGACGACGACCCGGGCGGACGGGGCTTTGGCGCTGATCGCGTCGTAGACGGTGTCGAGCTTGCCGGGGAGCGTGGAGTCGACGTAGGCCTTGGCAGTGTTGATCTTGGCCAGGCAGGTGCTGTCGGACGAGGTGACACAGGTCGTCATGACGTCGGCGAAGCCGGCGTCGTTGCCACCGATGGTGATGGAGACCAGGCCGGTCGAGGAGTTGAGCGAGCCGAGCTGATTGGCCAGTACGTCGCCCGTCTTGGCACCCGAGCAGGCGTTGAAGGCGAAGGAGGACGGGCTGTGGGCGGCGTTCCACAGGTACGGGTACGCCTTGGTGCTGCGGTCGCAACTGCCGCTGGAGCTGATGTAACTGCCCGAGCCGACCCCCGAGGAGTAGGAGTCGCCGAGCGCCACATAGCCGCCGGTCACGGCTGTCGAGGAGGCCTGCGCCGTGGCGGCCCCGGTGAGGGAGAGGCCGGTGGCGAGGAGGAGCGAGGTCACGAATCCGGTAAGTCGGGAACGTCTCATGGAACCTCCCTTTAGCAGGATCTCTGCCACAACTGTGGTAGCAACTACGCGTGTTGACTGGAAGTGTCCATGCCAAGAACTTTTTCGACCTCAACGATTTCTCACGACCTCTCGACGCAATCGCCCCAGGAAGTTCACCGCCCGGCGTCTTGCGCACCCGCACCTCCCCATCCGTCCGACGGGGCGTCAGCCGGCCCCGCGGCCACCCGCGGCGCAGGCCTCACGGCCGCTCCGGGAACACGCGCCCGGAGAGGGGTGCCGTCTTGACGGTCCGCGCGGGCTGCGCGACATTGAGGCCGACATCAGGCGCGCCGGGGGGCAAAGTCGCCAATGCAGACCTCAGGTATCAAGACACCTTCACCGGACGGCGGTACGGACGACGCCGAGCGGGCCGGGACAGGGCCGGGGAGGGACCTGTCGCCGCTGCTCGCGGGGGCCGCCACCGCCGTCGGCGCGGCGGGCGCGCTGCTCACGCTGACCGGAAGCGACTCGCCACTGCGCGGCCCGTGCACCCTGTTCCTCCTGCTCGCCGCCCCGGCCGCGGCGGTCGGGTCGGGCCTGCGCGGGCTGGAACCCTACGGCCGCGCGATCGTCGCGCTCGCGGGCGCGGTCGTGCTGAACATGCTGGTGGCGCAGGGCATGCTCGCCATGCACCGCTGGTCGGTCCGCGGCGGCGTCGTCGCGGTGACGTGTCTCAGCCTGCTGGTGTTCCTGTCCGTCCTCGCCGGGAGGACGATCCGGTCGAGGAACCGCGCCAAGGGTGACAATCCGGACTGAAGTCATCTAACGGTCCAAGCAGAAAAACGTGATGACTGCTTGCAGGTCTTGCGTTTCTGCTTCAATCGCCAATATCGTCATACAACTCACCCGCATCGGTCCGTCGGTACACGGTTCAGGGGAGGGCTCGGGGCCGTGACGTTCCGGCGCGGGGCGCGGTAGGGGGGTGCCGTGCTCGGTGACCGCACTTGTGACCGAGTCGTGCCGCGCGACCGGCCGCCGTCCTTTCCGGCGGCCCGGCCCGCATTGCCAGCGCGTCGGCGTGCACGGAGGACCAGTTCGCCGTGCCGAAGACGAGAACCCCCCTTTCGAACCGGAACAGAGCGGGCCGCCCGGGGGCGGGCGGTCCACCGGACGAGAGGGACCACACCCATGAGTTCTGTCCTGCATCCGCCCGGTTCGGACCGGGATCCGTTACTGGCCACCCACTACCGGCCCATCTCCTCGCACCTGGCGATCACTCCGCCGGTGAGCGTGGTGATCCCCGCCATGAACGAGGCGGAGAACCTGCCCTATGTCTTCAAGTCGCTGCCTGGCTGGATACACGAAGTCGTCCTCGTGGACGGCGACTCCACCGACGGCACCGTCGAGGTCGCCCGCTCGCTGTGGCCAGGGGTGAAGGTCGTCGGACAGCGCGGCAAGGGCAAGGGGGACGCCCTGATCAGCGGTTTCGAGGCGTGCAGCGGCGACATCATCGTGATGGTCGACGCGGACGGCTCGGCCGACGGGGGCGAGATCGTCTCGTACGTGTCCGCCCTGGTATCGGGCGCCGACTTCGCCAAGGGCTCGCGCTTCGCCAACGGCGGCGGCACGGACGACATGACCTTCGTCCGCAAGCTCGGCAACTGGGCGCTGTGCACGGTCGTCAACCGCAAGTTCGGCGCCCGCTACACCGATCTCTGCTACGGATACAACGCCTTCTGGCGGCACTGCCTGGACAAGATCGAACTCGACTGCACCGGTTTCGAGGTCGAGACCCTGATGAACATCAGAGTGGTCAAGGCGGGCCTGAGAGTGCAGGAGATCCCCAGCCACGAGTACCTGCGCATCCACGGCACGAGCAATCTGCGGGCCGTGCGGGACGGGCTCCGGGTGCTGCGGGTCATCCTCGGGGAGCGGTCCAACCGGCGTGCCCTGCGCCGGCGCGGTCACCGCTCCCCACTGCTCGGCGCCGGGCGGGGAGCGGCGTCTTGAGAGGTCCCGGCATCTCCGTCGTGATCTGCGTCTACACCGAGGACCGCTGGGAGGACATCCTCGCGGCGGTCTCCTCGGTACGTGCCCAGTCGTACCGGGCCCTGGAGACCCTGCTGGTCGTCGACCACAACGCGGCCCTGCTGGAGAGGCTGGCGCGCGAGTACCAGGGGGCGGCCGACGTGCCGGTGCTGCCCAACGCCGGTCCGCGCGGGCTGTCGGCCGGGCGCAACACCGGCATCGCCGCCTCCCGGGGCGAGGTCGTCGCCTTCCTGGACGACGACGCCGTGGCCGAGCGGGACTGGCTGCGCCGCTTCGCCGAGGCATACGCCGACCCGCGTGTGATGGCGGTCGGCGGACGCACGGTGCCCGTCTGGGCCTCGGGCCGGCGCCCGGCCTGGTTCCCGGAGGAGTTCGACTGGGTGGTGGGCTGCACCTACCGGGGGCTGCCGCCGGGCCGGGTCCGGGTCCGCAACGTCCTGGGCGGCAACGCCTCCTTCCGGCGCAGCGCGTTCGAGGCGGCGGGCGGCTTCGCCACCGGCATCGGCCGGGACGGCGACCGCCGCCCGCTGGGCTGCGAGGAGACGGAACTGTGCATCCGTCTCACCCGGGCCCGCCCAGACGCCGTGCTGCTGATCGACGACCGGGCGGTGATCCACCACCGGGTGCCCGCGGCGCGCGAGCGCTTCGCCTATTTCCGCGCCCGCGCCTGGGCGGAGGGCCTGTCGAAGGCACTGGTGGCCCGGAGCGTCGGCGCGGGCGAGGGCCTCGCGTCCGAGCGCCGGTACGCCACCCGGGTGCTGCCCGCGGGCGTCGCCCGCGGACTGCGGGACGCGCTGCTCGCCAGGCCGGGCGGCGCCGGGCGCGCGGGCGCGATCGTCGCGGGCGTGCTCACGGCGGCCGGCGGCTACGCGGTGGGCAGCGCGCGGGCGCGCCGGGGCCCGGCCGCGTACCGGGTGGTACGGATCGAGGGGGACGCCCATGTCTGAGGAACCGGTGCCGATCCTCATGTACCACGCGGTGGCCACCGCGCCGAACGAGGCCACCCGGGTCCTGTCCGTCGCCCCGGAGGCGTTCGCCGAGCAGATGGCGCTGATCGGCGACCTCGGCCTGACCCCGCTCACCACCGCCGGCCTCGCGGCGTGCTGGCGTGCCGGCCGGACGCTGCCCACCCGGCCGGTGCTGATCACCTTCGACGACGGCTACGAGGGGGTCCACCGGCACGCCCTGCCCGTGCTCGCCGAGCACGGCTTCCCGGCCACGCTGTTCGTCTCCACCGGCTGGCTCAGGGGCGCCCACGACACCGGCGGCGGCCCGGACACCATGCTCGACTGGCCGCAGGTGCGCGAACTCGCCGACGCCGGCTTCGAGATCGGCGGGCACAGCCACACCCACCCGCAGCTCGACCAGCTCGACGACCGCGCGCTGGCGTCGGAGCTGACCCGTGGCACCGAGATCCTCACCGGCGAACTGGGCGTCCGGCCGGTGTCGTTCGCCTACCCGTACGGCTACTCCAGCCGCCGGGTCCGCCGGGCGGTGCGCGAGGCGGGGTACGGCCAGGCGCTCGCCGTCGGCAACGGTCTCGCCCGGCGCCGCCAGGGGCCGTACGCCCTGGAGCGCGTCACCGTCCGGCGCGGCACGGGCGTCGAGGAGTTCGAGCGGCTGCTGAGGGGCCGCGCGATCGCCCGCGCCTTCGCCGGGGACCGCGCCCTCACCAAGGGGTACGCCCTCGTCCGCAGAGCACGCCAGGTAAGCCGGAAGGCCATCCGTTCCCGTGTCTGACACGACCACCACCACCGGGGCCGCGACGCCGGGGACCGAGGCGCCCGGACGGGCCGGGCGCCGGCTGCGGCTGCCCGGGACCGGGCGGCCGCCGGGCGGCAGCCCGCTGTTCCGCAACGCCTACGCGCTGATGCTCAACACCGGCATCTCCGCCGTCCTGGGGCTGGGCTTCTGGCTGGCCGCGGCGCGCCACTACTCCGAGTCGGCGGTCGGGCAGGGCTCCGCCGCCATCGCCGCGATGAAGCTGCTCGCCGGGCTGACCGCGGTCACCCTGACCGGGGCGCTGGCCCGGTTCATCCCCGTCGCCGGCCGGCACACCGGCCGGCTCGTCCTCCGTACGTACGCGGGCAGTTCGCTGGTCGTCGCGCTGGCGGCGGGTGTCTTCCTGCTGACGCCGGACGTGTGGGGGCCCTCGTACCGCTTCCTGCACGGGCCGGTGAACGGTGTCGGTTTCGTCGCGGCCGTCGTGGCCTGGAACGTGCTCACCCTCCAGGACGGGGTGCTGACCGGGCTGCGCAGCGCGCCCTGGGTGCCGGTGGGCAACACCGCCTTCTCGGTGGTGAAACTGGGGCTGCTCGTCGCGTTCGCCGCGGCCGTCCCCACCACCGGGGTGTTCGTGTCGTGGGTCGCGGCGATCGCCACCTCGGTGGTGCCGCTGGGCTGGCTGGTGTTCCGGAGGCTGGTGCCCCGGCACGCCGGGGCGACCGGGGACGGTGCGAGGCCGCCGACGCTGCGGGAGATCGGGCGGTTCCTCGCCGGGGACTGCACCGGCTCGCTGTTCTCGCTCGCCGTGGTCTACCTGGTCCCGGTGATCATCGCCGCGCAGGTCAGCTCCGAGGACAACGCGTACTTCTACATCACCACCACCATCGGCGGCACGACCAACCTGCTCGCCGTCAACATGGGCGCCTCCCTGACCGTGGAGGGCTCGCACGACCCGGGGCGGCTCGCCGCCGACGCCCGGGCCGCGCTGCGGCGGATGGTCCGGATCATGCTGCCGGTCTCGGCCGTGCTGTTCGTGGGCGCGCCGTGGATCCTGGGCATCTTCGGCGCCGGCTACGCGCAGGCGGCGACCCCGCTGCTGCGCTGGTTCGCGGCGGGCGCGGTGCTGCGGGTGGTCATGGAGACGTACTTCGCGGTCCTGCGCGCGCGGAGCCGCACCGCCGGACTCGCCTGGCTGCAGGGCCTGCTGTGCGCGCTCGTGCTCGGCCTGACGCTGCTGCTCCTGCCCCGGATGGGGCTGACCGGCGCGGGCGTCGCCGAGATCTCCAGCCTCGCGGTGATCGTGGCGATCGCGGCGCCGAGGCTGTGGCGGACGATCCGGTCCGCGCCGTCCGCCGCCCCCCGGACGGCGGCCCCGGACGGCGACCTCGCCGACCTGGGGGCACACGGCGCCCCGGCCGGTCTCCCCGGGAGCCGGCGCGGCCCGGCCTGGGCGCACGACGACGCCGCCCTCGGCCCGGACGCCCAGGCCGGCCTGGACCACGTCGAACGCCGGCCGGACGTCGGTCCGCGTCCCGGCGCCCTGCCCGCCGGCACGCCGGCACCGCCGCCGACGCCCGCCGAGGCGACGGAGCGACCGGAACCGGGCGCCGAGGCCTCGATCGGCCCGGCGGAGGCCGCCCTGTCGCCCCAGACGCAGGTGGACGCCCCGTTCGAGGCGGGGGTATCCGCCCGAGCCGTGTCGGACGACCCGGTTCCGGAGGAGCCACCCCCGCCCGCACCGCGCGAAGGACCGCCGCCCACCCGCACCGGCGTCGTCCTCGGCTGTCTGCTGGGCGCCGCGCTCCTGCTGTACTGGGTGCCCGCACTGCGGCTCGGCGAGGCCGATCTGGACCGGATGGGCGGGCTCGGGCTGGTCACCGTGCTGCCGCTGCCGACGCTGGTGGGCGCCGCGCTGCTGGTCACGGTGTTCGCCTCGTTGCTCTGGCTGCGCCGCGAGCACCGGGCCCTGCTGCTCGTCACCCTGCTGGCGACCGTGGTCTCCTTGCACGCGCTGCCCGCGGTGCTGGAGAGCGAGCCGCGGTTCCCGACGGCCTGGCAGCACCTGGGGTTCATCGACTACGTCGACCGCACCGGGACCGCCGTACCGGACCTGGACGCCCGCTGGAGCTGGCCGGGCTTCTTCGCGGCGGCCGCCTTCGTGGCCCGGGCGTGCGGGGCCGGCGACCTCACCGGGATCATCCGCTGGTGGCCCACGGCGATCCAGCTCGCCTACCTGGCACCGCTGTTCCTGCTCACGCGGTCGCTGCGGGCCGGCTGGCGGGCCAGGTGGACCGGCGTGTGGATCTTCGTACTGAGCGGCTGGGTCGGCCAGGACTACTTCTCCCCGCAGGGGTTCACGTATCTGCTGTACCTCGTCTTCGTGGCGGTCCTGCTGGTCTGGTTCCGCGCCCCGCACGTCATCTGGACCCGGTTCCGCCCGGGCGAGGCCGAGGTGGAACCCACCGGACGGCGGCAGCGGGCGGTGCTGCTGCTGGTGCTGATCGGCCTGTACGCGGCGAGCGTGCCCGCGCACCAGCTCACGCCGTTCGTGATGCTCGGGGTGCTCACGGCCCTGGTGCTGTGCGGCCGGTGCGAGCTGCGCGGGCTGCCGCTGCTGTGCGCGGTGCTGGTCGCGGTCTGGGTCGGCTTCATGGCCGAGCCGTACTGGTCCGGTCACTTCGACGACCTGTTCGGCGGGGTGGGCGGGGTCGGCGGCAATGTCTCGACCTCCGTCTCCGGGCGGATCGAGGGCGGGAGTTCGACGCACAAGCTGGTGCTGTACACCAGGGTCCTGCTGGCCGGCTCGGTGCTGGCCCTCGCCTGCTGGGGCTGGTGGCGGCGCCGCTTCCACCGGTACCGGGAGCGCTCGCTGCCGGTCCTCGCCCTCGTACCGTTCCTCGGCTTCGGCATGCAGTCGTACGGCGGTGAGATGGCGCTGCGCGTGTTCATGTTCGCGCTGCCCGGCGCCGCCCTGCTCGGCGCCCTCGCCCTCTTCCCGCGCACCGGCGTCACCCGGCAGGAGCGCGAGAGGGACCGGGTGAGCCTCGCGCCGCTGGCCGCGCTGCTGGCCGGGCTGCTGCTGATGGGCGGCTTCCTGGTGGCCCGGTGGGGCAACGAACCGTTCGAGCGGACCCGGCCCGGCGAGGTCGCGGCGATGGACTGGGTGTACGCCCACGACGAGCCGACGGTGCGGCTGCTGTGGCTGAGCCAGGACCCCGTCGACGACGTGACCCCGGCGCTGCCGTGGGGCGCCCGGGACATGGAGCGGGTCGACTACCTGCCGACGCGGGCGCCGGTGGACCCGGTGCTGGTGTCGGGCCTGGTCAAGGCGCTGGAGGACGCGGGCCCCAACTCGTACCTGATGGTCAACGAGAGCCAGGTCGGGTATCTGCGGCTGGACGCGGGCTATCCGGCGGCCTGGGAGTCCCGGCTGCTGCGGAACCTGGACGCCCGGCCGGAGCTGGCGAGGGTCCTGGTGAACGAGGACGTCACGGTGTACGCGGTGCGCGGACGGGCGGCGGGCGCGGTGCCCGAGCCGGACCCCGGGCCGATCGGGCCGCGGATCACCTGGACGCCCTGGTCGGTGGTCGGCGCGGTGGCCGCCGTCGCGCTGGTGCTGCTGCTCGGTGTGCGGGAGGTGGTCCGGGTCGCGGCGCGGCCGAGTGTGCGCCGGCTGCGGTGGCTGCAGGGCGCCTTCTGGTTCGCGCTGCCCCTGCTCGCGGCGGTGCTGGCCTCGCTGGTCCAGCGGTTCCTGACGATGAAGTGACGGGCGGGGCGGGGTGGTTCAGCGGGTCAGCCACCTCACCTCGTAGGCGCGCAGGGCGAACCTCCTGCCGTCGACCCGCGCGCTGATCGGCCGGTTCAGGGTGTTCACCACCAGGACGGTCCCGGCACTGGCGAGCACCCGCACGCCGGGGACGTCGTCCGGGGCGACGGACACGGTCTCGAACCGGGTGCCCGGCGGGAACGCCCGACGGAACCTGGACAGCAGTCCGTACATGGGCAGTTCCCGCCCGCCGCCGGCGCCGCTGGTCGGCGTCCACAGGCAGCCGGGGCAGCCGGCGCCCTTCTCGTCCTCGGGGTTCCAGTAGAAGCCGGAGTCGGCGCCACCCCTGGCCATGGCGATCATCCCGGTGGCGTGGACGGCGAGGCGGTGGGCCTCGGACCAGCCGGTGCGCCCGCCGTCGCCGTCGGCGGGCTCGACGTAGTACTCCGCCCACCACAGGGGCAGGTCGTGGGTCTGCCGGCGCACCCACTCGCTCACGGCGGTGAGCTTGTCGGTGGCCGCGAACTCGTCGGGCAGCGGTGCGCCGTCGTTGGTGTAGCTGGAGCCGTCCACGACCACGAAGTCGGCGCCCGCCCGATGGGTGTTCCAGTAGCCGAAGGCGTCGAGGACCCGCCGGTCCATGGCGCCCCAGGGGCCCCGGAAGCGGGCCGAGGCGTTCTCCGCCCGCGGGTCGAGACTGTCCATGACGAGGTACGGGCCGCCGACCATGATGTCCTCGTCGACCTTCTTCAGGGCCTTGAAGACGAGGTTGTACATCCTCGTGTAGCCCTCGTAGTCCCAGCGGCGCCCGCCGTCGTTCCAGAAGCCCTTGAACTCGTTCCAGACGATGAAGTGCCGTACGTCGGGATAGCGCCGGGCGACGGTCGCGGCGAGGTCGGCGAAGTCCCGGTAGTGCTCCGGGGTGGGCGCGGTCTCCAGGGCGGCCCGGCTCCAGTCGGTGTTGCCGGCGCCGGCCCTGCCGCCCTTCATCCAGTCCGGCGCGCAGCACAGCGTGATGACGGGGGTGCCGCCGGAGTCGCGGATGAAGCCGACCCGGCGGTCCATCGCGCCGAAGTCGTAATGCCCCTTCACCGGCTCGGGGTTGTCGGCGCCCCAGCCCATCAGAGCCTGGACCTGCGGCAGCCCGCGGTCCCCGGCCAGCCGCGCGGCGACCCGCCCGGTGGCGGTGGCGCTGCCCTCGTCGGCGCTGTACTGGGTGTGGGTGAAGCCCCACCCCACGGCGGACTCCGGGCGCCCGCGCGCCGTGGTGGGCGTGCCGTGCGCCCGGTCACCGTCGCGCGAGGTGCCCGCGCCGCCCCCGTTCAGCGTGCCGAGCAGGGTCACCAGCAGGGCCAGCACGGCCGCCGACACACCGAGCAGGGCGGTGAGCCGCCACCGCCCCGCGGACCACTCATGACGTCCCATCAAGGACCACAGTAACCGCGGGATCCGGGGTGGCGGCAGGTATGGGGAACACCCGGACAAGGGGCGGAAATGCCGTGCGCCGAGGGCATCGGTGCCGGATCATGGCGGCATGTCTGCGAACCCACACGACGCTCTGCCGATCCGGCTCCACGTCGACGACTCCGACTCGCCGTCCGACGTCGTCGACGCGCTGTTCCTCGGCCGCTTCGCGACGGGCGAGCAGCCGTACTCCCACGCGGTGAACATCGACCGCGTGCGCTCCGGCGCGACCCTGCTGCCGGACGGTGCCCGGGTGCTGCGGGCCGCCCGCGACGACGACCGCAGCGCCACCCTGGCCGAGGGCGACGGCTGGACACTGCTGGTCTCGCGCTGGAACCGGGGCGCGGACGTCACGGTGACCGCGACCAGCGCCGAGTTGGCGAAGACGGTCCTGGACCGGGCGACGGACGGCGCGGCCGACGAGCCGGAGCCGCAGCCGGAGAACGTGGCGATGGGCTTCTGGTACGTCTCCCCGCGCCGCGGCCCGCACCGCACCACCCGGCAGATCTCGGCGGGCACCTGGGACGAGGTCCGGCCCAACTACACCGCGCCCGTCGCGGACGCGATGGACCGCCTGATGAAGACGACCCCGGAGGACATCGCCGGCCGCCTGCTCCTGCTGCACGGGCCGCCCGGTACCGGCAAGACCTCCGCGCTGCGCACACTCGCCCGTTCCTGGCGCGAATGGTGCCAGGTGGACTGCGTGCTCGACCCGGAGCGGCTCTTCTCCGACGTCGGCTACCTGATGGACATCGCGATCGGCGAGGAGGACGCGGCGGGCAAGGGCCGCTGGCGGCTGCTCCTGCTGGAGGACTGCGACGAGCTGATCCGGGGCGAGGCCCGGCACACCGCGGGCCAGGCCCTGTCCCGGCTGCTCAACCTCACCGACGGCCTGCTCGGCCAGGGCCGCAACGTCCTGGTCGGCGTCACCACCAACGAGGACCTGGAGCGGCTGCACCCGGCCGTGGTGCGGCCCGGCCGCTGTCTGGCCCGCATCGAGGTGGGCCCGCTGACCCGCGCCGAGGCGGTCGGCTGGCTCGGCACCGAGGAGGGCGTCGGCCGGGAGGGCGCCACCCTGGCCGAGCTGTACGCGCTGCGCCGGGGCACGGCGCCGACGTCGGTGCCGGGGGCGCGGGAGGGGGCGGACGCGGGGCTGTACCTGTAGCCGGCGGACCCGTGCCCGGCGGACCTGTGGGCAGCGGTTCCGGGTGCTTTCATGGCCGTATGACCGTGTTCGTCGGCACCTCGGGATGGCAGTACAAGGACTGGCGGGACGTCGTCTACCCGGCGGGGGTTCCGGCGCGGCTGTGGCTGGAGGAGTACACGCGCCGGTTCCTGACCGTGGAGATCAACAACGCCTTCTACCGGCTGCCCTCGTACGACAACTTCGCCTCCTGGCGGGTGCGGGTGCCGCCGGACTTCGTGGTCGCGGTCAAGGCCAGCCGCTATCTGACGCACATCAAGCGCCTGAAGGAGCCCGAGGAGCCGGTGCACCGGCTGATGACCCACGCGGCGGGCCTGGGCGACCGGCTGGGCCCGGTCCTCCTCCAGCTCCCACCGACCCTGCGCGGGGACCCGTCCCTGCTGGACGCCTGCCTGGCCTGCTTCCCGCCGGGCGCACGGGTCGCCGTCGAGCCGCGGCACGACTCCTGGTGGACGGCCGAGGTGCGCGAGGTGCTGTCGTCCCGGGGCGCCGCCCTGTGCTGGGCGGACGTCCTGGCCCGCCCGGTCACCCCGCTGTGGCGCACCACCGGCTGGGGCTACGTCCGCTTCCACCAGGGGCGCGCGCAGCCGTGGCCGCGCTACGGCAGGCGGTCCCTGGAGACCTGGGTGGACCGGATCGCGACGACCTGGTCCGAGGGGGAGGACGTGTACGCGTACTTCAACAACGATCCCGGGGGCGCGGCGGTCCGGGACGCGGTGACGTTCGCGGGGGCGGCGCGCCGGGCGGGCCTGGCGGTGACCCGGACACCGGAACCGGCGCGGCTCCCATGACCTCAGTCCCCGTAGGCCGCCCGCAGGGCGTCCCGTACGGCGGCCAGGGCGTCCTCCTCCCCCAGCCCGAGCCGGTGCGCCCGCTCCGCGTAGGCCTGGGCGGCCGACGCGGCCTCGCGCACCGCGGCCGGGCCGGCGGCCGCCACGACCGTGCCGTTGCGGCCGCGCGTCTCGATCACCCCGTCGCTCTCCAGCGCCCGGTACGCCTTGGCCACCGTGTTCACCGCGAGCCCCAGCGACTCGGCCAGCCCGCGCACGGTGGGCAGCCGGTAGCCCACCGGCAGGGCCCCGGACCGTGCCTGCTCGGAGATCTGCGCCCGTACCTGCTCGTACGGCGGCGCGCTGTCATCGATGTGGATCTTCAGGCTCACAGGGCCGATTGTCCCGCACCCGGCGGAAAATGGGAGGCACCCCCGGGGGCCCGGCCCGTACGGTGCCTCCCCATGACAGTGATCGTGCGCGATCTGCGCCTCGACGTCCCGGCCGACACAGAAGGCTACGCCCGGGTCCGCCATCTCGCCCTGCCGTACATCCTGTTCACCCCGGAATCGGTCCGCCACCTCGTCACCCACAGCCATCCCGACGCCCGCTTCCGCTCGCTGGTCGCCGTCGAGGACGGCGAGGTGATCGGCGCCGCCGGGGTGTCCCTGGCGCACGACAGCCCGGAGCCGGGCCAGGGCTTCCTCAACGTCTACGTCCGCCCGGACCGGACCGGCCGGGGGGCCGGCCGGCTGCTGGTCCGCGCGGCCGAGGAGCACCTCGACGCCGTCGGCGCGACCAAGTTCTACACCTGGGTCCTCGACGAGCCCGCCAACCGTGCCTTCGCCGAGCGGAACGGCTACACCATGGGGCGCCCGGCCCACTTCCTCCGCCTGGACCTGGCGAACAGCACCCTCCCGCCGATCCCGGAGACCCCGCCGGGCGTCGAGCTGCGCACGGCCGCGGACTTCGCGGACGACCCGCGCCCGCTGTTCGAGCTGGACGCGGCGACGGTGACCGACGAACCGGGCATGGTGCCCATCGAGTTCACGGACTACGACGCCTGGCTCGAGCAGAACTGGCGGCATCCGCTGCTGAACCACGAGCTGACCACCGCCGCGGTCGTCGACGGCCGGCCGGTCGCCTTCACCGTGGCCTACACCGACGGCGGCACCCGCTACACCACCTCGATGACCGGCACCCTGCGCGCCCACCGCGGTCGTGGCCTGGCCAAACTGGCCAAGATCCACTCGCTGCACCGGGCCCGCGCCGCCGGCATCACCGAGGCCTTCACGGGCAACGACGCCGGCAACGACCCGATGATCGCGATCAACAAGTGGCTCGGGTACGCGATCTGCGCGTCGGAGGTGCGCTATGTCCGCACCGCCGGCTGAGCCGACCGGCCGGGTGGAGGTCGTCCTGGTCAAGGGCGGCCGTACGAAGATCCGTTATCCGGCGGAGCTGCTGCGCGAGGACGGCGTCCGCGTCTCGGTACGGGCCTCGTGGGCGGGCGAGGGCGTGCGCGACTTCGGGTTCGTGCGCTTCGAGCCGGGTGACGTGTTCACCGAGCACTACTGGCTGGACCGGTGGTACTCGGTGAAGGAGGTCCGGGCCGGGGACGGCACCCTGAAGGGCTGGTACTGCGACATCACCCGGCCGGCCACCCGGTCCGGCACCGAACTGGTCGTCGAGGACCTCGACCTGGACCTGTGGCGCTCGGCCGACGGCCGGGACGTACGGCGGCTGGACGAGGACGAGTTCGCCGAGAGCGGGCTGGCGGAGCGGGACCCGGGCGCCGCGTCCGCCGCCGTGGCGGCGCTGGACGAACTGGAGAGGCTGGCCCGCGAGGGCGGCTTCGACGACCTGCTGGCCTGAGACCGCCGGGCCCCGCAGGCCCCGGCCCCGCCCGCCGCTACACGGTGGCCAGCACCGCGTACCGCTCGTCGTCCACGGCCCTGCCCCACAGCGCCGGGTCGCCGGACAACCGCTCCACCCGGGTGCGGAGGGCGACCGGCTCCAGCAGGGACACGAGCCGGGCGGCGGGTATGCCCACCGGGCCGAGGGTCCCCCAGACGCCCTCGACCAGCACGAACCGGCCGCCGGGCCGCAGCAGGGTGCGCCAGTGGCGCAGGACGCGCGCGGGGTCGGGCAGCGTCCACAGCACGTGCCGGACCAGGACCACGTCGTAGCTCCGCCCGCCCACCGGCGGTGACGCGGCGTTTCCCCGGAGGACCGCCGCGTCGTGCCCGGCGAGCTTGGCGCGGGCCAGTTCGACCATGGCCGGGGAACTGTCCACCCCGGTCACCCGGTGTCCCTGCTCGGCGGCGAGGAGCGACAGGCTGCCGGTGCCGCAGCCGAGGTCGAGGACGTCGGCGGGGTCTGCGGGCAGCCAGTCGCGCAGCCGGTCCGCCCAGGCGGCACGCACCTCGGGGGCGCGCAGGCCGTGGTCCGGCTCCTCGTCGAAGGCAGCGGCCTGCGCGTCCCAGTCCACCTCGGCGTCCGGCGCGGCCCGCTGGTCACTCTCGTTCGTCATGTACGGGAGAGTGACATCCGCCACTGACAATCCGGCATCGATGAGCAAGTCTCCCCAAAAGGTCTACCTCCGTGGCAACGCGGAACCCGGTAGGCACTGTGAGGAGGCAGCCATGCGCCGTGTGACCGTGCAGAAGCCGCTGAGGAGGACGGACAGCCGCCGGCTCCGCGAAGAGGCGGAGGAGCGCCCGGCGAGCCGTCCCGAGGTGCGAAGGGACATCGCACGCACCTGGTGGCCCGACGGTTAGACGGCCCGCCGTCCCCGGGCGAGCGGACTGTCACGGGCTCAGAACCTGGGGTCGGAGAACTGGACCTGGACCAGTTCGGCGGCCTCCTCCTCCGTCTCGACGGAGGGCGGGGAGCCGGCCAGCGGTTCGTTGGCCGTCTCCTTCATGCACAGGACGGCGACGACGCCCACGGCGGCGGCGGCCGTGGCGTAGTAGGCCGGCATGAGGTTGGTGCCGAAGGCACTGATCAGTGCGGTGATCACCAGCGGAGTCGTGCCGCCGAAGAGCGAGGTCGAGAGGTTGTAGGCGACCGCGAGGGAGCCGTAGCGGACGTGGGTGGGGAAGATCGCCGGGAGCGCCGCCGACATCGTGCCGAGCATCGCCACCAGGGAGAGGCCCATCAGGACCAGGCCCAGGGTGATGAGGACCACTCCCCCCTGCCGGACGAGCAGGAAGGACGGCACGGACAGGAAGAGGAATCCGAGCATGCCCGTCATCAGCAGCGGCTTGCGTCCGAAGCGGTCCGAGAGCCGTCCGACCTGGTTGATGACGCACATCTGCAGCACCATCACCACCAGCAGGATCAGCAGCCCGTGGTTGGTTCGGTAGCCGAGTTCGTCGGACAGGTACGTCGGCATGTACGACAGCAGCATGTAGTCGGTGATGTTGTACGCCGCGACGAGCGCGAGGCACAGCAGCAGCGGGCGCCAGTGGCGGGTGAAGATCTTGCCGAGGTCTCCGGCGGCCGAGGTCTCCACCGCGTCGGCGGCCTCGCTCGCCTTGACCTGGCCGCCCTCCAGCTTCTGGAAGGCCGGGGTCTCGTCGAGCCTGAGCCGCAGGTACAGGCCGATGAGGCCGAGCGGGGCCGCGGCCAGGAACGGGATGCGCCAGCCCCAGTGCAGCATCTGGTCGTCGCTGAGGAGGCCGCTGAGGACGACGACGAGGCCGGAGGCTCCGATGTACCCGGCGAGCGTGCCGAACTCCAGGAAGCTGCCGAAGTAGCCGCGCCGCTTGTCGGGCGCGTATTCGGCGATGAAGGTCGACGCGCCTCCGTACTCTCCGCCGGTGGAGAACCCCTGCACCAGCCGGAACAGGATCAGCAGCGCCGGCGCCCAGAGACCGATGGCGGCGTGCGAGGGGATGAGGCCGATGGCGAAGGTCCCCACCGCCATCATGATCATGGTTGCGGCGAGGACGCGCTTGCGGCCGAGCCTGTCGCCGAGCGGTCCGAAGACCATGCCGCCGAGCGGGCGCACGAGGAAGGCGACCGCGAAGGTCGCGAACGAGCTGAGCAGCTGGGCGGTACCGCTCGCGGAGGGGAAGAAGACCTCGCCGATGGTCGAGGCGAGATAGCTGTAGATCCCGAAGTCGTACCACTCCATCGCGTTGCCGAGGGCGGCGGCCTTGGTGGCGCGCTTGACCGCTGCCTCGTCGGTCACGGTGATGTCGCTGCGGCGGAGCTTCGGGTTGCGTCGTCGCTCGATCGCGCGGAACAGCGCCCGGTGACGCCTGACCGCAGCGTGGTCCACAGACTCGTCGTGGCCGGTCGCCGCCATGAAACAGGTTCCTTTCGCCGTCGTACCACCTCCGCCTGTACCGATGTCACGCGCTCAAACGGCCCACTTCGCCCCGCGTTCGCCCGATCGCCCCGAGTCACGGCCGTCGCGGCGCCCCCGTGGTTGCCTGAGCCCAGCCTCAGCCCTCCCTTAACGCCACCATAAGGATCTCCCGGAACCGCTCCCAGCAGGCGATTTCACGGCTCCCCGGGGCTAGCTTCGACACCCCACGGGATCCGACCCGCCCCCAGAGGACCGTTCCAAGGAGTTCCCCCATGCCCGCACGCCGCAAGGCCGCCGCAGTCACCGTCGCCGCCCTTGGCGCGGCCGCGTTCGCCGCGGTGCCCGCGTCCGCGCACGGCTCGATGGGCGACCCGGTCAGCCGGGTCGCGCAGTGCTACGCCGAGGGCCCGGAGAGCCCGGGGTCGGCGGCATGCCGGGCGGCCGTCGCGGCGGGCGGCACCCAGGCGCTCTACGACTGGAACGGCATCCGGATGGGTGACGCCGCCGGGCGCCACCGGGAGCTGATTCCCGACGGCAGGCTGTGCAGCGCCGGGAACGACGAGTTCAAGGGGCTGGACCTGGCCCGCTCCGACTGGCCGGCGACGAGCGTGCGCAGCGGGGCGTACACCTTCAAGTACCGGGTGACCGCCCCGCACAAGGGCACCTTCAAGGTGTACGCGACCAGGTCCGGTTACGACCCGTCGAAGCCGCTCGCCTGGTCCGATCTGGACCTGGAGCACCCGGTCGCGACGGCCACCGACCCGGTTCCCTCGGGCGGTTTCTACACGTTCACCGGCACCCTTCCCGAGCGCACCGGCAGGCAGCTCCTGTACGCGGTCTGGCAGCGCTCGGACAGCCCGGAGGCCTTCTACTCCTGCTCCGACGTGGACTTCGGCGGCAGCGGTGGCACCGGTACCTCCGGGGACGACACCCCCGGCAGCGGCTCCGCCGGCAACGGCTCCACCCCGGCGCCGAACGCCTCCGCGCCGTCCGACGAGCAGATCGAGGCGGGCTCCGGCAGGTCGACGATCGAGCACCACGGGCACGGGGACGACGACGCGAGCACGTCCGCGCGGCCCACCGCGGCGGTGGCGGGGGCGGGCCGGCCGAAGGCCGCCGGTACCGCGCGGAACCTGGCCGAGACGGGCGCCTCCACCGGCACCTCGTACGTCGCGATCGGCGGGGCGGCGGCACTGGCACTCGGCTCGGCGGCGCTGTTCCTCTCGGTCCGGCGGCGCGCGGCGGGCGGCCGGCCGGGCCGCTGAGCCCGGCGGAACTCCGGGGCCTGTCCGGCGGCTCAGGCCGGACGGGCCCCGGTGACACGTCAGCTGAAGACCGACGCGCAGGTGGTGGCGGAGGCGTGGGCCGGGTCGAGGGCGTTGACCACCTCATGGAAGGCGATCCGGTCGAACAGGGCGATCGCCACGTGCTCGGACAGGTCGACCGGGCACAGGTCCTGGAGCAGGACGTTACGGACGTCCGGGCCGTTCAGGTACTGGTTGCGCCAGGGGGTGGCCACCTCGTCGTACTTGGTGGCGATGACGGTGTAGTGCACTCCGGGGACGGTGTCGCCGCCCGCGTTGAGCTTGGCGAGGAAGGCGGAGCCGGCGACCTGGTCGGCGAGGCCGGGGGTGGTGGCCTTGATCAGGTTCGCGGCGCCCGGGAAGTAGGGCAGCAGGTTGGTCAGTCCGCCGAGGTCGGTGCCGTGGTTGTCGGGGGCGAGGCCGACGAGGGCGTTCACCTTGGCGGCGCCGCCGAGGAACCTCAGGTAGTAGCGGGGCATCATGCCGCCCTGGGAGTGGCCGACGAGGTCGGCCTTGGCGGCGCCGGTGGCGCTGAGCACCTTGTCGACGTAGGCGGCGAGCTGCTCGGCCGACTTGTCGATGGGGCCTAGGCCGTGGAAGAGGGGGACGCCGGGCAACTGGCCGTAGTCGAGGGAGAAGACGCAGTACCCGCGGTGCTTCAGGTACGGGGCGAGGGAGAGCCAGTTGTCGACGGAGTTGCCCAGGGTGCCGTGGACCAGGACGACCGGGCGGGGATGGGCGGCGGAGGGCTTGCAGGAGTAGTCGTTCCAGCCCGAGCTGGGGGCGGTGTCGGCGTGCGCGGCGGCGGCGGGGACGACGGCGACGGCGGCGGTGAGGAGCAGCGCGGTGAGGGGTCTGAGCACTCGCTTCCAGGGCAGCATCGTGTGATCTCCTTGCGGCTCAAGGGAGGTGCGGCGGGGCGACCTGTCCCTGTGATCCGGATCACGAGGATGCTGTTCACTCGTCAAGTTACGGGCGAGTAGTGCAGCTGTGAAGTTACGCGTCAGTAAAAACTTCCAGTGATAACCACGGCTCCGCCCCCGCGTTGACGGACCGTCACCAGGCAGGCCGTACAGGGCCGTGGGGCGCGATCCTCAGCAGACGCTCGCGCAGCGCGGCGATCTCCCCCTCGCCCAGCAGCCCGGCCCATGCCCCCACCACCTCGGCGGCCGCCGCCTCCGCGGCCCGCGTGCACTCCCGGCCGCGCCCGGTGAGCACGACGAGCCGGGCCCGCGCGTCCGCGGGGTGCGGGCGCCGCTCGGCGTACCCCTTGCGCACGATCTCCTCCACGAGCTGGCTGGCGGCCTGCTTGGTCACCCCGAGATGCGTGGCGAGGTCGGTGACGGTGGCACCGTCCGGCGCGAGCCGCGCGAAGGCGAAGCCGTGGGCGGGCCGGAGATCCGTGAAGCCGCGGGCCACGACCCCGTCGTGGATGCGCTGGGTGAGGTCGCCCGCCACGGCGAGCAGGGCGGCGGACAGGGCCATGGCGTCGGAGTTCTGCACGGGGGCATTGAAACACCCTTGACGAACAGGTCAAGCAGCTTGACCATATAGTCAAGCCACTTGACCACTTGGACGGAGACCACCATGCCCGTAGTCCGCTCGGCCGAGGCCGTGACCCATGAGATCCACGGCGCCCGCTTCGTCTCGTACGCCACCCCGCTCACCGGGAGCAGGGAGCTGTGCGCGTGGCGGGGCGAGATCCCCGCCGGGACCAGGGCACCGGCCCACACCGTCGACCGGGAGGAGATCCTCCACCTGCTCGTCGGCGAACTGCTGATCACCCTCGACGGCGAGACCGAGCGCGTGCGCGCCGGTGACACGGTGATCGTCGGTGCCGGCGCGACCCTGACCGTGGAGAACCCCACCGACCACACCGCGATCTCCTGGGTCACCACCTCGGTGGGCCTCACGGCCAGGCTGGCCGACGGCACGCTCATCACCCCGCCGTGGGCCAACTGAGCCGGTGACGCCGGGGAGTTCAGGCGGCCAGCGTCCCCGGCATCACCGCCCGGGGCCCGAACTTCGCCCGGGCCCGGTCCGCCACCTCCTCGATACGGCGGACCTTCTCGTCCACGGGGTCGAAGGTGAGCTGGTGGGCGGCCTGATCGGCGGGGGTCATGCCCTCGGCGCGCAGGGCGAGCGCGCGGACCCGGGCGCGCTGCAGGCCGAGCGCCTCGTACATGCCGTAGGCCGCCCGCGTCAGGGCCGCGGAGTGCGCGGTCGGCTCCGCCAGGGTGCGGCTGCGGGTGGTCGAGGTGCGGTCGGCGTAGCGCACGGTGAGGGTCAGGGTGCGGCAGACCTTCTCCACCGCGCGCAGCCGGGCCCCGATCTCCCCGGCGGCCGACAGCAGCGCCCTGCGGTGCCGGCCGGGGTCCAGCTCGTCGAGGTCGAAGGGGCGTTCGGCGGCGAGCGACCGGGAGACGGTGTTCGGCACGACCCGGCCGCGGTCGACGCCGTTCGCCTTCTCGCGCAGTTCGCGGCCCGCCTTCGCGCCGATCAGCCGCTGGAGCGTGGACAGGGGTGCGTCGGCCACCCGGCCGAGCGTGTCCAGGCCGTACTCGCACAGGGTGCGGGCGGTCGCCTGGCCCACGCCGGGCAGCGCGGCCACGGGCCGGCCGGCGAGGAACTCCGCGATGGCGTCCGGCTCCCCGGGGACGGCACGGGTGACGCCGGGGCGGGCGTCGCGCAGCGCCATGCGGGCCAGCATCGGGCCCGGTCCGGCGCCGATCGCGCAGTCGACGCCGTGCAGCGCGAGGGCGCGGACCCGGATCACCGAGGCCAGCTCCACCGCGCTGCGCCCGAAGTACCGTTCGGCGCCCCGGAGGTCGGCCAGTGCCCCGTCCGGCGGCAGCGCCTCCACGACCGGGGTGAACTCCTCCAGCAGCCCGAGCAGGCCGGGCAGGGCCGTCTCGTACATCGGCGGCAGCTGGAAACGTACGCAGAGGATGGTCATCCCGCACTCCCCGGACTCTGGTGCCACAACTTCCTTCCCACCGCGGGCCCTTCGCCCGCGGGGCGCAGATCGGCCCAGGGGTGCATCTCGTACCCCGTGGACATGCGGATCGTCCGGCCCTCCACCGGGTCCCGGGCCGCCGAACCGGCCGGCCGGGGCAGCCCGTCCGAACCGGCGGTCCGGGCCCGGGACGGACCGCCGCCGTCCCGCGGCGCGGGGCCGTCCGCGGCGCCGCCGGGCGGCCCCGCGAGGAGGGCGGCGACCCCGTCGAGGCCTTCCGCGCGGCGCACCTCCAGCAGTTCGGCGAGGTTCCAGGCGGCCGAGCCCACCACGCTGAGGCTGCGGGGGCCGCGCCGCTGCACCACGCCGCGCACCAGCAGCAGCCAGGAGTGGAAGACGGTGTGCGCGCAGTCGTCGTGGGAGTCGTCGAAGAAGGCGAGGTCGACCAGGCCCGTGCCGTCGTCCAGCGTGGAGAAGATGACCCGCTTTCCGGACCGGATCGGCGGGGTCTGGGTGGCCGCCTTGGCGCCCGCGACCAGCACCGTCTCCCCGTGCCGGACATCGCGCAGCCGGCGCGCGGTCACCACGCCCAGCTCCTCGAGGAACTCCCGGTGGTCGTCCATCAGATTGCGCGAGGCGTCCATGGACAGCACGCCCAGCTCGGCGCTGAGCCGCTCCTGCGGGGTCAGGTCGGGCAGGCCGGCCGAGGCGGTCTTCCGGCCCCCGGCGAGAGGGAGCTGGCCCCCGCCGCCGCCCCGGGCGCCCCGGTGCAGCTCGGTCAGATGCAGTTGCAGGTCACGGCGGTTGGCGCCGAACGCGTCCAGCGCGCCCACCTGGGCCAGCCGCTGGGCGAGCGGGCGGCTCGGGCGGGCCCGCTCCCAGAAGTCCAGCAGGGAGGCGTACGGCTGCCCGGCCGCGATCCGCTCCGCCTCGGCCTCACTGATGCCGTGCACGTCACTGAGGGCGAGCCGGAGTCCCCACACTCCCGATTCAGACACCAGTTCGATCCTGTGTGCGACTCCGGACACGTTCACGTCCAGCGGCAGGACCGGCACCCCGCGCCGCCGCGCGTCCGCCAGCAGCAGCCGCTTGGGGTACATCCCGGGGTCGTGCGTGAGCAGCCCGGCGTAGAAGGCGGCCGGGTGGTGCGCCTTCAGCCATGCCGACTGGTAGGTCGGTACGGCGAAGGCGACGGCGTGGGCCTTGCAGAAGCCGTAGGAGCCGAAGGCCTCGACGATCTCCCAGGTCCGCCGGATCGTTTCCGCGTCGTATCCGTTCGCGGCCGCGGCCTGTGCGAACCACACCTTGATCCGTCCCTGCGACTCCGGGTCGGACAGACCGCGCCGGACCCGGTCCGCCTCGCCGCGCCCGCAGCCGGTCAGGACGGAGACGATGTCGATGACCTGCTCGTGGAAGACGACGACCCCGTACGTGTCCTTCAGCGCCGCCTCCAGGTCCGGGTGCGGGTAGCGGACGGGCGCCCGCCCGTGCCGCGCCTCGATGAACGGCCGCACCATGTCGGCGGCGACCGGTCCCGGCCGGAAGAGGGAGATGTCGACCACCAGGTCGTGGAAGGTGCTCGGCTGCAGGCGGCCCACCAGGTCCCGCTGGCCCGGCGACTCGATCTGGAAGCACCCCAGCGTCTCGGCGGACCGGATGAGCCCGTACGTCGCCGGGTCGCCCGGCGCCACCGCGTCCAGGTCGATCCGCTCCCCCGCGGCCCGCTCCACCTCCGCGACCGCGTGCGCCATCGCCGACTGCATCCGCACACCCAGCACGTCCAGCTTGAGCAGTCCGAGGTCCTCCACGTCCTCCTTGTCGAACTGCGACATCGGCAGCCCCTCGCCGCTGGTCGGCACCACCGGCGTACGGGCGAGCAGGGAGGCGTCGGACAGGAGCACCCCGCACGGGTGCATGGCGACCCCGCGCGGCAGCGCGTCGAGACCCTCGACCAGCTCCCAGAGCCTGCCGTACTTCTCCTTCTCCCCCGCCAGCTCCTTCAGCTCGGGCAGTTCCTCCAGCGCCGTGCGGGCGTCCCGGGCCCGGATGTGCGGGAAGGACTTGGCCACGCGGTCGATCTCGGCCGGGTCCATGGACAGCGCGGCCCCCACGTCCCGGATGGCGTGCCGCACCCGGTAGGTCTCGGGCATGGAGACGGTCGCGACCCGCTCGGTGCCGAACCGGCCGATGATCGCCCGGTAGACCTCCAGCCGGCGCGCGGACTCCACGTCGATGTCGATGTCCGGCAGGACCACCCGCTCCTTGGACAGGAAGCGCTCCATCAGCAGCCCGTGCTCGACCGGGTCGGCGTGCGCGATGCCGATGAGGTGGTTGACGAGGGAGCCGGCGCCGGAGCCCCGGGCGGCCACCCGGATCCCCATCCCCCGTACGTCGTCGACCACTTGGGCGACGGTGAGGAAGTAGGAGGCGAACCCGTGGTGGGCGATGATGTCCAGCTCGCGGTGCATCCGCTCCCAGTACTCGCGCCGGCCGCCGTGACCGAGCCGCACCATCCCGGCCGCCGCCCGCGAGGCGAGCGCCCGCTGGGCGGTGCGGCGGCCCGCGCCCACGAGGTGCGCCTCGGGGAAGTGGACGGTGCCGATGCCGAGGTCGTCCTCGGGGTCGACCAGGCACTCGGCGGCCGTGGCCCCGGTCTGCTCCAGCAGCCGGTGCGCGGTGTCGCGCCGGTAGCCGGCCGCCTCCACGACCCGCTCGGCGACCGCCAGCATGGCCGGCGCGTCCTTCAGCCAGGCCTCGCCCGAGTCCAGCTCCTTGCGGGGGTCGATCGGCACCAGCCGGCGGGCGGCGTCCAGGACGTCGGCGATCGGCCCCTGACCGGGGTCGGCGTAGCGGACGGCGTTGCTGAGCACCGGCCGGACCCGCTGCTCGACAGCGAAGCCGACGGTACGGGCGGCCAGCCGCAGGGAGCCGGGGCCGGTACCCGCGCGGCCGTGCCAGACGGCCTCCAGCCGCAGCGCGTCACCGTAGACCTCGCGCCAGGGGGCGAGCAGCCGCGCGGCCCGGTCGGGGCGCCCGGCGGCGAGGGCGCGGCCCACGTCCGACCCCGGCCCGAGCAGCACGGTCAGGCCGTCGCCGCGGTTGCCGGACCAGGGCAGCAGCGGCGTGCCCTCGCCCTCGTGCGCCGCGGTGACGATCCCGCACAGGCCGGCCCAGCCGCGGGCGCCGTCCCGGGCGAGGAAGGTAGCCCGGGGGGCCGACTCGTCGATGAAGGCACCGCCCCGCACCGGGGTGCGGCGCCTCTCCCGCCGGTCGGTCTCCGGCCCGGCCACCGCCAGGTTCACGCCGAACAGCGGGCGGACCCCCGCCGCGGCGCACGCCTTGGCGAAGCGGACCGTCCCGGCGAGGGTGTCGCGGTCGGTGAGGGCCAGGGCGTCCATGCCCCGTTCCCCGGCGCGCGCGGCCAGCCGCTCCGGGTGGGAGGCGCCGTACCTCAGGGAGAACCCGGAGACGGTGTGCAGATGCGCGAAGCCCGGCACACGCACCTCCCGCACTCGTGAGCCTCGAACGGCTCTCGAACATCAGTTCCCTACTCCGCCATCCACCATACCCCCAATCTCGAACAAGTGTGCGACATCGCGATGCCCCCCTCCCACCTGCGCAAACACCCCGCCGACCGGACACGCGGTCGCCGGCCGCACGAAGTCCCGCCCCCCTCGCGCGCGGGGGCGGGACTTCGAAAGCAGGCGTCGTGCGGGTCAGCCGATCTGCGAGCCCGTGGCGGACAGCGCCTCGGTGACCGGCTGGAAGAAGGTCTCCCCGCCGGAGGTGCAGTCGCCGCTGCCGCCGGAGGTCAGACCGACGGCCTTGTCGCCGGAGAACAGCGAGCCGCCGCTGTCCCCGGGCTCGGCGCACACGTCGGTCTGGATCAGACCGCTGACCGTGCCCTCGGAGTAGTTGACGGTGGCGTTCAGGCCGGTGACCGTGCCGTCGTGCACCTGGGTGGTCGAACCGCTGCGGGTGACCTTCATGCCGACGGTGGCCTCGGCCGCGCCGGTGATCTGCTGGGCGGAGCCGTTGTAGAGGTCGACCTCGCTCGGGTGGTCGACCTGGGCCGTGTACTTGACCAGACCGAAGTCGTTGCCCGGGAAGCTGGACTGCTCGTTCTGGCCGATGACGCCGCCCGAGGAGTCGGACCAGCTCGAGATGGCCTCGGTGCAGTGGCCCGCGGTCAGGAAGTACGGCTGCCCGCCCTTGACCACGTTGAAGCCGAGCGAGCAGCGCCCGCCCGAGCCGCTGATGGCGTCGCCGCCGGCGATGAAGGGCTCGTACCGCCCCTTGGACCGCTTCAGCTCGGCCTTCCCGCCGAGCCCCTCGACGACCTTGCCCAGCCTGGTCCACTCGGCGCCGGACACCGTTCTGTCGGCGGTGACGACGACCTTGTTGGTGACCGGGTCGGTCGCCCAGGAGGTGCCCGGGATGGTCGCGTCCTGCTTCAGGGTCGAACGCGCGCCGTCGAGTTCGGCGAGCGAGTTGGCGACGACTCTCGCCCTGGCGCCGGCCGCCTCGACGGTCCTCGCGGCCGTGGCGTCGAGCACGTTGACGACGAGGCTCTTCGCCCGGGCGTCGTAGTAGCTGCCGGCCGCGCCGGAGCCGAGGTCCCGCACGAGCGTGGAGGCGAGATTTCCGGCCGCCGGGGCGGACAGGATCCGCGCCTGCGGGGCGGACTTGGCGGGCTCGCTGGCGTTCGCACTCTGGAAGGTGACTCCCGCGGCGACCAGTGCGGCGATTCCCGCGCCGGCCACGGCGATCCGCCGCCCGGGTATGCGTCGGTGCTTCAACTCACGTCCTCCTGTGGGGGATCGGCTCCGCGGGTTGTGGGGACCGCACGGGCCGGAAGGCTGGTTGACGGGCGCCCACTCTTCCGAACGGCACAGGGGGCACACAAGGTCGACTTCAGGACGCGCGCACGGAAGACGCGTGCGCCCCACCCCGCTTGAGGGTTCGCTGTCACCCCAGGGAATTCGCACTGCAAACACCCGGCGCGAGCAACGGCTCTGCGGACAGTGACCGTTGCCGCTGGCTGGAATTCGATCCTCCGCATCGGGCCGGCAGGGGCGGGCAGACGGAAGCCCCCGCACGCCAGGAGCATGCGAGGGCTCGGTGCCGTCACGACGCCGTCACGGCCGCGTCCGGCCGCGGGGACGGGGAAGGCGGTCCCGTCCTAGTAGACGTGGACTCCGTAGGCGCTCAGCGCCTCGGTGACCGGCTGGAAGAAGGTCGTACCGCCGGAGGTGCAGTCACCGCTGCCGCCCGAGGTCAGACCGTACGCCGTGCTACCGCCGTACAGCGGGCCGCCGGAGTCGCCGGGTTCGGCGCAGACGGTGGTCTGGATCAGGCCGTAGACGATGTCGCCACCGCCGTAGTTGACCGTCGCGTTCAGCGCGGTGACGCGGCCGCTGTGGGTGCCGGTCGTGGATCCGCGGCGGTAGACGGTCGTGCCCACGGAAGGCGTGGCCGCACTGGTGATGTCCTGGCTGCCCACGGCACCCGACTTGGTCACCGAGCTGTTGGTGTAGCGCACGATGCCGTAGTCGTTGCCGGGGAAGCTGGAGCCGGCCGTGGAGCCGAGCGTGGTCGAGTGCGAGGAGTTCGACCACCAGGTGCCCGCGCCGTCGGTGCAGTGACCGGCGGTCAGGAAGTAGTAGTTGCCGCTGGAGTCCTGGACGTTGAAGCCCAGCGAGCAGCGCCAGCTGCTCGCGTAGATCGCGTCGCCGCCGGAGATCAGCTTGTTGAACTTGCCGGACGTGTGCTTGACGACGAGGGCGCCCGAGTCGCCGCCGGCCTGCCGCTTGATCTTGGCGATCTCGGCCTGGGACACGGTGCTGTCGACGGTGACGACGACACGGTTGGTCTTGGAGTCCACCGCCCAGGCCGTGCCGGGGATGTCGGCCTTGAGGACGGAGTCGCTCGCCCTGGTGAGCTGGCCGGCGCTGAACGTGTGGGCGTCGCTGGCGTTCGCGGTGGGGGCGGCGAACGCTGCCGCGGCCAGGAAGCCGGTCGCCACGGCGGTCAGCCGGGTCCGTCTTGCGGTACCGCTGCGGGGAGTGTTGCGCTTGATCCTCACGTTGCATTCCCTCCCAGGGGAAGTCGAGGGCCCGCGTGGGGTCGGGGCCCGGTGAGGCGCAGTCAGGGACTCGTCCGGGGTGCCGAACAATGCTCATGCCCCTGACAAGCGCTGAGGGGGAGTATTCGGCCGAACGGCCGGTCGGCACAAGGGTGCCTTTCGGCCGTCAAGCTTTGAACCACCTATGCGCACCGGCCCCTTGACACCGACTCACGGGAGGAGCCGCCGACGAACACCGCCCACGGCCCGGCGACCGGGGGCGCCGGGTCGGTTCCGGCCAGGGTGAAGGCGGGTTCACCGGCGGGTACGGCGCCGCGCCCGCGTCCGCCGGCGCCACCCGTCCACGGCCGGGCCGCCGGACCCCGGTGGCGGTGAACACCTCATCCTCGCCATCGGCCGCCCCCGTCCCTGGCATGGCCGGAATTCACCCCTCCGGATGGTCCCCTAGCAGTCGCAGCACGAACAGCACTCACAGCATTCGCAGCACTGGCAGGCCTCGCAGCACGAGCCGTCGCAGTTGCCGCACCAGCCCTCGCGCTTCTTCCGGGACCAGGGGCCCTCGTACTCGTCGGCGCAGCACACCTTGCAGGTGCAGCACACCCCCAGGGCGGCCGCGCACCCGGCCCAGAAGCCCCGCTTGTCCGGACGCGGCGGCTCGCCCCCGAGGGGATTGCCGTACGGGTTGCCCGGCGCCGGGGGTGCCTGGTGTCCCGGGGGCGGCCCGAAGGATGCCTCGGGCGCGTGTCCGCACGAGTGGCCGCCGAACGCCCGGTCCACCGAGCGGCTCAGCTCGTGCGCGAGCAGCAGGTGGACCAGCCTGCCGTCGGTCAACTCCGCCTCGCGCAGGGCCAGCCGGATGCCGTGCAGGGCGTCGTCGGCGAGCCGGCGGGCCTCGGTGAGGGAGGTGCCGGTGGCGGTGAGCGGGTTCCAGGCGCCCGAGCGCGCGTCCGCCTCCCGGTCCTCCACGGCGTCCAGCAGGTGCGCGAGCCGGCCGAAGAGGCGGCCGGCCTCGGCGAGCGGCTCGGCGTTGCTCGGCCGGCCGGCCAGCACGGCGGTGTGCGCGAACGCGGCCGCGGTCGCCGTCTCGGTCGGCTCGGTGACGGTCAGCAGCGGGGTGCCGTACCCCGCCACGGCCTCGATGCCGATCTGCCGGTCGACGGCGTCGACGAGGACACCGGTGTCGAACCCCACGGCCGCGCCGGAGTGCGCCCCGGCCTTCCCCCAGCTCGCCGCGACCCGGCGCGCCGCGAGGGCGACCGGCCTGCGGGCCAGCAGCCCGTCCCGGTCGGCCACGTGGTCGCGCACCTTGGCGGAGGCGAGGACCAGCGAGACGGCCGCGGCGAGCCGGGCACCCTCGCCCTGGGCGACGGACGCCGTCCGCATACCGCGCAGGGCGCACGGCCCGGCGGTGCGCCGGGACCCCTCGACCGGGCCGGCCTGAGCCTCCGTCAGGACGGATATCAGCAGGCCGTCGTAGTTGGTCACGACGCGGGCGAACTGACCGTGATCACGGCGCAGGGCGAGACACAGCCCGCACAGGTGCGCCATCCACTGGGTCTTCAGACCCTCCCCCAGCCGGTGACTGCACGGCCTTACGATTCCGAACACGCCGATCCCCCGTGATGTGACTCGACCTCGAGCCGGGGCATCGTATCGGCCGACTGTCGGCTCGTATCAGGTATGCCGTTCACCCGTACGCTCCGTGTATCACCCATCCGCCGACGACAATCATATTTCACTCAGAGTCAGCAGCCGTATGAGTCACGACCCTTGGGGTACTTGGGCTCTCGACGTATCCGCTGTGCACCAGTACCGTCACAAACCCCCCGCGCGGCGTCTATCCACTTGGCGCACCGTCCGCATCATGGATGACCATAGGGATGCCGAAAGCAAGAAGACAGCTGTGAGAGGAGGCGTCCATGGGATCGGTACGCAAGGCGAGTGCGTGGCTCGGCCTCGTCGACGACAACGATGACGAGCGTTACTACGACGACGACTACTCCGAGGGCACCGAGTCCGCGGACGCCTGGGTCACGGACCCCCGGGTGAAGGTGGCCACGGACACGGCCGAGGAGAAGGGCCGCCGGATCGGCACGGTCACCCCGGACAGCTTCCGGGACGCCCGCGCCATCGGCGAACTGTTCCGGGACGGCGTCCCGGTCATCATGAACCTCACGGCGATGGAGCCCTCCGACGCCAAGCGCGTGGTGGACTTCGCGGCCGGGCTCACCTTCGGCCTGCGGGGCACGATCGAGCGGGTCGCGAACCGTGTGTTCCTGCTGACGCCCTCGAACACCGAGATCGTCAGCGGTGAGCCGGCGGCACGCCGCGAGGACGGCTTCTTCAACCAGAGCTGAGGCAGGGCCGCTCACCGGCCCTGCCTCCTTCGGGGGCTCACCGGAAGGCGTCGAGCCCGGTGAGCGCCTTGCCCAGCACGAGCTGGTGCATCTCGACGGTGCCCTCGTAGGTGAGCACCGACTCGAGGTTGGTCGCGTGCCGCATGACGGGGTATTCGAGGGAGATCCCGTTGGCACCGAGGATCGTCCGCGCCGTACGGCAGATCTCGATGGCCTCGCGGACGTTGTTGAGCTTGCCGAAGCTGATCTGCTCGGGACGCAGGCGGCCGGCGTCCATCCGCCGCCCCAGATGGTGGGCGAGCAGGATCCCCTTGTGCAGTTCCACCGCCATGTCGGCGAGTTTCGCCTGGGTGAGCTGGAAGCCGCCGATGGGCCGCCCGAACTGCTCCCGGGTCTTCGCGTACTCCACGGCCGCCTCGAAACTGCTGCGCGCCGCGCCCATGGCGCCCCAGACGATGCCGTAGCGGGCGTGCGACAGACAGCCGAGCGGCCCGCGCAGGCCGGTGACCTCCGGCAGCACCGCGCCGGCGGGCAGCCGTACGTCGTCCAGGACCAGCTCGCTGGTGACGGAGGCGCGCAGGGACCACTTGTGCTTGATCTCGGGCGCCGAGAAGCCGGGGCGGTCGGTCGGCACGACGAACCCGCGGATGCCGTCCTCGGTCTGCGCCCAGACGACGGCCACCCCGGCCACCGACCCGTTGGTGATCCACATCTTGCGCCCGTTGAGCACCCAGTCGTCGCCGTCGCGCTTGGCGTGGGTGCGCATGGAGGCGGGGTCGGAGCCGTGGTCGGGCTCGGTGAGCCCGAAGCAGCCGATCACCTCGCCGGCGGCCATCCGCGGCAGCCACTCCCGCTTCTGCTCCTCGCTGCCGAACCGGTGGATCGCGTACATCGCGAGCGAGCCCTGCACGGAGACCAGGGACCGGATGCCCGAGTCGGCCGCCTCCAGCTCCAGGCAGGCGAGCCCGTACTGCACGGCCGTGGCGCCGGCGCAGCCGTAACCGGTCAGGGACATGCCGAGCGCGCCGATGCCGCCCAGTTCCCGGGCGAGCTCGCGGATGCCGGGCAGCTCGCCCTTCTCGTACCAGTCGGCGACATGAGGCAGCACCCGGTCGGCGGCCCAGCCGCGGACGGTGTCCCGGATCGCCAGGTCCTCCGGGTCGAGCAGGTCGTCGATCCCGAGCGGGTCGGCGGCGTCGAACGGGGGCAGCTTCGCGGACGCGGACATGGGACACCCTCCGGAACACTGGAACTCACCAAAAACTAGCAGCGCTAGTTACGTCTCTCGGGGCGACGTTACGGTGCAGTCTCCCGCACGTCCAGAGCGGGGGTCAGGCCGACACCCTCGGCTTCTGCGGCTCCCGCGGGGCCGGCACCGCCCCCACCTCGGGGGCCTCGTCCGCGCCCTGCTCGCCGCACTGCATGGTCCGCGGCAGCCGCAGCGCCATCATCGCGCCCAGCAGCAGCAGCCCGGCGCTGACCAGCAGGGTCACATGCAGTCCGTGTACGAAGGAGTCCCGGGCGGCCCGGCGCAGGGCCTCACCGGCGGGCCCGCCCAGGCGCCCGGCGACCTCGTAGGCCTCACCGAGCGAGTGGCCCGCCGCCCGTGAGGCGTCCGAGGGGACGCCCGGCACCGACGTGAGGCCCGGCGCGTAGGCCTTGTTCATCACGCTGCCGAGCAGCGCGATCCCGATCCCGGCGCCGAGCTGGTACGAGGTCTCGCCGATCGCCGCCGCACCGCCGGCCTGCTCGGCCGGGGCCTCGCTGAGCATCGACTCGTAGGCGCCGAAGAGGGTGGTCTCCAGGCCGAAGCCGAGCAGTACGAAGCCGCAGAGCAGCAGCCGCGCGTTGTCCTCGCCGCCCATCGCGGTCAGTGTCACCACCGCGGCGGCGGTGAGGCAGAAGCCGGCGCCGACCATCCGGCGCGGGCCGAAGCGGCGCAGCACCCGGGCGCCCGCGAGGCCCGCCGCCATCGCCGCGACGGTCAGGGGCAGCAGCCGCAGACCCGTCCGCAGCGGCGACAGACCCAGCACCAGTTGCAGGTACTGCGCCGCGATCAGTTCGAGGCCGACCAGCGCGAGCATGGCCAGCACGATGCAGCCCACCGAGGTGCTGAACGCCGGCCGCCGGAACATCCGCAGGTCGACCAGCGGATGCGTCCGGCGCCCCTGGCGCCGGACGAAGAGGATCAGCAGCGCCGCGCCCAGCAGCAGCGGGGCCAGGGTGAACGGGCTCGCGGCGGACTCCCCGCCGCCGAGCCGCTTCACGCCGAGGACGACGCCGAACAGGCCGGCCGCCGCCGTCAGCGCGCCGGTGACGTCCCAGGGCCCGTCGCGCTCGCCCCGGGACTCGGGCAGCAGCATGCGCCCGACCGGCAGGCTGACCAGCATCAGCGGGATGTTGACCAGGAAGACCGAGCCCCACCAGAAGTGCTCCAGCAGGAAGCCGCCGAGCAGTGGGCCGACGGCCGCGCCGACGGCGGCGACCGCGCTCCAGATGCCGATGGCCAGCGCGCGCTCTCGCCGGTCCGGGAAGACCTGGCGGAGGATCGACAGGGTCGCGGGCATGATCATCGCGCCGCCGACGCCGAGCAGCGCGCGGGCGAGGATCAGCGTCTGGGCGCTCGGCGCGAAGGCGGCCACGGCGGAGGCGACGCCGAACAGGGCGTAGCCGAGGAGCAGCACGCGCCTGCGTCCGATCCGGTCGCCGAGCGTGCCGAAGAGGATCAGCAGCGAGGCACAGACCAGCGGGTAGACGTCGACGATCCAGAGCAGCTGCACGGCGCCGGGCCTGAGGTCCTCGGTGACGGCGGGGACCGCCACGTGCAGCACGGTGGCGTCGACGGCGACGAGCAGCAGGCTGACACAGAGGACGACCAGGACGACCCAGCGGTTGGCACCGGCCCCGGCCGCCCGACGGCACGGCCGAACGGCAGCCGTGGTCGTCCCGGACATGTACGTACCTCCCAGATGATCCCTCGCGTGCGGCGGATCGGCGGAGTGGGGACTCTCCGTCGTACGGCCGGAGAGGAGCGGGGTCTCCGGCCCGCGCAAACCCACGCGGGTGACTCGCCAGCGTACGCGAGTCCGTCGTGGGCACACGTGGCGGACCTCTCACACGCGGGAGCGAACCCGTGTGGCGTACGCCACCTCGCACGATGCCGCGCATGCCCGGCGGGCGGCCCGGTTCCGGACCCGGTCGATAATCGAGCCCGTGACCGACCTTGCGACGCGCGCGGCACCGGCCCGCGGCACCCTCCTGCGCCGGGCGGCCCCGGCCCTCCTCGGGTACGCGGCCGTCCGTGCCCTCGGCCTGCTCGTGCTGGCCGCGTGGAGCGCCGCGCGCGGCAAGAGCGCGCTCACCCTGCTGGGCGCGCGCTGGGACTCCCTCTGGTACTCCCGGGTGGCCGAGCTGGGTTACGGCTACGAGGTCCGCCTGCCGAACGGCGACGTCCACTCCAACCTGGCGTTCTTCCCGCTGCTGCCCTGGCTGGAGCGGCTGCTGCACGGCGTCACGCCGCTGTCGTACGCGCACGCCGGCGTGGTCGTCGCCCTGCTCGCCTCGCTTGCCGCGGCCGGGGGGATCTTCGCGGTCGCGGAGTGGGTGTACGGGCCCCGGGCGGGGGTCTGCGCGGTGCTGCTGTGGGCGGTGCTGCCCGTCGGGATCGTGCAGTCGATGGCGTACAGCGAGTCCCTGTTCACCGCGCTGGCCGCCTGGTCGCTGTACGCCGTGCTGACCGGCCGGTGGGTGGGGGCGGGTGTGCTGGCGGCGCTGGCGGGGCTGACCCGGCCGGTGGGCCTGGCGGTGGTCGCGGCGGTGTGGGTGGCGGGCGTGCTCACTTTCGTGCGCGAGCGGGGCGCGCGCGACGTGCACGACGGCGGCCACGCTTCCGGCCCGGCGGCCGGGGTGTGCGCCGGGCGCGTCGCGCATACCGACGGCGCGCACGAACCGAGGTGTGCCCCCTGCGCTCCAGAGGGCGCGCACGACATGACGCACGCTCCGTCGCGCACCCCTTGCGCTCCCTTCGCGCCCTCATGGCGCCGCTCACTCGGACTGCTCCTCGCCCCGCTGGGCGCGGCCGGCTATGTGCTGTGGGTCGGCCACCGCACCGGCAAGGGACCCCTCGGCTACCTGGACGTGCAGGCCGGCTGGCGCAACGGGTTCGACGGCGGGTACGCCTTCGCCCGCTTCGTCATCGACAAGTTCACGTCATTCCCGTCGGCTCTCGCCGGAGCGGGCCTGGTCATCGGCGTGGCCCTGCTGATCATGCTGTACGTGACCGGCGTGCGGCAGCGTCAGCCCCTCCCCCTGCTGGTGTACACGGGTGTCGTCCTCGCCCTCGCCCTGTGCGCCTCGAGCTACTTCGGGTCCAAGCCGCGACTGCTGATGCCGGCCTTCCCGCTGCTGTTCCCGCTCGCCCGCGCCCTGGCCCGGCCGCGGACCTCAAGATCGGCCCTGGTCACGGCGGGTCTGGCCGCGGCGACGGCGGTGTACGGCGCGTTCTGGCTGAACGGCTCGGGTCCTCCGTGATCGACTCCGGCGGCCGATGAGCACCTCCTGAATTCCACCCCATGATTCGGTGAACGAATTCATAAGCGCCATATAACCGCCGCCTGGAATGATCAAAGGAATTGCAGGAAGCAGGTTCACCGGATTGCGGAATCCCAGGAATTCAGCGGCTCCTGAGAGGTTTCCCACATCACATCGTCATCACAAAGCCGCTGTTTCGACCGGGAACAGAGCGCACTCACTGTAACGTCGATCGGGTGCGTACCGAACTAAACCTCACCCGGCGTCTGGACCGGGTGTTCGCCAGGCTGGACCGCGAGCCGGAACGGCCGGCCCACCTCGATGTGCCGCGGATGAGCCGGCACCGGGTCGTGCTGTTCACCGCGACTCTCGCCTTCTACCTGGCGATCGTCTGGGCCGTGGTGATCACCTCCTGGCTGGTCCGGCTCGACTGGCAGGTCATGTTCTTCCGGCCGTACCAGCAGTGGTCGGAGATCCACTGGTTCGTCGACTACTACGTGGTGCTCGGCCAGCGCGGCCCCACCGCCGTGATGGTCGCCGCCTGGCTGGGCTGGCGCTCCTGGCGGCAGCACACGCTCCGCCCGCTGCTGACCCTCGGCGCCTCGTTGCTGCTGCTCAACATCACGGTCGGCGCCGCCAAGTACGGCATGGGCCGGCTCGGCCCGCACTACGCCACCGTGATCGGCTCGAACGAGATGGGTCTGGGCGGCGATATATTTCCCAGCGGCCACACCGCCAACGCCGTGGTGACCTGGGGAATCCTGGCGTATCTGGCCTCCACCCCGACCGCGCGCCGCTGGCTGTCCGCCGTGTCGGCCGTGACCTCGCTGGGCGTCGGGATGGCCACCGTCTACCTCGGCACGCACTGGCTGAGCGACGTGCTGCTGGGCTGGGCCGCGGGCCTGCTGATCCTGCTCGCGCTGCCCTGGTGCGAGCCGCTGATCGCCCGCGCCGAGACCGCGATCTTCGATCTGCGCGACCGCTGGCGCGCCCGCCGCGGCCGTACGGTGCCGGCGCCGGCCGTGCCGGTCCCCGTGGTGCTGGGGCCGCGCACCGCGGCCGCCGAGCAGTCCGCTCCGGTCCGCGAGCCGGTGGCGTCGGTGCGCGGGCCCCGGGCGCCGATCCATCTGGCCCCGGGCCCGCACACGGCGCGTTCGGAGCGCACCCCGGTCACCCCGGCGGGCAGCCGCCGGCCGCCACACGCCGACCGGCTGCCGCGCGGCGCCTCCCAGCCCGCCCGTCCCGTCTCGGGCGGCTGACACCCGCCGAGGCGGCGGGGGTCCGGTACGCACGACTGACCCCGCCGCCACGGCGAAGGCCCCGTCCCCCTTCCGGGAGCGGGGCCTTCGCCGTACCGGGGGGTGCTCAGCCCTTCCAGGCGCGGGTCACCCGGCCGTCCCGCACCTCGAAGTTGAGCCGGCCCACCCGGTACTCCATGGTGATGATCGCGCCCGGCGGCAGCGACCGTACCGTCGACCACCCGCGCTGCCGGGCGAGCCGCTCGGCGTTCGGGGCGTCGAGGCCGACGTACCCGTCCGGACTGTCCTGGGGCTCCGCTGGCGGAGTGGGAATCGGTGCCATGCGGCCACGCTAGGCCGCATCGGGCGGCGACGGAAGCCGCGCCGGCGGCAGGCCTTCGGTCCCCCTCCTGTCACGCTTCTGTCACAGGTTCCGGAACCCGTTTTCTTCGAACTCCGTCACACGATCGGGGGTTTCCGTCTCGTTCGCCGGGGTATTCGAACAGAATTCTCGCGCGCCGGAGCACCCTCTCGAATTGGCCGGCGGAAAGCGCCGGGCCATCGATCGGGGCCGGTCCGCGGCATGATTCCGCGTCGAATCCGCAGGGGTGCCGGGAGAGCTGACGCCGCATGGGAATTTCATGGATTCGGTGCGACACCGCCGTGGGGTCCCGCCGACCGGGCCAGGGCCCCGTCGAGCCGGTCGCGGATCCTCCTGATCGACACGGTCAGCTCGGCGGGCTCCAGGACCTCGAACGGGAAGCCGGTCATCATGATGTGAATCACCATCACCTCCAGGCTCGGCGCGCCGCTGCGCAGGACGCAGGTGCCCGGGCCGTCGGCCTCCAGCGTCCCGGCGGACGGCGAGATCCGCTCGGCGGCCTCTTCCAGCGGCACCAGCAGCCGGACCGCGGACCGCTCGGCGTACGCGCGCGTGGAGACGCCCTTGGAGACATAGGCGGCGAGGTCCTCGGCGGGCGGCTCACGCGGGGTGAAGCGGGGCCCGTGCGGCGGCCTGGGGGTGATGCGGTCGACCCGGAAGGTCCGCCAGTCCGCCCGGTCGACGTCCCAGGCGACCAGGTACCAGCGCCGCTCGGTGCAGACCAGCCGGTGCGGTTCCACGCTGCGTCGGCTCGCGGAGCCGTCGTGCGTGCGGTACTCGAAGCGCAGCCGTTCGGCGTCCCGGCACAGATGGGCGATCTCGGTGAGCAGCGCCGGGTCGACCGGGGAGGCCGGCGGGCCGCCGCGCAGCATCGGCACGGTGAAGGCGTTGAGCGCGCCCACCCGGCGGCGCAGCCGGTTCGGCAGCACCTGTTCCAGCTTGGCCAGGGCGCGTACGGAGGTCTCGCCGATGCCCTCGATGCCCTGGCCGGCGGCGGTGCGCAGGCCGACGGCCACGGCGACGGCCTCGTCGTCGTCCAGCAGCAGCGGGGGCAGCTCGGCCCCCGCGCCGAGCTGGTAGCCACCGCCGGTTCCCGGGCTCGCGTTGACCGGGTAGCCGAGCTCGCGCAGCCGGTCCACGTCCCGGCGGACCGTGCGCGGGGTGACGCCGAGCCGGTCGGCGAGTTCGGCGCCGGACCACTCGCGGTGGGCCTGGAGCAGCGAGAGCAGACGCAGCAGTCGTGCCGAGGTCTCCAACATGGCGCCGAGTCTGCCGGCCGATGCGGACAGCCGCTGTCCTCGACGGGACAGCGGCTGTGGTGCACGGCTCGCTCAGAGCGCCAGGCGCCGGCCGGGCACGATCAGGTTCGGGTCGTCGCCGATGACGTTCCGGTTGGCGGCGTAGATCCGCTGCCAGGTGGTGCCGTGCCGGGCGGCGATGGCGCTCAGGGTGTCGCCCTGGCGGACGGTGTAGTCCCCGCGCGCCGCGTCGCGGCCGGTGTGGGCCGCCGTGCGCTCGGGCTTCGCCGCCGGCGCCGGCTTCGTCGTCGCGCCGCTGCCGGCCGCCGCGCCCGACCCGTTCGCCGGGGCGGTCCCGGTGGCTCCGGCCCGGCCCGAGCAGACCGGCCAGGCACCCCAGCCCTGGGCCCGCTGGACCTTGGTGGCGACGGCGATCTGCGCGCTCCGGGAGGCCTGGTCGGCCGTCGGGGCGTAGGCGCCGCCGCCGTACGCGCGCCAGGTGCCGGCGGAGAACTGGAGCCCGCCGTAGTAGCCGTTGCCGGTGTTGATGTGCCAGTCGCCGCCGCTCTCGCACTGGGCGATGCGGTCCCAGACCCCGTTGTCCGCGGCGGTCGCGTCGCCGGTGGCGGCCAGCAGTCCCAGCGGGGCCAGCAGCGCGGCTCCGGCCAGGGCGGCCGCCGTCGTACGGCCCTTGCGGGCGCCGTCGGGACGGGCGGTGCGGCGGGTGGTATCGGCACAATCGGACATGTGGTTCCCTCTCCACGAACCCGGGCTCCCCCGGGCGGAGCGCGCCTCGCCGCGCAGGACCGCGGTTCCTCGCGCCCGCCCCGTCCGCCGCGGCCGGTGCGGCGATCGTGCTCTGCCTGGCCGGCCGGCGGACGTACCCGAGCGGTGCTCGATGCACACGGCGGAGGAATGTAGAGAGAACGGACCGGCTGTTTCAACCAAGTCGCCGTCGTTCCAGGCCAGTTCGCGGTTACCTCAGGTATCGACGATTTTCGGCCAGCCGTTTCGTACATGGATTTCATGATTTTTCGACCACAAGCACGACCGGGGCGTGACCCACTTCACTCGTTCAAGTGCCTTGACCTGACGCGGACTTGACGATGAGTGTCCGGTTCCGCACCGGCGGTGACCCTGTGCGGTGGATGGTTCGATTCCGTCGCCCCCGGGGCGTGACCCCCACCACAGGACGCCCGTTGTCTTCTTCATGAGCCCGGAACCCCCGGGGCTCAGCGGCCGGGAGCCACCCGGCCGACCCAGCACCGCATCCCGAGGGAGCCACCGTGCCGCGCATGCTCGACGTCAGTGACGCAGTACGCGCCGAGATCGGCGACGAAGAAGCCGACCGGCTGCTCGCCGGAGAGAACGCCCCGGGCAGTTACGACTGCACGTCCTGCCGCACCCCGGGCGACTCCGAGCAGGAGCGCACCAGCACCGTTCTGTTCGTCGGCGACGAGACCGCCGTCCTTGCCTTCGCCCACGCCGGCTGCCTGCCCTCGCAGGTCGTCCAGGTCACCGAGGAGCAGTTGCAGGGCGCCGTCCGGTCCATCGGCGGCCGCCCGGCCGCGGACGGCGCCCCTCAGCGGTCCGTGCCCGAGCAGGCCGTGCTCGGTGTGACCAGCGGACTGGTGCTGATCGAGGGCGAGTTGCACCCCGCGCTGGTCGTCGAGCCGACGGCGCCCATCGTGCGCCCCGGCTCCTTCGGCGCCGGCGACGACTTCCTGCCGTTGCTCATCGAGCAGGGCTTCATGCCGGTGATGGAGCTGGCGTCGGTCCCGCCGGTGCTGCACGGCTGGTCGGTCCTGCTCGCGATGGGCCAGCTCCACGCGGTGCTCCAGCCGGGTGCGGGCGGCGGTCAGCCGGTCGCCTGGTGGCAGGCGCACCAGCCGCTGCAGGTGACGGACAGCTGGCGGGCCGCCGCCAACAAGCACCAGCAGGTGCTGATGTTCGCGGCGCCGGTGGGGTCCATCGGACGCCAGCCCCGGGAGGACCTGCTGCGCGGCTCCCTCGACCGGGCCGCGGCCACCGGCAAGCTGGTGGCGGCGGCGCTGCCCCTCGCGGGCACCTGAGGTCCGCCCGGCGGCAGGCCGGGAGCGCGCCCCCACTTGTACGACCGCATCCCTTTCAGATTCCGGTCGTTTGGACATACGTGCACGCATATGACACTCCTCCTCCACGCCGGTCCTCCTTCGCCTCCGTCCCGTCCGCCCGGGTGGGGGAGAGTTCGGTCGCGGCATCGGCCACGCCGATCTACGACTCGCTCTACGCGGAGTGGGTCAAGGCCTTCCGTACGCTGCCGGGTGATCGCAGTGGTGAGGAGGAGCTGGGGTTCTACGCCTTCGGGAACACCCCGCACAGCACCGGCTCGTACCGTATGACCTCCTACAGCGCCTACAGCGCGGGGGCGTACAGCGCCCGGCAGGGCGGCGGTCAGCAGCAGCCGCAGTGGCAGCGGGTCGGCACGCTGGGGCGGCAGCAGGACACCGGGATGCATCACGTTCCGGCGGGGCTGCCGCCCGCTCCGCGGCGCGGCGCCTGAGGCATGGCGAAGGGCGGCCCCCCGTTCACGGGGGGCCGCCCTTCGCCATGCCGGAGGGGCCGGTTACTTCTTCTTGCCGCGCTTCTCGCGCACCCGCACCGAGATGTGGATCGGGGTGCCCTCGAAGCCGAACTCCTCGCGCAGGCGGCGCTCGATGAAGCGCCGGTAGCCGGCCTCGATGAAGCCGGAGGCGAAGAGGACGAACCGCGGCGGCTTGGTGCCGGCCTGGGTGCCGAACAGGATGCGCGGCTGCTTGCCGCCCCGGACCGGGTGCGGGTGGGCCGAGACCAGCTCGCCGAGGAAGGAGTTCAGCCGGCCGGTGGGGACCCGGGTCTCCCAGCCGTCGAGGGCGGTCTCGATCGCCGGGACCAGCTTCTCCATGTGCCGGCCGGTACGGGCCGAGACGTTGACCCGGGGCGCCCACGCGACCTGGCCCAGCTCGGTCTCGATCTCGCGCTCCAGGTAGTAGCGGCGCTCCTCGTCGAGGGTGTCCCACTTGTTGAAGGCGAGGACGACCGCGCGACCCGCCTCCACGGCCATGGTGACGATCCGCTGGTCCTGGACCGAGATGTTCTCGGAGGCGTCGATCAGGATGACGGCCACCTCCGCCTTCTCGACGGCGGCCGCGGTGCGCAGCGAGGCGTAGTAGTCGGCGCCCTGCTGGAGGTGGACGCGCTTGCGGATGCCCGCGGTGTCGACGAACTTCCAGGTCACCCCGCCCAGGTCGATCAGCTCGTCGACCGGGTCGCGGGTGGTGCCGGCCAGCTCGTTGACGACGACGCGCTCCTCGCCCGCCACCTTGTTCAGGAGGGAGGACTTGCCAACGTTCGGGCGGCCGATGAGGGCGATGCGGCGCGGACCGCCGACCGCGGTGCCGAAGGTCTGCTCGGGCGCCTCGGGCAGCGCCTCGAGGACGGCGTCCAGCATGTCGCCGGTGCCGCGTCCGTGCAGGGCGGAGACGGGGTGCGGCTCGCCGAGGCCCAGGGACCACAGGTAGGTGGCGTCGGCCTCGCCGCTGGGGCCGTCGACCTTGTTGGCGGCCAGCACGACGGGCTTGCCCGCCTTGCGCAGCAGCCGTACGACCGCCTCGTCGGTGTCGGTGGCGCCGACCTTGGCGTCCACGACGAAGACGACCGCGTCCGCGGCCTCGATCGCGTACTCGGCCTGTGCGGCGACGGAGGCGTCGATACCGAGGACGTCCTGCTCCCAGCCGCCGGTGTCGACCACCTTGAAGCGGCGGCCCGCCCACTCGGCCTCGTAGGTGACGCGGTCGCGGGTGACGCCGGGCTTGTCCTCGACCACGGCCTCACGGCGGCCGATGATCCGGTTCACCAGGGTCGACTTGCCGACATTGGGACGGCCGACGACGGCGAGCACGGGCAGCGGACCGTGGCCCGCCGCCTCGATGGCGCCCTCGACGTCCTCGATGTCGAAGCCCTCTTCCGCGGCGAGCTCCATGAACTCCGCGTACTCGGCGTCGCCGAGAGCCCCGTGGTCGTACTCGTGCTCAGCCGAGTCGCCGGGCTGGGTCTGGTCGTTCATGAAGTCCGTACCTCGTCGTTCATCGTGGTGATCGGTGGAGCGGCCCTGGTGGGCTGATCCACTACTCAAGTGTCGCCTGCCCTGCCCGGTGGATCAGGCCGGAGGAAATCAACGGTATCCGACCGACGCCGCCGAGCGGGGCCTGGTGCGTCCAGCCGCAAGGCGGAGGAGCGAGTCGACGCGGAGCTTCGGGGACCGACGACAACGCCGCGGACGGGCGTGCCAGGCCCCTCGTCTCCGGCATGATCCACCGGGCAGGGCTCAGCGCCCGGTGAGGCGCCTGGCGTTTTCCAGATGGCTGGTGAGCTGCTTCTGGATGCGCTCGGTCGCCTCGTCCAGCGCGCTGCGCGTGCGCCGCCCCGATCCGTCGCCCGCCTCGAACGGGTCGCCGAAGACGACGTCCACGCGGGAGCGCAGCGGGGGCAGCGCCTTTACCAACCGGCCGGGCCGCTCGGTGCTTCCCAGTACGGCCACGGGCACGATCGGCGCCCCGCTGCGCACCGCGAAGTACGCGAGCCCGGCCCGCAGGGAGGCGAAGTCGCCCTCGCCCCGGGTGCCCTCCGGAAAGATGCCGAGCACTCCCCCGGCCTCCAGCACGCCGAGGGCCCGGGTGATGGCGGTGCGGTCGGCGGAGGCGCGGTCCACCTTGAGCTGGCCGATGCCGGTCAGGAAGGGGTTCAGCGGGCCGACGAACGCCTCCTTCTTGATCAGGAAGTGCGTCGGCCGGGGCGAGACGCCCATGACCATCGGCCCGTCGATGTTGTGCGAGTGGTTCACGGCGAGGATCGCCGGCCCGCTCGCGGGCAGCTTCCAGGCGCCTAGCACACGCGGCCGCCACAGCCCGTACATCAGGCCGACGCCGATGCGCCGCCCGACCTCGGCGCCCCGTTCCGACGGAAGGCTCACTTCCCCGCCCGCTTCTCCTCGACCAGGGTGACGACGCACTCGATGACCTGGGCGAGGGTGAGCTCGGTGGTGTCCACCTCGACCGCGTCGCCTGCCTTGGCGAGCGGGGAGGCCTTGCGGCTGGAGTCGGCGGCGTCCCGCTTGATCAGGGCCTCGCGGGTGGCGTGGACGTCGGCGCCCTTCAGCTCGCCGCTGCGGCGGGCCGCGCGGGCCTCCGGGGAGGCGGTGAGGAAGATCTTCAGGTCGGCGTCCGGCAGCACGGTGGTGCCGATGTCCCGGCCCTCGACCACGATGCCGAGCTCGGCGCCGGCCGCGAGCGAGCGCTGCAACTCGGTGATCCGGGTGCGCACCTCGGGCACCGCGCTGACCGCGCTGACCTTGGAGGTGACCTCCTGGGTGCGGATCGGGGCGGCCACGTCGACGCCGTCGACCGTGATGGTCGGGGCGGACGGGTCGGTGCCGGAGACGATCTCCGGCTTGCCCGCGACGGCGGCGATGGCGGTCGGGTCCTCGAGGTCGATGCCGTTGGCCACCATCCACCAGGTGATGGCCCGGTACTGGGCGCCGGTGTCGAGGTAGCTCAGGCCGAGCTTCGCGGCCACGGCCTTCGACGTGCTCGACTTGCCCGTGCCGGAGGGGCCGTCGATCGCGACGATCACGGGCTTGGCGGTCGGGGCGCCGTTTTCCACGGGGGACACCTTCCTGGTGCGGTGCGGGGGCGGGGGCGGGGGGCCGGAGCGCGAGGGCGCCCTGGACAAGGTTACTGGGTACGGGCGACCCGAACGGACGGCCGTCTTCCTACTGCCGCAGCGCCCAGCCCCGCTCGCGCAGCGCTTCCTTCAGCACGGGCGCCGCCTTGGGCTCGACCAGGAGCTGCATGAGACCGGCCTGCTGCCCCGTCGCGTGCTCGATCCGGACGTCCTCGATGTTGACCCCGGCCCGTCCCGCGTCCGCGAAGATGCGGGCGAGCTGGCCGGGCTGGTCGTCGATGAGGACGACGACGGTCTCGTACACGCGGGGCGCGCTGCCGTGCTTGCCGGGTACCCGCACCTGACCCGCGTTGCCGCGGCGCAGCACGTCCTCGATGCCCGAGCCGCCCTCGCGGCGCTTGTCCTCGTCGGAGGACTGCAGGGCGCGCAGGGCGCGGACGGTCTCCTCCAGGTCGGCGGAGACGTCGGCGAGCAGGTCGGCGACCGGGCCGGGGTTGGCCGAGAGGATGTCGATCCACATCCCGGGGTCGGAGGCGGCGATCCGGGTCACGTCCCGGATGCCCTGCCCGCACAGCCGTACGGCCGCCTCCTCGGCGTGCTCCAGGCGGGCCGCGACCATGCTGGAGACCAGGTGGGGCATGTGGGAGACGAGAGCGACGGCCCGGTCGTGGGCGTCGGCGTCCATGACGACCGGCACGGCCCGGCAGTGCGAGACCAGCTCCAGGGCGAGGTTGAGGACCTCGGTGTCGGTGTCCCGGGTCGGGGTGAGTACCCAGGGGCGGCCCTCGAAGAGGTCGCCGGTCGCGGCCAGCGGGCCGGACTTCTCCCGGCCGGACATGGGGTGGGTGCCGATGTAGGCGGACAGGTCGAGGCCGCGCGCCTCCAGCTCGCGGCGCGGACCCCCCTTGACGCTGGCCACGTCGACGTAGCCGCGCGCGACGCCGCGGGTCATGGCGTCCGCGAGGACGCCGGCGACGTGTGCGGGCGGGGCGGCGACGATGGCGAGGTCCACGGGGCCGTCGGGGGCCTCGTCGGTGCCGGCACCCAGCGCGGCCGCCGTGCGGGCCTGCTCGGGATCGTGGTCGGTGAGGTGGACGACGACGCCCCGCTGGGTCAGGGCGAGCGCGGCGGAGGTGCCGATGAGCCCGGTGCCGATGACGAGTGCGGTTCTCACTGGGCGATGTCCTTGCGCAGGGCGGCGGCGGCGCCGAGGTAGACGTGGGCGATCCGGGCGCGGGGCCGGTCCGACTCGACGTGCGCGAGCACCCGGACGACGCGGGGCATGGCGCCTTCGATGTCCAGTTCCTGGGCGCAGATCAGGGGGACGTCGACGATCCCGAGCTTGCGGGCGGCGGCGGCCGGGAAGTCGCTGTGCAGGTCGGGGGTGGCCGTGAACCAGATGCTGATCAGGTCGTCGGCGGTGAGTCCGTTCCGCTCCAGGATCTCGGTGAGCAGCGCTCCGACCTGCTCGTCCATGTGACCGGCCTCGTCCCGCTCCAATTGGACGGCCCCCCGGACCGCTCGTACCGCCACGGCGCTGCTCCTTGCTGACATGCGTTTCGTTCCTGGCCCGTCCAGCCTAGTCAGGCCCGCACCACCGGGCGCACCGCGACCGCCCGCTGAGACGCGGGGCCGACCCGGTGACGGCCGCGTCCTCCCTCCCGCCGCTTCCTGCGACAGAGGAACCTTTGGTGCGAAGATGTCGCAAATCGTGGCTTTTCCTACTGCCGATGTTCGGAGTGACGCATGACCTACAGCACGACACGGCGCACGGTTCTCGCGACGGGCGCGGCGGCGCTGGCCACCGGCTGCGGGAGCGGCGGCGGTTCGACGGGCTCCTCCCCGTCGCCCGGCGGCATGGAGCTGGCGAGCACGAGCGACATCCCCGAGGGCGGCGGCAAGATCTTCAAGGAGCGGAAGATCGTGGTCACCCAGCCGTCGAAGGGTGACTTCAAGGCCTTCTCGGCGATCTGCACGCACGAGGGCTGCACGGTGAGCAAGGTGGCCGACGGCACCATCGACTGCCCCTGTCACGGCAGCAGGTTCCACATCGCCGACGGCTCGGTGGCGCACGGCCCGGCGACCCGGCCGCTGCCCGCCGAGACGATCAAGGTGGAGGGAAATTCGATCCACCTGGCGTGAGCGGCCCGCGTACGCTCCGGGGATGCAGCCCGAGGACCTGGTACGCGACCACACGATCTACGCCTGTGTCATGGGTTCGCGGGCCTTCGGCCTGGCCACCGAGGCCAGTGACACCGACCGGCGGGGCGTGTTCCTCGCCCCCACTCCCCTGTTCTGGCGGTTCGAGAAGCCGCCGGCGCACGTGGAGGGGCCGGGCGAGGAGCGGTTCTCCTGGGAGCTGGAGCGGTTCTGCGAGCTGGCGCTGCGCGGCAACCCGAACATCCTGGAGTGTTTGCACTCCCCGCTGGTGGAGCACGCGGACGACACCGGCCGCGAACTGCTATCCCTGCGCGGCGCTTTCCTCTCCCGGCAGGTGTCCGACACCTTCACGCGCTACGCCCTCGGCCAGGGCAGGAAGCTCGACGCCGACATCCGCACGACGGGCGCCCCGCGCTGGAAGCACGCCATGCATCTGCTGCGTCTGCTGATGAGCGCGCGGGACCTGCTGCGCACCGGGGAGCTGCGGATCGACGTCGGCGACGAGCGGGAGCCGCTGCTGGCGGTGAAGCGCGGCGAGATCCCCTGGCCGGAGGTCGAGGCCCGCATGGCCCGGATCGCCGTGCAGACCGAGGAGGCCCTGCACGGCACCCCGCTGCCGCCGGAACCGGACCGCGCGCGCGTGGCCGGCTTCCTCTTCCGGGCGCGCCGGGACTCAGCCCGCCAGGCGGACGCGTACGACGAAGTCGTGCAGGGCGTCGTGCGCGCTGGGGGCGTCGGGCAGTGCTGAGGCGGCCTGCGCCTCGTCGAGCACGGCGTGCAGCCGCTCCACGTCGGCCTCCACGCGCGCGTGGTCGACGTCGGCGGTGCCGTGCTCGCGCTCGGCCTTGGCGGCGATCAGCTCGGGCAGGTAGGCGGGCGCGTCCACCTGTTCCAGCAGGGTGGGCAGATGCGCCTGCACCTCGCCGCTGCGCATCAGATGGATGCCGGTGAGCAACACGCGGAACGTGTAGAGCAGCGGCTTGAGTTCGCCGGTCTTGTCGAATAGCCGCCACTGGGTCACAGCGAACCCGCGGTAGTGGTGGGCGTGGTGGCCGGTGAGCACGCCCGGGGTGAGGGCGGCCAGCTCCCGGTGCGCCTCGGAGGTGTGAGCCACAAGGGGCGACAGGAGCTGCTCCAGCACATAGCCGTTGCGCCGGAGCATCAGCCGGGCGAACTTGCGCACGTCGTGGGTGACGAGGTCCATCTCGACGCCGAACCGCACCCAGGTCCGCGAGCGTGTCTCCTCCGGCTCGCGCAGCCCGACCAGGTCCGCGGCGGGCAGCAGGTGGGCGCCGCGCAGGTCGAGGTCGGAGTCCTCGGAGGGGAACCCGTACAGGTGGGCTCCGGAGACGGTCGCGAACAGCAGGGGGTGGGGCTGCTCTGCGATCACGGGCGTCAGGTCCATGTCGAGGTCGTCGATCATGGGCCTAAGCGTCCCAGAGCGCTCCCAGTGCCAACAGGTCGCCCCGGTACTCGATCCGCCCGGCCCAGTCGGCGGGCCAGGCGTCGGCGCCGAGCCAGGCGCCCGCGAAGGCCCCGGTCAGACAGGCGATCGAGTCCGAGTCGCCCGAGGAGCAGGCGGCCCGGCGCAGGGCGGTGACGGGCTGGTCGGGGAAGAGCAGGAAGCACAGCAGCCCGGTGGCGAGGGCCTCCTCGGCGATCCAGCCCTCGCCGGTGGCCAGGCAGGGATCGGTCTCCGGGGAGACGGTGCGCACGGCCTCCTGGAGGCGGCCGAGCATGTCCAGGCACTCGTCCCAGCCGCGCGCGATGAAGTGCTCGGGGCCGGGGTCCTGGGAGCGGGTCCACAGGTCGCCGAGCCAGTCGTGGTCGTAGCGGGTGCGGTTGTCGTAGGCGTAGCTGCGGAGCCGTCCGACGAGCCCGGCCGGGTCGGTGCCCCGGGCGAGCAGGTGCACGGCATGGGCGGTCAGGTCGGAGGCGGCCAGCGCGGTGGGGTGCCCGTGGGTGAGCGCGGACTGCAACTGGGCGGCGCCGGCGCGCTGTTCGCCGGTCAGACCGGGGGCGAGGCCGACGGGGGCGACGCGCATGTTGGCGCCGCAGCCCTTGGAGCCGACCTGGCTGGCGTCCTGCCAGGCGCGGCCCTCCTCCTTGAGCAGGTCGCACGCGGTCAGGCAGGTGTTGCCGGGGGCGCGGTTGTTGTCCGGCGACAGGTACCAGTCCACGAACTCCTCGCGCAGCGGCCGCTCCAGCCGTTTCGGGGCGAGGTCCCCGCGCTCCATGGCCGTGCGGAGCCCGCGGCCGACCGCGAGGGTCATCTGGGTGTCGTCGGAGACACGGGCGAGCTGCGCCGGCTCCATCTCCCGCCAGGGACCGAACATCGAGAGGATGAGCGGCACGGTCTTGAACTCGGTGGGATAGCCGAGGGCGTCCCCGAGGGCGAGGCCGAGGAGGGAACCGGTGGCGGCGCGTTTGCCCGGACGGGTGGTGGTCATTCGGGGCTTCCTTCCCGGGACGGCCGGAGCAGGGGCGGGTGCAGGGCGGTGGCGGGGCCGGCGCGGTAGAGGGCGGCCGGCTTGCCGCGTCCGCCGGTGAGCCGGGCGGCGCCGGGGACGGGTTCGACGAACCCGGGGGTGGCGAGCACCTTGCGGCGGAAGTTGGGCCGGTCCAGGGCGGTGCCCCACACCGTCTCGTAGACCTGCTGCAGCTCGCCGAGGGTGAACTCGGGCGGGCAGAAGGCGGTGGCGGCGCGGGTGTTCTCCAGCCGGTCGCCGACGCGTTCGTGGGCGTCGGCGAGGATCCGGTCGTGGTCGAAGGCGAGCGGCCCCACCGAGCCGTACGGCAGCCAGCGGGCCTGGGCCGCGTCGCCGCCGCCGCGGGGTTCGGGGGGCTCGGGCAGCAGCGCGGTGAACGCGACGGAGACGACCCGCATCCGGGGGTCGCGGCCCGGCTCGCTGTAGGTGCGCGACTGCTCCAGGTCCAGCCCCAAGACGTCGTCCAGGCCGGTCTCCTCGGCGAGTTCGCGCCGGGCGGCCGTCTCCGCGGACTCGTCGGGCAGCAGGAAGCCGCCGGGGAGCGCCCACCGGCCGGCGTACGGTTCCTGCCCGCGTTCGACCAGCAGCACGTGCAGCGCGCCCTCGCGGACGGTCAGGACGGCGAGGTCGACGGTGACGGCGAAAGGCTCGTAGGCGTTCTTGTCGTAGCCCTGCAGCACGGACACCCCCTTTAATAGTCACTGAGACTATAAAAGGGGGTGTCCGGAAGCACAACCTCTCTAGAGGTCGACCTCCTGCATGAGCATCCCGACCTCGGTGTTGGACAGGCGGCGCAGCCAGCCCGACTTCTGGTCGCCCAGGGTGATCGGGCCGAAGGAGGTGCGCACCAGCTTCTCCACCGGGAAGCCGGCCTCGGCGAGCATGCGGCGCACGATGTGCTTGCGGCCCTCGTGCAGGGTCACCTCGACCAGGTAGTTCTTGCCGGTCTGCTCGACCACCCGGAAGTGGTCCGCGCGCGCGTAGCCGTCCTCGAGCTGGATGCCGTCCTTCAGGCGCTTGCCCAGGTCGCGCGGGATGGGGCCGACGATGGCCGCGAGGTACGTCTTCTTCACGCCGTACTTCGGGTGGGTCAGCCGGTGCGCCAGTTCGCCGTGGTTGGTGAGCAGGATGACACCCTCGGTCTCGGTGTCGAGCCGGCCGACGTGGAAGAGCCGGGTCTCGCGGTTGGTGACGTAGTCACCGAGGCACTGGCGGCCCTCCGGGTCCTCCATGGTGGAGACGACACCGGCGGGCTTGTTGAGCGAGAAGAACTGGTACGACTGCGTGGCGACGGTCAGGCCGTCGACCTTGACCTCGTCCTTCTCCGGGTCCACCCGGCGGCCCTGCTCCAGCACGATCTCGCCGTTGATCTCGACCCGGGCCTGCTCGATCAGCTCCTCGCAGGCGCGGCGGGAGCCGTAGCCCGCACGCGCGAGCACCTTCTGCAGCCGCTCGCCCTCCTGCTCGGCGCCGGGGAAGGTCTTGGGCAGCTTGACGTCCTTCTTGCCCGCGTACCGCTCCCGGTTGCGCTCCTCGACCCGCGTCTCGTACTCGCGCGAGCGCGCCGGGGCCGAACGGCCGCCGCGCTGCTGGGACTGCTTCGGGCCGCCCTTGGCGCCGCCGCGCGCGGAGCCGCCGCGCCCGGACTTGGGGCCGTCCGGGGAGGCCCCGGGGCCCACGTCGTAGCGGCGCTCCTCGGGGCGGGGCTTGCGGGGCCGGCCCTGCCCCTGCTTCTGGTCCCTGTCGTTGCCGGCACCGCGGTAGTTACCGCGCCCGCCGCTCTTGCCGCTGCCGCTGCTTCGCATCAAGGTTTCCGTCTTAGTCGTCTGCGTCCTGACCGCCGGGCGCGTCGGGCGCGTCCGGGTCGAACGACGGGACCCCCTCCTGGGTCTCGGCCTCGATCGCCTCCGCCTCCGGGAGGAAGGGCGCGAGCTCCGGAAGTTCGTCCAGGCCGCGCAGGCCCATCCGCTCCAGGAAGTAGTTCGTCGTCCTGTACAGGATCGCACCTGTTTCGGGTTCCGTGCCCGCCTCCTCGACCAGACCGCGCTGGAGGAGGGTGCGCATCACGCCGTCGCAGTTCACTCCGCGCACGGCGGAGACGCGGCTGCGGCTGACCGGCTGGCGGTAGGCGACGACCGCGAGGGTCTCCAGCGCGGCCTGGGTGAGACGGGCCGTCTGGCCGTCCAGGACCAGCCGCTCGACGGCGGGCGCGTACTCGGCGCGGGTGTAGAAACGCCAGCCACCGGCGACGAACCGCAGCTCGAAGCCGCGGCCCTGCATGGTGTAGTCGTCGGCCAGCTCGCGCAGCGCGTCCCCGATCTGCCGCTTGGGCCGCTCGAGAATGCGGGCCAGGTGCTCCTCGGTCGCCGGCTCGTCCACGACCATGAGGACCGCTTCGAGGGCGGGCTTGAGTTCCAGCCCGGCGACGGCTCGCAGGCCCGCGGGCTCGCCGGCGGGCACTTCGGTGGTCCCGGCGGGTGCCCCGGTGGGGTCCGTGGGTGCCTCGGTGGTCTCGCTCACGCCTTCTTCTCCTCCTTGGGCTCCTCGGGCGGCCGGTCGAACTCGTCGGTGACCATCGGTGCCGCGTCCGTGTCCCCGCCGGTCCAGCGCACCAGCAGCTCCCCGAGGGCGGCCTCCTGCTCCAGGGCGACGGCCTTCTCCCGGTACAGCTCCAGCAGCGCCAGGAAGCGGGCCACGACGGTGAGGGTGTCGTCGGTGTCCTCGACCAGCACCCGGAAGCTGGCCTCGCCCAGCCGCCTGAGCCGCGCCACCACGATCCCCGCCTGCTCCTGCACGCTGACCAGCGGGGCGTGGATGTGCTCGACGTAGACCTGCGGCTTGGCCTTCGGCTGCATCGCCTTGACGGCGAGCCTGGCGAACCCCTCGGGGCCGATGCTGATGACGACCTCGGGCAGCAGCTCGGCGTGCTGGGGTTCGAGGCCGACGGTCCGGGGATGGCGGCGGGCCTCCTCGTCCAGGCGCTCGTTGAAGATGTCGGCGATCCGCTTGTACGCGCGGTACTGCAGCAGCCGCGCGAACAGCAGGTCCCGGGCCTCCAGCAGCGCGAGGTCGGCCTCGTCCTCGACCTCGGCGGCGGGCAGCAGCCGGGCGGCCTTGAGGTCGAGCAGCGTGGCGGCGACGACGAGGAACTCGGTCGTCTGGTCCAGGTCCCAGTCGGGGCCCATGGCCCGGATGTGCGCCATGAACTCGTCGGTGACCTTGGACAGCGCGACCTCGGTGACGTCCAGCTTGTGCTTGGAGATGAGCTGGAGGAGCAGGTCGAACGGCCCCTCGAAGTTGGCGAGCCGAACCTTGAAGACACCGTCGGCGGCGGCCTCCCCCGCCTCCCCGTCCTCGGCCCGCCCGGCCTCGGGTCCGACGGCGGCGTCGCCGCCGGACGCCGGTTCCGTCTCGGCCGGCGGCCGGGCCTCGTCCGGGGCCCCGGACGGCTCAAGGGCGTCCTGGCCGGACCCGTCCCCGGCAGGCGCCTCCGGCTCGGCGGTCTCCGGCGGTGAAGCGGCGCTCCCGGCCACCGCGCCCCGCTCCGCCGGGGCGGGCACGCCCGCGCCCGGTGGTCCGGGTTCGGCGTGGGCCGGAGCCGGAGCGCTGTCCGGCGGAGGTGTCGGCGCGGGCTCCGGCGGAGCCGTGTGCGGCTCGGCGGGCTGAGGGTGGGACGTGGACGTGGTGCCCGGTCCACGGCCCAGCGCACGCCTGCGGCCGGCACCGGGGCCGGAGGCGGGGGCGTCGTTCGGGGTCATGGCCGTCGCAGGCTATCGCCTGGCGCCCGCTGGGCCGACTACCGACCCCGCAGCCGCCGTACCAGGATGCTCGCGTCCCCTCGGGACTCCAGGTCGGCCAGGACCACGGCGACCGCCTCGCGGACGATGCGGCCGCGGTCCACGGCGAGGCCGTGCTCGCCCCGCAGGACCAGTCGTGCGTGTTCGAGGTCCATCAGTTCCTCGGCGGACACGTACACCGTGATCTTCTCGTCGTGCCGTTCGCGCCCGCTGGGCCGCCGGTTCGCCGCCCGCCCGCGCTTGCGCGGCTGCGCGGCCTCGGAGGCAGCGGCGGCGGCCGAACCCTCCGGCGGCGCCTGGCGCCGGGAGGGCCGGGTGCGGGACTCGGCGGTCCCGGCCGGTTCCGCGTCCGCCGCGGCGTGCTCCGCGCCCTCTCCGTCACCGCCCTGGACGGGCACCGCCGACGGCGCGTCCTCAGCGGCCGCGTCGTCGCTCTCCCCCGCGGGAGCCGGCACCCGGGCCTCGCCGTTGGCCCCGCGCCGGGGCGTGGACGGCTGGAGCGCCATCCCCCCTGTCGTACGGAACAGTTCGTCGGCCCCGGGCAGACTCACTCGGCGTGACACCGGGCGAGCACCTCCCTGGCGAGCTGGCGGTAGGCGGCGGCACCGACGGAGTTGGAGGCGTACGTGGTGATCGGCTCGCCGGCGACGGTGGTCTCCGGGAAGCGGACCGTGCGGCCGATGACCGTGTGGTAGACGTGGTCGTCGAACGCCTCGACCACGCGCGCGAGCACCTCACGGCTGTGCACCGTGCGCGAGTCGTACATCGTGGCGAGGATGCCGTCGAGCTCCAGGTCGGGGTTGAGCCGCTCCTGGACCTTCTCGATGGTCTCGGTCAGCAGGGCCACGCCACGCAGCGCGAAGAACTCGCACTCCAGCGGAACGATCACCTTGTGGGCGGCCGTCAGGGCGTTGACCGTGAGCAGGCCGAGCGAGGGCTGGCAGTCGATCACGATGTAGTCGTAGTCGTCCATCAGCGGCTTGAGCGCCCGCTGCAGGGTCGACTCGCGCGCGACCTCGGAGACGAGCTGGACCTCGGCGGCCGACAGGTCGATGTTGGAGGGCAGCAGGTCCATGTTGGGGACCGCCGTCTTCAGCAGGACCTCGTCCGCCGACATGCCCCGCTCCATGAGCAGGTTGTAGACGGTGAGGTCGAGCTCCATGGGGTTGACGCCGAGACCCACCGACAGCGCGCCCTGCGGGTCGAAGTCCACGAGCAGCACGCGCCGGCCGTACTCCGCGAGCGCGGCACCCAGGTTGATGGTCGACGTGGTCTTGCCGACGCCGCCCTTCTGGTTGCACATCGCGATGATCTTCGCGGGGCCGTGGTCGGTCAGCGGGCCGGGGATCGGGAAGTACGGCAGCGGGCGTCCGGTCGGACCGATGCGCTCACGGCGCTGGCGGGCCGCGTCGGGCGCGAGCGTGGCCGCGTACTCGGGATCGGGCTCGTACTCGGCGTCGGGGTCGTAGAAGTGCCCCTCGGGCAGTTCGTCGTAGTCGGCGAGCTGGTTGTGGGGCGCGCCACTTCCGTCGCCGGCCATGGCGTTCACGTGATGGCCATCCATGCTGTGGTGTGCTGTCCGGACCGTCTGCGGACCCGGAGTCTGGTGGGCTGCGAAGGTGCGCACAGCGACGGAGCCGACAGCCTCGAATCCCGCGGAACCGGCCTGGCCCCGTACCGGCATTCCTGGTTGACCACCCCCGGGAGTAAATGTCGACTCATTCACAAGTCGTCTTACCTCCTTGGTGACCAGGAAACTTCTAGACAAGGTCAGCGTGGCACCATGCCGACGGTTGGCGACTCTATGGCGTGTCGGCGGTCCGCAGCAACACAATCCGCCGGACCCGGCAGGATGTGTCGGCAATGAAACATCCCTCTGTCAAGGGCGTACGGGCGTCGCACAGCAGGTTTCACCGGTGTGCGAATCGGTCGAAGGGTTACGTTCGAGGCGAGTTGACCGCAAGCGGCAAAGTGACCATACACACATCCGGCCGGACCTTGTCGGGCAAGGTCCGGCCGGGCGTTCGGTGTTGACGACGCGTGTTGACGAATCGCCTTTCACCGGTTGGCGACTTGGCGACACGCCAGGTCGCGGGGGTCAGCCGAGCAGGGACTCCAGCTCCACGTGCTCCAGGCCGTGGGCCTCGGCGACCTCCTTGTAAACGACCTTGCCGTCATGGGTGTTGAGGCCCTTGGCGAGCGCGGCGTCGCGGCGCAGCGCCTCCACCCAGCCGTTGTTGGCGAGGGAGACGATGTACGGCAGCGTGGCGTTGGTGAGGGCGTTGGTGGAGGTGTTCGGCACCGCGCCCGGCATGTTGGCGACGCAGTAGAAGACCGAGTTGTGGACGCGGAAGGTCGGCTCGGCGTGCGTCGTGGCACGGGAGTCCTCGAAGCAGCCGCCCTGGTCGATCGCGATGTCGACAAGGACACTTCCGGGCTTCATGCGCGACACCAGCTCGTTGGTGACGAGCTTCGGGGCCTTGGCGCCCGGGATGAGCACCGCGCCGATGACGAGGTCGGCGTCCAGGACGGCCTTCTCCAGCTCGAAGGAGTTGGACATGATGGCCTTGACCTTGGTGCCGAAGACCTTGTCGGCCTCGCGCAGCTTGTTGATGTCGCGGTCGAGCAGGGTCACGTCGAAGCCCATGCCGACGGCGACCTGGGTGGCGTTCCAGCCGGAGACGCCACCGCCGATGACGACGGCCTTGGCCGGGGTCACGCCCGGCACACCGCCCGGCAGCACACCGCGGCCGCCGGCCGGGCGCATCAGGTGGTAGGCGCCGACCTGCGGGGCCAGCCGGCCCGCGACCTCGGACATCGGGGCGAGCAGCGGCAGCGCGCGGTTCGGCAGCTCGACGGTCTCGTAGGCGATGGCCGTGGTGCCGGACTCGATGAGCGCGTCCGTGCACTCCTTGGAGGCGGCCAGGTGCAGGTAGGTGAAGAGGATCTGGTCCTTGCGGAGGCGGTGGTACTCCTCGGCGACCGGCTCCTTGACCTTGAGCAGCAGGTCGGCGGCGGCCCACACCTCGTCGGCGGTGCCGAGGATCGTCGCCCCGGCGGAGACGTACTCCTCGTCCGTGATCGAGGAGCCGAGTCCGGCGCTCCGCTCGACGACGACCTGGTGGCCGTTGCGCACCAGCTCATGCACACCGGCGGGGGTGATGGCCACCCGGAACTCGTTGTTCTTGACCTCGCGGGGGATGCCGACCTTCACGTCGATCACGGTCCTTGGCTCAGAGGGTATGGGGGTGCATTACAAGACGTACCCAGACATGCAAGGGCATACCGGGAGACACCGCAGGAGAACGAGCGGCAGAGCCAGTTTAATGAAGGTGTTCCGGCTGTCTAGCCTTTCATTGCATCAATCTTCGCTCGCGGCAGTACGGATTTCGCAGGCATCATCGCCGTATTCCGGCAGGACGTCGTCCTCCTGCGCCCCGTTACCCAGCATGCGCTCGGCCGCGGCCCGGTGCAGATGGGCGGCCGCGGGGTCGCCGAGCCGGTCCAGGGTGTCGGCCAGCCTGAGCTGCAGCGCGGCCTGCAGCCGGGCGTCCTGGGCGCGTCGTGCCCAGTCCACCGCCTCCCGGCAGGTGTGCAGCGACTCCTCGGGCCGCCCGGCGTACTCCTGCACCCGGGCCACCTCGCTCAACGCCCGCGCGTGGGCGGCCACATCGCCCTCCTTGCGGTACCCGGCGGCGGCCGCGCGCCAGTTCCTGAGCGCCTCTCCGTAGCGGCCCGCGTAGGTGTGGGCGGTGCCCGTACGGCCGTACAGCCGGGCGGCCTGCGCGCGCTCACCGCGGGCCAGCCGCTCGGCCAGCGCCCGGCCGAACCAGTCCGCGGCCCGGTCGTAGTCCCCCAGCTCCTGGTGGGCGCCACCTACGGATTCCATCGCGCGGCCGGTCGCGTACGGGTCGTTCGCCTCGCGTCCGGCGTCCAGCGCGGCCCGGTAGCGCGCCAGCGCGTCCCTGGTACGGCCGGTCTGCGCGTCCACGTCACCGAGGTTGAGCAGGGCGGCGGCCCGCTCCCGGTGCAGCCCGCGCCGCCCGGCGACGTCGAGGACGAGACCGTGGACCTCGTACAGGTCGGGTGCGGCCGCCTGCGCGCCGAAGTGCGCCGCCATGGCCCTGACCAACTGGGACATCAGCCGGCGGGCGAGGGTGTCCAGCTCACCGTCGGCGACGGCCATGCGGGTGGCGGCCAGCAGGGCGGGCCTGCGCACGCGCAGCCACTCGGCGGCCGCGCGGGGCGTGGGGAAGCGCAGCGCCGGGGGCATCTCCCGCAGCTTCTCCCGGGCCTGCGGGCTGTCCGTCTCGGTGATCACCCGGCAGGACTGCAGCAGCCGTACGTTGCGCTCCAGCATCCGGGCCCGGGCGAGCTGGAGCTCCCCGGGGCGCTCCTGGCTCTCGGCGCGGGCGCGCAGCAGCGGGTGCAGACAGCCGGGGACGGCGTACTCGGGCAGCGGGGAGTCCACCGCGCGCAGCAGGCCGAGCGCGACGAACTCCTCCAGCGCGGCGCCGGCGGTGTCCACCGAGCAGCCGGCCAGGGCGGAGGCGGTGTGCGGGTCGACCAGGCCGGCCGGGGCCAGGCACAGCAGGCGCAGTATCCGGGCGGCCTGGCCGGGGAGCTGGTCGTGGACGAGCCGGAGGACCCGGGCCAGCGGGGTGCCCTCGGTGCCGTCGTCGGCGTCAGCGTGCAGCCGTTTGGCGAGGTCGGAGACGGCGGCCTGGGGCCGGGAGGCGAGCCAGCCGCCGGCCAGGGTGAGCGCGGCCGGCTGGCCCTGGCAGGCCTCGGCGAGGCTCTCGGCGGAGCGCGGGTCGACGGTGATGCGGACCGAGCCGGTGTAGCGGGTGAGGAGCTCCACCGCCGACTTGGTGTCGAGGCCGCCCAGGGTGCAGGGGCGGACGTCGGCGATGCCGGTGAGCGGGCCGCCTGCGACGGCGACGACCAGGCAGTCGGGGGCGTCCGGGAGCAGCGCGTCGACCTGCTCGGCGCCGGCCGCGTCGTCCAGCAGGAGCAGCGCCCGTTTGCCGGCGAGGGCGGTGCGCAGCACCTCGGTCAGCTCGTCCTCGGCGGCCCCGGCGGGAGCCGGCACGCCGAGCGCGGCGAGCAGTTCGCGGGCGGTGCGTGCGACCGGTACGGGGGTGCCGCCGGGCTCGCTGAGCCGGGCCCGCAGCACTCCGTCGGGGTAACGCTCGGCGACCTGCCGGGCGAGTTCCGCGGCCAGGGCGGTCCGGCCGGAGCCGGGGCGTCCCGCGATGAGGAGCACGCGCGCGCGGGGTGCCTTGCGGCCGGAGAGGGTGTCCAGGCCCGCCCGCTCGATGTCGGCGCGCAGTCCCTTCAACTCCCGCGTGCGGCCCAGGAAATGGTCCTCCGCGGGCGGATGCGCGGGCAGCCGCGCGCCGTCTGTGTCCACCGCCTGATCCGTCACGGGCCACACTCCCGTCCCACCGCACGCGCAAGCCCGCCGGGTCCTCCCGGAACAGGCATTTCCAGAGCCTAGTTCACGCTCTGCGACGTTCCGGTGTGAGCGCGGCGGCGCATCCCCCGATCGGATCAGGCGATCGTCACACCAATGCGCGGACGGGTGGGACCGTGCCCCCGGACGGGGCAGGTCCGGGGGCCCCGGCGAGCGCGTCCGAAGACGGCCGCGGGGCCTCACCGGGACTCGGGGCTCAGGACTCGAAGGGGCGCGCGGGCCAGGGCGCGTCGGCCGGACGGAGCCCGTCCAGTCCGTCCCCGCCCCGGGCGGCGACCAGCGAGAGGACGCCCACCACGAGGCAGTTGTTGTGCACGTCGCCCGCGAGCACCCGGCGCACCAGCTCGTCGACCGGCACGCGCGCGTGCTCCATGTCGGTCTCCTCGTGCTCCGCCTCGAACCGCTCGCCCTCGGCCTCCGAGAGATCACGGGCGAGGAAGATCCGTACGGCCTCGTCGCAGCCGCCGGGGGTGGTGTACACGTCGGTCAGCACCCGCCAGTCCTCGGCCTTGACGTGCGCCTCCTCGTACAGCTCGCGCTGGGCGGCGTGCAGCGGGTTCTCGCCCGGCACGTCGAGCAGGCCGGCCGGGATCTCCCAGAGCTTGTGCCGCACCGGGTGCCGGTACTGGTTGATGAGCAGCACCCGGTCCTCCTCGTCCAGGGCGAGGACGGCGACCGAGCCGGGGTGCACCTGGTAGTCGCGGCGGACCACCGAGCCGTCGGGCATGACGACCTCGTCCGTGCGCACGGAGGTCTTGTTGCCCGTGAAGGGGGTCTCCGTCGCCCGGATCTCCCACTCCGCGGGGGTGTCCTTGATCGTCATGCCCTGTCCTTCCACACGTGCGCGAGCGGCCGGGGCGCGATCCATCTGAATGGACGCGCCCCGGCCACCGTACAACTGTTGTGTTACTTCGAGATCTTCCGCTCGACCGAGGCCTTCACCAGCCCGGCGAAGAGCGGGTGCGGACGGGTCGGCCGCGAGCGCAGCTCGGGGTGCGCCTGCGTGGCGACCAGGTAGGGGTGGACGTCGCGCGGGTACTCCACGTACTCCACGAGCTTGCCGTCCGGCGAGGTGCCCGAGAAGAGGATGCCGGCCTTCTTCTCCAGCTCCGCGCGGTAGGCGTTGTTCACCTCGTAGCGGTGGCGGTGCCGCTCCTCGACGTACTCCCGGTCGTCGTACACCTCGCGGACGATGGAGCCCTCGGCCAGCTTCGCCGGGTACATGCCGAGCCGCATGGTGCCGCCCATGTCGCCCTCACCGGCGACGATGTCCATCTGCTCGGCCATCGTGGAGATGACCGGGTGGGCGGTGGCCGGGTCGAACTCGGTGGAGTTGGCGTCCGGGATGTCGGCCAGGCTGCGAGCGGCCTCGATCACGATGCACTGCAGGCCCAGGCAGAGGCCCAGCAGCGGGATCCTGTTCTCGCGGGCGAAGCGGATGGCGCCGACCTTGCCGAGCACACCGCGGTCGCCGAAGCCGCCCGGAATGCAGATGCCGTCGACGTCGCCGAGCTGCGCCTTGGCGCCGGCCGGGGTCTTGCAGTCGTCGGAGGTGACCCACTTGATCTTGACGCGGGCCTTGTTGGCGAACCCGCCGGCGCGCAGCGCCTCGGTGACCGACAGATAGGCGTCGGGCAGGTCGATGTACTTGCCGACCAGGGCGAGGGTGATCTCGTGGTCGGGGTTGTGGACGCGGTCCAGCAGGTCGTCCCAGGTCGTCCAGTCGACGTCCCGGAAGGGCAGGTCGAGCTTGCGCACGACGTAGGCGTCCAGGCCCTCGGAGTGCACGACCTTCGGGATGTCGTAGATCGACCGGGCGTCCGGGCAGGCCACGACGGCGGCCTCGTCGACGTCGCACATCAGCGAGATCTTGCGCTTGATGGCGGTCGGCACCTCGCGGTCGCAGCGCAGCACGATGGCGTCCGGCTGGATACCGATGTTGCGCAGGGCGGCCACGGAGTGCTGGGTCGGCTTGGTCTTCAGCTCGCCGGAGGGGCCGATGTAGGGCAGCAGCGAGATGTGGACGACGAAGACGTTGTCCCGGCCGACCTCGTGGCGGACCTGGCGCACGGTCTCCAGGAACGGCAGCGACTCGATGTCGCCGACCGTGCCGCCGACCTCGGTGATCACCACGTCGACCTCGTCCGTCGCCATGCGGCGGATGCGGTGCTTGATCTCGTTGGTGATGTGCGGGATGACCTGCACGGTGTCGCCCAGGTACTCACCGCGCCGCTCCTTGGCGATCACGGTCGAGTAGACCTGACCGGTGGTGACGTTGGCGGATCCGTCCAGGTCCCGGTCGAGGAAGCGCTCGTAGTGGCCGATGTCCAGGTCGGTCTCGGCGCCGTCGTTGGTGACGAACACCTCACCGTGCTGGAAGGGGTTCATCGTGCCCGGGTCGACGTTGAGGTACGGGTCGAGCTTCTGCATCACGACGCGCAGGCCGCGGGCCTTGAGCAGCATGCCCAGGCTGGAGGCGGTGAGGCCCTTGCCGAGCGAGGAGGCGACACCCCCGGTGACGAAGATGTGCTTGGTCGTCGTGGATTTGGGCGTCATGGCCAAGAGGGGGCTCCCGTGGTCGCTGTCTGTCGTGCGGTACGGCCGCCGGTCCGGAGTCTCCGGGGGTCGCCGTCGCTGCGGTTCGGGGGTTCGTCTCCCACCGGTCCACGGGCTACCAGCGTAACAGCGCCCGGACGAGATGGCTCCCGGCCACGCTCCGCGGCCGGTCCGGCACACAGCGGTCCGATTCGGGAGCGCCGCCCGGCACACCCGTATACACACGCGCTCATTCGTCACATGCTCATCACCCGCTGCTCACTCGTTCGGCCCACACGGGTTGCCGGGAGCGGCACGCAGATCATCTACGTGCGTCGTATCCTGCTCGGACACTCACCTGCCGAGCCCGTCCGGAACGACGGCACACCCCCGCCCGCAGCACCCGGAACAACGAGAGCGCGGCAGTTCGTTGAGCAAGGACTGTCGTTTTGCCCCAGGGCTCGGCGGGCTGCTTTGCTTCACCGCTCAACGACGCACAACAAACGACCCCTTGACCGCACTAGCGACAGCCCCCCTGCGCGGGGGTGACGTGGCCGTTCGACTGGAGTTGCACGTGGCCGGGCGCATCGAAGACTACGCACTCATCGGAGACATGCAGACCGCTGCCCTGGTCTGCCGGGACGGCACAGTCGACTGGCTGTGCCTGCCCCGCTTCGACTCGCATGCCATCTTCGCCGGCCTGCTGGGCACCGAGGAGCACGGCTTCTGGCGGCTCGGCCCGGCGCACGCGGCCGACTCGCAGCCGCCCACGGCCGCCCGGCGCAGCTACCGGGGCGACTCGCTGATCCTGGAGTCCGAGTGGGACACCCCGCGCGGCACCGTGCGCGTGACCGATTTCATGCCCCCGCGTGACGGCGCCCCGCAGCTGATCCGGATCGTGGAGGGTGTCACCGGCCGGGTGCCGATGCGCTCGGCGCTCAGGATGCGGTTCTCCTACGGCCGGGTCGTGCCCTGGGTGCACAAGCACGAGGGCCGCACGGTGGCGGTCGCGGGACCCGACTCGGTGTGGTTCGACACGGAGGCCGAGACCTACGGCAAGGCGCTGACGACCTACGCCGACTTCACCGTCGCCCCGGGTGACCGGATCGCGTTCACCATCTCCTGGGAGCCTTCGCACAAGGAGCCGCCCGCTCTTCCGGAGCCGGAGCAGTCGCTGGAGGCGACGGAGACCTTCTGGCGCGAGTGGGTCGAGCACTGTACGTACCACGGTCCGTACCGCGAGGCGGTGGTCCGCTCGCTGATCACCCTGAAGGCGCTGACCTACGCCCCCACCGGCGGCATCGTCGCGGCCCCCACCACCTCCCTGCCCGAGGACATCGGCGGCGTCCGCAACTGGGACTACCGCTACACCTGGCTGCGCGACGCGGCGATCACCCTGTCCTCGCTGCTGCGCACCGGCTACCGCGAGGAGGCCCGCGCCTGGCGCGAGTGGCTGCTGCGCGCGGTCGCCGGTGACCCCGAGAACCTGCAGATCATGTACGGCATCGCGGGCGAGCGCGAGCTGGGCGAGGCCGAGCTGGACTGGCTGCCGGGCTACGAGCACTCGGCCCCGGTCCGGGTCGGCAACGGCGCCGCGCACCAGCTCCAACTCGACGTGTACGGCGAGGTCACCGAGGCCCTGCACCTGGCCCACATGACGGGTCTGGCCCGCAACGACTACGCGTCCCTGCTCCAGCTGAAGCTGATCCGCTACCTGGAGGACCACTGGCAGGAGCCGGACGAGGGCATCTGGGAGGTGCGCGGTCCGCGCCGGCACTTCGTGCACTCCAAGGTGATGGCCTGGGTGGCGGTGGACCGCACGATCAAGCTGATCGAGTCCGGTGACGCGGACGGCCCGCTGGAGCGCTGGAAGGAACTGCGCGACGACATCCACCGGGACGTGTGCGAGAAGGGCTACGACAAGGAGCGCAACACCTTCACCCAGTCCTACGGCTCCCAGGAGCTGGACGCCTCCCTGCTGCTGATCCCGCAGATGGGCTTCCTGCCGCCGGACGACAAGCGGGTGATCGGCACCATCGAGGCGATCCAGCGCGAGCTGTCCACCTCGGACGGCTTCATCCTGCGCTACCCCACCGAGGGCAAGGACGAGGGTGTCGACGGCCTTCCCGGTGACGAAGGGGCCTTCCTCGCCTGCTCGTTCTGGATGGCGGACGACCTGGCGATGATCGGCCGCGTGGACGAGGCCAGGAAGCTGTTCGAGAAGCTCCTCGGGCTCCGCAACGACCTCGGGCTGCTCGCCGAGGAGTGGGACCCGCGACTGCAGCGCCAGGTCGGCAACTTCCCGCAGGCGTTCAGCCATGTGCCGCTGATCGACACCGCACTGCGGCTGACGGCCTCCGGGGCGTACGGCGGCTGAGCGCGACCGGGCGAGCGGGCCCGCCTAGGCTGAGAAGCGGACCATTGCCCCTAAGCGGAAGGGGGCGGCCATGGCTTCCCCTTCGAAGGCGGGCGCGGCCCTCGCCGCGCTGCGCGAAGATCTGGCCGGCGACGTGTTCGCCCCCTCGGACCCGGGCTACGACGAGGCCCGCGCCGTCTTCAACGCGATGATCGACCGGCGGCCGGCCGTGATCGCCCAGTGCGCCGGCCCGGCCGACGTGGTCCGCGCCGTGCGCTTCGCCCGGGACCTGGACCTGCCGGTCGCGGTGCGCGGCGGCGGGCACAGCGTGGCCGGCACCGCCCTGGGCGACGGCGCCGTGGTGGTGGACCTGCGCCGGATGCACGGGGTGACCGTGGACCCGGCGGCCGAGGCGGTCCGGGTGGAGGGCGGCGCCACGATGAGCCATCTGGACCGGGCCACCCAGCCGCACGGCCTCGCCACCACCGGCGGCCGGGCCTCGACCACCGGTGTCGGCGGCTTCGTCCTCGGCGGCGGCACCGGCTGGCTGGACCGCGCCTTCGGCTACGCCGCCGACAACCTGCTCGGCGTGGAGCTGGTGACCGCGGACGCCGAGCGGGTGCACGCGAGCGCCGACGAGAACCCGGAGCTGTTCTGGGCCCTGCACGGCGGCGGCGGCAACTTCGGCGTCGCCACCGCCCTCACCCTGCGGCTGCACGAACTGCCCGAGTTCTCCATCGCCCTGCTGCTCTACCTGCCGCAACTGGGCCAGGACGTGGTCCGCATCTTCCGCGAGATCGTCACCACCGGTCCCGACGAGGTGAGCGGCGCGGTGCTGTATCTGACCGGCCCGCCCGAGGAGTTCGTACCGGCGGAGCTGGTGGGCAAGCTGGTGTGCGTGGCGCTGCTGACCTACGCCGGCGGCGAGGACGACCTGCGCAAGCTCGCCGAGCCCCTGCTGGCGCTGCCCCACGAGGCGGAGATCGCCGGCGCGATGCCGTACGCCGACGTCCAGTGCATGCTGGACGACCCGCCCGGACAGCGGAACTACTGGTCGGCGGAGTACGTGACCGGTCTGCCCGACGAACTGGTGGACGTCTACTGCGCCCGCGCGGAGAGCATGCCGGTGCCGACCAGCACCCAGCACCTGCTGTTCCCGCAGGGCGGCGCGATCGCCGCCGGCCCGCACGAGTACCCGGTGCCCTACCGGGACGCGCCCTGGGCGGTGCACCCCTTCGCCATCTGGCAGGACCCGGCCGACGACGAGCGGGCGGTCGCCTGGGTGCGCGGGGTCCGCGCCGACGTCCGGCCGTGGAGCACGGGCGCCGTCTACCTGAACTTCATCGGGGACGAGGGCCGGGACCGGGTCAGGGCGGGACTCGGCGAGGGGAACCTGCTGCGGCTGGAGAAGGTGAAGCGGGCCTACGACCCCGACAACGTGTTCCGCTTCAACCACAACATCCGGCCGGTGTAGCGGGGACACACGCTGTCGTCCGGTCGTTTGCGCAGGTAGCGTCCGCTGCATGGACAGCGGTACGGAGAGCAGACTCGCCACTCAGGGCGCCGGGATCACCGTTCGGCGGGCGCTGGAGCTGCCGGGCCTGCGCAGCGGACTGCCCGAGATCCTGGCGGGCGGCGACCGGCTGGGGCGCACCGTGCGCTGGGTGCACGCGGGCGAGGTGCCGAACATCGCCTCGCTGCTCAAGGGCGGCGAGCTGCTGCTCACCACCGGCTACGGGCTCGGTACCCGGCCGGCCGAGCAGCGGGCGTTCGTGCGCACCCTCGCCGAGCGGGGGATCGCCGCGCTGGTGGTGGAGCTGGGGCCGCGGTTCACCCGGCTGCCCGCGGCACTGGTGGACACCGCCCGCTCCACCGGGCTGCCGCTGGTCCAGCTCCATCGCGAGGTGCCGTTCGTGACGGTCACCGAGGAGATCCACACCGAGATCGTCAACGGCCACTACGCGCTGGTGCAGCGCGCCGAGGAGGTGCACCGGCGGTGCACGGAGGCGCTGCTGGGCGGTGGCGGGGTGCCTCAAGTGCTCGGCATCCTGGCCGACTTCTGCGCCAACCCGGTCTTCCTGGAGACGGCGGACGGCCGGCTGCTGTACGCCGCCGGGTCGGGGCCGGAGGGCGCCGACCCGCTGCAGGTGTGGGAGGGGCTGCGCGGCCCGCACAAGGACGCGCCGCCGCCGGCCGGTTCGGTGCTCGTGGACGTTCCCGGCGGTGGCCCCGGGGCGGGGCCGGGGTCGGTGCGGGCCCGGCTGGTGCTGTTGCCGGTCCGCTCGCCGCTGGCCCCGGTGCACCGGATGGCCGCGGAGCGGGCGGCGGGCATCCTGGCCGTGGTGCTGATGCAGGCCCGGCAGGAGGAGGAGCTGGCCGCGCGCGGCCGGGGCGACTTCCTCACCGACCTGGCGGAGGGCCGGATCACGGCGGAGGACGCCCCGGCGCAGGCCCGTGTCCTCGGGTTCAAGCCGGGCGGCAGCCCGCTGCTGCCGGTGGTGATGCGGGTCGGGGACTCCCTGTCCCCGTCCGGGGGCTGGGCGGTGCTGGCGCGCGCGGTCTCCGAGGAACTGGCCTCGGTGGGGGTGCCGGTGCTGCTGGGTGTCCGGCCGGTCGAGGGGCGGGTTCTGGTCCTGCTGGGGCTGCGCGCGGAGTCGGAGCGGCCGGCGGTCGCGGACCGGGTGGCGGCGGCGCTGCGGGCGGGCGTGGAGCGGGCCGGGATGCGGCGGCCGGGCGCGGCCCCGCCGGTCGTCGTCGTGGGGGTGGCCGGCGGCTGGGCGGCCGCGTCGGCCGGGCTCCGGCACGCGGCGGAGACGGCGACGGCTGCGCAGGGCCTGACCGACCGGCCCTGGTACGACGCCCGCCGCCTCGACATCGACCTGCTGCTGTGGCGGCTGCGCGACCACCCGGACCTGGCGGCGTTCGTGGACCGCGCGATCGGTCCGCTGCGCGACCACGACCACCGCTCCAAGCCGCCGCTGCTGCCCACTCTGGAGACCTATCTGGCGCACGCGGGCCGCAAGGCCGAGACCGCCCGCGAACTGCACCTCAACCGGCAGACCCTGTACAACCGCCTCGCCCGCATCGGCGAGCTGCTGGGCACCGACCTCGACGACCCGCAGACGGTACTGGCCCTGAGCCTGGCGCTGCGCGCCCGCCGGCACACGCCTTAGGAAAGGGGTCTGGGCTGGGTGAGTTCGTCGTAGACGCTGAGGACCTGGGCGACGGTCTCGTCCTCGGTCGGCCAGGTCGCGGCCTGCCGGGGGCCCCGCTCGCGCAGCAGTTCACGGCGTCCGGGGTCGGCGAGGAGCCGGACGACGGTGGCCGCGAGGGCCTCCGCGTCGCCGTACGGAACCAGTTCGGCCGCCTCGCCGACGAGGTCCGGGACGCCACCGACACGGGTCGCGACGAGTGGCACACCCGCCTGCAGCGCCTCCTGCGCGAGGACGGAGCGGGACTCCCACCTGCTGGTCAGCAGCGCCAGATCGGCGGCCGCGAGCAGCTCGGGCACGTCGTCGCGGCGCCCGACGAGCCGTACCGGCAGCTCCTCGTCCTCGATCCGCCGCTGGAGTTCGGGACGCAGCGGCCCCTCCCCCGCCACGACGACCAGCGGGGCGGGGTCGAGGCCGCGCCAGGCGCGGGCCGCGTCCAGCAGGACGTCGTAGCCGCGCTGCCGGTCGAGGGAGCCGACGGCCATGAGCAACGGGCGTCCGGTGGCGCCGAGTTCGGCGCGGAGTTTGGGCCGCCCCTGGTCGGTGTCGTCGTGGTCGGCGCGACGGCGCCGGCCGGGCAGGGCCACGGCCGCGAGCCGGGCGTCCCGCGCCCCGGTGCGGCGGGCCCGGTCCACCAGGTCGGAGGTGGTGCCGAGCACGACGGCGGCGGTGCGTACCACGCGCCGCTCCAGCAGTCGCAGCAGATGCGCCCGCGCGCCCTCCGCCCGGGCCCGGTTGTGCCAGGTGACCACCAGCGGGGTGCCGCGCCCGCTGAGCGCGAGCGCGGCACGGAAGGAGGCGTGCAGACCGTGGGCGTGCACGAGGTCGGCGCCGGCGCAGGCGGCCCGGAGCGCGGCCACGGAGGCCGGGTCGCTGCTGCGCGGCACGTGCACATGGTCGGCGCCGGTCCCGGTGAAGTCGTAGGCGTGGTCGGCCTCGACGGGGGCGCACACCGTGACCCGCACGCCCCGGGCGACGAGCCCCTCGGCCAGGGAGCGTACGTGCGCGCTGCTGCCGGCGTTGCCCCCGCCCAGCACCTGCACGGTGCGCAGCGGCGACTGGCCGTGCGGTGCGTTGCTGCTCACGGGGCTCACGGGGCCGGGGGCTCCTGATTCGGGGCGGGCATCACGAGAAAACGTACCGAAGGTAGCGGGCCGGGAAGACCGAAAGGACGTACCGCGCGCCTCCCGCGTGGACCGCCTCCACCACCAAGCATGCCAGGCCGTACGGCCGTTCCGGCGAAACCCGAGGAGGCGCACACCACGGCGACCCGGAGCACCACGCCGGAGCACGTTCACCCACACGGGTGAGCAGAGGCCGTGGGCCCCACCGGATCCGAACAGGAGCTCTAGAGGTCGGCGCGGGCCGTCGCCAGGAGTTCCTCCGCGTGGGCGCGGGCCGTCTCCGAGTCTTCCTGGCCGGCCAGCATGCGGGAGAGTTCGCGGACCCGTTCCTCGCCCTCCAGGACCTTGACGCCGGAGCGGGTCACCGTGCCGTCGTCGGTCTTCTCGACCAGGAGCTGGCGGTCGGCGAAGGCGGCGACCTGGGGCAGGTGGGTGACCACGACGACCTGCGCGGTCCTGGCCAGCTTCGCCAGCCGCCGGCCGATCTCCACCGCGGCCTTGCCGCCGACACCGGCGTCCACCTCGTCGAAGAGGTACGTCGGCACCGGGTCCGTGCCCGCGAAGACGACCTCCACGGCCAGCATCACGCGGGACAGCTCACCTCCGGACGCGCCCCTGGCGATGGGCCGGGGCGGGGCACCCGGGTGCGGGGCGAGCAGCAGTTCGACCTCGTCCGCGCCGGCCGGGCCGTAGGCGACGGACCGGCCGCCGACCTCGACGCCGTCCGGATCCTCGGTCTGCCGGATGTCGAAGGACACGCGCGCGTGGGGCATCGCCAGCGAGGCCAGCTCGGCGGTCACGGCGGCGGCGAACCGCTCGGCGGCCTCCGTCCGGGCGTCCGTCAGGGCCTGGGCGAGTCCGCCCAGTTCGGTGCGCAGGGCGTCCCGCTCGGCGGTCAGCTCGCCGGTCCGCTCGTCGTCGCCCTCCAGCTCGGTGAGCCGCGCGGCGCTCTGCTCGGCCCAGGCGAGGACGGCGCCCACGTCGTCGCCGTACTTGCGGGTCAGCGTGCCGAGGGCGGCCCGGCGCTCTTCCACGGCGGCCAGCCGCAGCGGGTCGGCGTCCAGGTCGTCGGCGTATCCGGCCAGCTCTCCGGCCACGTCGGCGAGCAGGATGCCGACCTCACCGATCCGTTCGGCGAGGGCGGCGAGCGCCGGGTCGTGCGAGCGGACGGCCTCCAGGGCCCGGTGCGCGCCCGCGACGAGGGTCGCGGCGTCGATCCCCTCGGGGTCCTCGGGGTTGCCCGCGAGAGCGGCGTGCGCGGCGCTCGCGGCGGACGACAGGGCCTCGGCGTGCCCCAGCCGCTCCGCCTCCTCGGCCAGCTCCGCGTCCTCCCCGGCCCGGGGCTCCACACCGGCGATCTCCTCGAGCCCGTACCGGAGCATGTCGGCTTCCTGGGCGCGCTCACGCCCGCGCGTGACGATCTCCTCCAGCTCGGCGGAGACGGCCCGCAGCCGCCGGTAGGCCTCGGTGTACTTGGCGAGCGGCACGGCGACGGCGTCCCCGGCGTACCGGTCCAGTGCCTGCCGCTGCCGGGTGAGCTTCAGCAGCCCCTGCTGGTCGGTCTGGCCGTGCACGGCGACCAGGTCGTCGGCGAGCTCGGCGAGCAGCCCCACCGGCACGCTGCGCCCGCCCAGGTGCGCCCGTGAGCGGCCCTCGGCGGAGACGGTACGGCTGATCAGCAGGGCGCCGTCGTCCAGCTCGGCCCCTGCCTCCTCGGCGCGTACGACGGCGGTGGCGTCCGAGGGCACGGCGATCCGCCCCTCCACGACCGCCTTCCCGGCACCGATCCGCACCAGCGCCGGGTCCGCGCGCCCGCCGAGCAGCAGTCCCAGGCTGGTGACCACCATGGTCTTGCCCGCACCCGTCTCGCCGGTGACGGCGGTGAACCCCGGTGACAGCTCGACCACGGCATCGTCGATGACCCCGAGCGACCGTATCCGCATCTCCTCCAACACGGAACAGACCATACGAGGTCCGGGGCGGGGAGCGCACATGGCCCGCCCGTGTCACCCTGGCGAGTGGCTCCCCGCGGGGCCCGGCGGCAGCGGCCCGCGGGCCGGGCCGGCTACTGGTGCGGCGCGCCCCGCCAGCCGGTGGTCGGCAGCGCGAACTTCGCGACCAGCCGGTCCGTGAACGAGGCGTGGTGCAGCCGGGCCAGCCGTACCGGCACGGCGCCGCGCCGCACCTCCACCCGCGCCCCTGGCGGCAGCTCGATGGTCCGCCGCCCGTCGCACCACAGCACACCCGGCGGAATGTGCGGCAGCACCTCCACCGCGAGCACCGAGTCCGGCGAGGTGACCAGCGGTTTGGCGAACAGAGCGTGCGCGCTGATCGGCACCATCAGCAGTGCCTCGACCTCGGGCCACACCACGGGCCCGCCGGCGGAGAAGGCGTACGCGGTGGATCCGGTGGGCGTCGACAGCACCATCCCGTCGCAGCCGAACGCCGTGACCGGCCGCCCGTCGATCTCGAGGACCACCTCGAGCATCTTCTCCGCGCCGGCCTTCTGCACGGCGGCCTCGTTCAGCGCCCAGTCGGTGTGCACGATGTCGCCGTTGCGGTGCACGACGACGTCGATCGTCATCCGCTCCTCGACCTCGTAGGAGCGTGCCACCACCCGGTCGACGACCCGGTCCAGGTCGTCCCGCTCGGCCTCGGCCAGGAATCCGACCCGTCCGAGGTTGACGCCGAGCATCGGCACCCCCGAGGCCCGGGCGAACTCGGCGCCGCGCAGCAGGGTCCCGTCACCGCCGAGGACGATGAGCAGTTCGCATCCGTCGAGGCACTGCGGGGTGGCCTCCTTGACGAGTCCCACCTCGTCCGGGAGCGGCAGGTCGCGCGCCTCCTCCTCCAGCACCCGTACCCCGATGCCGTGCCGCAGCAGCCCCTTGACCACCAGCTCCGCACTGCGGATGGCCGCGGGCCGCCCGGTGTGGGCAAGCAGGAAAACAGTACGCGCTCGGTTCTGTGTCAACGCGGCCCCTCCGCCACTGCTCGGTCGACTTCGGCCGGGTCCAGGCGGGGAGCGCCGGACCGCAGCCACAGAAAGTACTCGACATTGCCCGACGGTCCGGGCAGCGGACTCGCGGTGACCCCCCGCACGCCGAGTCCCAGTTCCCAGGCCTTGTCGGCCACCCCGCGCACGGCCTCCGCCCGCAGCTGCGGACTCCGTACGACTCCCCCGCTGCCCAGCCGTTCCTTCCCCACCTCGAACTGCGGCTTGACCATCATCACCAGGTCGGCGTCCGGCTTCACGCACCGCTTCAGGGCGGGCAGCACCAGTCCGAGCGGAATGAAGGACAGATCACCCACGACAAGATCCACAGGTTCCCCATCGATCGCCTCGAGCGTCAACTCGCGTACGTTCGTACGGTCCTTGACGGTGACGCGTTCATCGTTCTGCAGGGCCCAGGCAAGTTGGCCGTATCCGACGTCCACGGCGACGACGTGCGCGGCGCCCGCGCGCAGCAGGACGTCGGTGAAGCCGCCGGTGGACGCGCCGGCGTCCAGCGCGCACCGGCCCTGGACTTCGAGGCCCAGCGGTACGAAGGCCTCGAACGCGCCGGCGAGCTTGTGGCCGCCCCGGGAGACGTAGTCGGGGTCGCTCTCGTCGGTCTGGACCACGATCGCCGCCGCCGTCTCCACCTGCGTGGCCGGCTTGGTCGCCACGGTCCTGCCGACGGTGACCCGTCCGGCGGCGATCAGCTGGCTGGCGTGCTCACGCGAGCGCGCCAGCTTCCGGCGGACCAGCTCCGCGTCCAGACGACGGCGTGCGACTCCTGCCACGTTCGGTTCAGCTCCTGTGTTGGTACGGCGGTACGGGGACCGGGGGTCCGGGGCGCGCGTCGAGCGCGGTGAGCGCGTCGCGCAGCCCCCTGTGTACATCCTCGTACACCTCCACGTGGCCGTCGGTGGCGAGGTGGTCGGCGTCGGCCAGCCGCTGGAGCTGCGCGTCGACGTCGGCGTTGCCGGTGGGGGCCCGCGGGACACCCAGGGGCGCGGGGGCCGCGGGGTCGTCCTCGGGCTCGGGGGCGTACCCGGGGCCGGGTTCGGCCGTCGGGCCGGTCGCGGGATCGGCCCCGGGTGTGGCGGTATTCGCCGTCGGCCCGCTCGTGGGATCGGCCCCGGACACGTTGGTGTCGGCCGTCGGCCCGGTCGCGGGACGGGCCACGGGCACGGTCTCGGTTTCGGCCTCCGCCACGGCCTCTGCCGGGGCCTCGGGCACGGACTCGCTCATGCCCAGACGCTACCCCGAACCGCTGGGGTACCGTCGGTGGCCATGGCCACGATCGAGGAGTGCCGCACCGCGCTGGGAAAGCTCTCGGACAACATGCAGGGCGCCGAGGGCGACGTCCGGGCGGCCGCCGCCCTGGACCGCTCGGTGAGCTGCCACATCACCGACCTCGACGTCACCTTCGTGGGCCGGATGACGGACGGCCGGATCGAGGTCGACACCACGCACCCCGGGCCGCCCCGCGAGAGGGCGCAGATCAGGCTCGCCATGGCGGGCGACGACCTGGTGGGGCTGGTCGGCGGCGAACTGAACTTCGCGACCGCCTGGGGCCGGGGCCGGGTACGCCTCGACGCGAGTCTGCTGGACCTGTTCCGGCTCAGGAAGCTGCTGTGAGCCGTGCCCTGCGGGCCGCCGGGACCACCAGCGGCGTCCCGGTCTCGGGATCGTCGATGATCTGGCAGCGCAGCCCGAAGACCTCCTCGACCAGTTCGGCCGTGACGATGTCGTTCGGCGCGCCCTCGGCGATCACCTCGCCGCCGCGCAGGGCGATGAGGTGGGTGGCGTAGCGGGCCGCGTGGTTGAGGTCGTGCAGCACGGCCACCAGCGTCCGCCCCCGCGTCTCGTGCAGCTCCGCGCACAGGTCGAGGACGTCGATCTGGTGCTGGATGTCCAGGTAGGTGGTCGGCTCGTCCAGGAGCAGCAGCGGAGTCTGCTGGGCGAGGGCCATGGCGATCCAGACGCGCTGGCGCTGACCGCCGGACAGCTCGTCCACGTACCGGTCGGCCAGTTCGGCGACCCCGGTCTGCGCCATGGACTCCTGGACCACCCGTCCGTCCTCGGCGGACCACTGGCGCAGGATGCCCTGGTGCGGGTAGCGGCCGCGGCCGACGAGGTCGGCGACCGTGATGCCGTCGGGCGCGATGGACGACTGCGGCAGCAGGCCGAGCGTCCGGGCGACCTTCTTGGCCGGCATCGACTGGATGACCTGCCCGTCCAGCAGCACCCGGCCCTGACTGGGCCTGAGCATCCGCGACAGCGCCCGCAGCAGCGTCGACTTGCCGCACGCGTTCGGGCCGACGATCACCGTGAAGGAGTTGTCGGGGATCTCCACCGACAGCTCTTCGGCGATGACGCGCTGGTCGTAGGCGAGGGTGACGTTCTCGGCGGACAGGCGGTTCACAGTGCTCCTTCGGGTGTTCGGGTGCGCGCCGCGCGGGTCCGGCCCGCCCTTCGTGCCGCTCATATCCGGCCCGCCCTGCGCTCGGCGACCAGCAGCCACAGCAGATAGCAGCCGCCGAGCACGCCGGTGACCACGCCCACCGGCAGCTGGTCTGCGCCGAAGGCACGCTGTGCGGCCCAGTCGGCGGTGACCAGCAGGGCGGCGCCCATGCAGAGGGAGGGCAGCAGGTTGGGGCCCGGCGAGCGGGTCAGGCGCCGGGCGAGCTGCGGCGCGGTGAGCGCCACGAAGCTGACGGGCCCGGCGGCGGCGGTGGCGGCCGCGGTGAGCAGCACGGCGGACACCATCAGCACCAGCCGGACGCGCTGCACCCGTACCCCGAGGGCGTTCGCGACGTCGTCGCCCATCTCCATCATCCTCAGCCCCCGCGCGTTCGCGAGGACCAGCGGCACGAGGACGGCGCACAGCCACAGCAGCGGCCAGACCTGCTCCCAGTCGCGGCCGTTGAGCGACCCGGTCATCCACACCACCGCGCGGGTCGCGTCGACCAGGTCGGCCTTGGTGAGCAGATAGCCGTTGACGGCGGTGACGATCGCGGAGACCCCGATGCCGACCAGAACCAGCCGGTACCCGTGCACGCCCTGCTTCCAGGCGAGCAGGTAGATGGCGAACCCGGTCACCAGTCCGCCGGCCAGCGCGCCCGCGGTGACCTGGGCGGCGCTGCCGGACATCAGCACGATCACGACCAGCGCGCCCGCCGTCGAGCCCTGGGACAGGCCGAGCACGTCGGGGCTGCCGAGCGGGTTGCGGGAGACCGCCTGGAACAGGGCGCCGCCGAGGCCGAGCGAGGCGCCCACCAGCAGCCCCACCAGCACGCGCGGCAGCCGCAGTTCGTTGACGATGAAGTCCTGGTACGCGGTGCCGTCGCCGGCCAGCGTCCTGAGGACGTCGGCCGCCGGGATCCTGGCGTCTCCGGTGCCGATCAGCGCCACGCCCGCGGCGCAGGCGGCGAGCACCAGCAGGGCGACGACGATCAGCGCGCGGACGTCCAGGCGCAGGGACAGCCCCCCGGGGGTGCGCACGGCACGGCTCATCCGTCGGGTCCTCACAGCTGGGCCGTCCTCCGCCGTCGTACGAGAAAGATGAAGACCGGGCCGCCGATGAGCGCGGTGACGATGCCGACCTGGAGTTCCGCGGGCCGGGCGACCACCCGGCCGAGGACGTCGGCGCCGAGCAGCAGCACGGGCGACAGAACGGTCGCGTAGGGCAGGATCCAGCGCAGGTCGGGGCCGGTGAAGGACCGCACGACGTGCGGCACCATCAGGCCGACGAACATGATCGGCCCGCAGGCGGCGGTCGCGGCACCGGAGAGCACCGTGGCCGCGAGCATGGCGAGGGCCCGGGTGCGGTGGAGGTTCGCACCGAGGGCGCGGGCGGTGTCGTCGCCCATCGCCATGGCGTTCAGCGGCCGGGCGAGCCCGAGCGCCAGCAGGGTGCCGGCCCCGAGGAACGGCAGCACCTGCGCGATGGTCGAGTCCGTGGCCGAGGCCAGCGAACCCACCGTCCAGAAGCGCATCTTGCCCAGCGCCGCGCCATCCATGATCATCACGGCCTGGAGATAGCCGTACAGCGCGGCGCTGATCGCCGTGCCGGCGAGCGCCAGCCGGACCGGGGTGGCGCCCCGGCTGCCGCCGAGGAACCACACCAGGGCGCCGACCGCCGCGGCGCCGCCGAACGCGAACCACACGTAGCCGGTGAGGCTGGTGACACCGAAGAAGGTGAGCGCCGTGACGACGGCGGCGGAGGCGCCGGCGTTGATGCCGAGCAGCCCGGGGTCGGCCAGCGGATTGCGGGTCAGTGCCTGCAGCACCCCGCCGGACAGGCCGAGCGCGGCACCGGCCAGCAGACCGAGGATCGTGCGCGACATCCGCTCGTCGACGACGACGTCGCCGTAGGTCCCCGTGCTGTGGAAGACGCCGTGCCAGACCTGGTCCGGCGACAGCGCTTTCGCGCCGACCGCGATGCTCGCCAGGGCGACGAGCACCAGGATCACGACCGAGAGCAGGAGCCCAAGGGCCCTCACCGCCCGGCGGGTTGGGGGCGCGGGGGCGGTGCCCGCGCGCGGTTCCGGAGGACTGTCGACCAACACGAGGTTAGGTTAGCCTACCCTCCCATAGGATCTCGATGCCGCCTTCTCCGCGGGACTGGAGCCGGGTGCCCGGGAACGCCGCCCCGGAACCCGGTGACAGGCCCGGCTCCGCCCGGTGCCCGGTCACCGCCTGGGCGACCGGGCACCGTCTGGCCGTCAGAGTCCCAGCCGCGCCAGCGCCTTCTCCCCGTCCAGCTCGCAGGAGCCGTCCCCGGCCGCCGTCCAGGCCGCCGCGCACAGCGCTCGCAGTCCGTCCAGGGCCTCGCCGTCGCCTTCGAGCTCCAGTCGGTCGGCCGCGGTCGCCGTCCACCCTCCGCACCGGAAACCGTCACCCTCACGGGTGATTTCCGGCTGCCCTGTGAGCAGCCCGCGCAGATCGGCGTCCACGTACGTCGGCCGGTGCCGCGGCGGCGCGGCCAGCAGCTGGGGGCCGTCCGTGACACCGGTCAGCACCAGCAGTGAGTCCACGCCGCCGTTGAACGCGCCCTCGATGTCGGTGTCCAGCCGGTCCCCGACCACCAGCGGCCGCTCGGCGCCCGTCCGCAGGATCGTCTCCCGGTGCATGGGCGGCAGCGGCTTGCCCGCGACCTGCGGCTCCGCGCCCGTCGCGATCCGTACGACCTCCACGGCCGCGCCGTTGCCCGGCGCGATCCCGCGTCCGCTCGGAATGGTCAGGTCGGTGTTGGACGCGAACCACGGCACGCCCCTCGCCACCGCGTACGAGGCCTCCGCGAACCGGGACCACGTCAGATCCGGGCCGCCGTACCCCTGCACCACCGCCGCCGGGTCGTCGTCCGCCGACTCCACCGGCGTCAGACCGCGTTCGCGCAGCGCCACCCGCAGCCCCTCACCGCCGATCACCAGCACCCGGGCGCCGGCCGGCACCTGCTCGCTGATCAGCCGGGCGACCGCCTGCGCCGAGGTGATGACGTCGTCCGCGCCGGTCGGTATCCCCAGCTCCGTCAGATGGTCCGCCACGACGTCCGGTGTCCGTAGGGCGTTGTTGGTGACGTATGCCAAATGCATGCCGCCCGCTCGGGCCCGCTCCAGCGAGTCGACGGCGTGCGCGATCGCGTTCCCGCCCGCGTACACCACCCCGTCCAGATCGAGCAGCGCCGTGTCGTACGCCTCGCTCAGGGGCTGCCCACTGCCCTCGGGCCTCGTCCTGACGCCCTGGCTCATTGCAATCGCTCCTCGTTCGACCGTCTTTCCCCCGATCATCCCCCACCCCACTGACACACGTACGATGCCGGGATGAACACAGCAGGTCACTCGGAAGCAACGGTGCGCCGAGGCCTGGAACTGACCCCGTTCCGAGGCCTTCGTTACGACCCCGACCGGGTCGGCAGCCTGGCCTCCGTCACCTCTCCCCCGTACGACGTCGTCGTACGCCCCGACGGCCTGCACCACCTCGAGTCCGCCGACCCGCACAACATCGTCCGGCTGATCCTCCCCCAGGCAGGTACCCCTGACGCCCGGAACGAACAGGCTGCGGACACCCTGCGCCGCTGGCTCGCCGAAGGCGTGCTGGCCCCCGATCCGGATCCCGCTCTGTACGTGTACGAGCAGCGGGACGGCGACGGCATGCTCCAGCGCGGTGTCATCGGCGCCCTGCGCGTCTCCGCCCCTGCCGAGGGCGTGGTGCTGCCGCACGAGGACGTCATGCCCCCGGTCGTCGCGGACCGCGCCGCCCTGATGCGCGCCACCCGCGCCAACCTCGAGCCGCTGCTGCTGACCTACCACGGCAACGGCACGGCGGCCGAGGTCGTCGAGCGCACGGTGACCGGCCCTCCGCTGCTGGCGACGACCACCGAGGACGGTTTCCACCACCGCCTGTGGTCGGTCACCGCCCCCGCCGACCTGGCCGGCATCCAGTCCGACCTGGCGCAGCACCAGGCCCTCATCGCCGACGGCCACCATCGCTGGGCCACCTACCTGCGGCTGCGCGCGGAACACCCCTCGCCCAGCCCCTGGGACCACGGTCTGGTCCTGCTGGTCGACACCGCCCGCTACCCGCTCCGCGTCCGCGCCATCCACCGCCTGCTGCACGGACTGCCCGTCAGGGACGCGCTGGCGGCCCTGGACGGGCTGTTCCGGGTACGGCGCCTCGACGTGCCGCTGGCCAAGGCGCAGGAGGTGCTGGCGGACGCGGCCTGCGCGGGCAACGCCTTCCTGCTGGCCGGTGACGGCGCCTTCCACCTGCTCGACCGCCCGGACGCAGGCCTCCTGGACCGGACGATCCCCGCCGACCGCCCGGCCGCCTGGCGATCCCTGGACGCCACCGTCCTGCACGCCACGCTCCTCGAGCACGTCTGGCACGTCCCCGAGGACTCCCCCGCCCACATCGCCTACATCCATGACACGGCGGCCACCGTCGCGAAGGCCGAGCAGGACGGCAGCACGGCCGTCCTGCTGCACCCGGTTCGCGAGGAGGTCGTACGCGAACTGGCCCGGCAGGGCGTGAAGATGCCCCGCAAGTCCACGTCCTTCGGCCCGAAGCCGGCGTCGGGACTGGTGCTGCGCGCGCTGGAGCTCTGACCCGGCCCCGGACATGCGAAAGGGCGGGACCCCGGGGTCCCGCCCTTTCACCTTCTTCGGACGTCAGTCCTTGTCCTCGTCCGACTCCTCGTCCGACTGCTCGTCACGGCCCTCGTCGTCGGCCTGGTCGGCCTGGTCGGCCTGGTCGGCGGCACCGTCGCTCTCGTCGAGCGCGTCGACGAACTCGACGCCGTCCAGCTCGGCGAGCCGGTCGGAGGCGTCCGTGCTGCCGTCTCGGTCGGCTTCCACGGCCTTCGCGAACCACTCCCGCGCCTCGCTCTCCCGGCCGGCCGCCAGCAGCGCGTCGGCGTAGGCGTAGCGCAGGCGCGCGGTCCAGGCCTGGACCGAGTTGGAGGCCAGCTCGGGGCTCTGCAGGGTCACGATGGCCGCGTCCAATTGGCCCATGTCGCGCCGGGCGCCGGCCGCCACGAGCCGCATCTCGACCTGACCGGCCTTGTCCAGCTTGTGCACCTCGGGGGCGCCGGCCATGTCGAGGGCCTTCTCCGGGCGGCCGAGGCCGCGCTCGCAGTCGGCCATGACGGGCCACAGCTCCACGGTGCCGGTCATCCGCCGCGCGGCCCGGAACTCGCCGAGAGCCTCGCTGTACTTCTGGTTGGCGTACGCGGCGAAGCCGGCGGCCTCACGCACGGCGGCGACCCGGGAGGCCAGCCGCAGGGCCACCCGGGAGTAGCCGTAGGCACCCTCGGGGTCCTCGTCGATGAGCCGCGCGACCATCACCAGGTTCTTGGCGACGTCCTCCGCGAGCGTCTTGGGCAGGCTCTGCAGCTCCTGCCGGACGTCCTTGTCGATCTCGTCACCGGTGACGTCCTCCGGGATAGGCAGCCGCTTGATCGGCTCGCGGTCCCGGTCGCGCTCGTCCCGGAAACGGCCGCCACCACGCCGGTCGTCCCGGCGGTCGTCGCGCCCGTCACGTCCCCGGAAGCCGCCGGGCCGGCCGCCCCGGTCGTCCCGGCGCGGCCCACGGGCGCCCCGGTCGTCCCGGCCACGGAAGCCGCCCCGATCGCCCCGGTTGTCGTCCCGGCGGAAGCCGCCCCGGTCGTCGCTGCGGCGGTCGTCACGCCGGTCGTCGTCACGACGGAAGCCACCGCGGTCGTCCCGCCGGTCGTCACGCCGGTCGTCGTCACGACGGAAGCCACCGCGGTCGTCACGGCGGAAGCCGCGGTCACCGCGGTCGTCCCTGCGCGGCCCGCGGTCGCGGTCGTCGCGC
>NZ_JBVIYV010000006.1:0-943 GCF_055592265.1 Streptomyces sp. NPDC041129 | reverse complement strand
CTGGAAGCCCGGACGCTGGCCCCGGTCGCCCTCGCGACGGTCATCGCGCCGGCCGTAGCTGCCACGCTCACCACCGCGCTCGCCGTAGCCACCGCCACGGCGGTCGTCACGGCGGTCGTCGCGACGGAAACCACCACGGTCGTCGCCCCGACGGTCATCACGCCGGTCGTCACGACGGAAGTCACCCCGGTTGTCGTCCCGGCGGAAACCACCGCGGTCACCACGGTCGCTGTGGCCGCCCCCGCGACTGTCATCGCGACGGCCGTAGCCGCCACGGTCGTCGCGGCGGTCGTCACGGCGGAAGCCGCGGTCACCGCGGTCGTCCCTGCGCGGCCCGCGGTCGCGGTCGTCGCGCTGGAAGCCCGGACGCTGGCCCCGGTCGCCCTCGCGACGGTCATCGCGCCGGCCGTAGCTGCCACGCTCACCACCGCGCTCGCCGTAGCCACCGCCCCGGCGGTCGTCACGGCGGTCGTCGCGACGGAAACCACCACGGTCGTCGCCCCGACGGTCATCACGCCGGTCGTCACGACGGAAGTCGCCCCGGTTGTCGTCCCGGCGGAAACCACCGCGGTCACCACGGTCGCTGTGGCCGCCCCCGCGGCTGTCATCGCGACGGCCGTAGCCGCCACGGTCGTTGTCACGGCGATCGTTGTCACGGCGGTAGCCGCCACGGTCCCCGCGGTAGCCGCCGCGGTCACCACGGTCACCACTGTCCCGTCGCCGCTGGTCGCGCTCCGGTCGATCGTCGGGAGAGTTGGTGGACATGGTGACTCCTGTCTTAGGTACCGCAAGCATTGTAAAAACAAAAGGACCCCTGGTCCCAGCTGAACGCTGGGACCAGGGGTCCTCCAAAGATTGTTCGGCGGCGTCCTACTCTCCCACAGGGTCCCCCCTGCAGTACCATCGGCGCTGTGAGGCTTAGCTTCCGGGTTCGGAATGTAAC
>NZ_JBVIYV010000005.1:265976-479576 GCF_055592265.1 Streptomyces sp. NPDC041129 | reverse complement strand
TGCGTTTCCGACTCTATCAGATCTTTTCTCGATCCGATTTCCTCGGTGCTTTCCAGGTTTCCGCTCTCGCGTTTCCCTTTCCGGCGGTTCCGACTCTATCAGATCCTTTCGGCGTCCGATTCCCTGTCGGCGGGTTTGTCTTCGCGGCTGTTGGGCCGTTCCGGCGAGTGAGACTTTAGCGGATTCCCGACTCCCGAGCTAATCGGGGGCTGCGCCCTTTCGAACGCGGATTCCTCATTTCGCGAATACGCACGCCAAAACAGTCGACGCTGAACGTCGATGAAGTGGGTTGTACTGCGGAATCGCTGTCCGGGGACCGACCGGGGTCGGCGCTCACGTCGGACAACTCGGAGAACAGTACGCACGGGGTCGGGGTGTGTCAACTCCCCCCGGGAGGCCGGACGGGAGGCGTACTCTGACGACATGACCACGCGTACGTGTACCCAGCTCTGGTGGGCCGCCTGACGGCGGCCGACGCACGTATGCACTCAACGGCCGCCGCTTCGGCGGCCGTTCTCGTATCTCCTCCAGGACTCCGGAGGCCGGCCGGCCGGAACGGCGGTCTCGATCAGGAGATGGAGCCGAGATGACACGGGTCTTCAGCGGGATCAAGCCGACCGGGCATCTGACCCTGGGGAACTACCTGGGAGCCATGCGGCGCTGGGTCGAGGTGGACCAGCACAGGTCGGACGCCCTGTTCTGCGTCGTCGACCTGCACGCGCTGACGGTGGACCACGATCCGGCACGGGTGCTCAGACTGAGCAGGCAGGCGGCGACGCTGCTGCTCGCGTCAGGGCTCGACCCGGAGCTGTGCACCGTGTTCCTGCAGAGCCACGTCGACGAGCACACGCGCCTGTCGTACCTGCTGGAGTGCGTGGCGACGGACGGCGAGATGCGCCGCATGATCCAGTACAAGGAGAAGGCGCGGCGCGAACAGGAGCGGGGCGGGAGCGTGCGGCTGTCGCTGCTGACGTACCCGGTGCTGATGGCCGCGGACATCCTGGCCTACGGGGCCGACGAGGTGCCGGTCGGAGAGGACCAGACGCAGCACGTCGAGCTGACGCGGGATCTGGCGGTGCGGTTCAACCAGCGGTACGGGCACACCTTCGTGGTGCCCAGAGCCACGCCTCCGGAGGTGGCCGCCCGGGTGATGAACCTCCAGGACCCGACGTCGAAGATGGGGAAGTCCGACGACTCCGGGCCGGGCATCGTCTATCTCCTCGACGAGCCGGACGTGGTGCGCAAGAAGGTCATGCGGGCCGTGACCGACAGCGGCCGGGACGTGGAGTACGACCGCACAGCGCGGCCGGGGGTGGCGAACCTGCTGGAGATCCTCGGCGCGTGCACGGGCGGGGACCCGGAGACGCTGGCCGGTGACTACGACTCCTACGGTGCCCTGAAGAAGGACACCGCGGAGGCCGTGGTGGAGGTGTTCGGGCCGGTGCAGGCGAGGCACCGGGAGCTGTGCGCGGATCCCTCGTATGTGGAAGGGGTGCTGCGCCGGGGCGCTGAGAAGGCCCGGGCGATGGCCCGGCCGACCGTCGACGCCGCCTATCGGGCGATCGGTCTGATGCCGGCCGCCTCCGAGCCCGCACCGGCACCGGTCCATTAGGACGAGGCGGGCTCCGGGGCGGTGGGGGGAGAGGACTTGGTGACCCGCCGCCCCGGGGGTGCCGCTCGATCCGGTGTTTCCCGTCGGTCGTTCTTTGTCAGTCCTTCTTGCCGGAGGCCAGCTCGCGGCTTCGGTCTCGGGCGGCCTCCAGGGCGGCGATGAGGGCGGCGCGGACGCCGTGGTTCTCCAGCTCGCGGATGGCGTTGATCGTCGTACCGGCCGGGGAGGTCACGTTCTCGCGCAGCTTGACCGGGTGCTCGCCGCTGTCGCGGAGCATCACCGCGGCGCCGATGGCGGACTGGACGATCAGGTCGTGGGCCTTGTCGCGGGGCAGGCCGAGCAGGATGCCGGCGTCGGTCATGGCCTCGACAAGGTAGAAGAAGTACGCCGGGCCGGAGCCGGACAGCGCGGTGCAGGCGTCCTGCTGGGTCTCGGGGACGCGCAGGGTCTTGCCGACGCCGCCGAAGATCTCCTCGGCGTGGGCGAGGTGCGCCTCCCCGGCGTGGCTGCCGGCTGAGATGACGGACATGGCCTCGTCGACCAGGGCGGGGGTGTTCGTCATGACGCGGACCACCGGGGTGCCGGCGGCGAGGCGCTCCTCGAAGAAGGAGGTCGGGATGCCGGCGGCGCCGCTGATGACCAGGCGGTCGGCGGGGAGGTGCGGGGCGAGTTCGTCCAGGAGAGCGCCCATGTCCTGCGGCTTCACCGTGAGGATCAGGGTGTCGGCGGTCTTGGCGGCCTCGGTGTTGGTGACCGGGGTGACTCCGTGGCGGGCGCGGAGTTCTTCGGCGCGTTCGGGGCGGCGGGCGGTGACCAGGAGGTCGGCGGGGGCCCACCCGGCCCGGATCATTCCGCTGAGCAGGGCTTCGCCGATCTTGCCGGTGCCGAGGACTGCGACTTTCTGGCTCATGCGGTTCAGTCTCGCACCGGGGCGGCCGGGTCCGGGCCGTTGTCCGGCTGGCGGAACGGGGGCCGCCTCCCCCGGCAGGCTCTAGGCGGTCCGCCGTCGCAGGGTCGCCGCGCCGAGGGCCAGGACCAGGACCGCGCAGCCGGCCACGATCAGTACGTCGCGTACGAACGTGGTGGTCATGTCGGTGTGGTGGAGGACCTCGTTCATGCCGTCGACGGCGTACGACATGGGCAGGACGTCGGAGATGGCCTCGAGGACGGGGTGCATGTCGGAGCGGGGCGTGAAGAGTCCGCAGAGCAGGAGCTGGGGGAAGATCACCGCGGGCATGAACTGGACCGCCTGGAACTCGGAGGCCGCGAAGGCCGAGACGAAGAGACCGAGGGCCGTGCCGAGCAGGGCGTCGAGGAGCGCGACGAGCAGGAGCAGCCAGGCCGAGCCGGTGACATCCAGGCCGAGGAGCCAGCGGGCGAGTCCGGTGGCGAGGGCGGACTGGACGATGGCGAGGGCGCCGAAGGCGAGCGCGTAGCCGGCGATGAGGTCCGCTTTGCCCAGGGGCATGGCGAGGAGGCGTTCGAGGGTGCCCGAGGTGCGTTCGCGCAGGGTGGCGATCGAGGTCACCAGGAACATCGTGATCAGCGGGAAGATGCCGAGCAGCGACGCGCCGATGTTGTCGAAGGTGCGGGGGCTGGCGTCGAAGACGAAGCGCAGCAGGACCAGCATCAGGCAGGGGACGAGGATCATCAGCGCGATGGTCCGCGGGTCGTGCCGGAGTTGGCGCAGGACACGGGCCGCGGTGGCGGTGGTGCGGGCGGCGCTGAACGCGCCGGTCGGGGCGGCGGCGGCCGGGGACGTCGTGCTCATCGGGTCGTCTCCTGGGTGCGGTCCGCGGCGGCGGCTTGGTCCACCAGTCGGAGGAAGGCGGCCTCGACGGTGTCGGTGCCGGTACGGGTGCGCAGGGCGTCGGGCGTGTCGTCGGCCAGAATGCGCCCGTCGCGCATAAGGAGCAGCCGGTGGCAGCGCTCGGCCTCGTCCATGACGTGGGAGGAGACGAGCAGGGTGACGCCCCGGTCGGCGGCGAGGGCGTGGAAGAGGTTCCACAGGTCGCGGCGCAGGACGGGGTCGAGGCCGACCGTCGGTTCGTCCAGGACGAGGAGTTCGGGGGCGCCGAGGAGGGCGACGGCGAGGGAGACGCGGCTGCGCTGGCCGCCGGAGAGGTTGCCGGCGAGGGCGTCGGCGTGGCTGGTGAGGTCGACGTCGGTGAGGACGCGGGCGACGTCGTCGCGGCGGTCGGGCTTGGCGCGGCCGGGGTCGAGGATCGAGGCGAAGTAGTCGAGGTTCTGGCGGACGGTCAGGTCGTCGTAGACGGAGGGGGCCTGGGTGACGTAGCCGATGCGGCTGCGCAGGGTGGGGTGTCCGGCGGGGCGGCCGAGGACGTCGAGGGTGCCCGAGACCTTGGCCTGGGTGGCGACGATGGAGCGCATGAGAGTGGATTTGCCGCACCCGGAGGGACCGAGCAGGCCGGTGACCTGGCCACGCGCGACGGTGAAGGCCAGGTGTCGCAGGACGGTGCGGGAGCCGCGGACGACGGTGAGGCCGTCGGCGCGGACGGCGTCCGGTGCCGCTGGACGGGGCGGGTCGGGCAAGTAATTCATCACGTGATGAATAATTGTCCCGGCGGGCCGGTGCCGTCAAGGGGCGTGTTCGTGCGCACCACGGACGGAAGCGGCGGCCGGTGTACACCGGCCGCCGCTTCCCCGCCATCGGTGATGAGGCGTCAGGACTTGGCGGCGACGAGCAGGAGCACGTCGTACGTCTCCTCGACGACGCCGTCCGGGAAGACCTTCAGCAGATGGCCGCGCTCCTCTTCGAGGAAGGCGTCCCTGCGCTCCGCCGGGGCGACCAGGAACGCCGAGTGGCTGCCGATGTTGGCGAGGTGGGTGTCCAGCGGGACGCGGCGGCTCCAGCGGATGTCACGGCGGGTGAAGCGGAGGCGCCCGCTGGGGTCGGCCTGCGCTCGGTCGCCGGCACCGCGCTTCTCGGCGGGGATGTCGACACCGAAGAAGCGGGCGGTCCGCTCCGCCGACTCGGCGATCCACTCGAGGTCGACGGCGTCGGTGTTCCACCACAGCGCCAGCGCCCCGCCCGGACGCAGCACGCGCAGCGCCTCCGGCACCGCCCGGGCGGGGTCGGTCCAGTGCCAGGCCTGGGCGTAGGTGAGGAGATCGGCGTGGGCGCCGGCGAGGGGGAGGGCGTTGCCGTTGCCCCGCACGAGAGGGACGTCCGGCAGGGCGCGGCGGAACTCGGCGGCCATGCCCTCCCCCGGTTCGACCGCGAGGACATCGGCCCCTCGGTCCCGCAGCAGGGCGGTGGCGATACCGGTGCCGGCGCCGACGTCCACGACCCGGGCGCCGGACAGGGGGCGGCCGGCCAGCTCCTCCACGGTGTCCAGGAGGGCGGCCGGGTAGGAGGGGCGGTTCGCGGCGTACTGGGCGGCCGCCGCGTTGAAGGAGCGGGCGCGCAGGCCGCGCGACGGCTCGGCGGTGTGGGACGTGGTCATACCGCCATGCTGTCCACGCCGGGGGCGGGGACACAGGCGGGTTCACGGGGGCGGCTGCGAGCCGCTCCGCCGGAGCCGTGTCAGCGGCGGCGCTTGCGCTTCGACGGGTCGCCCGTGCGCCGGGAGGACCGGCGCTCGTACTCCTCGCGGGCCTTGTCGTACTCCTCGCGGTGCAGCTTCTCGCCCGGGGCTTCGGTGAGGGCGCGGAAGAAGTAGGCCAGCAGGGAGCCGACGAAGCCGATGGCGAGCAGGCCGCGCAGCGAGGCCTGCCGCTGGGGGTCGTGGCGCCTGCCGAACCCCTCCCAGGTGTTGCGGAAGGCCAGCGCGCTGCAGATCGCGAACATGGCGATGATCAGCACGGTCACGAAGGCGCCGGTGCCGGCGATCTGGAGGCCGTCGTAGGCGAAGCGCAGCACCAGGCAGGAGACGACGGCCGCGGCGAGGGAGCCGGTCGCCACGCCGGCCCGGCGGGCCGCGTACCCGTGGTCGTGGTCCACCCAGGAGGTGCCGAAGAAGCGGAGGGGTTCGGGCCGGGGGCCGCCGGCGGTGGTCTCGCCGCGCGCGGAGCCCGCCTGGTCCTCCGGGGTGCCGGTTTCGTCGCTCACGGGACGATTATGGCTCCGGACGCCGGCGGGCTCCGGGCGGGGTCAGGAGCAGCGGGAGGCGACGTAGCCGTCGCTGCCGGTGTGTACGTAGGCGTCGGAGACGAACTCGCCGTTGTTGATGTTGTCCCAGATCTTCGAGGTGCCGTAGGGGCCCGTCACGGTGGTGCCGGGCGTCTGGCAGAAGATCGGGACGCTGGCGCCCTCGGCCAGCACCCGGACGATGCCGTAGCCGGTGCCGGGACCGCTGCGGACGTTCAGCCGGACGCCCGGGGCGACCGAGTACGTGCGTACGGCGGCCTCCGCCGTCAGCGAGTCGTTGTTCACGGCGCTCGCGGACGCGTCGGTGTGGTCGACGGACATGACAGTCCTCCCCCGTTGAGCCCCATGAATGCGATGGGGTCCCTTCATTGCCTCGCGCGCCGCGTCCCGGGACCCGGGTGCGCGACTCGCACGCGGAGGCTAGCAAGCCGCCTCGGTCTCGTACGAGTCATCGACTAGGCTCCGTGCGTCGCGCGCACGGACGAAGAGCACGGGGGTGGTCCATGGCGCCGCAGCGCAGCACCGGAGCCGGCGCGGAAGCGGAACTTCCCGAGTACGCCGGTCAGTACCGCCTGGAGTCGTGTCTGGGTTCCGGTGGCATGGGCGTGGTCCATCTGGCCCGCAGCGACTCCGGGCTGAAGCTCGCGGTGAAGGTCGTGCACGCAGAGTTCGCCAGGGACCGGGAATTCAGGGGGCGTTTCCGGCAGGAGGTGGCCGCGGCCCGCAGGGTGAGCGGGGCCTTCACGGCTCCGGTCGTGGACGCCGACACGAACGCCGAACGGCCCTGGATGGCAACCCTGTTCATCCCCGGCCCGACCCTGTCGGACCACGTCAAGCGGAACGGGCCCATGCCGCCGGCGCAGCTTCGGCGTCTGATGGCCGGACTGGCGGAGGCCCTGCGCGACATCCACCGGGTGGGCGTCGTGCACCGGGACCTCAAGCCGAGCAACGTCCTGCTCGCCGAGGACGGGCCGAAGGTCATCGACTTCGGCATCTCCCGGCCCAAGGACAGTGAACTGCGGACCGAGACCGGCAAGTTGATCGGGACACCGCCGTTCATGGCGCCCGAGCAGTTCCGGCGTCCCAGGGAGGTCGGCCCGGCGGCGGACATCTTCGCCCTCGGGTCGGTGCTGGTGCACGCGGCCACCGGGCGGGGGCCGTTCGACTCGGACAGCCCCTATGTCGTCGCGTACCAGGTGGTGCACGACGAGCCGGATCTGACCGGGGTGCCGGAGAGCCTGGCGCCGCTGCTGCTGCGCTGTCTGGCGAAGGAGCCGGAGGACCGGCCGACGCCGGACGAGCTGATGCGGGAACTGCGCTCGGTGGCCGCCTCGTACGACACCCAGGCGTTCATACCCGCGCAGCGCACCGGCGACGACACCCCGCCGCCCAGGTCCGCCGCGGCGGAGCCGGCGCCCGCGCCCGAGTCCGAGCCCGGGCCGCGGCCCCGGATCTGGTCCGGCAGGCGGGTGGCCCTGGCCGCCGGGGTGCTCGCCGTCGTGCTGGGCGGCGCGCTCACCGGGCTGCTGTGGCCGGGCGACGCCGGCGCTCCGGTCGCCCGGTCGACGGGTGTGCCGGCCGGTACCGCCACCGTCGCCTCGTGGCAGGCGAAGCCGGCGGGCAAGGGCTCCGGGATGCCGCAGTGCGTGTACGGGAGCGGGAAGTTGCTGTGTGTCCGGGCGGGCGTGGCGTTCGCGCTCGACCCGGCGAACGGTGCGCTGCTGTGGCGGCACCCGGTCGCCGGGAAATGGGCAGGCGGGGCGCCGGCCCTCGCGGACGGCCTGCTCCTGGTGCCGGTGGACGGTGGCCGCCGGATGGCGGCGCTCGACCCCGCCTCGGGTGAGCCGCGGTGGCAGCGGGACCTGCACGCGCACGGAGCGGCGCGGTTCGGCGGCGGCATGCTGCTGGTCACCGGCACCGACGGAACGGTCACGGGGTCGTCCGTGTCGTCGGGAGCCCCCAAGTGGCACCGCCGGGTCTCCGAACGGGACACCCCCGCGCTGACCCTCCCCGGCGGTGACCCCCTGGCCTACGCGGCCGGAACCTCGGCGGACGGCGCGGACACGCTGATCACCGCCCTCGACCCGGCCTCCGGCGCCGTCCGGTGGAACGCGCGGCTGAAGGGCTCGCTGCAGGTCGTCGGCAGTGAGGGCGGTGCGCTGTTCCTGCTGGCCGTCGATCCGGCCACGGGGGACGCGACCGGTGTCGTGCGCTATGCGCCCGCATCGCGTTCGGAGCGCCGGGTCGCGCTGCCGGTGCGGCGGGTGGCGCCCCAGGCCGACGTGCGCGGCGGTGTGGTGCACGTACTGGCGGCCGGTGGCTCGCTGGACGCCGTCGACCTGGGTACGGGCCGGCGGCTGTGGCACCTGGAGACGTCCGTGAGCCGTGGTTCGGCACCGGTCTCCTCCGCCGGGCACGTCTATTTCAACGCGCCCGACGGGCGGCTGATCGCCGTCGACGCGCGCGACGGGAGCCTGGTGGGGCAGACGCCGCCCCGGCTCGGCCGGAACTCGGGCACGGTCACCGCCGTGCTGCCGGCCCCGCTCCTCGTCGGCCCCCGCGTCCACGCCGGCGCCCCCGACGGCACCGTGTTCACGGTGCCCGAGAAGGATCCCTCGGCCTGGTGAGACAGCGCGCGGGGCCGCCTCCGGTGATGGAGGCGGCCCCGCACGGAACTCCGGGTCAGCCCAGCTTGCTCACATCACGCACCGCGCCCTTGTCGGCGCTGGTCGCCATGGCCGCGTAGGCGCGCAGCGCGGCGGAGACCTTGCGCTCGCGGTTCTTCGGGGCGTACGCCCCGGCCAGCGCCTGGCCGCGGCGGGCCAGCTCCGCCTCGTCGACCAGCAGCTCGATCGTGCGGTTCGGGATGTCGATGCGGATGCGGTCGCCGTCCTGGACCAGGGCGATGGTGCCGCCGGACGCCGCCTCCGGGGAGGCGTGGCCGATGGACAGGCCGGAGGTGCCGCCGGAGAAGCGGCCGTCGGTGATCAGGGCGCAGCTCTTGCCCAGGCCGCGGCCCTTCAGGTACGAGGTCGGGTAGAGCATCTCCTGCATGCCGGGGCCGCCCTTGGGGCCCTCGTAGCGGATGACGACGACGTCGCCGTCCTTGACCTCCTGGGTGAGGATCCGCTGGACGGCCTCCTCCTGCGACTCGCAGACCACCGCCGGGCCCTCGAAGGTCCAGATCGACTCGTCGACACCGGCGGTCTTCACCACGCAGCCGTCGACGGCCAGGTTGCCCCTGAGGACCGCGAGGCCGCCGTCCTTGGAGTAGGCGTGCTCGACGGAGTGGATGCAGCCGTTCTCGGCGTCGTCGTCCAGGGCCTCCCAGCGCTCGGACTGGGAGAAGGCCTCCGCGGAGCGGACGCAGCCGGGGGCCGCGTGCCACAGCTCGACGGCCTCCGGCGACGGGGAGCCGCCGCGGACGTCCCAGGTCTTCAGCCAGTCGGACAGGGAGGGGCTGTGGACGGCGTGGACGTCCTCGTTGAGCAGGCCCCCGCGGTGCAGTTCGCCGAGGAGGGCGGGGATGCCGCCGGCGCGGTGCACGTCCTCCATGTAGTACGTGCGGTTCTTCGCGACGTTGGGCGCGACCTTGGCGAGGCAGGGGACGCGGCGGGAGACGGCGTCGATCTGCTCCAGGCCGAAGGGGACGCCCGCCTCCTGGGCGGCGGCCAGCAGGTGCAGGATCGTGTTGGTGGAGCCGCCCATCGCGATGTCCAGGGCCATGGCGTTCTCGAAGGCCTGGAAGGTGGCGATGTTGAGCGGCAGGACGGTGTCGTCGTCCTGCTCGTAGTAGCGGCGGGTGAGGTCCATGACCGTGCGGGCCGCGTTCTCGTAGAGGGCGCGGCGGGCGGTGTGGGTGGCGAGGACCGAGCCGTTGCCGGGCAGGGAGAGGCCGATGGCCTCGGTCAGGCAGTTCATCGAGTTGGCGGTGAACATGCCGGAACAGCTGCCGCAGGTCGGGCAGGCGTTCTCCTCGATGCGGAGGATGTCCTCGTCGGAGATCTTGTCGTTGACGGCGTCGGAGATCGCGTCGACCAGGTCCAGGGTGCGCACCGTGCCGTCGACCAGCGTGGCGCGGCCGGACTCCATCGGGCCGCCGGAGACGAAGACCGTCGGGATGTTCAGGCGCAGGGCGGCCATCAGCATGCCCGGGGTGATCTTGTCGCAGTTGGAGATGCAGACCAGGGCGTCGGCGCAGTGGGCCTCGACCATGTACTCCACCGAGTCCGCGATCAGGTCGCGGGAGGGCAGGGAGTAGAGCATGCCGCCGTGACCCATGGCGATGCCGTCGTCCACGGCGATCGTGTTGAACTCGCGCGGGATGCCGCCCGCCTCCTTGATCGCCTCGCTGACGATCCGGCCGACCGGCTGGAGGTGGGTGTGACCCGGCACGAACTCGGTGAAGGAGTTGGCGACGGCGATGACCGGCTTCCGGCCGATGTCCGCACCGGGTACACCAGAGGCGCGCATAAGGGCGCGGGCGCCCGCCATGTTGCGGCCGTGGGTGACTGTGCGGGACCTCAGCTCGGGCATCGTCGCTCGCTCCTTCGAAGACCTTCTGCCAGAGAGTTCTGACTCCTCCGAGCGTACGCCGCCCCTCCAAGGGATGGACAAGCTTGTCCGGAATGCGGGACGAGCGTTTCACGGCCACGGGCGCCGGGGCAGGCCCACGGGCGTCAGGGCCGCGTCAGATGGCCCTGCACCACGGGCGCGACCCGCGCGATGATCTGCTCCAGGTCCGCCGACGCCAGCGGCTCCAGCTTGATCACGTAGCGCATCATCGCCGCGCCGACCAACTGCGCGGCGGCCAGCTCGGCGCGCAGCTCCGGGTCCGGCAGGTCCACCTGGGCGGCCACGCGGCGCAGGAGCTGGGTCGCGACCAGGCGGCGGAAGACGGCCGCCGCGGTCTCGTTGTTCACGGCGGAGCGGAGGATCGCGAGCAGGGGGGTACGGGTCGTGGGGTTCTCCCAGACCCCGAGGACGAAGCGGGTCAGCCGCTCGCCGATCTCGGCCAGCGGGACCTCGGCGATCGCGTCGGGCGCTTCGAGCGCGGGCGCGAAGGCGACCTCGATGGACGCCTCGAAGATCTGTTCCTTGGTGCCGAAGTAGTGGTGCACCAGCGCCGAGTCGACTCCGGCGGCCTTGGCGATGCCGCGCACGGACGTCTTCTCGTAGCCGCGCTCGGAGAACTCCTCGCGGGCGGCGGAGAGGATGCGGTCGCGGGTGCCGGCGGACTCGGTGCGCGGGGGCCGGCCCCTTCGGCGCGAGGTGGTGCCGGTCATCGCCGGGGCACCCGCACGGCGGAGGCGAGGTGCTGCCGGGTGAAGGCGAGGGCCTCGGCGAGGTCGGCCTCGCGCTCGGCGCTGGACATCGCCCGCCGGGTGTTGACCTCGATCACGACATGGCCGTCGAAGCCGGTGTGCGGGAGCCGCTCCAGCAGTTCGGCGCAGGGCTGGGTGCCGCGGCCGGGGACGAGGTGCTCGTCCTTGGCGGAGCCCCGGCCGTCGGCGAGATGGACGTGGCCGAGCCGGTCGCCCATGCGGTCGATCATGGCGAGCGCGTCGGTGCGGGCCGTCGAGGTGTGGCTGAGGTCGATCGTGAAGTGCCGGTAGTCGTCCTTGGTGACGTCCCAGTCGGGGGCGTAGGCCAGCATCTCGCGGTCGCGGTAGCGCCAGGGGTACATGTTCTCGACGGCGAACCGTACGTCCGTCTCGTTCGCCATCCGCCACACCCCGGTGACGAAGTCGCGGGCGTACTGCCGCTGCCAGCGGAAGGGCGGGTGGACGACGACGGTGTCGGCGCCCAGCCTCTCGGCGGCCGCGCGGGCCCGTTGGAGCTTGGCCCAGGGGTCGGTGGACCAGACGCGCTGGGTGATCAGCAGGCAGGGGGCGTGCACGGCGAGGATCGGGACGCCGTGGTGGTCGGACAGCCGGCGCAGCGCGTCGATGTCCTGGCTCACCGGGTCGGTCCACACCATGACCTCGACGCCGTCGTATCCGACGCGCGCGGCGATCTCGAAGGCCGTCGCCGTCGACTCCGGGTACACCGAGGCCGTCGACAGGGCGACCTTTACGTCCCTTGGTTCAGCCACGTCCGTCACCTTACGGGGTCGGGCGACCCGGACGCGGGGTGCCGGTTCGCCATTGTGAGCTTTGCCATCCGCGCAGTTGCACGGCATGCCGGGGCCGCTCGCACGCGGCGGCGGTGGCATGTGCGGATACGGTTCCGCGCCCCTTGGGCACTCAGTCCGAGCCCATGTGGTCGAGACGGCGGAGGATGACGCCCTCACGCAGCGCCCAGGGGCATATCTCCAGGCTCTCCACACCGAACAGGTCCATCGCGCCCTCGGCCACCAGGGCGCCGGCGAGGAGCTGGCCGGCCCTGCCCTCCGAGACACCGGGGAGTTCCCCGCGCTGCTCGGCGGTCATCCCGGACAGCCGGGGCACCCAGGCCTCCAGGGACTCCCGCTTGAGTTCGCGCTGGACGTAGAGGCCCTCCGCGCTGCGGGCGGCACCGGCGATACGGGCGAGCTGCTTGAAGGTCTTGGAGGTGGCGACCACGTGGTCGGGGGCGCCGAGGCGGCTGAACTCGCCGACGGTACGGGCGATCTCCGTGCGGACGTGGCGGCGCAGGGCGCGCACGTCGTCGGGGGCGGGCGGATCGCCGGGCAGCCAGCCGGCGGTGAGGCGGCCCGCGCCGAGCGGCAGGGAGACGGCGGCGTCCGGCTCCTCGTCCATGCCGTAGGCGATCTCCAGCGAGCCGCCGCCGATGTCCAGGACCAGCAGCCTGCCGGCGGACCAGCCGAACCAGCGGCGGACGGCGAGGAAGGTGAGCCGGGCCTCCTCCGCGCCGGTGAGCACCTGGAGTCGTACGCCGGTCTCGTCCTCCACGCGCGCGAGGACGTCGTCGGCGTTGGTGGCCTCCCGGACGGCGGAGGTCGCGAACGGCAGCAGGTCCTCGACGCCCTTGTCCTCGGCGGCCTGGAGCGCGTCCCGGACCACGTCGGCCAGCCGGTGGATGCCGTCGTCGCCGATGGCACCGCTGTCGTCGAGCAGTTGGGCGAGGCGCAGATCGGCCTTGTGCGAGTGCGCGGGCAACGGCCGTGCGCCGGGGTGGGCGTCCACCACCAGCAGATGCACCGTGTTCGAACCCACGTCCAGGACCCCGAGTCTCATGTACGGAACGCTACTGCCAGAACCGGCGTCCTCGGTCCCCGTCGCGGCCCCGGGCCACTTACCCTGGACGCGTGCCAAAGACGAAAAAGGCGAAGGACGACAAGCCGTCCAAGTCCGGCAAGACGCCCAGAAAGGCCCCGAACGTGAGTGACGAGAAGGGGCTCGACTTCGCGCGCGCGTGGGTGGAGTTTCCTGATCCGGCGGACGAGGAGCAGGTCTTCCGCTGCGATCTGACATGGCTGACCTCTCGCTGGAACTGCATCTTCGGCAGCGGCTGCCAGGGCATCCAGGCGGGCCGCGCGGACGACGGGTGCTGCTCGCTGGGCGCCCACTTCTCCGACGAGGACGACGAGAAGCGGGTCGCCGAGCACGTGGCGAGGCTCACGCCGGAGATCTGGCAGCACCACGACGAGGGCACCCGCAACGGCTGGACCTCCGAGGACGACGAGGGGTCCCGGCAGACCCGGCCCTTCCAGGGGTCGTGCATCTTCCAGAACCGTCCGGGCTTCGCCGGCGGTGCGGGCTGCTCGCTGCACATCCTCGCCCTGAAGGAGGGGCGGGAGCCGCTGGAGACCAAGCCGGACGTCTGCTGGCAGCTGCCGATCCGGCGGACGTACGACTGGGTCGAGCGGCCGGACGACACGCGCGTACTGCAGGTGTCGATCGGCGAGTACGACCGCCGGGGCTGGGGCCCGGGCGGCCACGACCTGCACTGGTGGTGCACCTCGGCGACATCGGCGCACGGCGCGGGCGAGCCGGTGTACGTCTCCTACCGGGCCGAGCTGACCGAGCTGATGGGCAAGGCCGGCTACGACCGGCTGGCCGAGCTGTGCGAGCAGCGGCTGGCCTCGCAGCTGCCACTGGTGGCACCGCATCCGGCGGATCCGGAGCGTTCCTAGGGACTGTCGCAACAGGCCCTAGCCGTCCGAAGGGCTCGGGTCGCCGTCGTCGGTGGGCGGCGCGGACGAGCTCGGCGGGTCGGACGGTGTCGGGTCGGCCGGGGTGGACGGCGGGTCCGAGGGCGAGGGGGGCGGGCTGGACGGCGGGTCGGTGTGGGCCGGGGTCGAGGGACTCGGGTCGGGGGCTGGCGTCGAGGGCGGGGCCGGGGGGCCGCTGGGGGCGGTGCCGTAGCCGTCGATCGTGACCACGGCGCCGGCCGGTGAGACCGCCAGCTGCGCGTGCCAGTGGCCGGACGGCTCACGCAGCCGGTCGACGTACACCTTGATCGTGAACGTCTCGCCGGGGCGGAGCGTTCCCGCCGACCGGCTGAAGTAGAGCCAGGACGCCGAGGTGGCCACGGACCAGCGGACCGGTCCCGAGCCGGACGCGGTGAGCGTGATCAGCGTGGTGTCGCCGTCGGTGCGCGCGCCGACCGCGAGCTCCCCGGCGCCCTTCCCGCCGGCTCCGCCGACGCTGACGACCTTCACGGAGACGTCCGCCGTGCCCTTCTCGGCCGGGGCGCCGGACGGCTTCACCCGGGCGTTTCCCGCGTTCTCGTAGCCGCCGCCGGTGTCACCGCCGAATGCGTCGGGGCCCTGTGCCTCGCGCGCGGGGCCCCCCGGGCGGCCGTCCTCACCGGGGGCCGGAGCACCTCTGTAGGCGGCCCACAGGGCGAGCACGGGGGCGGCGACCACGGTGGCGACGACGGTCGTGGTGACGGCACGCGCGCGGAGGCGGTCGCGGCGGGCCGCGCGGTCCTTGGGGTCCATCGGGAAGCCGCGTCGGTCGAAGCGTGGCACGGCCGTGCCACGCGCGCGGGGGTGGTGCGCGAGGGCGACGTGCAGGGCCGCGCGGGGCGCCTGCAGAACCGGCAGCTCGGCCGGGGTGACCGTGGCGCCGGGCCAGCGGCCGGGCACGGCGCGCTCGGCGGTGCGGCGGCAGCGGGGGCAGTCGTCTACGTGCCGGACCAGCTCGCGGCGCAGGGTGGCGCTGAGGACCAGCCGGCTGTCTCCGGTGAGGTGGGCCACGCTCGGGCAGCCGCCGGTCTCGACGACGGCGAGCGCGGCGCGGGTGCGCTCGACCTCGCAGGCCGCCGACGCCAGCAGCTCGCGCGCGGCGGCGGGCGCCATGCCGAGGACGGCGGCGACCTCGGGTGCGGCGAGGTGGTGGCGGACGGCGAGCTCCAGGGCCTCGCGCTGCTCGGGGGAGGTGCCCGCCGCCTCCGGCCAGGCGAGCAGGGCGAGTTCACCGCGCCGCTGCTCCAGTACCTCCGGGGCCACGGGCGGACCGGCCTCCCGCTTCGGGGCGGCCGGGCGGCCCGAAGCGTGGGTGGCCTGACGTTTCCGCCGGGCCTCGGCGAGCCCTCGCAGGCACGCCCAGCGGGCCAGTGCGTACAGCCAGGCCCGCTGGTCGACGGCCTCCGGAACGCGCTGTCCGCGCCGCTCGGCCAGCACCAGGACGTCGCCGAGGGCGGCGGTGGCCGCGTCGTGGTCGCACAGCACCGACAGGCAGTAGGTGAACAGACCGTCCAGGTACGGCTCGTAGCGCGCCGGCGGCCGCTGCGCGAGGGTGCGCGCGGCGGCTCGGTCACGCGCCTCCCGGTTTGTCCGGTGTGCGCCGGTGGTGCGGGTGGTCGTCTCCGGACTGCTGCTCATCACCCGTGCGACCGTAGGCGGCGGCGCAGCGCTCCTTCCGGCGCCTTGAGCTCTTTTAATTCGTACGGGTGAAACGATCCCTCATAAGGGGACAGGAACCTTTCGTTCCACGGCCCGGACCCGACGGGCCGTGACCGGTACCGGGCGGCCCGGGGCGGCCCGCGGGGGCGTTGTCAGTGCCGCGGGCTACGGTTTCCGCATGGCTGCCCGTACCAAGACCACCAAGGACCGACCGTCCTACCGCTGCACCGAGTGCGGCTGGCAGACCGCCAAATGGCTCGGCCGCTGCCCGGAGTGCCAGGCCTGGGGCACGGTCGAGGAGTACGGCGCGCCCGCGGTGCGTACGACGGCGCCGGGCCGCGTCACCAGCTCGGCGCTGCCCATCGGCCAGGTCGACGGCCGTCAGGCCACCGCCCGCCCGACCGGTGTGCCGGAGCTGGACCGGGTGCTCGGCGGCGGTCTGGTGCCCGGCGCGGTGGTCCTGCTCGCGGGCGAGCCCGGCGTCGGCAAGTCCACCCTGCTGCTGGACGTGGCCGCCAAGTCGGCCAGTGACGAGCACCGCACCCTCTATGTGACCGGCGAGGAGTCGGCGAGCCAGGTGCGGCTGCGCGCCGACCGCATCGGCGCCCTGGACGATCATCTGTACCTGGCGGCCGAGACCGATCTGGCGGCCGTCCTGGGCCACTTGGACGCGGTGAAGCCGTCCCTGCTGATCCTGGACTCGGTGCAGACGGTCGCCTCGCCCGAGATCGACGGCGCGCCCGGCGGCATGGCCCAGGTGCGGGAGGTGGCCGGCGCCCTGATCCGCGCCTCCAAGGAGCGCGGCATGTCCACGCTGCTGGTGGGCCACGTCACCAAGGACGGCGCGATCGCGGGTCCCCGGCTGCTGGAGCACCTGGTGGACGTCGTCCTGCACTTCGAGGGCGACCGGCACGCCCGGCTGCGCCTGGTCCGGGGCGTGAAGAACCGCTACGGCGCCACGGACGAGGTCGGCTGCTTCGAACTGCACGACGAGGGCATCACGGGCCTCGCCGACCCGAGCGGACTCTTCCTGACCCGTCGTGCCGAACCGGTCCCGGGCACCTGCCTGACGGTCACCCTCGAGGGCCGCCGCCCGCTGGTGGCGGAGGTGCAGGCGCTGACCGTGGACTCCCAGATCCCCTCTCCGCGCCGGACCACCTCGGGTCTGGAGACCTCCCGGGTGTCGATGATGCTCGCGGTGCTGGAGCAGCGCGGGAGGATCAGCGCGCTCGGCAAGCGGGACATCTACTCCGCGACGGTGGGCGGGGTGAAGCTCTCGGAGCCCGCCGCCGACCTGGCGATCGCCCTCGCGCTCGCCTCGGCCGCCAGCGACACCCCCCTGCCCAAGAACCTCGTCGCCATCGGCGAGGTGGGACTCGCGGGCGAGGTCAGACGGGTCACGGGCGTGCAGCGCAGGCTCGCCGAGGCGCACCGGCTGGGCTTCACGCACGCGCTCGTACCGGGCGATCCGGGCAAGGTCCCGGCCGGGATGAAGGTCCTGGAAGTCGCGGACATGGGGGACGCGCTCCGGGTGCTGCCGCGCTCCCGTCGCCGAGAGGCCCCACGGGAGGCGGAGGACCGCCGGTAGACTTTGCCCAGGTCTCGCCCGTCCGTACGAACCGAGTGCGCACGACGGCGGCGCCCCAGAACCTGCGACCGGAGGAGTGCAGTGGCAGCCAACGACCGGGCAGCAGCTCCCGGAAAGTCCGGTGGGAGCGCCGGCTCCGATCGCCTGATGCGCGCCTCGCTGAGTGCCGTGGCTCCCGGCACGCCCCTGCGTGACGGGCTGGAGCGGGTCCTGCGCGGCAACACCGGCGGGCTCATCGTCCTGGGCTCCGACAAGACCGTCGAGGCGATGTGCACGGGCGGCTTCGTCCTGGACGTGGAGTTCGCCGCGACGCGGCTGCGGGAGCTGTGCAAGCTGGACGGTGGCATCGTGCTCTCCTCGGACCTGTCGAAGATCCTGCGGGCCGGCGTGCAGCTCGTCCCGGACCCGACGATCCCGACGGAGGAGACCGGCACCCGGCACCGCACGGCGGACCGGGTCTCGAAGCAGGTCGGTTTCCCGGTGGTCTCCGTATCCCAGTCCATGCGGCTGATCGCGCTCTACGTCGACGGCCAGCGCCGCGTCCTGGAGGACTCCGCCGCGATCCTGTCGCGCGCCAACCAGGCCCTGGCCACCCTGGAGCGGTACAAGCTCCGCCTGGACGAGGTCGCGGGCACGCTGTCGGCGCTGGAGATCGAGGACCTGGTGACGGTCCGGGACGTGTCGGCGGTCGCCCAGCGTCTGGAGATGGTCCGGCGCATCGCCACCGAGATCGCCGAGTACGTGGTCGAACTCGGCACCGACGGCCGTCTTCTCGCGCTCCAGCTCGAGGAGTTGATCGCCGGGGTGGAGCCCGACCGCGAACTGGTCGTCCGGGACTACGTCCCCGAGCCCACGGCGAAGCGGTCCCGCACGGTGGACGAGGCGCTCGCCGAGCTGGACGCCCTGACCCACGCCGAACTCCTCGAGATGGGCACGGTGGCGCGGGCGCTGGGCTACACGGGCTCCCCCGAGACCCTCGACTCCGCGGTGTCCCCGCGCGGCTTCCGGCTCCTGGCGAAGGTGCCGAGGCTGCCGGGCGCGATCATCGACCGCCTGGTGGAGCACTTCGGCGGCCTCCAGAAGCTGCTCGCCGCGAGCGTGGACGACCTCCAGACGGTGGACGGCGTCGGCGAGGCCCGAGCGCGAAGCGTCCGCGAGGGCCTGTCCCGCCTGGCCGAGTCGTCGATCCTGGAACGGTACGTCTGACCGGAGCGGTCATGGCCGCGGGCACGCGCCCCGCGCAGCCGCGGGCCTGCCTGCCTCCCCCAGTACCTCGAGGGCCTGGGGGCACCGCAGGCGCGGGAGGGCGACACACGCCCTGCCCGGCCACGACGCGGGGCGCCTCACCAGCGGCAGCGCCCGTGCTAGTCGGCCGACAGCACGAACGAGGCCCGCGCCTTGGCGAACCCCGGCGCGTTGGCCTCCAGCAGATACGTCCCCGCCTTCGCCGCCCCCGCCGGAGGCGTAGCGCACTCCGGCGCACTCGGCTTCCGGTCCCACTTCACGGTGTACGTGATGCTCTGGCCCGCGCCCACCCGGAAGAGCAGGCTCGCCGCGCCCTTCGGGCAGTCGGCCGACGACCAGTACGCGTCGTCGCCCTCCGCCGGCGTGACGGTCAGCACCGCCTTCTTCGGCCCGAGATCGACCTTGCAGTCACCGGACGAGGAGTTCTTCGCGACCAGTTCGAACTCCGGCGTCTGGTCCGGCGAGTAGGAGTTGTGCACGCTGCGCAGGGTCAACGTCACCGCGCCGGACGTGCAGTTGGGCAGCGAGGAGGACGCGGGCAGCGCGTCGCCGGCACCGACCCCGCCGCCACCGGCGGCGGAGCCGCCGCCCGAGCCGCCGCCGGAGCCGCCGTCGGACCCTCCCGAGCCGGAGCCGCCCTTGCCGTCCGAGCCGGAGTCGCCCGAGCCGGTGCCGCTCCCGCCGGCGTCCCCGCCGCCCGACTCGTCACGCCCGCCCGGGTGTTGGCTGTAGGCAGGCCCGGACGAGGAGGGCCCCGGTGTGATGGTGGACGCGGGGTTCTTGCCGTTCGGCCCGTCGGCGCCGTTCTTGCCGCCCCCGCCGCCCGACGTCACGATCCAGGTGATCAGCAGCGCCAACAGGGCGAGAACGGACAGCATTAGGACCCTCCGTCGCCAGTAGATGGAGGAGGGAAGCGGCCCGACCGGATTGCGCAGAGATCCCACGGCGCAAACTGTACGAGAGATCACCGCTCCCGCTCGCGCCACCCGCCGCCCGGAGGACAACTTTTCCGGATCATCATCCTGGTAACTGCCGCGGACGAACGGCTTCTTCACTCACCGCCACGCGACGCGACGCTCCGCGACCGCGCCGCCACCGGCCACAACTCGCCGAGGCGTGGCAGGATCGGAAGGCCATGACTGAGAAGCTGCACGCCCCCGTGATCGCCTGGTTCGACTCCCACGCCCGCGACCTCCCCTGGCGCCGCCCGGATGCGGGCCCCTGGGGCGTGATGGTCAGCGAGTTCATGCTGCAGCAGACCCCGGTGAGCCGGGTGCTCCCCGTGTACGAGCAGTGGATCGAACGCTGGCCCCGCCCCGCCGACCTCGCCAAGGAGGCTCCCGGAGAGGCGGTGCGCGCCTGGGGCCGGCTCGGCTACCCGCGCCGCGCCCTGCGCCTGCACGGAGCGGCCGCGGCCATAACGGAACGGCACGGCGGTGACGTGCCGACGGATCACGCGCAGCTTCTGGCGCTCCCCGGCATCGGTGAGTACACCGCCGCCGCGGTCGCCTCCTTCGCGTACGGGCAGCGCCACCCGGTGCTGGACACGAACGTGCGCCGGGTCTTCGCCCGGGCGGTGACGGGTGTGCGGTACCCGCCGAACGCCACCACGGCCGCCGAGCGGCGGCTCGCCCGGGAGCTGCTGCCGGAGGAGGAGGGGACGGCCGCGCGCTGGGCCGCCGCCTCCATGGAGCTGGGCGCGCTGGTGTGCACCGCGAAGAACGAGGGCTGCCCGCGCTGCCCGATCGCCGCGCAGTGCGCGTGGCGGCTCGCGGGCAAGCCGGAGCACGAGGGGCCGCCGCGCCGCGGCCAGACGTACGCGGGCACGGACCGGCAGGTGCGCGGCAAGCTTCTCGCCGTGCTGCGGGAGGCGCACGCGCCGGTGCCGCAGGCGGCGCTGGACCGGGTCTGGCACGAGCCGGTGCAGCGGGCCCGCGCGCTCGACGGACTCGTCGCGGACGGCCTGGTGGAGCCGCTGCCGGGCGGCCTGTACCGGCTGCCGCTGAGCTGACGCACGGCCAAGTCACAGCCGGCCGATGTTCGTTACGACGCGACCCGACCGGCGAAACCGCGAATAGCGGGACATAAGCGCCACGTTCCTTACCCCGTACCTACTTCCGTTACACAACCGACGGACAGCCGATTGCCGGCCGCAGGCTGCTCCGCACAGCCTCGTGACAACCGCTCCGTAGCTTTCTTCCCGTGCCCGGCCGACCAACGGGCAGGCAGCACGGCGGGACTTCCGGCACGGGGCCGGAGTACACGGGGAACGGAGGCGGTCGATCATGGCGCAGGGTGAGGTGCTCGAGTTCGAGGAGTACGTCCGCACCCGGCAGGAGGCGCTGCTGCGCAGCGCCCGCCGGCTGGTCCCGGACCCGGTCGACGCCCAGGACCTGCTGCAGACCGCCCTGGTGCGGACGTACGGACGCTGGGACGGCATCGCCGACAAGCGGCTCGCGGACGCCTATCTGCGCCGGGTGATGATCAACACCCGTACCGAGTGGTGGCGGGCGCGCAAGCTGGAGGAGGTCCCCACCGAGCAGCTCCCCGAGTCCTCCGTGGAGGACGCCACCGAGCAGCACGCGGACCGGGCCCTGCTGATGGACATCATGAAGGTGCTCGCACCGAAGCAGCGCAGTGTCGTGGTGCTGCGACACTGGGAGCAGATGTCCACGGAGGAGACCGCCGCCGCCCTCGGCATGTCGGCGGGGACGGTCAAGAGCACGCTGCACCGGGCGCTCGCCCGGCTCCGCGAGGAGCTGGAGGCCCGCGATCTGGACGCACGCGCGCTGGAGCGTGAGGAGCGGGAGCGTTGCGCGGCCTGACCGGGGCCGGGCCCGAGCGGGCCCCAGGCAGTTCAATGGCGGTGATCGCGGCGGCGGCCTCGGTCACCGCCCTCGGCCTTTTCGCCGCAGCCTGCGGCACCGGGGGGACCGGCGCGCGGGACGAGGGACCGGCGCACGCCTCCGCGGTGGCGGGCGCCGTCGCCTCCCCGCCGCCCAGTCCGTCCGACTCCTACCGGCGGGTGGACGCGGTGGCGCTGCTGCGGCACGACCCCGCCGTGTCGGCCTCGGTCAAGCGCGACCTGAAGCCGTGCAACGGCGACGACTACCCGGTCGACGTGTCCTACGGCGACCTGACCGGCGGCGCCGGGAACGACGTCGTCGTCAACGTGCTGACCTGTGCGGACGCGGTGGGTGTCGGCTCGTACGTGTACCGGGACGAGAACGGCGCGTACAAGAATGTCTTCCGGTCGGAGGAGTCCCCGGTCTACGCGGAGATCGTCCAGGGCGTCCTGACCGTGACCAGGCAGGTCTACCGCAGGGGCGACCCGATCTCGCGCCCGTCCGGCGAGGACGTCATCCCCTACGAGTGGAGGGCGGGGCGCTTCGCCCAGGGGAAGGCCGTCCACAACGACTACAGCAAGTCCGTCGGCGGGGACTCGACGCCGCCGGCGCCGGACAACTGACCGACCACAAGCACAAGGACTGAGAGCACCGGGATGGCAGACCAGACCCACGTCCTGTTCGTCGAGGACGACGACGTCATCCGCGAGGCCACCCAGCTCGCCCTGGAGCGGGACGGCTTCGCGGTGACCGCCATGCCCGACGGGCTCTCCGGGCTGGAGTCGTTCCGGGCGAACCGGCCCGACATCGCGCTGCTCGACGTCATGGTCCCGGGCCTGGACGGCGTCAGCCTGTGCCGTCGCATCCGGGACGAGTCGACGGTGCCGGTGATCATGCTCTCGGCGCGCGCCGACTCCATCGACGTCGTCCTCGGCCTGGAGGCGGGCGCCGACGACTACGTGACCAAGCCGTTCGACGGCGCCGTGCTGGTCGCCCGGATCCGCGCGGTGCTGCGCCGCTTCGGGCACGCCGGCGGAACCACGCCCGGCTCCGGGGCCGCGGCGGACCCGAACGGCGGGCCGCTGGTCTTCGGCGAGCTGGAGATCGACACCGAGGGCATGGAGGTGCGCCGGGCCGGACGCCCGGTGGCACTCACCCCGACCGAGATGCGGCTGCTGCTGGAGTTCTCCGGGGCGCCCGGCACCGTGCTCTCCCGCGACAAGCTGCTGGAGCGGGTCTGGGAGTACGGCTGGGGCGGGGACACCCGGGTCGTCGACGTCCATGTGCAGCGGCTGCGCCAGAAGATCGGCCAGGACCGGATCGAGACGGTCCGCGGGTTCGGCTACAAGTTGAGGGCCTGAGCGGAGCGGGACATGCGGGGGATCATTCGGCGCCCGATGCGGCGCGTGGAACGCGCGGGGCTGCGGACCGGGCTGAGATGGAAGCTGAGCGCGGCGATCGCGCTGGTCGCCGGCCTGGTGGCGATCGCGCTCAGCCTCGTCGTGCACAACGCGGCCCGTGTCTCCATGCTGGACAACGCCCGTGACCTGGCCAACGCGCGGGTCCAGATCGCGCAGCGCAACTACGAGCTGGGCGGGCGGCCGAACTTCCCGAGCATCAAGATCGACGACCCGGAGCTGCCGCCCCCGCTGCGCGACAAGGTGATGGAGGGGCGCCGGGCCAGCTACGTCAGCGACCGCGGCGCCGGGCCGGACATCTGGGCGGCCGTGCCGGTCAAGGACGGGCATGTGCTCTCCCTGCACAGCAACTTCCCGGACCGCTCCACGGACGTGATGAAGGACCTCGACCAGGCGCTGGTCATCGGCTCCATCGCGGTCGTGCTCGGCGGCAGCGCGCTCGGCGTGCTGATCGGCGGGCAGCTCTCGCGGCGGCTGCGCAAGGCGGCGGCAGCGGCGGGGCAGGTCGCCAAGGGGGAGACGGACGTACGGGTGCGGGAGGCCATCGGCGGGGTCGTACGGGACGAGACCGACGACCTCGCGCGCGCGGTGGACGCCATGGCGGACGCGCTGCGGCAGCGCCTGGAGGCCGAGCGGCGGGTGACCGCCGACATCGCGCACGAGCTGCGCACCCCGGTGACGGGACTGCTGACGGCCGCCGAGCTGCTGCCGCCGGGACGCCCCACGGAGCTGGTCCTGGACCGGGCGAAGGCGATGCGCACCCTGGTCGAGGACGTGCTGGAGGTGGCCCGGCTGGACGGGGCCTCCGAGCGGGCCGAGCTGCAGGACCTCATGCTGGGCGAGTTCGTCGCCCGGCGGGTCGCGGCCAGGGATCCGGACATCACCGTACGGGTGGTGCACGAGTCGGAGGTCACGACCGACCCGCGCCGTCTGGAGCGGGTGCTGTTCAACCTCCTGGCCAACGCCGCCCGGCACGGCAGGCCGCCGGTGGAGGTCACCGTCGAGGGCCGGGTCATCCGGGTCCGCGACCACGGTCCCGGCTTCCCCGAGGGCCTGCTCGCCGAGGGGCCGAGCCGCTTCCGCACCGGCAGCAGGGACCGCGCGGGCCAGGGCCACGGCCTGGGCCTGACCATCGCGGCCGGCCAGGCCCGGGTGCTGGGCGCCCGGCTGACGTTCCGAAACGTACGCCCGGCCGGGGCGCCCGGACACATCCCCGCGGAGGGCGCGGTGGCCGTCCTGTGGCTCCCGGAGCACGCCCCCACCAACACGGGCAGCCATCCCATGCTGCCGCTGTCCGGCGGGCGTTAGGGCAGGCGCCGCCCACCGCCGCGGGCCCGGGCCGGCGGGCCCGGTCACCGGCGCCCGCCCGGCACGGCGAAGGCCCCCGGGGCGGACACCGCCGGGGGCCTTCGGACCGGGAGGGGCTCAGAGGGCCTCGGTCACCTCGGGCTTCTGGGGACCGCCCTTGAGCGGCACCTCCTTCACGAACAGCGCCGCGATCACCACGACGACCGCGATCACCGCGCCCAGCAGGAACGCCGAGTGCGTGCCGGCGGACACCGCGTGCTGGTACGCCTCCCGCGCCTGCACCGGAAGCTTCGCCAGGCTCGCCGCGTCGAGCTGCGCCGACTTCTGGGTGACCTTGGAGCCCAGGGCGCCGGCCTTCTCCGACATGACGTCCTGCACCCTGTGGTTGAACAGCGCGCCCATGACGGCCACTCCGAAGGAGGAGCCGAGCGTACGGAACAGGGTGGTGGAGGAGGACGCCACACCCATGTCCTGCATCTGCACGCTGTTCTGCGCCACCAGCATGGTGATCTGCATCAGGCAGCCCATGCCCGCGCCGAGTACGGCCATGTAGATGCCGGAGGTCAGCCGCGTGGTGTCGGTGTCCATCAGCGACAGCAGGTACAGCCCGACGATCATGAGCACGCCGCCGGCGATCGGGAAGATCTTGTAGCGGCCGCTGTTGGTGGTGACCCGTCCGGCCACCATCGAGGTCACCAGCATCGCGCCGAGCATCGGCAGGAGCAGCAGACCGGAGTTGGTCGCGGAGGCGCCCTGGACCGCCTGCTGGTACAGCGGCAGGAAGAGGGTGGCGCCGAACATCACGAAGCCGGTGATGAAGCCGATGACCGACATCAGGGTGAAGTTGCCGCTGCGGAAGATGTGCAGCGGCAGCACCGGCTCGGCGGCCCTGGTCTGCCAGAACACGAACCCGACCAGCGCGGCCACGCCGATGCCGATCAGCTCCATGATCCGCGCCGAGGTCCAGGCGTACTCGGTGCCGCCCCAGGTGGTGACGAGCACGATGGAGGTGATGCCGACGGTCAGCAGGACGACGCCGAGGTAGTCGATGCCCGCCTTGGACCGCTTCTTCGGCAGGTGGAGCACGGCGCTGACGAGCGCGAGCGCGACGGCGCCGAGCGGCAGGTTGATGTAGAAGGACCAGCGCCAGCCCCAGTTGTCGGTGATGGTGCCGCCGACCAGCGGGCCGCCGATCATCGCCAGCGCCATGACGCCGGCCATCATGCCCTGGTACTTGCCGCGCTCCCGCGGCGGGATCAGGTCGCCGATGATCGCCATGACGCCGACCATCAGACCGCCGGCGCCGAGGCCCTGCACCGCGCGGAAGCCGATCAGCTGACCCATGTCCTGGGCCATGCCGCTGAGCGCGGAGCCGATCAGGAAGATCACGATCGAGCTGAGGAAGGTGGCCTTGCGGCCGAACATGTCACCGAGCTTGCCCCAGATCGGGGTCGCCGCCGCGGTCGCCAGGGTGTAGCCGGTCACGACCCAGGAGAGGTGTTCGAGGCCGCCGAGCTCACCGACGATCGTCGGCATCGCGGTGCCCACGATCATGTTGTCCAGCATCGCGAGCATCATCGCGATCATGAGCGCGAGCAGCACCACCCGCACGCTCCTGGGCTGCTTCTCCTGCGGCTCCTCCGGTTGCCCGGGCTGTTTCCGGTCCGTCGTGACCGCTTGTGTGTCCGCCATCTCTCCCACTCCCCCCGACGGCCCCTTACTTGCCGCCCGGCTAGTTCACTACAGTGGGGGAAGGTAGACCCGCCACTAGCCGGTCGTCAAGTAAGTTTTGTGGGAGCGCGAGGAGTACGAGGATGGGCGTCACCATGGACGGCACCAAGCAGCAGCGCCGCGGCAACACCCGCCAGCGCATCCAGGACGTGGCGCTCGAACTCTTCGCCGAGCAGGGCTACGAGAAGACCTCCCTGCGCGAGATCGCCGAGCGTCTCGACGTCACGAAGGCGGCCCTGTACTACCACTTCAAGACGAAGGAAGAGATCATCGTCAGCCTCTTCGAGGATCTGACGCAGCCGATCGAGGACCTGATCGAGTGGGGTCGCAGCCGGCCGCACACGCTGGAGACCAAGCAGGAGATCGTGCGGCGCTACAGCCAGGCGCTGGCCGGCGCGGAACCGCTCTTCCGGTTCATGCAGGAGAACCAGGCGACGGTGCGGGAGTTGCGCATCGGCGAGTCCTTCAAGGACCGGATGCGCGGCCTCAGGGACATCATCATCGACCCCGAGGCCCAACTCGTCGACCAGGTCCGCTGCGTGAGCGCGCTGTTCACGCTGCACGCGGGGATGTTCGTGATGCAGGACCTGGAAGGCGACTTCGAGAAGAAGCGCGCGGCCGTCCTCGAAGTCGCCGTGGATCTCGTCACGCAGGCGCATCAAGGCGCCCACGGGGAGCGGTAGATCAGACCTTCAGGCCGTGGGCCTTCAGGAAGACAACCGGGTTGACCGCGGAACCGTAGTTCGGGGTGGTCCGGATCTCGAAGTGCAGGTGCGGGCCGGTGGAGTTGCCGGTGCTGCCCGAGAGGGCTATGTGCTGACCGGTCTTGACGACCTGGCCGACCTTGACGTCGATCCGGGACAGGTGCGCGTACTGCGAGTACGTGCCGTCGCCGTGCTTGATGACGACGGCGTTGCCGTAGGCGGGGCCGTCACCGGCGCCGTTGGGGCCGGCCTTGACGACGGTGCCGCCGTGCGCGGCGAGAACCTCGGTGCCGGTCGGGACGGCGAAGTCCTGACCGCTGTGCTTGTGCGCCCAGTGGCTGCCGTCCTGCATGAAGCTGGCGGACAGCGTGTACTTCTTCACCGGGTCGACCCAGGAGGCGGCCGACGGGGTGGCCGCGCTCGCGACGCCGGTTCCCACCACGGCCGTGGCGCCGATGCCGGCAGCCAGGACGGCGACGCGGGTGCGGAGCGAGGACGTACGCGAAGAACGGGACGTGAAGCGCTGGAACATCGAAACCTCGTGGGCTAGGGAACGGAGGAACCGTGCGACGTACTGGCGTTCGCCGCGCTGGCCATTCATTGGTAACCCACCACCTCAGTCCGCCACAAAGCCCTGCTTCTACGGCGGTACGTAGTAGAGAACACCAAAAGCGCATAGCCCTTGACAGACCCTGACTCTTCGGACATCACCACCGCTGACCTGCGGTTTCCTCGCCGCAGCGTCGAGGAAATGCCCTATTTTGCCCCGGTAGGGAATGTCACTAAGCCGGGTAGTAACGGGCATTTCCCCTGTGCGGCTTGTCACCGCGCAGGGGGGCTTGAGAGCGCCCGAGTGTGACGCGCGCTACTCGCTTGGCCGGTACGGAAGTTGGCGATCCGGGGCGGATCCGGGACCTGGCGCTCCGTCAGCCGGCCCCGGGCGCCCCGCGAAATGTGACGCAGACCCCTGTACGACTACCGTTCGGTAACCCTACGGTTCCTCTCGCGCCACCCTCAGCACTGATCATGCCCCTGACAGTCCACCGTTCTGGCCGTTCAGTACGGACGTGAGAGGACCCCCACCGATGACCAGACGCCCCTGGGCGCGCCGCACCACCGTCACCGCCGTCTCCGTGGCCGCGCTCGCCGCGCTGGCCGCACCGGCCGAGGCCGCGACCACCAGCGGTTCCTCCGCGAAGGTCGACTACACCACCTGGCAGAAGGACTGCCAGGCCGTGATGGGGCAGGCCCTGCCCTACCTGAAGGACCGGATCGCCGCCGCCAAGCCGGGCGAGAAGCAGGCGATCGTCTTCGACATCGACAACACCACCCTGGAGACCGACTTCGGCTTCAGCTACCCGCAGCCGGCCAACAAGCCGGTCCTGAACGTCGCCCAGTACGCCCAGGAGCACGGCGTCAAGCTCTTCTTCGTCACCGCCCGCCCGGGCATCATCTACTGGCCGACCGAGTACAACCTCGACCACGACGGCTACGACGTCTCCGGCCTGTACGTACGTGGCCTGATCGACCTCTTCAAGGACGTCGCCGCCTACAAGACCGCCCAGCGCGTGGACATCGAGAACCAGGGCTACACGATCATCGCGAACATCGGCAACAGCGCCACGGACCTCTCGGGCGGCCACGCGGAGAAGACGTACAAGCTGCCGGACTACGACGGCCAGCTCTCCTGACGACGGGAAAAGGGGCTGCCCCGGGACCGAAGTCCCGGGGCAGCCCCTTTTCGTCCGTCGCGACCCCGGAGGGTTACGCGTCCTTGCTCAGGTTCGGCCCGCCACCGCCGGCCGCCTGCTCGATCGGCGGGACGTCGGGCAGAGCCGACTTCTCCTCGCCGCGGAAGGTGAAGGTCTGGGACTCGCCCTCGCCCTCGGTGTCCACGACCACGATGTGGCCGGGGCGCAGCTCGCCGAAGAGGATCTTCTCCGAGAGCGTGTCCTCGATCTCGCGCTGGATCGTGCGGCGCAGCGGCCGGGCGCCCAGCACCGGGTCGTAACCCTTCTTGGACAGCAGCTCCTTGGCGGTCTGGGACAGCTCGATGCCCATGTCCCGGTCCTTGAGGCGCTCGTCCACCTTGCCGATCATCAGGTCGACGATCCGCAGGATGTCCTCCTGCGTCAGCTGCGGGAAGACGACCACGTCGTCGACGCGGTTGAGGAACTCGGGGCGGAAGTGCTGCTTGAGCTCGTCCGACACCTTGTTCTTCATGCGCTCGTAGTTGGACTTCGTGTCGCCCTGGGCCGCGAAGCCCAGGTTGAAGCCCTTGGAGATGTCCCGGGTGCCGAGGTTGGTCGTCATGATGATGACCGTGTTCTTGAAGTCCACGACCCGGCCCTGGGAGTCGGTCAGGCGACCGTCCTCCAGGATCTGCAGCAGCGAGTTGAAGATGTCCGGGTGGGCCTTCTCGACCTCGTCGAACAGGACGACGGAGAACGGCTTGCGGCGGACCTTCTCGGTGAGCTGGCCGCCCTCTTCGTAGCCCACGTAGCCGGGGGGCGAACCGAACAGCCGCGACACCGTGTGCTTCTCGCTGAACTCCGACATGTCGAGGGAGATCAGCGCGTCCTCGTCGCCGAAGAGGAACTCGGCGAGGGCCTTGGACAGTTCGGTCTTACCGACACCGGACGGGCCGGCGAAGATGAACGAACCACCGGGGCGCTTCGGGTCCTTCAGACCGGCACGCGTACGGCGGATCGCCTTCGACAGCGCCTTGACGGCGTCGACCTGGCCGATGACCCGCTTGTGGAGCTCGTCCTCCATGCGGAGCAGACGCGAGGACTCCTCCTCGGTCAGCTTGAAGACCGGGATGCCGGTGGCGGTCGCGAGGACCTCGGCGATCAGCTCGCCGTCGACCTCGGCGACGACGTCCATGTCGCCGGCCTTCCACTCCTTCTCCCGCTTGGCCTTGGCGGCCAGGAGCTGCTTCTCCTTGTCGCGCAGGGAGGCGGCCTTCTCGAAGTCCTGCGAGTCGATCGCGGACTCCTTGTCCCGGCGGACGCCGGCGATCTTCTCGTCGAACTCGCGCAGGTCCGGCGGAGCGGTCATCCGGCGGATGCGCATCCGGGAGCCGGCCTCGTCGATCAGGTCGATCGCCTTGTCCGGGAGGAAGCGGTCCGAGATGTAGCGGTCGGCCAGGGTGGCCGCCTGCACCAGCGCCTCGTCCGTGATGGAGACCCGGTGGTGGGCCTCGTACCGGTCACGCAGACCCTTGAGGATCTCGATCGTGTGCGGCAGGGACGGCTCGGCGACCTGGATGGGCTGGAAGCGGCGCTCGAGGGCCGCGTCCTTCTCCAGGTGCTTGCGGTACTCGTCCAGGGTGGTGGCACCGATGGTCTGCAGCTCACCGCGGGCCAGCATCGGCTTCAGGATGGAGGCCGCGTCGATGGCGCCCTCGGCGGCACCCGCACCGACCAGCGTGTGCAGCTCGTCGATGAACAGGATGATGTCGCCGCGGGTGCGGATCTCCTTGAGCACCTTCTTCAGGCGCTCCTCGAAGTCACCGCGGTAGCGGGAGCCGGCGACCAGCGCGCCGAGGTCCAGGGTGTAGAGGTGCTTGTCCTTGAGGGTCTCGGGCACCTCGCCCTTGACGATGGCCTGGGCGAGGCCCTCGACGACGGCGGTCTTGCCGACGCCGGGCTCACCGATCAGCACCGGGTTGTTCTTGGTACGGCGGGACAGCACCTGCATGACCCGCTCGATCTCCTTCTCGCGCCCGATGACCGGGTCGAGCTTGGACTCACGAGCGGCCTGGGTGAGGTTCCGGCCGAACTGGTCGAGGACCAGGGACGTCGAGGGGGTGCCCTCGGCAGGGCCGCCGGCGGTGGCGGTCTCCTTGCCCTGGTAGCCGGAGAGCAGCTGGATCACCTGCTGCCGCACCCGGTTGAGGTCTGCGCCCAGCTTGACCAGGACCTGGGCGGCGACGCCCTCGCCCTCACGGATCAGGCCGAGCAGGATGTGCTCCGTGCCGATGTAGTTGTGGCCCAGCTGAAGGGCCTCGCGGAGCGAGAGCTCCAGGACCTTCTTGGCACGGGGAGTGAAGGGGATGTGGCCGGACGGGGCCTGCTGGCCCTGGCCGATGATCTCCTCCACCTGCTGGCGGACCGCCTCAAGCGAAATGCCGAGGCTCTCCAGGGCCTTAGCGGCGACACCTTCGCCCTCGTGGATGAGACCCAGGAGGATGTGCTCGGTGCCGATGTAGTTGTGGTTGAGCATCCGGGCTTCTTCCTGAGCCAGGACGACAACCCGCCGCGCGCGGTCGGTGAACCTCTCGAACATCGTTAATCGCTCCTCAGAGCGGTCAGGCAGTGGGGGGAACTTCCCCTCCCTGTCCTTCCGCAGCTTAGTCCCGCAAGCGGGGACCGCTCATTCCAACTGCCGACACCGTCGATGGCCTCCTGACCCCGAACGCCGACATCTGTCCCAACCCGATGGTGCGAGACGATGTTCCCGCAGGCCAGGCAGTTACCCCAGTCGCCAGTACGCCGATGGCGAACGTGAGACCGCCCGTCCTGCGTGTCGCCCCCTCCCACTAGGCATGTCTTACCCGCTGGGACTGACACTCCATGCCGCGTCCACCGGTTCCCTCCGCTACGGGCGAACAGCCTTGCGGCTGCCCGTGGCCCCGCGCACCCCTCTTTCCCGCACCCTGCGCGACGGGCGGAGCGCCCAGCGTAACCAGGGGCTCGTTTCGGGGGTTGCACCCGGTATGGCTGGCTCGGTCCCCGTGACCTCATCGGTCCCCCTTCCCCGTCGTCCGTTCGATCCGGTGCCGCCCGGCCCGTGGGCGGGCGGCGCGCCGGACGGCCCGGAGACCGGGGCCCGGCACTGGTACGAGAACGAGCTGGGCTGGCCGACCGTGCCCGGACGGCCGCCGATGCTGGTCACGGGGGTCCGATTCGACGTCCTGGACGTGCCGGCCGAGGCCGGCGCCCGTGCGCTCCGCCACCTCGGGCCGGGTTCCCCGGTGGCCCTGTGGGGCGAACGGATGCGGCTGCTGGTGGCCGCGGGCAGCGCGGAGGAGCTGCCGGGGGTGCTGGAGTGGCTGGAGTGGCGCGGGATCGCGCTCGATCTGCGGGCACTGGGTACGGGCGGCCTCACGGAGGCGCCTGCGCGGCCCGGAGAGGCCCGCTCAGGGGTGCTGCCGCCGGAGCGGGGCTTCGCCTGCGGGCACGGCCCGGTTTCCGTGCAGGGGGCCGCGGTCTGGCTGCGGCCCCCCGAGCCGGGGGGTGAGGCCGAGGCCTCGCTGCCGGCACTGCCGGCCGTGGGGGGCCCGACAGGCGCCCCCGATCTCGTACGACTGGTGGACACGCTGGCGACGCACTGCCACCGCGTCCGGCTGCGGCGCGCGAACGCCCGGCCGCCCGCCTGCCGGGGAAATCAGCCGTTGGCCTTCTCGTAAGCCTCGCGAATGGACGCGGGAACACGGCCGCGGTCGTTGACCTCGTAGCCGTTCTCCTTCGCCCAGGCGCGGATCGCCGCCGTGTCCTGGTTGCCACCGGAAGCGGCGCGTGCCTTTCCACGTGCGCCCGCGGCACGGCCTCCGGTACGACGACCGCCCTTCACATAGGGGTCGAGAAGGCCACGCAGCTTGTCCGCATTGGTGGTCGTGAGATCGATCTCGTACGTCTTGCCGTCCAGTGCGAACGTGACCGTCTCGTCCGCCTCGCCGCCGTCGAGGTCGTCGACAAGAAGGACCTGAACCTTCTGTGCCACCGGATTTCCTTTCATCGATAACGTTGAGGGCCAGGGTCTGTGCGGCGCCCGCCGTTTCGCCGCCCCTGTTATATGCAGTACTGCAGTACGTCGGAAAGCAAACCGCTTTTGCCGGAAAAACACAAACCCCTGGGAGAGACCCGGGGGCCCGCCACGGTCCGGAAACATGCGCGTTTCGGACATAGGGCACCGCGGCAATGACGATCACAGATGCAGAAGCATCCGGCTGTTGCCCAAGGTGTTCGGTTTCACTCGTTCGAGACCGAGGAACTCCGCGACGCCCTCGTCATAGGAACGCAACAGCTCCGCGTACACATCGGTGTCCACCGGCGTCTCACCGATCTCCACGAAGCCGTGCTTCTGGAAGAAGTCGACTTCGAAGGTCAGACAGAAAACACGGCGAACGCCGAGCCAGCGCGCGGTCTGCAGCAACTTCTCCAGCAACTGATGCCCGACACCGGCGCCCTTGAGACCCGGCTTCACCGCGAGAGTGCGGACTTCGGCCAGGTCTTCCCACATGACGTGCAGCGCGCCGCAGCCGACCACCTCGGCGTTGTCGTCGCGTTCCGCGACCCAGAACTCCTGGATGTCCTCGTAAAGGGTGACCATGGCTTTGTCGAGCAGGATGCGGTCGCGGACGTAGGCGTCGAGGAGGTGACGCACGACCGGGACATCGCTGGTCCGGGCCCGCCGGACGGTGATGGCTTTCGCGGGGACTTCGGGACGTTCTGCGGACATGAGCGGACGCTATCGCCCGGAGGTGTCCCCCGCCGCGCCGGGGTTCTGCTCTTCCCGCCGCTCTTCCCGCGCTTCGCGGGGTTCCGCGGCTTCCCGCGCCTGTACGGGTTCCGGTGCTTGTGCGGTTTCCGGTCCCTGGACGATGCGTACGGCGTCGCTGAGGGCCTGGCGCTGTTCCTCGCTCATCATCCCGAAGAAGGCGACGAGAGCGGCGGCCGGGTTGTCGCTCTGCGACCAGGCGTCGTTCATCAGCGCGGCGGCGTAGGCGGCGCGGGTGGAGACGGCCTCATATCGATAGGCCCGTCCTTCCGCCTCGCGGCGCACCCAGCCCTTCTGATGGAGATTGTCCAAAACGGTCATCACCGTGGTGTACGCGATGGACCGTTCCTGCTGGAGGTCTTCCAGGACTTCTCGAACGGTCACCGGGCGGTTCCACTTCCACACCCGCGTCATGACCGCGTCTTCGAGTTCTCCCAATGGGCGAGGCACAGCTCAGAACAATAGTGGGAGATTCCTCCGAAGGCCCGCCGGACGTGCACTTAGGCCGCCAAAGTGAACAAAAAGGGCGTACGACTCGGAAAGCACCAGGGTGCGCAGGAGTCGTACGCCCTGACGGCGTCCGGTGGGTGGGGCGGCTCAGGCGTCGCCGGCGGCGGGGGCCTCGCGACCGCCCTCCACGCGCGCGAGGGCGGCGTCGACGGCCGCGTCCTCCTTGGTCTTGGCGGCCCCGCCCTGGGTCTTCACGATCACCCTGACCACACCGATGAAGAACGCGGCCATGACGACCGGGGGCACGAGCGCGGAGACGTAGTCCATGACACCAGGGTAGCCACGCGGGCCGGGACGAAAGGGGCGGGGTGGGCGCAGCGGCCTCAGCCGGCGGCCAACTGCCGCGACTGCGCCGGGTCGGCGGGCGGCGTGGGCGGCTTGCGCCGCGGGAAGACCTCGCCCGGGGTCGGGACGGGGCGCTTCGGCGCGGGTTCTCCCGCCGGGCGCTCGGCGGGCCGGCCCGGCGGGGCTTGGCCGGGCTTCGGAGCGGGCTTCTGAGCGGGTTTCTCCTCCCCCTCGGCCGCCCGGGCCACGCTCTCCCCCGCGCCGCCCGTGAGGGCCAGCAGACGCGTCCTGGAGGGCGGCACGGCGGGCGCCGGGACCTTGCGCGCGCCCTGCGCGAAGCGGGCCCGTACGTCCTGCTCGGCGAGCGACCCGCAGCGCTCCAGCAGGGCGGCGGCCTTCGGGTTCCCGCGCAGCGCCCGCAGGGCGGCCAGATCGTCCGGCATCGGCCGGTACCCGGCGCCCAGCACCTCCTCCAGCAGGGCGAGGTAGCCGGCCGCGGTACCCGGCAGGGCGGCGCGGTACCGGTCGAGGTCGGCCACCAGGAAGGCGCGCAGCCGGGCCGCCTCGCGCATCGCCTCGTCCAGGGACGCGGCGAGACGGAAGCAGTCCTTGACGTCCTCGGCGGACGCTCGGCCGGGGTGAAGGGCGAGGGCGAGGGCACGGCGGAGCACACGCAGCTCCTGCGCACCGAACGCCATGCCGCCGCGGGATCCGTATGGCGTGGGCATGCGGCGACGCTACCGCTAATCGGACAAAAGTGACGGATCGGTGCGCTGTGTCGCCGCGTGTCTCCGCCCGGTTTCCCCCGACCGGTGTCACCCGGGCGTGTGAAGGGCTAGGACCGGCGCCCCATCGGGCGCCGGTCGCCTCACAGCCGCGACACGTTCCGCTCGTAGACCAGGCGCAGGCCGATCAGGGTCAGCCAGGGCTGGTGCTCGTCGATCACCGAGGACTCGCCCAGCACCACCGGCGCGAGACCGCCGGTGGCGATCACCGTGACCTCGTCGGGGTCGTCGGCCAGCTCCCGGGCCATCCGGCTCACCACGCCGTCGACCTGTCCGGCGAAGCCGTACACGACGCCCGACTGCATGGCCTCGACGGTGTTCTTGCCGATCACGTTCCGGGGCCGGGCCACCTCGATCTTCCTCAGCTGCGCGGCCCTGATCCCGAGGGCCTCCACCGAGATCTCGATGCCGGGCGCGATGACCCCGCCGACGTACTCCCCGCGCGCGGAGACCGCGTCGAAGGTGGTCGCCGTACCGAAGTCGACGACGATCGCCGGGCCGCCGTACAGCTCGTTCGCCGCGACCGCGTTGATGATCCGGTCGGCGCCGACCTCCTTGGGGTTGTCGAACTGGATCGGCACGCCGGTCTTCACGCCCGGCTCGACCAGCACCGCCGGCACGTCGCCGTAGTAGCGGCGGGTGACCTCGCGCAGCTCGTGCAGCACGGACGGCACCGTCGCGCAGATGGCGATGCCGTCGATGCCGTCGCCCAGGCCGTCGCCCAGCAGCGGGTGCATGCCCATCAGGCCCTGCAGCAGGACCGCCAGCTCGTCCGCGGTACGGCGCGCGTCCGTGGAGATGCGCCAGTGCTCGACGATGTCCTCGCCGTCGAACAGACCGAGCACCGTGTGCGTGTTTCCGACGTCGATCGTGAGCAGCATGGGCGTTACTCCGCCTCGCGCAGGTCCAGGCCGATGTCCAGGATCGGCGAGGAGTGGGTGAGGGCGCCGACGGCCAGGAAGTCCACGCCGGTCTCGGCGTACGCGCGCGCGGTGTCGAGGGTGAGCCGGCCCGAGGCCTCCAGCAGCGCCCGCCCGCCGGCGATCCCGACGGCCTCCGCGCACTCGCCCGGCGTGAAGTTGTCCAGCAGGACCAGGTCGGCGCCCGCCTCGACGACCTCGCGCAGCTGGTGCAGGGTGTCCACCTCGACCTCGATCGGCACCTCCGGGAAAGCCTCCCGCACGGCCTTGAAGGCCGGCGCCACACCTCCGGCGGCGACCACGTGGTTGTCCTTCACCAGGGCCGCGTCCGAGAGGGACATGCGGTGGTTCACTCCGCCGCCGCAGCGCACGGCGAACTTCTCCAGCGAGCGCAGCCCCGGAGTGGTCTTGCGGGTGTCGCGCACGCGGGCCTTGGTGCCCTCCAGGACGTCCGCCCACGCGCGCGTGGCGGTCGCGATGCCGGACAGCCGGCACAGCAGGTTCAGGGCGCTGCGCTCGGCGGTGAGCAGGTCGCGCGTGCGTGTGGTGACCGACAGCAGCCGCTGCCCGGCCTCGACGCGGTCGCCGTCCTCGACGTGCCGCTCGACCTCGAACTCGTCGGTGCAGACCACCGAGAGCACGGCCTCGGCGACCCGCAGGCCCGCCACCACTCCGGCCTCGCGCGCGGTGAAGTCGCCGGTGGCGACGGCGTCCTCGGGAATGGTCGAGTCGGTCGTCACGTCCACCCCACCGTCCAGGTCCTCCTGGATGGCGACGTTGGCGATGTCCTCGACCTCCACGGGGTCGAGTCCGGCGGCGGCCAGCAGTTCGGCGAGCGCGGGGTCGAGCCCGCACTCCAGGTACTCCTCGTCGCCCTCGGCGCCGCAGGCGCAGCCGTCGCCGCAGCCGCCGGTCGGGGCGAGGGGAAGGTCGTCGGTGCTCACTTGTGTCACTGCTCCTGGGAACGCTGGTCGGGCCGGGTAGGGGGGAAGTCTGCGGTGTCCGTGGTGTGTACGGCCAGTGACCGGTCCGGACCGAGCCGTACGACGATGTGGCGCCGCCAGTGGGCGTCGTCGCGCTCGGCGCGGTCCTCGCGCCAGTGGCAGCCGCGGGTCTCCTCGCGCCGCAGGGCGGCGGCGACCAGCACCCGGGCCACGCACAGGAGGTTGGTGGCCTCCCAGGTGTCGACACCGGGCTCGGCGGTCTTGCCGTTCTCCCGCAGGGCGTCGCGGGCCTCGCCGTGCAGCCGCTGGAGCTGGTCCGCGGCCCGCTGGAGCGACCGCTCCGAGCGGAGCACGCCGGCGCCCTCGGTCATGATCCGCTGAATGGCGAACCGGGACTCCGGGGCCAGCAGCGGGTGGGCAGGCGTCTCGGGGTGCGAGAGCCGCGCGGGCTCGCGCGCGGGGAGGCCGCCTCCCGCCCGGACTCCGGCGATGTCGGCGGCGATGCGCTCGGCGTAGACGAGGCCTTCGAGCAGGGAGTTGGAGGCGAGGCGGTTGGCGCCGTGCACGCCGGTGCAGGCGACCTCGCCGCACGCGTACAGGCCGGGCACGGTCGTACGGCCCCGGGCGTCGGTGCGGACGCCGCCGGAGGCGTAGTGGGCGGCCGGGGCGACCGGGACGGGCTCCGTCACCGGGTCGATGCCGTTGGCACGGCAGGCGGCCAGGATGGTCGGGAAGCGGTGCTCCCACATCTCGGCGCCGAAGTGCCGGGCGTCGAGGAACATGTGCTCGGCGTCCTGCTCCTGCATGCGGCGCGTGATGCCCTTGGCGACGATGTCCCGGGGCGCCAGCTCGGCCAGCTCGTGCTGCCCCACCATGAAGCGCACGCCGTCCCCGTCGACCAGGTGGGCGCCCTCGCCGCGCACCGCCTCGGAGACCAGCGGCTGCTGGCCCTCGGCGTCCGCGCCGAGGAACAGCACGGTCGGGTGGAACTGCACGAACTCCAGATCGCTGACCTCCGCGCCCGCGCGCAGCGCCAGCGCCACACCGTCGCCGGTCGACACCGAGGGGTTGGTGGTCGCGGAGAACACCTGGCCCATGCCGCCGGTCGCCAGGACCACCGCGGGGGCGTGCACCGCGCCCACGCCGTCGTGCTGGCCCTCGCCCATCACGTGCAGGGTGACCCCCGCCGTGCGGCCCTCGGCGTCGGTCAGCAGGTCGAGCACGAGCGCGTTCTCGACGGTGCGCAGGCCACGCGCGCGTACCGCCTCCACCAGGGCCCGGGAGATCTCCGCGCCGGTGGCGTCGCCGCCCGCGTGCGCGATACGGCGCCGGTGGTGGCCGCCCTCGCGGGTGAGCTCGATGCCGCCCTCGTCGTCGGTGTCGAAGTGGGCGCCGGTGGAGATCAGCCGCCGCACGGCGTCGGGGCCCTCGGTGACGAGGATGCGCACGGCCTCCTCGTCGCACAGGCCCGCGCCCGCCACCAGGGTGTCCCCGAGGTGCTGCTCGGGGGTGTCGCCCTCGCCGAGGGCGGCGGCGATGCCGCCCTGCGCCCAGCGCGTGGAGCCGTCGTCGAGGCGGGCCTTGGTGACGACGACGGTCGTCAGGCCCGCGGCCTCGCAGCGCAGCGCCGCGGTCAGCCCGGCCACTCCGGAGCCGACGACGACCACGTCCGCGGAGATGCTCCACCCGGGTGCGGGCGCGTACAAGCGGGGGCGAGCGCGAAGCGCTCCCGCTTGAGGGTGGTGGCGGGCGACGGGCGGGCGTATGCCTGTGCTGGTCACGAGGCGGCTCCGAGGGATCCGAAGGTGAGGGGCAGGTTGTCGATCAGCCGGGTGGCGCCGACGCGGGCGGCCACGGCGAGGACGGCGTCACCGGTGAAGCCGTCGCCGATCTCGGTGAAGTCGGACGGGTCGACCAGGGCGAGGTAGTCCAGCTTCAGGGGCGGGTCGAGGCGCGCGGCCTCATCCAGGACCTGGTGCACGGCGGCGCGCACGGCCGCCGGGCCGCCGGGCGCGGCGGTGGCGACCGCGTGCGCGTCGGCCGCCGCGCGGGACTCGCCTATGGCGCTCAGCGCCTCCGCACGCGCGTGCGTGGAGGGCACTTCGCGGGCCCGCGCGCGCAGCGCCTCCTGTGCGGCGTGCCGGTCGCGGCCGGCGAACAGGGCGCGGGACAGCGCGAGGGCGGTGCGGCGTTCGGCGGGCGAGAGGTAGCGGTTGCGGCTGGACAGGGCGAGCCCGTCCTCCTCGCGCACGGTCGGTACGCCGACGATCTCCACGCCGAAGTTCAGGTCGCGCACCATGCGCCGGATCAGGGCCAGTTGCTGGGCGTCCTTCTGGCCGTACAGGGCGACGTCGGGGCGGGTGAGGTGCAGCAGCTTGGCGACGACGGTGAGCATCCCGTCGAAGTGCCCGGGCCGCGAGGCACCCTCCAGACGCTCGCCCATGGGGCCCGCGGCGACGCGCACCTGGGGTTCGCCGCCCGGGTAGACCTCGTCCACGGCGGGCGCGAAGACGGCGTCGGCGCCCGCCTGTTCGGCGAGCTTCAGGTCGGCGTCCAGGGTGCGCGGGTAGCGGTCGAGGTCCTCGCCGGCGCCGAACTGCAGCGGGTTGACGAAGACGGTGACGACGACCTCGCCCTCCGGCCCGGCGATCTCGCGCGCGGTACGGATCAGCGTGGCGTGGCCCTCGTGCAGCGCTCCCATGGTCATCACGACGGCACGGCGGCCGCGACGCACGCGCGCGTGCAGCTCTTCGGCGGTGCTCAGCAGGGCGGTGGTCATCAGGCGTTCCCCTCGGTGCCGTTGGTCCCGTTCGTGCCGTCGGTGCCGCCGCCGTCGGCCAGCACCCCGAGCAGGTCCTCGGCGAGCTCCGGCTTCAGCAGGCCGTGGGCGAGGGCCCGGTCGGCGGTCGCGCGGGCCATCGCCAGATAGCCGGCGACGGCCTGCGGGGAGTGCTTGCGCAGCTCGGCGACGTGCGCCGCGACCGTTCCGGCGTCCCCGCGCGCCACGGGGCCGGTGAGCGCGGCGTCACCGGAGCGCAGCGCGTTGTCCAGGGCGGCGCCGAGCAGCGGGCCGAGCATCCGGTCGGGGGCGGAGACACCGGCCGTGCGCAGCAGCTCCATGGACTGGGCGACCAGGGTCACCAGGTGGTTGGCGCCCAGGGCGAGGGCCGCGTGGTACAGCGGGCGGTTCTCCTCGCTGATCCACTCGGGCTCGCCGCCCATCTCGATGACCAGGGCCTCGGCGGCCAGCCGCAGCTCCTCGGGCGCGGTGACCCCGAAGGAGCAGCCCGCCAGGCGCTGGACGTCGACGGGAGTGCCGGTGAAGGTCATGGCCGGGTGCAGCGCCAGCGGCAGCGCACCCGCGCGCAGGGCGGGGTCGAGGACCTTGGCGCCGTACCGGCCGGAGGTGTGCACGAGCAGTTGCCCGGGCCGTACGGCGCCGGTCTCGGCGAGGCCGGCGACGAGGCCTGGCAGGGCGTCGTCGGGGACGGTGAGCAGCACCAGGTCCGCGCGCCGGAGGACCTCGGCGGGCGCCACCAGGGGCACGTCCGGGAGCATCGTCTCGGCGCGTCTGCGGGAGGCGTCGGAGACTCCGGACACCGCCACCGGGCGGTGCCCGGCGAGCTGGAGGGACGCGGCCAGGGCGGGGCCCACGCGTCCGGCGCCGACCACGCCTACGGTGAGCCGCGCGGGGCGGTCCTTGAGGTCTGGCTGGTGGACTGTACTCACGCGACGGTGGCCTTCCCGTTCCAGTCCGCTCTGGGTACCGGACGATTTCTCGTCATGTTAACGCTATCCGGTGAAGCGCTGCCGGTTGTCCACAGGCTGTGGGCTTCGCCACGGCCCGGGCGCCGGGAAATCCGGCTGCCGCGCCGGGGCCGAGCAGGGCATGATCCCCGGCATGAGCGATACGGCTGAGCAGGGCGGGGAGCGGTCGGCGGCACAGCGGCTGCGCGAGCGGCGCGGGGTCGCCCAGCGGCAGGCGCGGCGGGTGCTGTCGCGCGCGGGCTGGCGGGGCACGATCCGCGAGCGGCTGGCGCTGCTGCAGGAGGCCGCCCCGGGGGTGTACGACCTGGACGAACAGGCGGACATCTACGGCGACGGGGTCGTGGCCGCCCTGGAGGAGCGGGTCGCCGCGCTGCTCGGTACGGAGGCCGCCGCGTTCTTCCCGACCGGCACGATGGCCCAGCAGGTCGCCCTGCGCTGCTGGGCGGCCCGCACCGGCGACACCACCGTCGCCCTGCACGGCCTGGCCCACCCCGAGGTGCACGAACGGCACGCGCTCAGCCAGGTCGCCGGTCTGCGTCCGGTCCGGGTGACCAGCGAGCCCCGGCTGCCCACCGCCGGGGAGATACGCGACTTCCCCGAGCCCTTCGGGGCGCTGATGCTGGAGCTGCCCCTCAGGGACGCCGGTTTCCTGCTGCCCTCGTGGGAGGAGCTGACCGAGGTCGTGGCGGCGGCCCGGGAACGTGACGCGGTGGTGCACTTCGACGGCGCGCGCCTGTGGGAGTCGACCGTCCACTTCGGCCGGCCCCTGGACGAGATAGCCGGCCTGGCGGACAGCGTGTACGTGTCGTTCTACAAGTCCCTCGACGGCTTCGGCGGCGCCGCGCTGGCCGGTCCGAGGGCCCTGGTCGAACAGGCGAGGACCTGGCGGCACCGGTACGGCGGGATGGTCTTCCAGCAGTTCCCGACCGCGTTGTCGGCGCTCGTAGGGCTGGACCGGGAACTGCCCCGGCTGCCGGAGTACGTGCGTCACGCGCGCGTGGTCGCGGCGGCGCTGCGCGAGGGGTTCGCCGCGGCCGGCCTGCCGTGGGCGCGCGTCCACCCCGAGGTGCCGCACACCCATGAGTTCCAGGTCTGGCTGCCGTACCGGCCCGAGGTGGTGGCCGAGGCGGCGGTGCGGCAGGGCGAGGAGACCTCGGTGCTGCTCTTCGCGAACGGCTGGGAGGAGGCCGGGCCCGGCGTCGCGCGCACCGAGGTCACCCTCCGCTCGGCGGGCCTGGAGTGGACGGCGGACGACGTGCGGGCGGCGGTCGCGGACTTCGCGGCCCGGCTGCCGACGGCTCCGTAGCGGCGGGGCCGGGGGGTGGCGGGCAGCGGTCTCAGTCGAACCGGATGTGCCGCAGGCTCACGCCGGCCTGCCGGAGCCGGGTCCGTACCGGGCCCCCGTGATGGGGGCGGAGGGTGAGGCCGGCCAGGACGGCGATGCGGTCCGCCGTCTTCGGCACGGTGGTGTGGTCCGTCCACAGGTGCTCGGCGAACTCCGGCTCGCGCAACCGCCGCAGGCAGTGGTCGAGCCGGCCCACCGCCCAGGTCTCCCCGCCCGCTCCGCCGCCCTTCCCGCCGGCGAGGCGCAGCAGGCGCCCGAAGCGGCGCTCCCGCAACCTCCTGAGCACCGTCTCGCGTTCGGCGAGCAGTGTGAAGTGCCGTACGTCGTGGCCGAGTCCGCGCAGCCGGCCGACCGTCTCGGCGAAGTGGCCGGGATCGGTCACCGTCATGGGGGCGATGACCACGCCCGCCTGCCCGGCGAGGGCCAGGTCGAGGACCTCGACGACGCCCTGCCGCCAGGACGCCAGATCCTGGAAGTCGCCGCGCAGTGCGGACGGGAGCATGCGGTGGAGGCCGAATCCGACGTGCTCGGGGTCGCAGACGACGCTGCCGGGCAGGCGGCGCTGGATCTCGTACGCGGTCTGTGTCTTGCCGCCCCCGAAGGGGCCGTTGATCCACAGGAGCATGACGGCGACCCTACCGACGCCGGCCCGCCCGCCGGGGCCGGTCGGCCGTGGCCGCCCGTCAGCCGTGGCCGCCGGCCCGCACCAGTCCGGTCTCGTACGCCAGCACCACCACCTGCACCCGGTCGCGCAGGCCGAGCTTGGTCAGGATGCGGCCCACATGGGTCTTCACGGTCGCCTCGGACAGCACCAGCCGGGCCGCGATCTCCCCATTGGACAGGCCCTGCGCGACCAGCACCATGACCTCGCGCTCGCGGTCGGTGAGCCGCTCCAGCTCCTTGTGCCGGGGCTCCCCGACGCCGGACGGCAGCATCGGCGCGAACCGGTCCAGCAGGCGCCGGGTGGTGGAGGGCGCCACCACCGCGTCCCCGCTGTGCACGGCGCGGATGGCCGTCAGCAGCTCGCCGGGCGGCACGTCCTTGAGCATGAAGCCGGAGGCGCCCGCCTTCAGCCCGGAGAAGGCGTACTCGTCCAGGTCGAACGTGGTGAGGATCAGCACCTTCGGCGGGCTGGGCTCGGCGCAGATCCGCCGGGTGGCCTCCACCCCGTCCAGCTTCGGCATGCGGACGTCCATCAGGACCACGTCGACGTCGGTGGAGCGGACCGTCTGGAGGGCCTCGACGCCGTCGCCCGCCTCGGCGACGACCTCCATGTCCGGCTGGGCGGCGAGCACCATCCGGAACCCGGTGCGCAGCAGCACCTGGTCGTCCACGAGCATCACGCGGATCGTCATCGGGGTCCTCTTCCGTTCGTCATCGGGGGTCGTGCGGGGGTCGTGCGGGGCAGTCAGGGAGTCGCGCCGGGGGCGTGACAGGTGAAAACAGGGGGCGTGCGGTGGCGTCAGTGCGCCGGTTTGAGCGGCAGTAGCACGCTGATGCGGAAGCCTCCACCAGGACGCGGGCCGGCGTCCAGGGTGCCGCCGACCATCCCGACCCGCTCCCGCATGCCGATCAGGCCGTGCCCCTGCCCGTCGGCGCCGCCCTCCTCGTACAGCTCGTGCGGGGCGCCCTTGCCGTCGTCCTCGACGAGCAGGCCGAGCCCGTCGTCGAAGTAGACGAGGCGCACGCTCGCGCCCGCGTTGGGCCCGCCGTGCTTGCGGGTGTTGGTGAGCGCCTCCTGCACGATGCGGTACGCGGTCAGCTCCACGCCGCTGGGCAGCGGGCGCGGGGTGCCCTCGACCTTGAAGTCCACGGGCAGGCCCGAGGTGCGGCACTGCTCGACGAGGTCGTCGATCTGGTCGACGTCCGGCTGCGGGACGTACTCCCCCGTCTCCTGGTGCTCGCCGGTGCGCAGCACGCCCAGCAGGCGGCGCATCTCGGCGAGGGCCTGCCGGCCGGTGGAGGAGATGGTCTCCAGGGCCTTCTTCGCCTGGTCGGGGGCGGCGTCGAGGACGTAGGCGGCGCCGTCGGCCTGCACCACCATCACCGACACGTTGTGCGCGACGACGTCGTGCAGCTCGCGCGCGATCCGGGCGCGCTCGGCGGCGACCGCGACCTTGGACTGGGCCTCCCGCTCCCGCTCCAGGCGGGCGGCGCGCTCCTCGAGCTGGGCGAAGTAGGCGCGGCGGGTGCGCATGGAGTCGCCGAGCACCCAGGCCAGGGCGAACGGCACCGTCTGGAACACCGCTATCGCGAGCTGGCCCAGCACGCCGGTGTGCTCGGCGGGCCAGCGGACCTGGGCCAGGGCGGCGGCGAACAGGCTGACGGAGAGCGCGAGCCGGGAGGCCCAGCGCGCGCCCATCGTCGCGACCGTGTAGGTGATCACCAGCATGGCGAAGTCGGCGGCGGTCGACTCGATGTCCAGGATCAGCTGGGCCAGCCCGGTCGCGAGGGCCAGCAGGAGCATCGGCTCGGGGAAACGGCGGCGCAGCGCCACGACGACGCACAGCACGGCGGACACCGCCAGCCCCCCGGCGACCGGCATGTGGTGTCCGGGCGCCCTGCTGAGACTCACCACGCTCACACCGGAGAGCCCGAACAGGACGACGGCCCAGAAGCTGTCGACCCATGCCGGGTGCCTGCGGAGGAAGTCATAGAGGCGCTGCACGTAACCCAGAGTAGGGAAATGAAATGAGTGCACGGGTCAACCGGAGGGCCGATCCCCACGGGGCACGCGTACTCCGCAAGGTGGAGGAAGTGATCACCTGTGCGCCTAGTCTGTTTCGGTGACGGACGAGGCGACGGCCCGCAGCGGGCCTGCGGGACGCGGGTGGCGGCAGGCGGCCCAGGAGGCGCTGTACGGGCCGGGCGGCTTCTACCGGCGGCCCGAGGGCCCCGCCGGGCACTTCCGTACCTCGGTGCACGCCTCCCCGCTGTTCGCACGCGCCGTGGCCCGGCTGCTGTGCCGGGTCGACGAGGCGCTCGGCCGGCCGGGCACCCTGGACTTCGTCGACATGGGGGCCGGACGGGGTGAGCTGGTCACCGGCGTGCTCGCGGCGCTGCCGGCCGGGGTGGCCGCCCGCGCGCGCGGGTACGCCGTCGAGCTCGCCGAGCGTCCGGCGGGGCTGGACGAGCGGATCACCTGGCTGAGCGAGCCCCCGGACACGGTCACCGGGCTGCTGTTCGCCAACGAGTGGCTGGACAACGTGCCGGTGGACGTAGCCGAGGTGGACCGGGCGGGAGTGCCCCGGCTGGTCCTCGTCACGGCGGACGGCACGGAGCGGCTCGGGGAACCGGTGTCGGGGGCGGACGCGGACTGGCTGGCCCGGTGGTGGCCGCTGCCCGCCGAGCAGGGGCTGCGCGCGGAGATCGGACGGCCCAGGGACCTCGCCTGGGCTGCCGCGTTGGAGCGGGTCGAGCGGGGGCTCGCGGTGGCCGTGGACTACGCGCACGGCGCCGGCGCGCGCCCGCCGTTCGGGACCCTCACCGGGTTCCGGGAAGGCCGCGAGACGGCGCCCGTGCCGGACGGCTCCTGCGACATCACGGCGCATGTCGCGCTGGACGCGTGCGCGGCGGTACGCGCGGAGGCGTCCCCGCCCGCGCGTCTGCTCACGCAACGCGACGCCCTGCACGCCCTGGGCCTCACCGGCGCACGCCCCCCGCTCACGCTCGCCGCGACGGACCCGGCAGCCTATGTGCGCGCCCTCGCGAGCGCCGGGGAGGCCGCAGAACTCACCGCCGCTGACGGACTCGGCGGCTTCGGCTGGCTGCTCCAGCCGGTCGGCGCCCCGGACCCGCTCGACTGAGCCCCGCCGGCTTCCCGGGCCCTACTTGTCGATGTCCCCCACCACGAAGAACATCGACCCCAGGATCGCCACCATGTCGGCCACCAGCGTCCCCGGCAGCAGTTCGGTCAGCGCCTGGATGTTGTTGTACGACGCCGAGCGCAGCTTCAGCCGGTACGGGGTCTTCTCACCCTTGCTGACCAGGTAGTAGCCGTTGATGCCGAGCGGGTTCTCGGTCCACGCGTACGTGTGCCCCTCGGGCGCCTTCAGCACCTTCGGCAGCCGCTGGTTGACCGGCCCCGGCGGCAGCTCGGCCAGCCGGTCCAGGCAGGCGTCGGCGAGGTCCAGCGCGTTGTGGGTCTGCTCCAGCAGGCACTCGAAGCGGGCCAGGCAGTCGCCCTCGTCCCGGGTGACGACCTTCAGGGTGTCCTGGAGGTCGCCGTACGCCAGATAGGGCTCGTCACGGCGCAGGTCGAAGTCGACGCCGGAGCCGCGCGCGATGGGCCCGCTGACGCCGTAGGCGTGCACCGCCTCCGGCGAGAGTGCGCCCACGCCCCTCGTGCGCCCCCGGAAGATCTCGTTGCCGAGCACCAGGTCGTCGAAGACGTCCATACGGGAGCGCACGGCGGCGACGGCGGCACGCGCGCGTGCCGTCCACCCGGCCGGCAGGTCCTCCTTGAGGCCGCCGACGCGGTTGAACATGTAGTGCATGCGCCCGCCGGAGACCTCCTCCATGACGTTCTGGAGCACCTCGCGCTCCCGGAACGCGTAGAACACCGGCGTGATCCCGCCCAGCTCCAGCGGGTACGACCCGAGGAACATCAGGTGGTTCAGCACCCGGTTCAGCTCGGCGAGCAGCGTGCGCGTCCACACCGCGCGCTCGGGGACCTCCATCCCGAGCATCCGCTCCACGGCGAGGACCACGCCCAGCTCGTTGGAGAACGCCGACAGCCAGTCGTGGCGGTTGGCGAGCATGATGATCTGCCGGTAGTCGCGCGCCTCGAAGAGCTTCTCCGCCCCCCGGTGCATGTAGCCGATCACCGGCTCCGCGCGCTGGATGCGCTCGCCGTCCAGCACCAGCTTGAGCCGCAGCACGCCGTGCGTGGACGGATGCTGGGGGCCGATGTTGAGCACCATGTCGGTGCTCTCGGCGGCGCCGCCGACGCCGACCGTGGTCTCCGTCGCAGTCATGGACCCAGTCTCCCCTACGTACGCTGGCCCCATGGAGACGGGGAGCCCGGCGGAGACCGGGGTGGCGGGGGACGAGCCGGTGTGGCGGGGGCTGCCGCCCGGGCTGCTGCGCATGCGCCGGCTGCTGCTGGCGGTGTGGGCGGGCGTGCTGGCCCTGGCGGCGGGGCTGCTGCCCGGCCTGCTCGCGGGTCCGGCCTGGGGAGCCTTCGCGCTGCTCCCGCTGGCCCTGGCCGCGTGGCTCTGGCGGCTGCTGGGCCGCAACTGGCGCTCATGGCGGTACGCCGAGCGCGCCGACGACCTGCTGATCCGCCGCGGCGTGCTGTGGCGCGAGGAGACCGTGGTGCCGTACGGGCGGATGCAGCTCGTGGAGGTCACCTCCGGTCCCCTGGAGCGGTACTTCGGGCTGGCCAGCGTCCAGCTGCACACCGCGGCCGCGGCGACCGACGCGGTCGTCCCGGGCCTGGACCCGGCCGAGGCGGAACGGCTGCGCGACCGGCTCACCGAGCTGGGCGAGGCCCGGTCGGCGGGGCTGTGACGGCCCAGGCCCCCGGCGGCGAGCCGGACCGCCCGCCGGTCGCCGAGCGGCGGCTGCACCCCGTCACGCCGTTCCGGCGGGCCTGGGCGCCGGTCGCCGTGCTCGCCGGCTGGGCCGTGCACGATCCGAACGCGGCGCAGGAGCAGTTGGCGAGATTGACCGGCACCATGCTGCTCATAGGGCTCAGCGTGCTGGTCCCCGCGGCCGGCCTGTACGGCTTCCTGTCCTGGTGGTTCACGCACTTCGCGGTCACCGGAGGCGAACTGCGCATCCGCACCGGCCTGCTGTTCCGGCGCACCGCGCACATCCGGCTGGAGCGCATCCAGGCGGTCGACGTCACGCGGCCGCTGCTCGCGCGCGTGGCGGGGGTGGCCAAGCTCCGCATCGACGTCGTCGGCGCCGCCAAGAAGGACGAACTCGCCTTCCTGGGCGAGCGGGAGGCGCGTGCCCTGCGCGCGGAACTGCTCGCGCGCGCGGCGGGCTTCGCGCCCGAGACGGCACGCGAGGTCGGCGAGGCACCGGCGCGGGAACTGCTGCGGGTGCCGCCGCGCGCGCTGGTGCTCTCCCTCCTGCTGACGGGCGCCACCTGGGGCTCGCTGGCCGCCGCCCTGGTCGTACCGCCCCTGCTGTGGTTCGCCACGCACAGCGTGTGGACGGTCCTCGCCACCGCCCTGCCGCTGCTGGGCGCCGCCGGCGCGAGCAGCGCGGGCCGGTTCGTCGCCGAGTACGACTGGTCGGTGGGCGAGTCCCCGGACGGGCTGCGCATCGACCACGGGCTGCTCGACCGCGCGCACGAGACGGTCCCGCCGGGCCGGGTCCAGACGGTGCGCATCGTGGAGCCGCTGCTGTGGCGGCGGCCGGGCTGGGTGCGGGTGGAACTGGACGTGGCCGGATCCGACAACTCGGTCCTGGTACCGGTCGCCCCGCGCGCGGTCGCCGAGTCGGTCATAGCGCGCGTGCTGCCCGGCGTGACCGTACCGGCGTCGCCGGCCCGGCCCCCGCGACGGGCCCGCTGGTGCGTACCGGTGTGGTGGCGCGGGCACGGCCTCGCGGTCACGGACGCGGTGTTCGCCGCCCGGCACGGCCTGCTGCGCCGCCGGCTGTCCCTGGTCCCGCACGCCAAGGTGCAGAGCGTACGGCTCACCCAGGGGCCCTGGGGGCGGCTGTGGCGGCTCGCCGACGTGCACGTGGACACCGGGGCCGGCAGGACCGTCACGGCCCGGCTGCGCGACGCGGACGAGGCCGCCCGGCTGCTGCGCGCCCAGGCGGAGCGCTCCCGCACCGGCCGCCGGGACGCCCGCCCGGACCGCTGGATGGCCTGAGCGGGGCGGCCGCCGGGTACGACGGAGCCCGGCTCCCCTCGTGGGACGCCGGGCTTCCGTTCCCGCGGGTTCGCCGTGACGGCTTCAGGAGGCCGCGCTGCGCAGCCCCTGGACGTCGATCTGCTCCGTCTCGTCGTGCGCGGTCAGGTCGATGACCTGGCCGACGCCGCGCGCCCGGTCGTCGGCGGTCTTGAACTCCGCCTCGGCCTCGGCCTTGTGCAGCGCGAGCGCCTCCTGACCGACGACGTCCGCCAGGTCCTCGTTCTGCACGGACTCCAGCGCCTCGGACGAGGTGTGCTTGTGGGTGCCGAAGAAGTCGAACCCGCCCTCGATCGCGGCGCGCCGGGCGGGCGCGGCCGGTACGACGGCCACCGCGGTCGGCACCGTGAAGTGCCCCGCGGGCTGCTGCGCCGCGGACTTGGCGGGCTCGGCCGGTGCCGTCGTGGTGGCGGCCGGGCGCGTGTGCTCCCCGGCCGCCCCGGGCTTCCCCTGCGCCTCGTCCTCCTGGACGGCGCCCTCGCTCCGGGGAGCGCCGGCCGCTTCCGTCACGCCGGCCGCGGCGCCCTCTCCTTCGGCGGCCGCCCCGGGCGGCACGGCTGCGGCGGACCGGGACCCGGCCGCCGGCTCGGCGGCGGGCCTCACGGTCCCGGCGTCGGCGGCAGGCCTGCCGGGAGCGTCGGTGCCGGGCTCGGCGAAGGCGTCGGCGTCGGACTCGGCGGGACCCTTGGCGTCGGGCTCGACGGGGGCCTCGGCGTCGAACCGGGACAGGGCCGTCGCGGCCCGCAGGTAGAGCCGCGAACCCTCGGGCGAGAACACGGCACCGGGCTCCGGCTTCTCCTCGTCGGCCGTCTCCGACGACTCGGCGGTCCCCAGGGCCTCGGGGTCGTCGGGCTCGGCGAGTGTCTCCGGCTCGGCGCTGCGCGCGGGCGGCAGCGCGAGCGCTCCGGACGGCTCGCCCGCCTCGATCTCCAGCAGCCGGCGCCCCTCCAGGGCGCTCGCCCGCTCGGTCTCGGCGGTCGCGTAGCGGCGCAGCAGGGCGGCGTGCTCGTTGCGCAGCCCGGCCAGCTCCGCGCGCTTGGCGCGCAGCCGCCGCTCGAGCTTGGTGCGCAGCTCCCGCGACTCGTCGAGGTCGGTCTCCAGTTCGGCGACCCGTTCCTCGAAGCGCCACTCGTCGCTGGCACGCGCGCGCGTGAGGTCGGCGACCTGCTTGCCCGCATGGGTGTCCCAGCGGCGCATCACGACGGCGCCCGCGACGGCGGTCGCCGCGGCGGCCGCGGCCAGCACGCGCAACACGGTGGCCTCGGAGAACACCCAGGGACCCAGCGCGCAGACGACGGAGACTCCGGCGATCGCCGACGGTGGCAACAGCCGGTGCAGAGGTGGGGAATGGCGGTGGCGTCCACGTGGCATGGCCAGAAACTTACCGCGCGTAGGCGAATCATGGGTCCCCGCTCCGTAAAAACACGGCCACACCGGCAGCTTCGCCGGCCCCGGCGGCACCAGGGTCAGCGGTCGCTGAGCCTTCCGCTGATCCACTGCAGCGTCGGCGGGATCTCCCGCCTCCAGGTGTTGAAGTTGTGCCCGCCGCTGTCCAGGATGATCGACGAGATCCGGGTCCGGTTCGTGGCCTTCACCCGCTCTATGAACCTGAGCGTGTCGCGGTAGTTGTGCTCGCCGACCCGGCTGCTGGTGACGAGCAGTGAGGTGTCGGGCGCGGGGGCGTGCTTGAGGAGCCACCACAGGTCGGCGCGGTCGCGCAGGTTCCGGTCGCCGTGGAAGAGGTCGCCGGTCGTCGGGTCGATCGGCGCCTTGTAGTACGGCGACAGGCCCGCTCCGGCCGCGTACACGTCCGGGTGGTGCATGGCCAGCTTCAGCGCGCAGTAGCCGCCGGTGGAGTCACCGATGACGCCCCAGCTCCCGGGCCGCTTGCCCACCCGGTAGTGGGCCAGCACGGCCTCCGGGAGGTCTTTGGCGAAAAACGTCTCCGTCCGCGGCCCGCCCGGGACGTCCACGCACTCCGTGTCCCGCGGCGGCGCCACGGTCGGCCGCAGCATCACCAGGATCATCGGCTGCATCCGCCCGTCCTTGGCCAGCTCCTGCGCCGTACGCGGATAGTTCAGCTTGTCGACCAGGGCCTGCGCCGTGCCGGGGTAGCCGGTCAGCACGACCGCCGCCGGGAACGTACGCGTGCGGTACCGCGGCTGGAAGTACTCGGGGGGCAGGTAGACGTACGCCGGTGAGGCGATGCGGGACCCGCGGCCCCTGATGTCGACCTTCTGTATCTGCCCGGCCGTCCGCGGCCCGGAACCCGTCACGCCCGGCACCGGGGAGGTGGAGAGCACCTGCAGCGGGCCGCCCGGGCCACCGTCCGGGGAGTGGTCGACGACGACCCCCTGTTCGGTCTCCCGGCCGAACAGGTCCGCCCAGCCCGCGTAGAAGCCGAAGGCCTGGTTGGCGCCGATCCCCAGGGAGGCGAAGAGGGCGAGCTGAGTGGCGAGGAGCAGTCCTACGCGTCCACTGACGGACCGCCAGCTCGGCCGGGCCAGCCGCGGCCACAGCCACACCGTGGCGACGAACAGAGCCACGGCGAGCACGATCGCCAGCACCAGCACCTTGTTGCTCGTGAGACCCATGGGCTGTTTCCGCCTGCGCTTTCCGCCCGTGCGCCGCCCACACATCGTCGCGAAGGCTTGCCCGGGGCTTTCCTCGGCCTTTGACCCGGCTTTCCGGAGGGGAGTGAACCTCTCTCCCCGAGACACCGTCCTAGAGGGCGCAATGTCGCCGGATGCCCGATCGGCACCGGATTCAAGGTCTCTCGCAGAACTACGGGATGCGATGTCTGTCAGGATAGATGGGGAAATGTCGGGCGGGGTTCCGAGCCGATCAAGCCGGGCGCGGCGCATCCTGCGCGGCCCGCGCCCCGAGGCCGTTCCCACGCTGGTCGCCAGGGCGTGTGCCGTCGTGGGCGTTCTGGACATCGCCGCGGGCGTCTTCCCGCGCTTCCGCCACAGCCGTATGCACGCGATGGCCGAGGTGCTGCCCGGCTCCTTCGGGCCCTTCGCCGCGGCCCTCTCACTGAGCGCCGGCGTGCTGTTGCTGCTGCTCGCGCACGGGCTCAGGAGGCGCAAGCGCCGGGCGTGGCGCGCCGCCGTCGCACTCCTCCCGGCAGGCGCGGTGGCCCAGTTCGCCTACCGGCACTCCCTCATCGGCATGCTCATATCGGTGGCGCTGCTGGTGCCGCTGCTGCGCCACCGCGACGAGTTCGCCGCCCTGCCCGACCCCCGCAGCCGCTGGCGCGCGCTCGCCAACTTCGTCCTCATGAGCGCCGGTTCGCTCGCCCTGGGCCTGGTCATCGTCAGCGTCCACCCGGGCCGGACGATCGGCGACCCGAGTCTCGCCGACCGCCTGACCCACGTCCTGTACGGCCTGTTCGGCTTCGAGGGCCCGGTGGACTACGCCGGCAACACCTCGTGGACCGTCGCCTTCTCCCTCGGCGCGCTCGGCTGGCTCACCACGGCCACCACCGTCTACCTGGCCTTCCGTCCCGAGCACCCGGCCGCCCGCCTCACCGAGGAGGACGAGGCCAGGCTCCGCGCGCTGCTGCACCGGCACGGCCGGCGCGACTCCCTCGGCCACTTCGCGCTGCGCCGCGACAAGGCGGTCGTCTTCTCCCCCAGCGGCAAGGCGGCCGTCACCTACCGCGTCGTCTCCGGCGTGATGCTCGCCAGCGGGGACCCGATCGGCGACGTCGAGGCCTGGCCCGGCGCCATCGAGCGCTTCATGGACGAGGCGAGGGCCCACTCCTGGACGCCCGCCGTCATGGGCTGCTCCGAGACCGGCGGCGAGGTCTGGACCCGCGAGACCGGCCTCGACGCCCTGGAGCTGGGCGACGAGGCGGTGGTCGACGTGGCGGATTTCTCGCTGGCCGGACGCGCGATGCGCAATGTGCGCCAGATGGTCAAGCGCATCGAGCGGGCCGGCTACGAGACCCGGGTACGGCGCATCCGTGACCTCGGCGACGCCGAACTGGAGCGCATCCGCCGGGCGGCGGAGGACTGGCGCGGCACCGACACCGAACGCGGCTTCTCCATGGCGCTCGGCCGCATCGGGGACGCCGCCGACGGCGACTGCCTTATCGCCACCGCCCACAAGGCCGAGGAGGAACCCGGGGAGTACGGCGACCTGAAGGCGATCCTGCACTTCGTGCCCTGGGGCGAGGACGGCGTCTCGCTGGACCTCATGCGCCGCGACCGGAGCGCCGATCCCGGCATGAACGAACTGCTGATCGTCGCCGCCCTGCAGGCCGCCCCGAAATTCGGCGTCACGCGGGTCTCACTGAACTTCGCGATGTTCCGCTCCGCCCTCGCGCGCGGGGAGAAGATCGGCGCGGGCCCGGTGCTGCGCGCCTGGCGCGGGCTGCTGGTCTTCCTCTCCCGCTGGTTCCAGATCGAGTCGCTGTACAAGTTCAACGCCAAGTTCCAGCCCCGCTGGGAGCCCCGCTTCGTCGTCTACCGCGCCTCGGCCGACCTGCCCCGCATCGGCTTCGCCGCCATGCAGGCCGAGGGCTTCGTCGACCTCGCCCTGCCGCTGCCGAGGTTCCTGCGCCGGCGCGGCCCGGCCGTCGAGCGTCCCTGCGCGCACGCGGTCGTGGAACGCGACGTCCGGGCGGCCTAGCCGCCCGGGCGGGCGGTCCGGACGTCGCGCGGCGGCGCCCCACCCGGCACGGGCGCCACCGCGCGTTCACGGCACCGCCCTGGGCCTACGCTGAAGGTATGAACAACCTCAGCGGGCGCGGCCATGTGGCAGGCCTTCCGGCATGGGACCGGTGCGCGGTCATGGGAGTCGTGAACGTGACCCCCGACTCCTTTTCCGACGGCGGCCGCTGGTTCGACACGAACGCCGCCGTCAAGCACGGTCTCGAGCTGGTCGCCCAGGGCGCGGACCTGGTCGACGTCGGCGGCGAGTCCACCCGCCCGGGCGCCACCCGTGTCGACGAGGCCGAGGAACTCAGGCGCGTCATCCCCGTCGTCCGCGGCCTCGCCTCCGAGGGCGTCGTCGTCTCCGTCGACACCATGCGCGCGCGTGTCGCCGAACAGTCCCTCGCCGCCGGCGCCGCCCTCGTCAACGACGTCAGCGGCGGCCTTGCCGACCCCGCGATGATCTCCGTGGTCGCCGCCACCGGCGCGCCCTTCGTCGTCATGCACTGGCGCGGTTTCCTCGAGGGCGGCAACGTCCAGGGCGACTACGAGGACGTCGTCGCCGAGGTCGTGGACGAACTGCGCGCACGTGTGGAGGCCGTACTGGCGGGCGGCATCGCCCCCGACCGCATCGTCGTCGACCCCGGTCTCGGCTTTTCCAAGGAGGCCGAGCACGATCTCGCCCTCCTCGCCCACCTCGACAGTCTGCGCGCCCTCGGCCACCCGCTGCTCGTCGCCGCCTCCCGCAAGCGGTTCCTCGGCCGCGTCCTCGCCGGCCCGCAGGGGGCTCCGCCACCGGCCCGGGAACGCGACGCCGCCACGGCCGCCGTCTCCGCGCTCGCCGCACAGGCAGGCGCCTGGGCGGTACGCGTGCACGAGGTGCACGCCAGCGCGGACGCGGTGCGGGTCGCGCGCGCCGTGGAGGGAGCGCGCGCGGAACGGTCCGCGCGCGGCGCGGACGGCGAGCACGGGGCGGAAGGAACCCGGTGAGCGCCCCCCACACCGACGTCGAGCAGGTGGAGGCCGCCAACACCGCCTTCTACGAGGCGATGGAGCGCGGAGACTTCGAGGAGCTGTCCTCCCTCTGGCTCGTGCCCGCCGACCTGGGCGTCGACGAGGAGTACCACGACCCGGCCGACACCGGCGTGGTCTCCTGCGTCCACCCCGGCTGGCCGGTGCTCACCGGCCGCGCCGAGGTCCTGAGGTCGTACGCGCTGATCATGGCGAACACCGACTACATCCAGTTCTTCCTCACCGACGTGCACGTCTCGGTCACCGGGGACACCGCCCTGGTGACCTGCACCGAGAACATCCTCAGCGGCGGCCCGGCCCCCGAGGAGGGGGCCGAGCTCGGCCCCCTCCTCGGCCAGCTCGTCGTCGCCACCAACGTCTTCCGCCGCACCCCCACCGGATGGAAGCTCTGGTCGCACCACGCCTCCCCCGTACTGACCGAGAGCGACGAGGAGGACGAGAACGGCCAAGAAGGGGTGAATGGCGTGAATCCGGACGATGGACCCCTGCTCTGAACGGCCACACGCGCCGGGGGAGCCGAGAAGTGGTTGGAATCACGAACCTGGGGTAGGAGCGGCTACCAGCCCATGACGTGGCCGGGTTCCCCAGGGAGAACACGTGATGAAACCTCCGGGTCCGGCCCGGCCCGTGCCCCGGTGCCCGGGATCTGTCAGTGCCCGCAGGTAGATTCGTCCCAGGCCGGTGTGCCGTCCGCACGTGGCACCGCCCGGTCGTTTCCGACGATTGCAGGAGTGATTCGCGTGGATCGTGTCGCGCTGCGCGGCCTGAGGGCCCGCGGGCACCACGGCGTGTTCCCCAAGGAACGCGAGGAGGGCCAGACCTTCCTCGTCGACCTCGTCCTCGGCCTGGACACCCGGCCGGCCGCCGCCGACGACGACCTGACGAAGACCGTGCACTACGGCATCGTCGCCGAGGAGGTCGTGGCCGTCGTCGAGGGTGAACCGGTGAACCTCATCGAGACCCTCGCCGAGCGGATCGCCCAGACCTGCCTGAAGCACGAAGGGGTCCAGGAGGTCGAGGTCTGCGTCCACAAGCCGGACGCCCCGATCACCGTGCCCTTCGACGACGTGACCGTCACGATCACCCGGAGCCGAGTATGACCCGACCTTTCACCCAGGGTCACAGCGACCCCACCGTCCAGCCGGTGCCCGCCGCGGTCGTCGAGCAGGTCGACGCCGCCGACACCACGCTGAGCAACCCCAAACGGGCCGTGATCTCGATCGGCTCCAACCTCGGCAACCGCCTGGAGACCCTCCAGGGCGCCGTCGACGCCCTCGAGGACACCCCCGGCGTCCGCGTGAAGGCCGTCTCCCCGGTCTACGAGACGGAACCGTGGGGCGTCGAACCGGGCTCGCAGCCCTCCTACTTCAACGCGGTCGTGGTCCTCAAGACCACGCTGCCCCCGTCCTCCCTGCTGGAGCGGGCCCACGCCGTCGAGGAGGCCTTCCACCGGGTCCGCGACGAGCACTGGGGACCACGCACCCTGGACGTCGACATCGTCGCCTACGCCGACGTCACCTCCGACGACCCGCGGCTGACCCTCCCCCACCCACGAGCCCACGAACGCGCCTTCGTGCTCGCGCCCTGGCACGACGTCGACCCGCAGGCACAGCTCCCCGGCCTGGGCCCGGTGGCCGACCTGCTGTCGGACGTCACCCGCCACGGCGTAGAAGCACGCGCGGACCTGGAACTCCGACTGCCCGAGTAGTCGTTAAGGTCAAGACGACCACATTCCGGGACGGTCCGGGGGAGCTGAAGGGACACCGTGAAACAGCTGCGCATCAGGGTGCTGGCCGGCGTGTTCGTCGTGGCCGGAGTCCTGTCCTGGGCGGGCGCCCGCCTCTGGAACTCGATCGGGACCCTGCCCAGTGTCCCCCTGGCCGCCCCCGTCGTCCTCGCCCTGATCGCCGTGGTCCTGCTCGCCACCGCGCTCTCGCTGCGCGCCCGCTTCAAGGCCCAGCGCGAGCGCCGTCCCGGCGCGAAGGGGGTCGACCCCCTGATGGCCGCCCGGGCGGTCGTCTTCGGCCAGGCCAGCGCTCTCGTGGCCGCCCTCGTCGCCGGCATGTACGGCGGCACGGGCGTCTTCCTCCTGGAGCTCCTCGACATCCCGGCCCGCCGCGACCAGGCCATCTACGCCGGCCTCTCGGTCCTGGCCGGCATCGCCGTCATAGCGTCGGCCATGTTCCTCGAACGGGTCTGCAAACTCCCCGAGGACGACGACCAGAACCACACGGGCGCGGAGCCGGTGGCCTGACCGCCGGCCCCGGGGGAAGCCCTCAGGAGTCCTGGGAGTCCTACCGGCCCTTCGGCGGTGTCAGCGCGCCATGATGAGGCTCATCGCCTCGTTCCGCGTCGCCGCGTCCCGGAGCTGGCCGCGCACCGCCGAGGTGAGCGTCTTCGCCCCCGGCTTGCGGATGCCGCGCATCGACATGCACATGTGCTCGCACTCGATGACCACGATGACTCCGCGGGGTTCGAGTATCTCCATGAGGGAGTCCGCGATCTGCGTGGTGAGCCGTTCCTGCACCTGCGGGCGGCGCGCGTAGACGTCCACGAGGCGAGCGAGCTTGGACAGCCCGGTGATCTTGCCGGAAACAGACGGAATGTAGCCGACGTGGGCAACACCCCTGAAGGGGACAAGATGATGTTCACAGGTGCTGTACACCTCGATGTCCTTCACGAGGACCATCTCGTCGTGTCCCAGGTCGAACGTCGTCGTCAGGACGTCCTCGGGCTCCTGCCACAGGCCGGCGAAGATCTCCCGGTACGCCCGCGCCACCCGCGCCGGGGTCTCCCTGAGGCCCTCACGGTCCGGGTCCTCACCGACCGCGATCAGCAGCTCCCGAACGGCGTTCTCGGCGCGCTTCTCGTCGAACTCGCCGACACGGCCCTCGCCGTCCAGCGTCACGGGGTCGGTCATCTGGGTTCCTCGTTCCTGTGCCTGTCACGCGTGCGGCCCACGCGAGCTGTCCGCGGGCATACGAAAATGCCGCACCCCCCAGGCTAGAACCTGGGGGGTGCGGCATTCATTCCGGCCCGTCGGCCGGAACGATCAGCTCTCGGGGCGGTCCTCCGGGGTCTGCTCGGTCACCGGGGCGGTGTCCGAGGCCGTGGACTTGGCCGTGCTGATGGCCGCCGTCGCACCGTTCGCGCCGTTGGTCAGTGCCAGCTCCTTGGGGGAGAGCACCGGCGGGCGGGTGGAGGGGGTGCGGCGGGAGGAGCCGGTCCAGGCGGGCCGCGGCGGGCGCTTGTGGATCGTGGCGAAGACCTCGGCGATCTCCTCCTTGCCCAGGGTCTCCTTCTCGAGGAGGGCCAGGACGAGGTTGTCGAGCACGTCGCGGTTCTCGACCAGGATCTCCCAGGCCTCGTTGTGAGCGGTCTCGATGAGCTTCTTGACCTCTTCGTCCACCAGCGCGGCGACCTCTTCCGAGTAGTCGCGCTGGTGAGCCATCTCACGTCCGAGGAAGGGCTCGCTGTTGTCCCCGCCGAACTTGATCGCGCCGAGCCGCTCGGTCATGCCGTACTGCGTGACCATCGCGCGGGCCAGGTTGGTGGCCTTCTCGATGTCGTTGGCGGCGCCGGTGGTCGGGTCGTGGAAGACCAGTTCCTCCGCCGCGCGGCCGCCCAGCATGTAGGCGAGCTGGTCGAGCATCTCGTTGCGGGTGGTGGAGTACTTGTCCTCGTCCGGGAGCACCATCGTGTAGCCGAGGGCGCGCCCCCGGGACAGGATGGTGATCTTGTGGACCGGGTCGGAGTTCGGTGAGGCCGCCGCGACCAGGGCGTGACCGCCCTCGTGGTACGCGGTGATCTTCTTCTCCTTGTCCGACATGATCCGGGTCCGCTTCTGCGGGCCCGCGACCACCCGGTCGATCGCCTCGTCCAGCGCCTTGTTGTCGATCAGCTTCTGGTCACCGCGGGCGGTGAGCAGGGCTGCCTCGTTCAGCACGTTGGCGAGGTCGGCGCCGGTCATGCCGGGGGTCCGGCGGGCGACGGCGGCCAGGTCGACGTCGGGCGCGACCGGCTTGCCCTTCTGGTGGACCTTGAGGATCTCCATGCGGCCCTGCAGGTCCGGCGGGTCGACGGCGATCTGCCGGTCGAAACGGCCGGGACGCAGGAGGGCCGGGTCGAGGATGTCGGGCCGGTTGGTGGCGGCGATGAGGATGACGCCACCCTTGACGTCGAAGCCGTCCATCTCGACGAGCAGCTGGTTCAGCGTCTGCTCGCGCTCGTCGTGTCCACCGCCGAGGCCGGCGCCGCGGTGGCGGCCGACCGCGTCGATCTCGTCGACGAAGACGATCGCCGGAGCGTTGGCCTTGGCCTGCTCGAACAGGTCGCGGACCCGGGAGGCACCGACACCGACGAACATCTCGACGAAGTCGGAACCGGAGATCGAGTAGAAGGGAACCCCGGCCTCGCCGGCCACGGCGCGGGCGAGCAGGGTCTTGCCGGTACCAGGGCGGCCGTACAGCAGCACGCCCTTGGGGATCTTGGCACCGACGGCCTGGAACTTGGCCGGCTCCTGCAGGAACTCCTTGATCTCGTGGAGTTCCTCGACGGCCTCGTCACATCCGGCGACGTCGGTGAACGTCGTCTTCGGGGTGTCCTTGGTGATGAGCTTGGCCTTGGACTTGCCGAAGTTCATGACCCGGGAGCCGCCGCCCTGCATCTGATTCATCAGGAACAGGAAGACGACCACGATGAGGACGAAGGGCAGCAGGGAGAGCAGGACGCCGAGGAACGGGTTCTGCTTGGACGGCGAGACCGTGTAGCCGTCCGGGATCTGCTTTTCCTGGTACTTGCTCTGCAGCGTGCTGGCGATGGTCACGCCCTGGTCGCCGATGTAGCTCGCCTGGATCTTGGAGCTGCCGTCGACCTTCTGACCATCCTTGAGCTCGACCTTGACGGTCTGCTCGTCACCGGTGGTGAGCTTGGCCGACTGGACCCTGTTGTCGTTGATCGCCGCCACGACCTGGCCGGTGTCCACCGTCTTGTAGCCGCCGGACGAGCCGACGACCTGCATCAACACGACCACGGCAAGGACGGCCAGCACGATCCACATGACCGGCCCACGGAAGTATCGCTTCACGTCCATCCATACGGAGCGGTGTCGCCCCGTCCCTCCTGCCATAGTGAGTTTGATAAGACAGTTCTTCTGACGGTACCCCAGCATTGTTGTCCGAAGCCGCACGGAGCGGCATCGACGGCCGGCAATCCCGTCTCTGCATGCTCCAACGCGGGGAAACCCGCTGGGGTTCCCGGTCGTCCTACAGGGAATGGCCCGGTTGGCTCAGCCGCCGTAGACGTGGGGCGCGAGCGTACCGACGAACGGCAGGTTGCGGTACTTCTCGGCGTAGTCGAGGCCGTAGCCGACGACGAACTCGTTCGGGATGTCGAAGCCGACCCACTCGACGTCGATGGCGACCTTGGCGGCGTCCGGCTTGCGCAGCAGCGTGCACACCTTGAGGGTGGCGGGCTCGCGCGAGCCGAGGTTGTTGATCAGCCAGGACAGGGTCAGGCCGGAGTCGATGATGTCCTCGACGATCAGGACGTGCTTGCCCTTGATGTCGGTGTCGAGGTCCTTGAGGATGCGGACGACACCGGAGGACTGGGTGCCCGCGCCATAGGAGGACACGGCCATCCAGTCCATGGTGACGGGGGTGGACAGCGCCCGGGCGAGGTCCGCCATGACCATCACCGCGCCCTTGAGGACGCCGACGATGAGCAGGTCCTTGCCCGCGTACTCCGCGTCGATCTTCGCGGCCAGCTCGGCCAGCTTCGCGTCGATCTCTTCTTTGGTGATGAGTACCCGCTGAAGGTCGGCACCCATGTCGTTCGCGTCCACCCGCATCACTTTCGGTCGTCCCGCACTTACGGCCAAGCACTCGCGTGCTTCCGGCCGACCCGCCCGCCGGAGGGGGTCCTCCGGGGCCGCGATGTCAGCCCTGCCGAATCACCAGTCTGCCACCCTGGCGCTGGGCGACGACTTTGCCCGGGAGATTGATGACTCCCTGGCCGCGCCATCCGGTGATCAGCCGGTCGACTTCCTCGATGTGGCGGGCGAAGAGGGATCCCGCCGGGGCACCGGCCTCGATGGCGGCGCGGCGCAGGATGCGGCGGCGTACGGCGGGCGGGAGGGCGTAGAGCTTGGCGCACTCCAGGAAACCCGTGGCGTCGCGTACGGAGGCCTCGGCCTGCCTGGCCCAGGTGTCGAGGGCGTCGGCGTCGTCGCGGGAGAGCTGGGCGGTGCGGGCGAGCGCTTCCACGACGCCCTTGCCGAGGGCCTTCTCCAGGGCGGGCAGGCCTTCGTGCCGGAGCCGGGAGCGGGTGTAGGCGGGGTCGGCGTTGTGCGGGTCGTCCCAGACCGACAGCGACTGGGCCATGCAGGCCTTGCGGGCGGTCTGCCGGTCCAGGGTCAGGAAAGGGCGCCGGTAACGGCCGCCGGCCCCCGAGACCGCGGCCATTCCGGACAGGGAGCGGATGCCGGAGCCGCGGGCGAGGCCGAGCAGGACGGTTTCGGCCTGGTCGTCGCGGGTGTGGCCGAGCAGGACGGCGGTGGCGCCGTGGCGTTCGGCCGCCGCGTCCAGGGCGGCGTAACGGGCGTCGCGGGCGGCGGCCTCGGGTCCGCCCTCGCGGCCGACGGTCACGGCGATGGACTCGACGGGGTCGAGGCCGAGGCCGCGCAGCTTGAGCACGACCTCGTCGGCGCGCAGTCCGGAGCCGGGCTGGAGGCCGTGGTCGACGGTGATGCCGCCGGCGCGGATGCCGAGTTTGGGGGCTTCGAAGGCGAGGGCGGAGGCGAGCGCCATGGAGTCGGCGCCGCCGGAGCACGCGACGAGCACGAGCGGGGAGGGGGGCCGCTCGGCCGGACCCCGCCCGGCGGCGGTCCGGATGTGCCCGGTGCTTCGTCCGATGGTGCTGGTGTGGTCGGTCAGGATGTCGTGGAGGACGCGGCGGACCGCCAGGCGTATCGCCGCGACCGATGGATGGGGACCCATGTCCGGTTCCCTTCATGAAGTTTTCGGGGGGTGAGCCCGAGGATCGGTCACTCAGAGTGTGTCGATGGTGACAGAAGCGGGCCGTTCCCCGAGCATTGCACGCCTACCCATGGCTCACGGTCCCTCGGACGGGTGATTGGAGGGGCGTTCGCCTGCCGTCGGCCGGATTCGTCTCACGGCGTCGCGGCGTGGTTCACGACTCGGCCTTGCGGTGCACCCGTGCGACCCAGTCCGCCGGTTTGGCGATCTCCGACTTGGTGGGCAGGGTGTTGGGCGAGGTCCAGACGCGGTTGAAGCCGTCCATGCCGACCTGGTCGACGACGGCGCGCACGAAGCGTTCGCCGTCGCGGTACTGCCTGAGTTTGGCGTCCAGGCCGAGCAGCTTGCGCAGGGCGAGGTCGAGCCGGGAGGCGCCCTTGGCGCGGCGCTGCTGGAACTTCTCGCGGATCTCGGCGACGCTCGGCACGACCTGGGGGCCGACTCCGTCCATGACGAAGTCGGCGTGGCCCTCGAGCAGGGACATCACGGCGGTGAGGCGGCCGAGGATCTCGCGCTGGGCGGGGGTCTGCACCAGTTCCACGAAGGAGCGCCCGCCGTCGTCCTCCTCGCCCTCGGGGCGGCCGCCGGCGAGGGACTGGGCGGCTTCCCGGACGCGTTCCAGGACGGTCATCGGGTCGACGTCGGTCTCCGCCAAGAACGACTGGATCTCGCCCTCGAGGTGGTCCCGGAGCCAGGGCACGGCGGTGAACTGGGTGCGGTGCGTCTCCTCGTGCAGGCAGACCCAGAGCCGGAAGTCGTGGGGCTGGACGTCGAGTTCGCGTTCCACGTGGACGATGTTGGGCGCGACCAGGAGCAGCCGGCCGCCGCCGTTCTCCCCGGCGGGCAGGTCGCGGGAGGCGGGGGCGAAGGTCTCGTACTGGCCGAGGACGCGGGAGGCGAGGAAGGACAGCAGCATGCCGAGTTCGACGCCGGTGACCTTGCCGCCGACGGCGCCGAGGACGGCGCTGCCCGGGTTGCCGCCGCGCCGTTCCTGCATCTTGTCCAGCAGGGGCTTGAGGAGTTCCCGGAAGCCGGCGACGTTGGCCCGGACCCAGCCGGGGCGGTCGACGACCAGGACCGGGGTGTCGTGGGTCTCCTCGGTGCCCAGCCGGGTGAAGCCCCGGACGTGTTCCTCCGAGGCCTTGGCGTGCCGGCGCAGTTCCGCGACGACGTCCCTGGCCTCGTCGCGGCTGACTTCGGGGCCCGGTCGTACGAGCCGTGTCGCGGTCGCCACCGCGAGGTTCCAGTCGACCATCCCGGGAGATGCGGTGCCACCGAAGCTCGTCATGCGTCAACGGTACGTGAGCGGTCCCCTTTCGGGCAGGCCGTGCGGGGCGTTCCGGGTCGCCCGCGGAAGGGGGCGGCCCCGTCCGGCGGCGGCTATCCGCAGCCGCAGCCCGCGAGGGCCGTGGCCGTCTCGTCCAGGGCCGACTGGGCCTCCTGGGCGCTGGCGGTGCCGGAGGCCATGAAGGCGAAGGCGAGCAGGTGGCCGTCGCGGTCGACGGCCGTGCCGGCCAGGGTGTTGACGCCGGTGAGCGTGCCGGTCTTGGCCCGTACGACGCCGGCCGCGCCGTCGGTGTAGCGGTCGGTCAGGGTGCCGGTGAAGCCGGCGACGGGGAGTCCGGTGAGGACGGGCCGCAGGCCGGGGCGGGCGGGGTCACCGGCCTTCACCAGGAGGGCGGTGAGGAGGTTCGCCGTCAGCCTGTCGTCGCGGTCGAGGCCGCTGCCGTCGTGGAACGAGGCGCCGGTCAGGGGCAGTCCGAGCTTGCGCAGCTGCACGGCGATGGCCTTGGCGCCGCCGGTGAAGCTGCCCGCCTCGCCGCTCGCGAGGGCGGTCTGGCGGGCCAGGGTCTCGGCGATGTCGTTGTCGCTGTTGGTCAGCATGCGCTCGACGAGGGTGGCCAGGGTGGGTGAGGAGACGGTGGCGAGGGTCTCGGCGCGGCCGGTGGCCTTGGAGGGGCCGGGGGGCGTGGTCTCGACGCCGGCGTCGTGGAGGAAACCGGCGAACTTGCGGGCGGCGTCCGCCGCCGGGTCGGTCACGCGGGCCGCGGGGCCGCTGGTGGACGCGTCGGTGCGGCCCTCGTCGGCGGTCAGGGCGCTCACCGGGGCGAGGTTGTCGTTGACGCCGATGGGGTGGAGGGCCGGGCCGGAGAAGAGCGTGGTGTCGTAGGACAGCGTGATCTTGTGGATGCCGCGCTTGGCGAGGGTGGCGGCGGTGTCCGCGGCGAGGGTGCGCAGGCTCGCCCAGTCCCCGGCGTCGCGGCGCGCGGTGAGGGTGGGGTCGCCGCCGCCGGCCAGGACCAGTTCCCCGGTGTCGGGTTCGAGCGCGGCGCGGGTGGTGAAGCGGTGGTCGGAGCCGAGGGCGGACAGCGCGGCGACCGCGGTGGCGATCTTGGTGGTGGAGGCGGGGGTGAGGGCCTGGTCGGCTCCGGCGGCGTAGAGCCGCGTGCCGGTGGTGACGTCGACGACGGCCGCGCCGCGGTCGGAGCCGAGCGCCGGGGCGTCCAGGAGGGGTCCGAGGACGTCCGTGAGGGCCTGCCGGCCGGGCGGGGCCTTCTTGGTGCTGACGGTTCCGGTGGTGCCGCCCAGCCCCGCGAGGACGGCCGCGGCGCTCGGCGCGGCCTGGGGGGTCCGAGCGCTCGTGCCGGATCCGCCGTGATCTGCGCCACCTGATCGCTCCAGGGCGGCCGCCCGGTCCCGCTCGGCCGTACGCTGACCGTTGGCGTCCCAGGGACCGGTGGCGGTCACCACCGCGGCGGCCAGTGCCAGCCCGGCGGTGGCGGCGCCCGCGGTGTACTGCCAGGTCCTGACGGTCCGCCGGCGGGGGAGGTGCGCGAGTTCGGGGCGCACGGCCTTCGTCAGCCGCGCGATCCGGGGTTTCGCGGCCGTCGCGGCACGCGCGAGGCGCGGTCGTACGGCGTTCGCGATCCGCCGCACCTGCGGTCCCGCGGCTCGCCAAGGCCTCTGCTCTGGCACGACCACCAGCCCCTTTCGCGATCACACACCTGCGTGAGGGACACTTAATCACCAGAACTATGTGTTGATCATGGAGGAGCCACCGGTGGAGTTCGACGTCACGATCGAGATCCCGAAGGGTTCGCGCAACAAGTACGAGGTGGACCACGAGACCGGTCGGATCCGCCTGGACCGTCGTCTCTTCACCTCGACCGCGTACCCGACCGACTACGGCTTCGTCGAGAACACCCTCGGCGAGGACGGCGACCCGCTGGACGCGCTGGTCATTCTTGACGAGCCGACCTTCCCGGGCTGCCTGATCAAGTGCCGCGCGATCGGCATGTTCCGGATGACGGACGAGGCGGGCGGCGACGACAAGCTGCTGTGCGTGCCGGCCACCGACCCGCGCGTGGAGCACCTGCGCGACATCCACCACGTGTCGGAGTTCGACCGCCTGGAGATCCAGCACTTCTTCGAGGTGTACAAGGACCTGGAGCCCGGCAAGTCGGTCGAGGGTGCCAACTGGGTGGGCCGCACGGACGCCGAGGTGGAGATCGAGCGGTCGTACAAGCGCTTCAAGGAGCAGGGCGGCCACTGACCGGCCGGTTTGCCCGACGCGGGCCGCGGCACCCTGGTGGGGTGGCGCGGCCCGTTTGCGTACGCGTGCGCATACTGAGGCCTACGGAAGGTGTCGTTCAGGAAGCGGTGCGAGGTGACGGAGGCGGAGGACCGCAAGCCCCGGTCGGACGAGGCGCGGACCACGTACGACCCGGAGATCACGTCCGAGTTCGCCCTTCCCGAGGGACTGGCGGTCCCCAGGGGCGGGGGCGAGTCGGAGACCACGTCCGAGTTCGCGGTGCCCGAGGGGCTGCAGGCGCCGCAGCCGGCGAGCCCCGATCCGGAGGGGTCGGCGTTCAGTCTGCCGCGCAGCTACAGCGCAACGGACTCGCTGGTGGCGTTCACCCCGGCGACGGGTGTGCCGACGGTCAGCCTGATCAAGGACGCGCCGTGGCAGGACCGGATGCGCACGATGCTGCGCATGCCGGTGACCGAGCGGCCGGCGCCCGAGCCCGTGCAGCGGGTCGAGGACGAGGGCCCGGCCGTTCCGCGTGTGCTGGACCTGACCCTGCGTATCGGGGAGCTGCTGCTGGCCGGCGGTGAGGGCGCGGAGGACGTGGAGGCCGCGATGTTCGCGGTGTGCCGGTCCTACGGTCTGGACCGCTGCGAGCCGAACGTCACCTTCACACTGCTGTCGATCTCCCACCAGCCCTCGCTGGTGGACGACCCGGTGACGGCCTCGCGCACGGTCCGGCGGCGGGGCACCGACTACACCCGTCTCGCGGCCGTGTTCCACCTGGTGGACGACCTGACCGACCCGGAGACCCATGTCTCCCTCGAGGAGGCCTACCGGCGGCTGGCCGAGATCCGCCGCAACCGGCACCCGTACCCCGGCTGGGCGCTGACCCTGGCCAGCGGGCTGCTGGCCGGTGCGGCCTCGGTGCTGGTCGGCGGTGACCTGATCGTGTTCATCGCCGCGGCGCTCGGCGCGATGCTGGGCGACCGGCTGGCCTGGCTGTGCGCGGGGCGCGGGCTGCCGGAGTTCTACCAGTTCACGGTGGCCGCGATGCCGCCGGCGGCGATCGGGGTGGCGTTCTCGCTGGCGCACGTCGATGTGAAGGCGTCCGCGGTGGTCACCGGTGGTCTGTTCGCGCTGCTGCCCGGGCGGGCGCTGGTGGCGGGGGTGCAGGACGGTCTGACGGGCTTCTACATCACCGCGTCGGCGCGCCTGCTGGAGGTCATGTACTTCTTCGTCGGCATCGTCGCCGGCGTGCTGGTCGTCCTGTACTTCGGGGTGAAGGTGGGCGGCACGCTGGACCCCGACGCGGCGCTGGGCGGCATTCCCGAGCGGCCGCTGGTGCAGATCGCCGCGTCCATGGTGCTGTCGCTGACGTTCGCCGTGCTGCTGCAGCAGGAGCGCTCCACCGTGCTGGCGGTCACGCTCAACGGGGGTGTGGCCTGGTCGGTGTACGGCGCGATGCACTACGCGGGCGGGATCTCACCGGTGGCCTCGACGGCGGTGGCGGCGGGTCTCGTGGGGCTGTTCGGGCAGTTGCTGTCCCGGTTCCGGTTCGCGTCGGCGCTGCCGTACACGACCGCGGCCATCGGGCCCCTGCTGCCGGGTTCGGCCACCTACTTCGGGCTGCTGAACATGGCGCAGAACGAGGTCGACAAGGGGCTGGTGTCGCTGGCCAAGGCGGCGTCCCTGGCCATGGCGATCGCGATCGGGGTCAACCTCGGGTCGGAGATCTCCCGGCTCACCCTGCGGGTCGGCTCCGCCGGCAAGCGGCGGGCGGCGAAGCGGACCCGCGGTTTCTGACGGCCTCAGCGGGTGCGGTGGTCGCCCTGGTTGCCGTAGGGGTACTGGTTCTGGTCGTAGCCGTTCTGGTCGTAGCCGTTCTGACCGTAGCCGTTCTGCTCGTACCCGTTCTCGTCGTACCGGGGCTCGTTCCGGCCGTACCCCTGCCCGTGCTGTCCGTACCGCGGCTGCTGGTGCTGCCCCTGGCCGTAGTACTGGTCGGCGTCGTGGCCGCCCTGGTTCCAGTGCTGCTCCTGACGCGGCTGCCGCTGGTAGGGCTCCTCCGGCTCGATGCGGCGCAGGCGGGTGGTCGCGTCATCCATGACCGGCTGCCGCTGGAACTGCGGCACCGGGTGCTGCTGTGCGGGGGGCGCCTCGGCCGCCTCCCGCTGCGCGGCCTTCTTGTTCTTGCTCCGCGCGCGCAGGTACTCGATCGCGATCGGGATCACCGACACGAGGACGATCAGGATGAGGATCGCCTCGATGTTGTCCCTGACGAGCGCGTGCTGACCCAGCCAGGAGCCCAGCAGGGTGACGCCCGCGCCCCACAGGACGCCCCCGATGACGTTGAAGGTCAGGAACGAGCGGTACCGCATGCCGCTGACGCCGGCGACGATCGGCGTGAACGTGCGCACGATGGGCACGAAGCGGGCCAGGACCAGGGACTTCGGGCCGTACTTCTCGAAGAACTCGTGCGCCTTGGCCACGTTCTCCTGCTTGAACAGCCGTGAGTCCGGACGGTTGAACAGGGAGGGTCCGACCTTCTTGCCGAACATGTAGCCCGCCTGGTCGCCGAGGACCGCGGCGAGGCAGATCAGGGCGATCGCGGCCCACAACGGGAAGTCCAGCTTGTCCGTGGTGATCAGCAGACCGCAGGTGAACAGGAGCGAGTCACCCGGCAGGAAGAAGCCGATGAGCAGGCCGGACTCGGCGAAGACGATGAGCAGCAGACCCCAGATGCTGTAGGTGTCCAGCAGGTACTGGGGGTCCAGCCAGCTCGGGCCGAGGGCGAGTGTCGTCACGGGTCCGGGCTCCTGAGGGGGTGAGGCGGCTACGGCGTCCATGGGGGGCCGCACAAAGCTACCAACGTGAGGTGACCGCCCCAGGTTCCACCGGTGCCTCCAGGATGCACTGTGGTGCGACCGGGAGAAAGCTGTGACTCATGGGACTCGATGACTACGGCGGCGGCCAGGGGCCCCAGCCGGACGTGCTGGTCGTGACCACGAACGACGTGCCCGGATACCAGGTGCAGCAGGTGCTCGGCGAGGTCTTCGGGCTGACCGTGCGCTCGCGGCACATCGGCAGCCAGATCGGTGCCGGGCTGAAGTCGATGATCGGCGGCGAGCTGAGGGGGCTCACGAAGACCCTGGTGCAGACCCGCAACCAGGCCATGGAGCGGTTGGTGGAACAGGCACGCGCGCGTGGCGCCAACGCGGTGCTGATGTTCCGCTTCGACGTCACCGAGGCGGCGGACGTGGGCACCGAGGTGTGCGCGTACGGCACGGCGGTCGTGCTGGCCCGGGAGTAGCCCTCCCGGGCCGCGGGATCACGCGGTGTGGCGGTCGGCGTTGGCTGCGATCGCCTCGCTGAGGTGCTCGGCGAGTCCGGGCCGGGTGGAGTCGTAGAACGCCTTGAAGCGCTCGTCGGCGACGTACATCGCGCCCAGGCAGCGGTGCATGGGGTGCGGGCACTCGTAGAACCACTTGCCGATGTGGCGGCGGTGCTCCTCGGCCAGGTCCATGGCCGCCTCGTCGGCCGGCCGGCCGCCGGCTGCCATCAGGGCGACGTAGCGCCCGGTCCAGTCGTCGGTCTCGGCCTGCATGCGCCGCCAGTCGTCCTTGGTGTAGCGGGCGGCCCGGCGCTGCGACTCGGCGTAGGCCTCGGTGCCGCCCCAGCGCCGCTCGGTCTCCTCGGCGTACCGCTCGGGGTCGTTGTCCCCGAAGACCTCGAACCGCTCCTCGGGGGTGAGGTTGATGCCCATCGTGCGTGCCTCCATGGCGTGCTCCACGGCCGCGGCCATCTTCTGCAGCTTCTCGATCCGGGCGGTCAGCAGTTCGTGCTGGCGGCGCAGGTGCGCGCGCGGGTCCGCGTCCGGGTCGTCGAGCAGGGCCGCGACCTCGTCGAGCGGGAAGCCGAGTTCGCGGTGGAACAGGATCTGCTGGAGCCGGTCGAGGTCGGCGTCGTTGTAGCGCCGGTGGCCGGCGTGGGTGCGCTCGCTGGGTACGAGCAGGCCGATCTCGTCGTAGTGGTGCAGGGTGCGCACCGTGATTCCGGCGAACCCCGCGACCTGTCCCACGGAGTAGCTCACTTTCCGCTCCTTGTCGTCGGTACGGCACCACGCTGAGGCCTCACGCCACGTGAGGTGCAAGCCGGATGCGCTCCGGATGTTCGCGGCGTCGTGTCCGCTTATCGTGACGACGTGACCCAGGGCACAGGGCAGCAGGCTCGCTCGACCCGGCCGGCGAGCCCGGCGCGGGCCCTGCTGCCGCTGATCCTGCCCGCCGTCGCCGTCGGCGTGGCCGCGAGCCTCGTCTACGTCGGCCTGAGCCTGTCGGCGGAGCAACTGCAGCACGTGCTGTGGGGGCCGCTGCCGGAGGCGCTCGGCGTGGGCCCCTACTCGGTGCTGTGGATGTTCGTCATGCTGGTGGCCACCGGCCTCGCCGTCGGGCTGGTCGTGTGGAAGGTACCGGGCCATGCCGGGCCGGATCCGGCGACCACCGGTCTGGACGCCCCGGTGCTGCCGCCCATCGTGCTGCCGGGTCTGGTGTTGGCTACGGGGCTGATGCTGGCGGGCGGGCCGAGCCTGGGCCCGGAGAACCCGATCATCGCCGTGAACGTCGGCCTGGCGGCCTGGCTCGGCGGGCGTTTCCTGGCCCGGATGCCGGGCGCCCTGTGGCCGATGCTGGCGGAGGCGGCGACGATCGGCGCGCTGTTCGGCACCCCCGTGGCAGCGGCCCTGGTCATCTCCGAGGCGCTGGCCGGGCGGCCCGTCCGGGGGCTGCTGTGGGACAACCTGTTCGCGCCGCTGACCGCGGCGGCGGTCGGCGCGCTGACCACCTCGCTGCTGTACCGCCCGGCCTTCGACCTGGGCCTGCCGCCCCTGGGCCGCCCGCGCTGGACGGATCTGCTGGCGGCCCTGGTGCTCGCCCCGGTGGCCGCCCTGCTCGGCATGTGCGCCGTGCGCGCCTTCCCCTACGTCCACGCGGCCTTCCAGCGGTTGCGGCACCCGATGCTGATGCTTCCGGCGGGCGGTGTCGTGCTCGGCGCCCTGGCCGCCCTCGGCGGCCGGCTGACCCTGTTCAAGGGGCTGTCGGAGATCGGCGTGCTGGCGCGTGACCCGGCGGGCTGGTCGGCGGGGCAGTTCGCCACCATGGCCGTGGTGAAGCTGGCGGCGCTGCTGGTCGCTGCCTCCTGCGGCTTCCGGGGCGGCCGGATCTTCCCCGCCGTCTTCGTCGGCTCCGCGCTCGGTCTGTGCGCCCACGCGCTCGTCCCTGGCGTACCCGCCGCGCTGGGCGTGTCCGCGTGTGTGCTGGGCATGCTGCTGGCGATCACCCGGCAGGGCTGGGTGAGCCTGTTCACGGCCGCCGTCCTGGTGGCCTCCCCCGCCATCATCGCCCTGCTCTGCATCGCCTCACTGCCGGCCTGGCTGCTGGTGACCGGGCGGCCGCAGATGCAGCTGCGCGGTGACGGCACCCCCGTCCGCTGACCACGTCCCCCGTCTGGAGGCACGTCATGGCCCTGCACAAAGGTCCGGAGAAGCACGAAGAGCGCCTGATGTCGGTCAACCCGTTCTACGGAGAGGCCAATCCGGTCGGCGGGATGGCGGAGGCCCCGCCCACCCACCGGCTCCCCGACACTCCGCTGCCGCCGTCCACGGCGTACCAGCTGGTGCACGACGAGTTGATGCTGGACGGCAACTCGCGGCTGAACCTGGCCACCTTCGTCACCACCTGGATGGAGCCGCAGGCCGGGGTGCTGATGGGTGAGTGCCGGGACAAGAACATGATCGACAAGGACGAGTACCCGCGCACGGCCGAGCTGGAGCGGCGGTGTGTGGCGATGCTCGCCGACCTGTGGAACGCACCGGACCCGTCGGCCGCCGTGGGCTGTTCGACCACGGGCTCCAGCGAGGCCTGCATGCTGGCCGGGATGGCGCTCAAGCGCCGCTGGGCGCAGCGCAACGCCGACCGCTACCCGGGAGCACGCCCGAACCTGGTCATGGGCGTCAACGTCCAGGTCTGCTGGGAGAAGTTCTGCAACTTCTGGGAGGTGGAGGCCCGGCTGGTGCCGATGGAGGGCGACCGGTACCACCTGGACCCGCGGGCGGCGGCCGAGCTGTGCGACGAGAACACCATCGGTGTCGTCGGCATCCTCGGCTCCACCTTCGACGGGTCCTACGAGCCGATCGCGGAACTGTGCGCGGCCCTGGACGCCCTCCAGGAGCGCACCGGACTGGACATCCCGGTGCACGTGGACGGCGCCTCCGGCGCGATGATCGCGCCGTTCCTCGACGAGGACCTCGTGTGGGACTTCCGGCTGCCGCGCGTGGCGTCGATCAACACGTCCGGGCACAAGTACGGCCTGGTCTACCCGGGCGTCGGCTGGGCCCTGTGGCGGGACAAGGAGGCACTGCCCGAGGAGCTGGTCTTCCGGGTGAACTACCTGGGCGGGGACATGCCGACGTTCGCCCTGAACTTCTCCCGCCCCGGCGCCCAGGTCGTCGCGCAGTACTACTCCTTCCTGCGGCTGGGCCGCGCGGGCTACCGGGCGGTGCAGCAGGCCACGCGGGACGTGGCGCGCGCGCTGGCCGGGAAGATCGAGGCGCTCGGCGACTTCCGGCTGCTGACTCGCGGGGACGAACTGCCGGTGTTCGCCTTCACCACCCATGACGGCCTGCCCTACGACGTCTTCGACGTCTCCCGGCGGATGCGCGAGCACGGCTGGCTGCTGCCCGCCTACACCTTCCCGCCGGACCGCGAGGACCTGGCGGTGCTGCGGGTCGTGTGCCGCAACGGCTTCTCCCACGACCTGGCCGACCTGTTCGTGGACGACCTGGCACGCCTGCTGCCCGAACTGCGCCAGCAGCCGCATCCCCTCACCAAGGACCGGGACGCGGCCACCAGCTTCCATCACTAGGGCCACTCGTCCGGACCAGAGGGGTCAGCGGTCGTCCCCCGGGTGCCGCTCCCCCGTCGCGTACGGGTTCTCCTGGCCCTCGGTGAGGACGCCCATGAACGGCTCGCCCTCCCCCGCGAAGGTGTACGCGCCGGCCTCCAGACGGGCGATGAGCCCCTGGGTCCAGGCGGCGTCGGAGTCGGCCGTGTGCACCCAGAGGTTCATGATCTCGCCGATGTGGCCGAGCTGTCCGGGGCCGTCCTCGGGGATGTAGTGCCCGGTGACGGCGGACCGCCACTGACGGATGCGCCGGATCCGCTCCCGGAGCAGGTCCAGCGCCTCGGCCCGCTCCAGCTCGACCAGGAAGCCGATGGCGGCGGACTGGATGTCCATCTTCTGGTCGTAGGAGACCAGGGACTCGCGCAGCAGCCGGAAGAACTCCGTCTCGCCCGGGTCCGTGATCTCGTACTCGGTGCGCGGCGGACCGCCCGCGGTGGACGGCGCGATCTCGTGCGCCCGCAGCAGCCCCTGCTTCGCCATCTGCTTCAGGGCGTGGTAGATCGAGCCCGGCTTGGCGTTGGACCACTCGTGCGCGCCCCAGTACTCCAGGTCGCCCCGGACCTGGTAGCCGTGGGCCCGCCCGTGCTGGCGGACCGCGCCCAGCACGAGAAGACGGATCGCTGACATGCCGTCCAGGTTATGGCCGCGGCTCAGCCCCGCTGTTCCAGGGCCACCAGCTCGAAGGCGGTCCTGCCGTCCAGGGACTCCCGGATGATGTCGGCGTGGCCGGCGTGGCGGGCGGTCTCACGGATCAGGTGCAGACACAGCCAGCGCAGCGAGACACGGCCCTCCGGCGGGAACCAGGGGTCGGGCGGCAGCGGGAAGGTGTCGTCCAGACTGGGCGCGGAGCGGATGTACTTCTCCGTCTCGCCGGCGACCTGCTCCCAGTACGCGAGCTGCCCGGCCACCGTCTCGTCGTCGGTGAGCCGGAAGCACTCGTGCCAGTTCGACTGGTCGCGGTGGACCGCCGGCGGCTCCTGCCGGGCCCGGGCCAGCCAGCTCTGCTCGACCTCGGCGACATGCTTGAGCAGACCGCCGAGGGACAGCTCGCTGGCGCTCGGACTGGAGCGCGCCTGCTCCTCGGTCAGTCCCAGCAGCGCCCTGCGGATGCCGCCCCGCTGCTCCTCCAGGAACGCGAGCAGCGCCCCGCGCTCGTCGCCCCGCGCCTCCGCCGCCACGTGCGTGACCATGACCGGCCGCCCTTCCTCGGGTCCTCTTGCCTGACACAGACGAAGCTACGGGCCCTTGCGGTCAGCTTCTGTCCGCAAGGGCCCGGCACGCGCGGGATGATTTCGGGCGCCCCCTAGAAGGGGAAGCCGCTGCGGCCGTGCTGCACCGAGATCCACTTGATCGTGGTGAAGGCCTCGACGGTCGTCTCGCCGTTCAGCCGACCGAGGCCGGAGTGCTTCTCGCCGCCGAACGGCACCAGCGGCTCGTCGTGCACGGTGCCGTCGTTCACGTGGAACATGCCGGTGTCGATCCGCTTGGCGAACGCGACACCGCGCTCGATGTCGCCCGTGTGGACGGCGCCGCTGAGGCCGTAGGGGGTGTCGTTGACGATCCGGACCGCCTCCTCCTCGCCGTCGAAGGGGACGAGGAAGACGACCGGGCCGAAGATCTCCTGCTGGAGCAGGGCGGAGCCGGCGGGCACGTCGGTGAGCACGCTGGGCTCGACCAGGTTGCCGGTGGTGGTGCCGTGCACGAGGGCGGTGGCGCCCTCGGCGAGCGCCTGTTCCACGGCGCCCGATACGGCGCTCGCCTGCTGGGAGTTGATCACCGGGCCGATGACGGTCTGCGGGTCGCGCGGGTCACCGACCTTCAGCGTCCGGACCTTGGCGACGAACTTCCCGGTGAACTCCTCGGCCACCGAGCGGTCCACGAGGACCCGGTTCGCCGCCATGCAGACCTGGCCCTGGTGCACGTAGCGGCTGAAGACGGCCGCGTCCACCGCGTAGTCGATGTCTGCGTCGTCCAGGACCACCAGCGCGCTGTTGCCGCCCAGTTCGAGCACCGAGCGCTTGAAGTGGGAGGCGCAGACGGTGGCGACGTGCCGGCCGACCTTGTCGGAGCCGGTGAAGGAGATGACCTTGGGGATCGGGTGCTCGATGAAGGCGTCGCCGATCTCGGCTATGTCGGTGACGACGACGTTGAGCAGGCCGCCCGGCAGACCCGCGTCCTCGAAGATCTTCGCGACCAGGGTGCCGCCCGCGATCGGGGTGTTCTGGTGCGGCTTGAGCACCACGCCGTTGCCGAGCGCGAGGGCCGGGGCCACGGACTTGATCGACAGCAGGAACGGGAAGTTGAACGGGCTGATCACGCCCACCACACCCACCGGCACCCGGTAGACGCGGTTCTCCTTGCCGTCGGCCGGGGAGGGCAGGATCCTGCCCTCCGGGCGCAGCGCCAGGTTGACCGCCTCGCGCAGGAACTCCTTGGCGAGGTGCAGCTCGAAGCCGGCCTTCAACCGCGTGCCGCCCAGCTCCGCGACGATCAGGTCGGCTATCTCCTGCTCGCGGTCCTCGATCAGCCGCAGCGCCCGCTCGAACACCGTGCGGCGGGCGTACGGGTTGGTCGCGGCCCACTGCTTCTGGGCGCGGGCGGCACTGCGGTAGGCCTGGTCGACCTCGTCGACCGTCGCCACGGTGATCGAGGCCAGCTTCTCGTCGTCGTACGGGTTGAAGTCGATGACGTCCCAGGAACCGGTGCCCGGGCGCCACTCACCGTCGATGTACTGCTGGGCCAGGTCGCTGAAGTAGGACGGCATGTGATCCCTCAATCGGTAGCAGACACAGGAGCCACGTCACGGTCTGATCACACGTCATCGTACTTGTGTTTCAAGAGAGTTGAAGGAGACCCCGGAGAAGATCCCGGCTCTCGTCCGGGCCCGGACTGTCCTGCTGGAGCTCCTTGAGCGCCTGCTCGTACTGGGCGACGTCCTCACGCTTGTCCAGGTACAGGGCGCTGGTCAGTTGCTCCAGGTAGACCACGTCGGACAGGTCCGCGTCGGGGAAGCTGAGGATGGTGAAGGCGCCGCTCTCGCCGGAGTGGCCGCCGAAGCCGAACGGCATCACCTGGAGCCTGACATTGGGGCGCTCGGAGATGTCGATCAGGTGTTGGAGCTGGCCGCGCATCACACCGCGGTCGCCGTACGGGCGGCGCAGGGCGGCCTCGTCCAGGACGATGTGGAACTCGGGGGCGTTGTCCGCGAGCAGGTGCTTCTGCCGCTCCAGGCGCAGCGCGACCCGCCGCTCCACGTCGGCCGGGCTCGCGCCCTTCATGCCGCGCCGGACCACCGCGCGGGCGTACTCCTCGGTCTGCAGCAGGCCGTGCACGAACTGCACCTCGTACACCCGGATCAGCGAGGCCGCGCCCTCCAGGCCCACATAGGTGGGGAACCAGCTCGGCAGCACGTCGGTGTAACTGTGCCACCACCCCGCCACGTTGGCCTCCCGGGCGAGGGAGAGCAGGGACTCGCGCTCCGCCTCGTCACTGATGCCGTACAGCGTCAGCAGATCCTCGACGTCCCTGGTCTTGAAGCTCACCCGGCCCAGCTCCATCCGGCTGATCTTCGACTCGGACGCGCGGATCGAGTAACCCGCCGCCTCGCGCGTGATCCCCCGTGCTTCACGCAGCCGCCTGAGTTGCGAGCCGAGCAGCATGCGCCGCACCACCGATCCGGGCTCTCCCGCGCTCACGTTCGCCAGCCTCCCCAACCGTCTTCAGGGGCCGCAGTCTGCCACTAAAACACTTCGAGCAGTACTCGTCCGGTTACGGAAACGGAAAGAGGTCAGCCGTTTTCCGCAGGCAGAGGTACGGACCTCTGACATTCGCATGGTCCAATGTGGCAGAAAAAATGGCCAAGAAGCGGTACGGGCAGGATCATTTCGGTCACGTGCACGTGCATCTGCCCTTGCATCTGCCTGTCCCATCCGAAACCATGGTGCCGCGCCACCGCTGCATCGCTACGACCGCGAATTCCCGGGAGTGCCTCGCATGGGGACGAATGGATCGACCATGCTCAAGCCGTTACGGCAGGGCCTTCCGCCGTTGGACCCCGCAGCCGTCTCCGATGCCGCCTCCTGCGCCCTGCCGGCCCGTTACGAGGCGGTGGGCGAGGCCCGGCGCTTCACCCGGCGCACCCTGGACCAGTGGGACGTGGGCGACCGCTTCGACGACATATGTCTCGTCGTCTCCGAACTCGTCACCAACGCCCTGCGGCACGGCCTGCCCATCCCTCACCAGCGCCCGTCCGGTGAAGCCCGGCGGTCCGCACCCTCCCCGGCCGACGCCGGCCGCTCCCCGCAACCGCCCGCCGTGCGCCTGCACCTGCTGCGCTGGACCGAGCGGCTGGTGTGCGCGGTGCGCGACCCGAGCGACGAGACGCCGGCGCCGCGCGATTCGGACGACTTCTCGGCCGAGTCCGGCCGGGGGCTGTTCCTGGTCGACTCCTTCGCCGACGGCTGGGGGTGGCACCCGCTCGCGGGCACCCTCAGCGGCAAGGTCGTCTGGGCGCTGTTCCGGCTCCGGCCGGCCGACTGATATGACGCGGGGCCGAGTCACGCCCGGTATCTACGCGCGTACACCGGGTCGTCGGCGAGCCGTGGGGCGTTGAGTCGTTTCAGCCGACTATGAGGTGGTCGAACTCGCCGTCCTTGATACCGAGGAGCATCGCCTCGATCTCCGCGCGCGTGTAGACGAGCGCGGGCCCGTCCGGGAAACGCGAGTTGCGCACCGCCACATCACCGCCGGGCAGGCGCGCGAACTCCACGCAGGAACCCTGCGAGTTGCTGTGCCTGCTCTTCTGCCAGGCCACTCCGTCCAGCTGCGTGGCAGCCATGCCGTTGTACACGTCGTACCCCCCGTACACGCCGTCAACGTCGCGGTCCACAGGTCGCTCCCCGGTGGTGCACTTGGCTGATGTGGCCATGGATGTCTTGCTCAACTGATCCGGATCATAGCTGCGTTCATGTGCAGATGCATGAGCAGATGCACGTGCACGGGGTGTGTTGCCGCGATTACAGCTTTGACGTCCGCTTTACCGAAGCCGTTCCAGCGTCTGTCCGAGAGACGGCAGCACATGCCCTCTCCAGCCCCCGTTCATGATCTTCCGCGCCTTCATCTGCACCGGGTCGTCCGGATCGAATCCCTCGTGCACTAGGAACAGACGCGTGCCGCGCCCTTCCTGTTCCAGGGTCCATGTGATGGTCCAGTCCGTGGGACCGGCGGGATCCGCGTCGGCCCAGCGGAGGGACAGCATCCGCTCGGGGACGTAGGCGAGGACCCGCACTTCGACCACACCGGAGAAGCGGGCGTTGGGGCGCGGGACCGAGGTCATCCGGTACCGGTGCCCGATCTCGAGCCGGAAGTCCTCGGCGCCGGGCATCTGCCAGCGGGCGAGCAGGGCGGGCTCGGTCAGGGCGCGCCAGACCTTGGCGGGCGGATGCGGAAAGAACTGGTCGACACGGACGGTGGTGAGGTCGTCGGCGTCACCGGGGGGTGCGGTGCTCATGGGTGTTCATCGTCGGGCATGCGGTCGAGCAGATCACCGAGGCCCTTCAGGCGGTCGCGCCAGAACCGCTCGTACGGATGGAGCCAGTCCTGCACCTCGGCGAGCGGGGCCGCCTCGAGGCGGTAGATGCGCTGCCGCCCGGAGCGCTGCTCGGAGACGAGGCCGGCGTCCCGGAGCACCCTGAGGTGCTCGGAGAGGCTCGGACGGCGCATGTCGAAGTGCTCGGCCAGGGCCTGCACGGCCTGCGGACCGCGCTCGCGCAGCAGTCGCAGCACCTCGCGGCGCGTGGCGTTGGCGAGCGCGGCGAAGACACGGTCCTCGGCGGCGGTACCCGTCCCGGTCATGGGGCGGTCCGGTTCACGGTGCGGTCCGGTTCATGGGGCGTCAGAAGCCTTCCTTCTCCGTCAGCAGCATCAGGCCGTTGCCGTCGGGGTCCGCGAAGGAGGCCATGCGCCCCCAGGGGAGTTCGTCCGGCCCCTGCACCGGGGTTCCGGCAGCGGCGAGCCTGGCGCAGTCCGCGTCGACGTCGGTCGTGACCAACATGATCCCTTGCGCGGAGCCGGGCGTGAAACCGCCCATCCCCGGCCCGGAGAGCGTGAAGACGGTCTGCGCGCCCTCGGGGGCCACCTGGAGCCAGCGGCCCTGGGGCATCCGGCGGTCGGCGGTGACCTCCATGCCGAGGACGTCGCGGTAGAAGCCCAGGGCGCGCTCCTGGTCGGAGACGGGGAGGGTGACGAAGGAGACGTGCGTGATGGTCATGCGGCGAGCATAGGTAGGCATTTCCCTACGCGTCAACCGTAGGAGATTGCCTACCCGTACCGAGTGAGCAGGCATACGGAGATTTCCGCACGGCGTCCGGAAGTGTTCGGGGTAACGGCTGGTAACTTGCTGCGGACCCCTCCGGTTCGGGGGGGGTGCCGTCCCGAGCGGGACGACGGTCCCGGGGCGGCCGGTTCGCTACGGCTGGGGAGCTTGACGTGATGACGGCGACTGCAAGGGTGCGGACGGCGGCCGCGGCGGCGGGGGTGGTGGGCGCGCTGGCGCTGACCGCATGCGGCGGGGGCGGCGCCAAGGACGACTCCTCACCGGCCCCGGCGCCGACGGCCGGCTCGGAGTCCGGCAGTGGCTCGACGGGTACGGTCACGGGCGCTTCGGACGAGCTCCAGGGCAGTTGGGTCACCACCTCCAAGGGGACGATCGTGGCCCTGGTGATCACCGGCGAGAAGGCCGGGCTCTTCGCGACGGGCGGAGCCACGTGCGCCGGCACCGCCGGCACCGAGTCGGGCATGCGGATGATCCATCTGAACTGCACCGACGGCAGCAAGGCCCGGATCAGCGGCATGGTCGACTCGGCGAGCAAGGACGCCCTGAAGGTGACCTGGGCCGGCAAGCTCGGCGAGGAGACCTACACCAAGGCCGAGGGCGGCAAGCTGCCCTCCGGCATGCCGACCAACCTGAAGCGGTGAATTCGGTGGGGCGCGTGAGCGGGCCCCCGGCGCAGGCGCCATGATGCGAGGAGACCGTCACGACCTCGATGGGACCTGCTCATGCGCGCCATTCCGCTCACCGTCACCGCCCTCGCCGCCGCCCTCCTGCTGACCGCCTGCGACGACGGCGGAGGAGGCGAGAACGGCAAGAGCGGCTCCGCCTGCGAGATCGGCGGGGTGTCGGTGCAGATCGGCTCGGCGAGCGTGGCCCCGGCCGCCGGTGACACCGGCGAGGTGCCCGTCAGCATCACCAACCAGAGCACGCCCTGCACCCTGGACCACTTCCCCGGCGCCGCGCTGAGCACCGGCGGCGGCGAGGTGAAGCTGCCCGCGCAGGAGGGGGCGAAGGCACAGAAGCTGAAGCTCGCCAAGGGCGACTCGGCGACCTTCACCATCACCTACGTCCGCGGCGGAGCGGGCGGCAAGGCCGGCCTGGCCGCGAAGTCGGTGAAGATCGGCTTGCCCGGCACGGACACCGCCCGGAGCTTCCCGTGGTCCTACGGGCCCGTCGCGACCAAGGGCTCCACCGACACCCCGGACGCCTCCGTCAGCGCCTTCCAGCAGGTCGGGGACTGACGTCCTCGTGGTGCGGCGGGCCTGGTGACGAGGGGTCAGCCGAGCCGGGGGCGGGCCCTGACCTGGGCCTGGTCCGCCGCCCGCGCGCCCTCCGTCCAGCCCGCCGCGTCGCTCACCCCGCGCAGCCGGGTCGTGATGGTCTCGGGAAACATGTGCTCGAGACGGTCGGTGACGGCTATCTCCCGGGTGGCGAGGACCGGCAGCAGATCCTGGGTCACCTGGGTTCCGGCCACGGCCGCGAGGCGGTCGCCGACGCGGTGCGCGTAGGCCGCGAGGAACGACTGCCGGAACGTCTTGGTGCGCTTGCGGCCGCCGGCGCGCTGCGCCGCCTCGGCCTTGGTCATCGCGTGGGTGGCCTGCACGAGCAGCGAGGTGTGGAGCAGTTCGACCGCCTCCAGGTCCGCCTCGAAGCCGACGACCGTGGAGAAGCCCAGCATCTCGTTCCACACGGCGCGGCAGTGGTTGGCGGTGGCCACCGCGTCCAGCAGCACCGCCTTGGCCTGCTCGTACGGCGGCTCCACGCCGATGCGGCAGGCGCCGGGCGCGTCCGGCGCGGGGGCCCCTGCGGCCAGCAGCGCCACGTCGACGCTGTGCCGGGCCATCAGCTCCTGCGCCTTGGCCGACAGCGCCTCCGCCTCCTCGGGGTAGCCGGTGGCCTCGGCCTTGGCGAGCAGCGCACGGATGCGGGTGAGCGTGCGGGAGGCACCGGGCCCCGGATCACGGCGCGGCTCCTCCAGGACCTCCAGGGCGGGCAGGCGCAGCAGGAGGCGGTACAGCTCCAGCACCGCGGTGGCGTGCGAGAAGCGGTCGCCCGCTCGTGCGGTGGACCCCGGGAGGGCCTCCAGCTGGGCGGCCCAGCGGCGCCCGCGGGGGCGGTCCTGCCCGGACTGCGCCCGGATCAGCTCCGAAACGAGGGCCAGGTGGACCTCGTCCAGCTCGCGCCGCACGAGCCGTACGACATCGGCGGGCTGCCAGCCGCGCCGCCAGGCCGACGCCACGAACTCCTCGCCCCGGCGCGCGAGTTCGGTGTCCGCCGCAGGGTCGGCGGCGAGCAGGGAGGCACCCGTGTCGAGTCCGGCGTCGTTGTCTTCGTACAGGGCGGCGCGGAAGGCCCGCTCGACGGTGCTGGCAGTGCTGGTCACCCGTCGATCGTGCCATGCGCCACGAACAGCGGGCAGAAGCCGTCCACACCCTGTGGACAACCGGGGGCCGGCGGCCGGGCAAGTGTCAACCAACGGTTGACGCCACGAAGTGCGCAACCTACGGTTGACACATGGCGACCAACCCGAACATCACGGCATCCGTACGCCTCGACGACCTGATCGCGGCTATCAAGACGGTTCATCCCGAACCCCTCGACCAGCTCCAGGACGCGGTGCTCGCCGCCGATCACCTCGGTGACGTGGCCGACCACCTGATCGGTCACTTCGTGGACCAGGCCCGCCGGTCGGGCGCTTCCTGGACCGACATCGGCAGGAGCATGGGCGTGACCCGGCAGGCGGCACAGAAGCGGTTCGTGCCCAAGGAGTCGGCCGACCTCGACCTCAGCCAGGGCTTCAGCCGCTACACCCCCCGCGCGCGGAACGTGGTCATGTCCGCGCACAACGAGGCGGTGGCCGCCCACCACTCCGAGGGCCGCCCCGAGCACCTGGTCCTCGGCCTGCTGGCCGAACCGGAGGGCCTGGCCGCGAAGGCGATCACCACACAGGGCGTCCCGCTGGACGCGGTGCGCCAGGCCGCGACCGCGGCGCTCCCGCCGGCCGCGGAGGACGCCCCCGACCTCGTCCCCTACGGTCCCGAGGCCAAGAAGGTCCTGGAACTCACCTTCCGCGAGGCCCTCCGGCTCGGCCACAACTACATCGGCACCGAGCACCTCCTGCTGGCCCTGCTGGAGCACGAGAACGGCACGGGCGTCCTCAGCGGCCTCGGCATCACCAAGGCGGCGACCGAGGAGTTCGTCGGCAAGGTGCTGGCGACGCTGCTGGAGCACAAGAAGGCGGCGGCGGACGCGGCGGAGGCGGCGACGGACTGACCGGCCCGGGGAACACGCGGCTCTGCCCACGAACCCGCCGGTCGCTGCCATCACCCTGTGAAACCGCAGGTCAAGGGCTTTGTCAGTGCCGCCTGCCAGACTCCTGTCCATGTCCGGCCGGTGGGCTCTCGCGGCGGCCGAGGACGGTGGCGTGGACGTCGCCCCCCTCGGCCCCGACGGGCTGCCCGCCGGTCCGGTGCGGCGGGAGAGCGATCTCGCCGGGGCGGTGCGGAGCCGTCCGGAGGTGACGCGCTGGGTGTGGCGGTCGACCGCCGACGTCTACCCGCGTCTGCTCGCCACGGGGGTGCGAGTGGAGCGGTGCTACGACATCGAGGACGCCGAGACACTCCTGCTGGGCCACGAGGGCCGGTACGGCGAGCCGCGCTCGGCCGCCGCCGCCCTGGCCCGCCTCCGCGGCGGCCCCGTACCGCCCGATCCACCGCAGCGGCAGGCCGAACCGGGCGCCCAGTCCCCGCTGTTCGAGCCGGCCGGCAACCGTCTGCCCCTCACCGACCTGCTCGCCGTCTACGCCGAGCAGCAGCGGCGGCACGAGCGGACCGCCCACCCCGACCGCATGCGGCTGCTGACCGCCGCCGAGTCGGCGGGGATGCTGGTGGCCGCCGAGATGAACCGCTCCGGCCTGCCCTGGAGCGCCGAGGTCCACCGCGAGCTGCTGCGCGACCTGCTGGGCGAGCGGTACGCGGGCGGCGGCGAGCCGCGGCGCCTGGCCGAGCTGGCGGACGAGGTGTCGGCCGCCTTCGGCCGCCGGGTGCGGCCCGACCTGCCCGCCGACGTGGTCAAGGCCTTCGCCGGGGCCGGGATCAAGGTCCGGTCCACCCGCCGCCGGGAGCTCGCCTCCGTCGGCCACCCGGCGGTGGAGCCACTGCTGGAGTACAAGAAGCTGTACCGCATCTGGGTGGCGCACGGCTGGTCCTGGCTGCAGGACTGGGTGCGCGACGGACGCTTCCGGCCCGAGTTCCTGGCCGGCGGCACGGTCACCGGGCGCTGGGTGACCAACGGCGGCGGGGCGCTGCAGATCCCGAAGGTGATCCGGCGGGCCGTGGTCGCCGACCCCGGCTGGCGGCTGGTCGTGGCCGACGCCGACCAGATGGAGCCGCGCGTCCTTGCGGCCATCTCCCGCGACCCCGGCCTGATGGAGGTGGCCGGGCGCGAGAGCGACCTGTACCAGTCCGTCTCGGACCGCGCCTTCTCCGGCGACCGGAACCAGGCCAAGCTCGCCGTGCTGGGCGCGGTCTACGGCCAGACCTCCGGCGACGGCCTGAAGAACCTCGCCGCCCTCCGACGCCGCTTCCCCAAGGCCGTGGCCTACGTCGACGAGGCCGCACGGGCCGGCGAGGAGGGCCGGCTCGTCCGCACCTGGCTGGGGCGTACCTGCCCGCCCGTCGCAGGCCCGGGCGAGGACGCGGCCGAGGAGGCGGGCATCCCGGTCGGCGACGACGACACCGACAACCAGGCGGACGCACCGGGCTGGGGCCCACATCACGCCTCGGGCAACGCCCGCGCGCGCGGCCGCTTCGCCCGGAACTTCGTCGTGCAGGGCAGCGCCGCCGACTGGGCCCTGCTGCTGCTGGCGGGGCTGCGGCGGGCCTGCGCGGGCCTCGAGGCCGAGCTGGTCTTCTTCCAGCACGACGAGGTGATCGTGCACTGTCCCGCCGACGAAGCCGGCACGGTCGTCGAGGCGATCCAGGAGGCCTCGTGCCTCGCCGGACGGCTGACCTTCGGTGAGACACCGGTGCGCTTCCCGTTCACGACCGCCGTGGTCGAGTGCTACGCCGACGCCAAGTGAGGGCCGGTCAGCACACCGGGGTGCCCGCCACCAGCTCCCGCAGCTCCTCAAGGACCGCCTGCTCGTCGGTGCCGTCCAGCGCCGCGAGGGCCGCGCGCCAGACGTCGCGCGCCTCCGTCCGCCGGCCCTGCTCGCGCAGCAGCAGCCCGTGCTGGTGGCGGGCCAGGCCGCCCATGTAGCGGTCGGCTCGGGCGTCGGCCCGGCGCAGCAGCTCCGCGCACTCCCGGGTGGCCCGCTCGGTCTCGCCGAGCCGCCGCAGCGCGCGGACCAGGCCGAGCCGGGTCTGCGACTCGCCGTGCCAGTCGCCGTGACCGCCGAGGATGCGCAGGCTCTCCTCGAAGTGCCGTGCGGCCGCCGCCGGTTCCCCGAGGGTGAGGTGGGCGTACCCGATGTTGCAGTGGGCCGAGTGCCGCACGAGGACCGCGCCGATCGCGTCCCCGATCGCCAGCGAGCGCCGGTGCCGCTCGATCGCCGCGCGCGGGTCGGTGTGCTCGTAGAGGTTGCCGAGATGGCTGTGGGTGACGGCCTCCCCGTAGGGGTCGTCGAGCTGCCGGGAGTAGGCGAGGCTCTGCCGCAGTGCCTCCTCGGACTCCGCGAACCGGCCGAGCCCCTCCAGCAGCAGCCCGCGATTGTTCAGGCTGCGCCGGATCCAGGAGACCCTGCCGAGCCGCCGCCAGATCGCGAGGGCCTCCTCGGTGAGGGCGAGGGCGTCGTTCTGCCGGCCGGTCAGGAAGTGCAGCCCGGCGAGGTCGCCCAACGCGTACGCCTCCGCCGCCGCGTCCCCGAGCCCGCGCGCCGCGCCGAGCGCGGCCCGCCCCAGCACCTCCATCTCGGCCACCCGGCCGCGCCGCAGCACATAGGGGAAGAACAGCCGGACCAGCACGGAGAGACCGGCGGCCCGGTGTCCGTCGGCCGTGCCGGCGTTGCGCTCCACCAGCGCGACGACGTTCTCCAGTTCCATGTCGCCCCAGGCGAAGGCCTGATCGGCGGACTCGAAGACCGGCAGGGCCGCCACGTCCGCCGCGTGTCCCGGCGGCTGCGCCGAGGTGGGCCGGCGGCGGTCGTCCTGGTCGAGGCCGGGCTCCACGACGGCGGTCAGCACACGCTCGGCGGCCGCCGCGTACCAGCGCAGCGCGGTGAGGTCCCGGTCGGCGCCGGTGGCCGGCCCGGCACTCGCGCCGGCCAGTTCACGGGCGAAGTCACGGACCAGGTCGTGCGGGGCGTAGCGGCCGTACTCCGTCTCCTCCAGCAGGGCCACGTCGACCAGCCGGTCCAGGGCGGCCTCGGCGCGGCGCTCGTCGGTACCGGTGAGGCGGGCGACGAGCAGGGCGCCGTAGGTCGGCAGGTCGAGTTCCCCGATGCGGCGCAGCACGAGGGCCGCGTCCCGGTCGGCCTCGCGTTCGGCGGCCGCGAGTGCGTCATGGGCCACCGCGAGGGACCGGCGGACACTCAGGTCGTCGTACTCGAGGTGGGGCAGCCTGCTCCCGGAGGCGGCCAGTTGACCGGCCAGCACGTCCGGGGCGAGGGCGCGACGGGCGGCCAGCCGGGCGGCGACCACCCGCAGCGCGAGGGGGAGCCTCCCGGTCAGCTCGATCAGGGCGTGACCGGCGTCGAGCTCCTCGCGTCCGCTCACGGCCCGCAGCAGCGCGGCGCTGTCCTCCCCGGTCAGCGGGCCGAGCGGGAAGCGCCGGGCGCCGTCGAGGGCGGTCAGCGGCGACCGGCTGGTGACGACCACCGCGCAGCCGGGCCCGGCCGGCAGCAGGGGCCGCACCTGGGCCGCGCTCGCCGCGTCGTCGAGCATCAGCAGGACGCGGGAAGGGGCGAGCAGGGAGCGGAGCAAGGCGGCTGCGGCGTCCGGGTGTTCGGGGATGCTCCGGGGTTCGGCACCGAGGTCGCGCAGCAGCGCGGCGAGCGCCTGGGCCGGGGTGAGCGGGGTCATGCCGGGTGTGGCGCCGTGCAGGTTGACGTAGAGCTGGCCATCGGGGAAACGATCCCGCAGCGTGTGGGCCACGTGCAGCGCGAGCGCGCTCTTGCCGACGCCCGCCATACCGCTGATCACGGCCAGACGGCCGCCCCGGGCGGCGAGAGCCTGCCGCAGGTCGTGGCATTCGGCGGCCCGGCCAGTGAAGTGAGGTGGTGAGGGCGGGAGTTGGGCCGGGACAGGGGCCTGGAGCGAAGGTGACGCCGGGTCCCCGGACGGATGCGGGGCCGCGTCCGCCCCGCACGCGTCCCGCACGCCGGCGGTGCCGCTGACGCCCCCGGCGTCGAGCACCTGTGACCCCTGCGGGGCGGAGGCACCACGGGTGCGTACCGGTGTGCCACGGAGGACAGGGACGGCCCGCCCCCCTCCGGCCGGTGCGCGAGCACCGCGGGCCGCCGGGCCGCTGTCGGCCGGGGCGTAGCCGTGCGGAGGAGTGCTTCCCGGTTCGCCCGTCTCTCCCCGTGCCGGTGCCGGGAACTCCCGCAGGACCTCCAGATGGGCCTCGCGGACCGCCGGACCGGGCTCGACGCCGAGCTCCTCGATCAGGCGGGCGCGCAGGTCGCGGTGGACGGCGAGTGCCTCGGCCTGCCGGCCGGTGCGGTGCAGGGCGAGCATGAGCCGGCGGTGGTAGGCCTCGCGCAGCGGATGCTCGGCGACGAGCGCCGCCAGCTCCGGCACGATGTCGGCCAACCGCGTCCCACCGAGCGCGAGTTCGGCGTCGTACCGCCACTCCAGCAGAAGCAGCCGGGCCTCCTCCAGGCGCTGCACGAGGGCGTGGCCGCCGAGGTCGGCGGAGAGTCCGCCGAGCGGAGCGCCGCGCCAGAGCGCGAGTGCGGAGGTCGCGGCACACACGACGCTCCGCCAGTCCTCCCGGGCGTGGGCGGCACGTGCCGCGGTGACCCCGGCGTCGAACACGTGCACGTCGAGCTCGCCCTGGTCGACGCGCAGCAGATAGCCGGGCGCCACGGTTCTGAGCCGCTCGGGGTCGTCCAGGAGCCGGCGCAGCCGGGTGACGTGGTTGTGCAGCGACGCCCGCGCGGAGACGGGGGGCGCCCCGCCCCACAGGGCGTCCTTCAGCGACTCGGTCGAGACGACCCGGCCCGCCTCCAGCAGCAGCGCGGCGAGCAGCGCCCGCATCTTGGGGCTGCCGATGGCGCGCGGCTGGGTGTCGGCGCCGCCATCGGGGGCAGTGTCGTAGGTGCCGGGATCACCGTGGGGTTCGCCGTGCGGTTCGGCGCAGGGGTTGTACGAAATCCCGTACGGCTGTCGGTCGTACAGGGCGGGCGGCCCCAGCAGTCCGAACCGCAGCTCGTACCGCCGCTTCACGCTGCCCACTGCCTTCCCGCGGTCCTGCTTCCGGCCTGCCGATCGGCGGCTTGCGGACGAACCGTTGGCCACATGTTAGCGATCTGTTGGCAAGCCCTGATCTGATCATTCCATCGGATCCGGTCCGACGGCGCGCGCGTCGCACGCGTAACTCGGGGGAGTGTCGCCGCAGGCCTGGTCCGGGGACGCAGAAGGACCCCGGTCGGCGGAGGTGACCGACCGGGGTCCCGTCCCGCCCGCCGCCCAGCGGGGACCCCTCAGCCGCAGTGCACGTTGCCGGCGTCCCGTCCGACCCACAGGACCCCGACGCCCCCGTGGATGCCGACTGGTCAGGATCGCGAGGCGAGCACAATCCGGCACCTCACGCCCCGGAACGGCCCGCTGACCACCGGCAACGACTGGAACACGATGGCCGTCTCCCCCTCCACAACTGCCACTACTCGGCGGTAATGTCGCCGCCGTCGGAAAGCACCGGACCGGCGGGTGAGTGCGAAGGGGCCCTCATGGCGACGGACATGCCTGCGGACACCGCGGCCGCCGACCAGCGCTGGCAGCGCATGTGGAGTCATCGCGAGCAGTTGCTCAAGGTGGCCCGGCGGCGATCCATGAGCCAGGAGGACGCCGAGGACGCCGTACACGAGGCGATGCTGCGAGCCGCGGAACGTCCTGACCTCGACGACGAGCGGCTCGGTGCCTGGCTGACGACGGTGACGATGCGGCTGTGCGTCGACCGGCACCGGCAGGTCAACCGCGAGGCCGAGGTCGGCAGTCGCCCCACACTCGTCGCGCCGGGCCCGGTACCCGTCGAGGAGGCGGTGTGCGACCGGGCCGAGGCGAGGTGGCTCGCCGTGCGAAGCGGGGAGTTGCCCGCCCGGCAGGCGGAGGCGCTCCGGCTGAAGTCCGAGGACCTGGACGTGAGCCAGGTCGCCGTGCGGATGGGGCTCAGCTACCGGACCGTCGAGTCGCTGCTGGCCCGGGCCCGGCGGACGCTGCGCGCCTCGCTGGCCGGGACACTCGGGCTGGTGCTGTGGCTGACCGGGCGCGGGCGGCTGCGTGGGGGCGGCAATGCCCAGGCGGTCGCGGTCACCTCGACGGCGGCGACCCTGGCGATGGCGGGGTTCGTGCTGCCGTACACGCTTGACACGGGCGGAAGCGGGAACGGTCCGGCGCCGCGGCCGGCCGTGTCAGGCGCCGCGCGGGTCCCGGGCAGCGGGGCCACGGAACGGGAGCACGCCCCCAGGACGCCCGCCCCCTCACCCCCGGCGCCCGGAGCCCGGGGCCGGACGCCCGTACCCGCCGGGGGAGCGTCCCTGCCGCTGCCGGTGGCCGTGCCTTCGCTGCCCGACGTGTCCGCGTCCCCGCTCCCGAAGCTGGCTGCGCCGCGAGTCCCGCGGGTACCCGGGGCGCCCAAGGTGCCGGACCTGCCGACCGCCGTGCCGGACCCGCCGACGAGGTCGGTCGCCCCGTCGCTTCCCCCGGCCTCGGCCGTACCGGCCGTTCCGCTCTCCGTCCCCGCCCCGAGGACGCCGTCGCGCACGCCGTCGCCGACGCTGCCGTAGCGCCCGTACACGCGTCCGTAAAAAAATTTCTCGTCCGCCGCGACGGACGCCCCTCGCCTCCCCGTAGAGCAGATGTCGGAGCTGCTTCACGGGCGAAGGGTGATACCGGATGGGTGTCGAGATCTGTGTGGAAGGGCTGACCAAGTCCTTCGGCCACCAGGTCATCTGGCAGGACGTCTCGCTGACGCTGCCCGCCGGGGAGGTGTCGGTGATGCTCGGCCCCTCGGGGACGGGCAAGTCGGTGTTCCTCAAGACGCTCGTGGGGCTTCTGAAGCCGGAGCGGGGCTCGGTGAAGGTCGCGGGCCGGGACATCACCCGCCTGCGCGAGCGCGACCTGTACGAGGTACGGAAGCTGTTCGGCGTGCTGTTCCAGGACGGCGCGCTGTTCGGCTCGATGAACCTCTACGACAACATCGCCTTCCCGCTGCGCGAGCACACCCGCAGGTCCGAGAGCGAGATCAGGCGGATCGTCCTCGAGAAGATGGACATGGTCGGGCTGATCGGCGCCGAGGAGAAGCTGCCCGGCGAGATCTCCGGAGGTATGCGCAAGCGGGCCGGACTCGCCCGTGCCCTGGTCCTCGACCCGGAGATCATTCTGTTCGACGAGCCGGACTCGGGCCTGGACCCGGTCCGCGTGGCCTACCTCAACCAGCTCATCGTCGACCTCAACGCGCAGATCGACGCGACCTTCCTGATCGTCACCCACGACATCGCCTCCGCCCGCCAGGTCCCGGACAACATCGGGCTGCTGTTCCGGCGCGAGCTGGTGATGTTCGGGCCCCGCGAGCACCTGCTGGCCAGTGACGAGCCCGTCGTGCGGCAGTTCCTGAACGGCCGGATGCAGGGGCCGATCGGCATGGCGGAGGAGAAGGACGCGGCCCAGGTCGAGCAGGAGCTGGCCCAGATCGACGAGGACGGCCCGGGCGACGCGCTCACTCCCCGGCTGCTCCCCGGCCCCGGCATCACCCGCCCGCCCCGCTGGGAGGCGATCGCGAGACGCGAGGAAGAGCTGCACGGGACGGGGGTGACGAGCCCATGAGGCTCTCCCCTGCGGGTGCGCTCCGGCACTCGGGCAGCCTCTTCGCGATGGCGCTGGACGTGGTCCGGTCTCTCCCCCGACGGCCCTTCCAGGCGAGGGAGTTCATCCAGCAGGCGTGGTTCGTCGCGAGCGTCACGATCCTGCCGACGGCTCTCGTCTCGATCCCCTTCGGTGCGGTCATCGCGCTGCAGATCGGCAGCCTCACCAGGCAGTTGGGCGCACAGTCCTTCTCCGGTGCCGCGTCCGTGCTCGCCGTGCTGCGGGAGGCCTCGCCGATCGTCACCGCCCTGCTGATCGCGGGCGCGGGCGGCACGGCGATCTGCGCGGACCTCGGGGCGCGCAAGATCCGGGACGAGATCGACGCGATGCAGGTGCTCGGCATCGACCCGATCCACCGGCTCGTCGTACCGCGGGTGCTGGCGTCGATGGTCGTGGCCGTGCTGCTCAACGGCCTCGTCTCGGTGGTCGGTGTCGCGGGCGGCTACTTCTTCAACGTCGTCCTCCAGCACGGCACGCCCGGCGCCTACCTGGCGTCCTTCACCACCCTCGCCCAGCTCTCCGACCTGTGGGCGGCGGAGATCAAGGCGCTGGTGTTCGGGGCCATCGCGGCGATCGTCGCCTCGTACAAGGGGCTGACGGCACAGGGCGGCCCGAAGGGCGTGGGCGACGCCGTCAACCAGTCCGTGGTGATCACCTTCATGTTGCTGTTCGTGACCAACTTCGTGATGACCGCCGTGTACTTCCAGGTCGTCCCGCAGAGGGGTTAGCCGATGAGACCGCGAGAACTTCTCGATCGCCCCTTGCGCTCACTCGAAGAGCTGGGCACGCAGCTGTCCTTCTACGGACGCTCCCTGGCCTGGACGGGCCGCACCCTGCGCCGCTACAAGAAGGAGGTCCTGCGGCTGCTCGCCGAGGTGAGCTTCGGGCGCGGCGCGCTCGCCGTCGTCGGCGGCACGGTCGGCGTGATCGCCTTCCTGTCCTTCTTCACCGGAACCGAGGTCGGCCTCCAGGGCTACGCGGCCCTCAACCAGCTCGGCACCTCCAACTTCGTGGCGTTCCTGTCGGCGTACTTCAACACCCGGGAGATCGCCCCGCTGGTGGCCGGACTCGCCCTGTCCGCGACGGTCGGCGCCGGGTTCACCGCGCAGCTCGGTGCGATGCGGATCAGTGAGGAGACCGACGCGCTGGAGGTGATGGGCGTCCCGTCGCTGCCGTTCCTGGTGACGACGCGGATGATCGCCGGCTTTGTCGCGGTGATCCCGCTGTACGTGATCGGGCTGCTGTCCTCGTACCTGGCGGCCCGCACCATCACCACCGGCTACTACGGGCAGTCGACCGGCACGTACGACCACTACTTCCACCAGTACCTGCCGCCGGTCGACGTGTTCTGGTCCTTCGGCAAGGTGATCGTCTTCGCCCTGCTGATCATCCTGGTGCACTGCTACTACGGCTACCACGCGAGCGGCGGGCCGGCCGGTGTCGGCGTCGCGGTGGGACGGGCGGTGCGGACCTCCATCGTCGCCGTCAACGTCCTCGACTTCTTCCTGAGCCTCGCGATCTGGGGCGCCAACACGACCGTACGGATAGCGGGGTGAGAGCGGTGCGCACGCACAGAACGAGACTCAGGGTGTACGGCATCGCGTTCCTCGCCGTGCTCGCGCTGCTGCTGTCCCTCGCGGTCGCCGTCTACCGGCAGGCGTTCACCTCCGTCGTGCCCATCACCCTGGAGGCCGGCACCCTCGGCAACCAGCTCGACCCACGCGCCGACGTCAAGCTGCGCGGGCTGCTGGTCGGCGAGGTGCGCGAGGTGCACGCCGACGGCACGAAGGCGACCCTCGACATCGCGCTCAAGCCGCAATACGTGTCGTACATCCCCGCGGACGTGCACGCCCGGCTGCTGCCCAAGACGCTGTTCGGCGAGAAGTACGTCGACCTGGTCGCCCCCGCCGGCGCCGCGCACCCGCCGGCCCGGCCCATCCGTGCGGGCGACGTCATCACCCAGGACCGCACGAAGGCCGGCATCGAGGTGCAGCAGCTGATGAACGACCTGCTGCCGCTGCTGCGTACGGTCCGGCCGGGTGAACTCAACGCCACGCTCTCGGCGTTCGCCACCGCGCTGGAGGGCCGCGGCGACCGGATCGGCGACAACCTCACCCGGGTCGAGGGCTATCTGCGCCGCCTCAACCCGCACATGCCCTCCCTCAAGGAGGACATCACGCGGTTCGCGGACGTCGCCGAGGTGTACGGCGACGCCGCGCCCGACCTGATGCGGATCCTGCGCAACACGGTCACCACCAGCCGAACGATCGTCGAAAAGAAGGACCAGTTGGCATCGGCTCTGCGCGCGACCGCCTCCGTGGCGGGCACGGCGAACGACTTCCTGTCCCAGAACGGCGACCGCCTGATCACCCTGGGCCGGGTCTCCCGCCCCACGCTGGAGCTGTTCGCCCGCTACTCCCCCGAGTACCCGTGCCTGTTCCGGGGCCTGGTCCGGCAGGAGGAGGCGTCGCAGGACGCGTTCCGGGGCGGCGAGATGCGTATCACCCTCGAGGTCGTCCGGCCGCAGGGGGCGTACCGGCCCGGCGAGGAGCCGGTGTACGGCGAGCGGTCCGGCCCGAACTGCCGCGGCCTGCCGCATCCGCAGGTGCCCGGGCCGAAGCCCCGTCTCGACGACGGTACGTCGGCCGGAGGCACCGGCGGAGCGCTCCCCGGAGGTGCCGGCGCCTCCGCCACCAGAACCGAGCAGCGAGCCGTCGGTTCGCTCGTGGCCCCGGTCATGGGCGTCCCCGCGGACCAGGTGCCACCCGTGGCGACCCTGCTGTTCGGGCCGCTCGCACGCGGGACGGCGGTGAGTGTCGCATGAGCGGGTCAGGAGCCCGGCAGACCGCCGCCCCGCTGGTCAAGTTCAGCCTCTTCGCGCTCGTCACGATCGCGGCGACGGCGCTGCTCGCGGCCACCATCGTGAACGTCTCCTTCACCCCCAAGGACACCTATCACGCGGTGTTCACCGACGTCACCGGGCTGGAGACCGGCGACGACATCCGGGTGGCCGGGGTGCGGGTGGGAGAGGTCGAGGGCATCCGGATCAAGGACCGGACCCTGGCGGAGGTCACGTTCACCGTCGGCGCGGACCGGCCCCTGCTCGCCGGGACCCACGCGGTCGTCCGCTACCGCAACCTGGTCGGGCAGCGGTACATCGCGCTCACCGAGGGCACGGGCGACGTCAACGCCCGGCTGCGGCCGGGCGGCACCATCCCGCGGTCCCGGACCCAGCCGGCGCTGGACCTCAACGCCCTGCTGAACGGCTTCAAGCCGCTGTTCGCCGCGCTCAGTCCGAACGACGTCAACCAGTTCGCCACCGAGATCGTCCGGACCCTGCAGGGCGAGGGCGGCACGGTGAACAGCCTGCTCGCGCACACGGCCTCGCTCACCAGCACCCTCGCCGACCGCGACAAGCTGATCGGGTCGGTGATCGACAACCTCAACACGGTCCTGGAGACGCTCGACAAGCGCGGCTCCCGCTTCTCCGGGCTGCTCACGCAGCTGCGCCGGGTGGTCTCGGGGCTGTCCGCCGACCGCAGGCCCATCGGGGAGTCGCTGGTCAGCATCGGCGACCTCACGGACGTCACGTCGGGGCTGCTGAAGGACGCGCGTCCACCGCTGAAGAACGACATCGCCGGGCTCGGCGATCTCACCGGAACGCTGAACAAGAACGAGAACACCGTGGAGGGCGTCCTGAAGCGGCTGCCGAACAAGCTCGAGAAACTGACGGGCACCGCCTCGTACGGCTCGTGGTTCAACTTCTACCTCTGCGACTTCGACGGCCGGATCGTGCTGCCGAAGACCAAGCAGGTGATCACCCCGGAAATGCACGTGGCGCGGGCGAGGTGTGGCGGATGAGCATGCGCATCGGGCGGCGCGCCGCCCGCCGCCCCGAGCCCCTGGTGAAGGTCCGGGTCCTGCCGCCGAAGCTGCCGAGACCCCCCAGGCTCCTGCCCAGGCGCGCACCCCGCCCCGAACCCCTCGTGAAGGTCCGGGTCCTGCCGCCGAAGCTGCCGAGACCCCCCAGGCTCCTGCCCAGGCGCGCACCCCGCCCCGAGCCGCTGATCAGGGTCAGGGTGCTGCCGCCCAAGCTGCCCAGGATCCGGCTCGGGCGACCACGCCTGAAGCCCTTCCGTGAGCGCAATCCGGTCGTCCTGGGCGCCGTCGGCCTCACCGTGCTCGCTCTGCTCACCGTCGCCGCCTTCAACGCCGACAGCCTGCCGCTGATCGGCGGCGGCGACACCTACAGCGCGGCCTTCTCCGAGGCCGGCGGGCTCAAGCCGGGCGACGAGGTACGGATCGCCGGGGTCAAGGTCGGCAAGGTCGACGGCGTCGACCTGGACGGCGACCACGTCAGGGTGACCTTCAAAGTGAAGGGCCGCCCGGCGTTCGGTACCGACACGGGTGCGTCGATCCGCGTCAAGACAATCCTCGGCGCGAAGTACCTGGCCCTGTACCCGAAGGGGCCCGGCCGGCTGAAGCCGGGCAGCGAGATCCCGCTCCGGCGGACCGTGTCGGCGTACGACGTCGTCCAGGCCTTCAGCGACCTGACGACCACCACCGAGGAGGTCGACACGGACCGGCTCGCGAAGGCACTGGACACGATCTCCGTCACCTTCCAGGACTCCCCCGGGGAGGTGCGGGCGTCGATCAAGGGGCTGTCGCGGATCTCCCGGACCGTAGCCGCCCGTGACAAGGCGCTGCGCGGACTCCTCGACCACGCGAACGGAGTCACCAAGGTGCTGGCCGGTCACACGAAGGACTTCTCCGCGCTGGTGAAGGACGGTGACGCCCTGTTCAAGGAGATCGGCAAGCGGCGTGCGGCGATCCACAAGCTGCTCAAGAGCTCCGCGCTGCTGGGCATCGAGCTGTCCGGCCTGGTCGACGACAACAGCAAGGAGATCGGGCCCGCGCTGAAGAACCTCGACATCTTCGTGACGATGCTCGAACGCAACCAGGCGAGCCTCGACCGCAGCGTCCGGCTGCTCGCCCCCTACGTGCGGCTCTTCACCAACACCCTCGGCAACGGCCGCTGGTTCGACTCCTACATCCAGAACCTGGTCGCCGCCCCGGTCACGCCACGGACGGGAGGCACCCGATGACCCGCAGACTCCTGGCCCTCTTCACCGCGCTCGCGATCCTCATCGGCCTCGCCGTCCTCCTCTGGCCGGGCCCCGGCCCCGTCCGCGTCACGGCGTACTTCCCGCGCACCGTCGGCATCTACCCCGGCTCCGACGTCCGCGTCCTCGGCGTCCGTATCGGCGAGGTCAGGAAGATCACGCCGGAGGGCGGCCGGGTGAGGGTGGAGCTGGAATACGACCGGGGCCGCAGGATCCCCGCCGACGCGCAGGCCGCCATCGTCAACTCCTCCGTGGTCAGCGACCGTTACGTGCAGCTGCTGCCGGTGTACCGCAAGGGCGCCGTGCTGCGGGACGGAGACGTCATCCCCGAGTCCCGTACGGCCGTCCCCGTCGAGCTGGACCGGATCTTCGACAGCCTGCACACCACCGCCGAGGCACTCGGCCCGAACGGCGCCGGCAAGAAGGGCTCACTGTCCCGGCTGCTCGGAGTGAGCGCGGACAACCTCCAGGGGCAGGGCGAGAACCTTCACCGGACGGTGGAGGACCTGTCCCAGGCGGTCACCACGCTGTCCGGCGGACGTGGCGACCTGTTCGGGACCGTGCGGAACCTGCAGGTGTTCACGGCCGCGCTGGCGGCGGACGACACCAGCGTGCGGTCGTTCAACACCGACCTCGCCGTCGTTTCCGGGCAGCTCGCCGGGGAGCGCAAGGATCTCGCGGCCGCGCTGAAGTACCTGGCCGCCGCACTCGGCGACGTGTCCGGCTTCGTGAAGGGCAACAAGAAGGCGCTGGCCTCGGACGTGAAGGGCCTGGCCAAGGTCACCAAGGTCCTCGTCACCCAACGGAAAGCTCTGGAGGAGCTGTTGACCGTCGCCCCCACGGGTCTGTCGAACCTGCAGAACGCCTACAACCCCGCCGCCGGCACCCTCGACACCCGCAACAACGCGCAGCTTCCGCAGGATCCGTCATCCCTTCTCTGCTCGATCCTGAAGACCACCGGCAAGGACCACGACGACTGCGCCGGACTGAAGAAGCTCTTCGACACCCTCCCCAAGGTCCCGCCGGCTCCCGCTTCGACGGGCACGGTCGACAAAACCCTCGGCGGAATCCTGGGGGCACCGGCATGAGCGCGCGGCGCAAGGTGCGGGTGGCCGCCTGGACGGCGGTCGGCTCGCTGCTGCTGACCGGCTGCGAGTTCAACGGCTGGTACGACGTCCCGCTGCCCGGCGGCGCCGCCTCGGACGGTCGCGCCTACCACGTCACCGTCGAGTTCCGGGACGTCCTGGACCTGGTGCCGCAGTCGGCGGTCAAGGTCGACGACGTCACCGTCGGCACGGTCGAGAAGGTGGAACTGGACGGCTGGCACGCACGCGTGCGGCTCAGGGTCGCCGACTCGGTGAAGCTGCCCGGCAACGCGGTCGCCGATCTGAGGCAGACCAGCATGCTCGGCGAGAAGTACGTCGCCCTCTCCGCACCGGCCGGCACGCGGCCCGCCGGACGGCTCCGCGACGGCGACCGCATCCCGCTGTCCCGCAGCGGCCGCAACCCGGAGGTCGAGGAGGTGCTGTCGGCCCTGTCCGCGCTGCTCAACGGAGGCGGGGTGGCCCAGCTGAAGACGATCACCGTCGAGTTGAACAAGGCCCTCGGCGGCCGCGAGGACCGGGTCAGGTCCCTGCTGAAGCAGCTCGACACGTTCCTCGGCGGCCTCGACGACCAGCGGGCGGAGATCGTGCGCGCGCTGAAGGGCGTCGACCGGCTCGCGAAGCGGCTGAAGAGGGAGAAGAAGACGATCGCCCTGGCCGTCGACACCATGCCGCCCGCCCTGAAGGCCCTCGCCGACCAGCGCAAGGACCTGACGAGGATGCTCACCGCCCTGTCCGGGCTCGGCAGGACCGCCACCAGGGTGGTGAACGCCTCCCACGACGACACCGTCGCGAACCTGAAGAAGCTCCAGCCCATCCTGCGGGAGCTGAACAAGGCGGGCGACGACCTGCCCGGCTCCCTCGAGATCCTCACCACGTACCCGTTCCCGCGCAACGCGACGGACGCCGTCAAGGGCGACTACGTCAACCTGAAGATCACCGCCGACCTCGACCTGGCGGACCTCTACGGCAAGGTCACCGGCAAGCCCGGCAAGGACGGGAAGTCCCCGGCCCCCGGGAAACCGCGTCTCCCCGGTGTCCCCACTCCCACCCCTCTTCCGTCCCTCCCCTCCATCCCGCCCCTGCCGTCGACCCCGTCCCTGCCGTCCACCCCGTCCCTGCCCTCCGCACCTCCGACGCACTCCGGCGGCGGCACCCTGCTGTGCCCGCCGGTGTGCAGCGCCGCCTACGGAACCGGGGGCGGCTCGCGTCGCCTCCCGCCGGGGGTCGATCCCGGCCTCGCCGAGCTGTTGCTGAAGGGGATGCTGCTGTGATCACACGTACGGTCAAGGCCCAGCTGCTCGCCTTCGCGGCCGTCACCGCCCTCGGGGTGTCGTACGTCGGCGCCCGGTACACGGGCCTGGTGGACGACGTCCTGCACCGCGGGTACACCGTGCGCGCCGACTTCGCCGAGTCGGGGGGCATCTTCTCCGGCGCCGAGGTCACCTACCGGGGAGTGCCGGTGGGCCGCGTGGGCGATCTGCGGCTGACCGGGTCCGGGGTCTCGGTGGCGCTCAAGATCGAGGACGGCGCCCCGCGGATCCCGGCCGACACGCTCGCGGTGGTGGCCGACCGTTCGGCGGTGGGCGAGCAGTACGTCGACCTCCAGCCGCGGCGGTCGGGCGGGCCGTACCTCATGGACGGCACCCCGATCCCGCGCAGCCGCACCCGGACCCCGCTGCCCGTCACCGCCCTGGTCCTCAGCCTCGACCGGCTGGTCGACTCCGTCGGCAAGGACGACCTTCGGGTCACCGTCGACGAGCTGGGCAAGGCGTTCGCCGGCACCGGACCGAACCTGAGCCGGCTGGTGGACTCCGGCGACGCGCTGGTGGAGTCGGCGTCGCAGTCGCTCCCCCAGACGGTCTCGCTCATCGAGGACTCGCGGAAGGTGCTCAAGACACAGGCCGACCAGGGCTCGGCCATCAAGTCGTTCTCCCGTGATCTGGCCGCCCTCACCGAGCAGTTGAAGTCGAGCGACGGCGATCTGCGCCGGCTGATCGGCAACACGGCGCCCGCCGCGCGGGAGGTCGACTCCCTGCTGAGGTCCACGCGGCCGAACGTGCCCGTCCTGCTGGCCAACCTCGTCAGCGGCGGCCAGATCACCGTGGCGCGGCTGCCCGGCGTCGAACAGGCCCTGGTCACGCTCCCGCTCAATGTCGCGGGCAGCTACACGGTCATCCCCGGCGACGGCACCACCCACTTCGGGCTGACCGTGAACGCCGACGACCCTCCCGCGTGCACCCAGGGCTACGGCACCCAGCGGCGCGATCCCGCCGACACCGGCACGCGCCCGGCGAACACCGACGCGCGCTGCACGGTACCGCGCGGCAGCAAGACCTCCGTGCGCGGAGCGCAGAACGCGCCCGGCGCGACGACCGGTCGGTACGGCGCCGACCAGGCCGCGTTCGTGGCCCCGTACGACCCGGAGACCGGCACCGTGACCGGCCCGGACGGAACGTCCGTCGAGATCGGCTCGACGGGTGGGGAACAGACCGTGTTCGGAAAGGAGTCGTGGCAATGGCTGCTCGTGGGACCGATGGTGCGAGAGGCGGACGCATGAGGCTGCTGTCGGCGGGGCTCGTCGCCGCGACCGTGCTGACGGCCGTGCCGGGTGTCTGGCTGGGCCTGAAGCTGTCCGACCAGCGCGCGGCGGAACAGCGCCGTCAGGACATCCTGGCGGCGGCCCGCCAGTCGGCGCTGAGCTTCACCTCGCTCGACTACCGGCACTACGACCGGGACAGCGGCAATGTGCTGAAGGGCGCCACCGGCCAGTTCAAGAAGGAGTTCGCCGCGCAGACCGCGCAGCTGACGAAGCTGGTCGCGCAGAACAAGTCGGTGTCCGAGGGGCAGGTTTTGGAAGCGGGCATCGTGCGGTCCGACGCACGCTCGGCCCGGGTCCTGGTCGTGGCCGACAGCAAGGTGAGCAACACCGCCGCGCCCGGGGGCCAGCCGCGCACCTACCGGCTCCAGCTCGACCTCTCGCGTGTGTCCGGCCGGTGGCTGACCTCCGACGTCGCGTTCGTGGGCTGACCGATCCGTGAGTCCGTCGATGAGGAGAGACACCGTGGCGAACCCGACCGCCCGCACCCGCGGCACCGGCTCACCGGCCCGCCGCACCATGACCGCGGCCGCCCGCGCGGCAGCCAAGCGCGCCGGGCGGCCGGCACGCCCCGAGCGCGGTACCCACCAGGAAGAGCGCGCTCCCGCCGGGCGCAACCTGCTCGTCGAGCCCCCGGCGAACGGCTGGGAGGACCCGCCGGAGCCCGAGTCGTTCGAGTCGCCCGAGTCGCCCCAAGGGAAGCCAGAAGACGGCGCATCCCCGCGGAAGGCCGGACCGAGCGTGCTCACCGCGGTGCTGGGCGTCATCCTGGTGGCGGCCCTGGCCGCGGCCGCCGTACTCGGGTGGCAGTACCGGCAGGAACGACAGGCGGAGCAGGCCCGCGCCGAGGCCCTCGCGGCCGCGCGGAAGGCGGCGCCGGTCGTGCTGTCGTACGACTACCGGCACCTGGACCGGGACTTCTCCCGGGCCCGCGCCCTGCTGACCGGGCACTTCCGCGACCAGTACGGCAGGACCACGAAGGCCGTGGTCGCGCCGACCGCGACGAAGTACCACGGCGTGGTGAAGGCGACCGTGGCCACACCCGCCGACGGCGGCGCCCCGGCGGTGTCCGTCGTGTCGGCCGCACCGGACCGGGCCGTCGTCCTGCTCTTCGTCGACCAGGTGACCCGGAGCACCCAGGTCCCCAAGCCCCGGCTGGACCTGAACCGGGTGCGTATGACGCTCACCCGCACCTCCGACGGCTGGAAGGTGAGCGGCGTCGACGCCCTCTGACCAGGCCGCGGAAGTGCCCTCGCGCTGTCGCGCGGGGGCACTTCCGCACGCCCCCCCGGTGCGGCGTCCGGGATCGCCAGGGACAGGAGCCGGCGAGAACAACAAAAGACCAGGTCACGCTTTACGCGACCTGGTCTCCAGTGGAGCCGCTTTCGGGATTCGAACCCGAGACCTACGCATTACGAGTGCGTTGCTCTGGCCATCTGAGCTAAAGCGGCGCGCTGCCCGCACCATGGTGCGATCAGCAACGTCGGTAAGTCTACACAGTTTCGCGGGGTGCTTCGCACCCGCCCCGGAGCAGGGGGCTCCGGGGCGGAGGCGAGGCTATGAGCAGCGTTTTCCGGGGGACGGCGGGGTGCCGTTGAGGAGGTAGGCGTTGATCGCCGAGTCGATGCAGGAGCTGCCGCGGCCGTAGGCCGTGTGGCCGTCACCGACGTAGGTGAGGAGACGGGCCGAGGACAGCTGGCCGGCCAGGGACCGGGCCCAGCGGTAGGGGGTCGCCGGGTCGCGGGTGGTGCCGACGACCACGATGGGGGCGGCGCCCTTCGCCTCGATCCGGTGCGGCTCGCCGATGGCCTTGACCGGCCAGTACGCGCAGTTCAGCGCGGCCCAGGCCAGGCCCGCGCCGAAGACCGGGGACGCCTTCTCGAACGTGGGCAGCGCCTTCTCCACCTGCTCGGGGCCGGTGAACGCGGGCGGCAGGTCGAGGCAGTTCACGGCGGCGTTGGCCATCATCAGATTGCTGTACTGGCCCTTGGCGTCGCGTTCGTAGTAGCTGTCGGAGAGGGCGAGCAGGCCCGCGCCGTCGTTCTCCCGCATCGCCGAGGTCAGCGCCTCGCGGAGCTGCCCCCAGGCCGCCTGGTCGTACATCGCGGCGATCACCCCGGTGGTGGCCAGCGACTCGCCGAGCTTGCGGCCGCTCGAGTCACCCGCTGGGACGGGATGGGCGTCCACCTTGCGGAAGAACGCCCTGAGATGGTCACCGACCTGCGCGGGAGTCGTGCCCTTGCCGCCGAGCGGGCAGTCGGACCGGTGCACGCAGTCCTTCGCGAACGCCTGGAACGCCGTCTCGAAGCCGGCCGTCTGGTCCAGGTTGATCCTGCGGGAGTCGAGGGAGGGGTCGATCGCGCCGTCCAGGACCAGCCGGCCCACCCGGTCCGGGAAGAGGCCGGCGTACGTCGCGCCGAGGAAGGTGCCGTACGACGCCCCCACGTAGTTCAGCTTCGCGTCGCCGAGCACCGCCCGCAGGATGTCCATGTCCCGAGCCGCGTCGACGGTGGACACGTGCCGCAGCAGCCGCGCAGAGCGCGCCCCGCAGCTCTCCGCGAACTTGCGGTACTGCCCGACCAGCGCGTTCGTCTCCTGCCGGTCGTCGGGCGTCGTGTCGGTCTGGGTGAAGGTGTCCATCTGGCGGCCGTCGAGGCACTCGACCGGCTCGCTGCGCGCGACGCCCCGCGGATCCATCGCGACCATGTCGTAGAGCGCGCGGACCTCGGCGGGGTAGCCGATCCCCGCGTATTGCTCCAGGTAGCCGATGGCCGAGCCGCCCGGGCCGCCTGGGTTGACCAGCAGCGAGCCGAGCTTGTCCTTGCCGGTCGCGTTCTTGCGCGCGACGGCCAGCTTGATGTCGCCCGCGCCGGGGTCGGCGTAGTCCAGCGGCGCCTTCATCGTGGCGCACTGGAAGCCGGGGACACCGCAGGCCCGCCAGCGCAGGTGCTGGCTGTAGTACGGGGCCAGCGCGGAGGGCGTGGCCCGCGGCAGCGCGGCCAGCGCCGCCTCCGCCGCACCGGTGGACGTCGTGGTCGAACTCCCGGCGGAGCAGGCGGACACGAGCAGGGCGGCGGCCGCGATCAGGGCGCCCGTGACGCGGGCCGTCGCCCGGGATCGGGGCCGGGTGCGCGTTCCGGTGCGGGTCCGGCCGGTCCGGTGGGGACGGCGGAGGGAGGGCCAGGTGTGCATCAGGCGATCGTAACGCTGAGCGACGTGATGAGTACGCTACGTACGAAGCGTGGCCTCGTACGGAGGACGGCGTCCGTCAACCACGGTACGTCCGGCTCACCCCGCCCGCAGTGCCATCGTCATCGCCTCCACCGCGAGCAGCGGCGCCACGTTGCGGTCCAGGGCCTCACGGCAGGCGGCGATCGCCTCGATGCGGCGCAGTGTGGACTCCGGGCTGCTGCCGCGGGCCAGCCGGTCCAGGGCGTCCTCGGTGTCGCCGTTGGCGATCGCGACCCGGGAGCCGAGCTGGAGGGCCAGGACGTCGCGGTAGAAGCCGGTGAGATCGCCGAGGGCGACGTCGAGGCTGTCGCGCTGGGTGCGGGTTCTGCGGCGCTTCTGCATCTCCTCGAGGTCCTTCACGGCGCCCGCCGTGCCGCGCGGCAGCCGGCCGCCCTGGGCCGCGCCCAGAGCGGCCTTCAATTCCTCGGTCTCCTTGCCGTCCATCTCCTCGGCGAGCTGCTTGGCGTCCTCGGCGGCCGCGTCGACCAGTTCCTGGGCCGCTCTGAGGCAGGCCCCGATCTCGTCCAGCCGCAGCGGGAGTCTGAGCACGGCGGCCCGGCGCTCGCGGGCCGCGGGGTCGGTGGCCAGGCGCCGGGCCCGGTCGACATGGCCCTGCGTGGCGCGCGCGGCGGCCATGGCGGCCCCGGGTTCGATGCCGTCGCGGCGTACGAGCATGTCGGCGACGGCTTCGACCGAGGGCGTGCGCAGGTTCAGGTGGCGGCAGCGGGAGCGGATCGTGGGCAGGACGTCCTCGACCGAGGGGGCGCACAGCAGCCACACCGTGCGGGGCGCGGGCTCCTCAACGGCCTTGAGGACGGCGTTCGCCGACTTCTCGTTGAGCCGCTCGGCGTCCTCGACCAGGATGATCTGCCAGCGGCCGTTGGCCGGGGCGGTGTACGACTTGCGGACCGTGTCCCGCATGTCCCTCACCAGGATCTCGGCGCCCACGGCGGCGACCGTGCTGACATCGGCGTGGGTGCCGAGCAGCGCGGTGTGACAGCCGTCGCAGAAACCGCAGCCCGGGGCGCCGCCGAGGGCCCGGTCGGGGCTCACGCACTGCAGGGCCGCGGCGAAGGCCCGTGCCGCCTGGTTCCGGCCGGCTCCGGGCGGGCCGGTGAACAGCCACGCGTGCGTCATCCTCGACGCCTCCGGCGGCGGCCGGTCCGTGGCGGCGGCCGTGACGAGGGCGTCGGCGTCCCGCGCGGCGCCGTCGAGCACCGCGCTCACCTTGTCCTGTCCGACGAGGTCGTCCCACACGGTCATGGGTCACGCCGTCCTTCCGTCACACTCCGCGTTCCGCCCTCCATTGTGCGGGCGGGCACTGACAACGACGGCGGCGCCCGCCGGTACCCCGTGGGGTCCGGCGGGCGCCGCCCGGTGTTCCTCGCTCGGCGCGCCCGTGCGCCCGTTCGGTGTGCCCTCGGCGTGCGCGCTCAGCCGCGCCGGCCGCGGCCGCGCCGCCGGCGGGGCTCGTCGTCGCCGGACTCGTCCCGCTCCGGCTCCCGGTCGCCGTAGGACCCGAGCAGTTCGTCCGCCAGCGAGGGCAGGTCGTCCAGCGGGGTCTCCTCGGCCCAGTCGGACCGGGGGCGGCGACGGGGCGTGCCGTCGGCGTCGATCTGCGGCATCTCCCGCGTGCGGTCCTCGCCGCCGCCGGGACGGGTGGCGCTCCGCCCGTCCCGGGAGTCGTCCCGGAAGTAGCCGGGCGGCACCCGGTGCGCGGGGTCTTCGTCCCGGACCGGCGGCAGCACGGCGGTCTCGTCGGCGGCACCGGACGGCACGGGCGGCAGTACGGCCGTCTCGTCGGCGGACACGGGCGGGAGCACGGCCGTCTCGTCCGCGGCGCCTGAGGGGGCCGGCGGCTGCGGCAGCTCGGCCGTCACCTCGGAGTCGGGGGTGCGGCCGGCCGTGCGCGCGTCCTCGGCGCGCTCCTCGCGCACCGGCCGCAGCACCGCCGTCTCGTCGTTGCCCGGCGAGAGCACGGGCGTGGGCACCGTCTCAGCCGCCCCCGGCGAGACCACCGGCGTCGCCACGGTCGCCGCGTCGGGCGTCATGCCCGGCACCTTCGGCTGCGGCGTGCCGGGCCGGCGGGCCGCGGTGTCGGCCGCGGCGGCCGCCTCGGCTGCCTGCCGGCGGGCCTCCTCGGCGCGCAGCAGCGCCTCCTCGGCCTTGCGCTGCTTGTCCAGGCGCCGTGCCTCTTCCTCGGCACGCAGCCGGGCCTGCCGCGCTTCCTCGTCGGCGCGCAGCCGGGCCTCCTCCTCGGCCTGCCGGCGCCGGCGTTCTTCCTCGGCCCGGCGGCGGGCCTCCTCCTCGGCGCGGGCCTTCTCCTCGGCGAGCAGCCGCTGCCGCTCCTCCTCGGCCCTGCGGGCGGCCTCCTCGGCCCGCTGCCGGGCCTCCTCCGCCTGCCGTTCGGCCTCGCGGCGCTGCGCCTCCTCCAGCTCGCGGCGCTTGCGCTCCTCCTCCTCGGCACGCAGCTTGGCGAGCTGCTCCTGGCGCTCACGCTCCAGGCGCTCCTCCTCGGCCTTGCGCGCGGCCTCCTCCTCGGCCTTGCGGCGCGCTTCCTCCTCGGCCTTCCTCCGCGCCTCCTCCTGGGCCTTGATCTCGGCCTCGGACAGCGGCAGCACGGTGTCGAGCCGGTGCCGGATCACGGTGGTGACGGCCTCGGGCTCCTGCCCGGCGTCCACGACCAGGTAGCGACCGGGGTCGGAGGCGGCGAGGGTGAGGAAACCGGCCCGCACGCGCGCGTGGAACTCGGCCGGCTCCGACTCGAGCCGGTCGGGGGCCTCGGTGAACCGCTCGCGGGCGGCCTCCGGCGAGACGTCCAGCAGGACGGTGAGGTGCGGGACGAGTCCGTTGGTGGCCCACCGGTTGATGCGGGCGACCTCGGTCGGGGACAGGTCGCGGCCGGCGCCCTGGTAGGCGACGGACGAGTCGATGTACCGGTCCGAGATGACGACCGCGCCGCGCTCCAGGGCGGGCCGTACGACGGTGTCGACGTGCTCGGCGCGGTCGGCCGCGTACAGCAGCGCCTCCGCGCGGTGCGACAGGCCGGCCGAGGAGACGTCCAGCAGGATCGAGCGCAGCCGCTTGCCGACCGGGGTGGCGCCCGGCTCGCGGGTCAGCACGACCTCGTGGCCCTTGGCCCGGATCCACTCCGCGAGGGCCTCGGCCTGGGTGGACTTGCCGGCGCCGTCGCCACCCTCCAGGGCGATGAAGAAACCGCCCGCCGCCTGGGTGGTGACCGGGTCGTCGCCGCCGAGCAGCGCGTCCCTGAGGTCGTGCCGCAGCGGGACGCCGGAGCGGTCGTCGGCCTTGGCCAGGACGATCACGGCCACCGGCAGCAGCAGTGCGCCGACCAGCATCAGGGTGAACGAGGCACCGCCGTGCGCGAAGACGAACTTGCCGTTCTCCAGCCGGTGCGGGCCGATGAGCCCCGCGACGACGGGAGCGATCAGGGCGCCGAGCGCTATGAAGACCCGCACGACCGCGTGCAGGTGCTCGGTGGTGCGCGCCCTGCGGTACTCCTCGGTCTCCTGGTCCAGCAGGGCGTGCCCGGTGTTGGCGGCGATGCCCGCGCCGACACCGGCCAGCGTGACGATCAGCAGCACGGTGGTGACGTCCGGGACCAGCCCGGCGGCCAGCAGCGCGATGCCGGTGAAGGCGATGGCGAGCGCGAGGAGCCGGCGGCGCGAGAGCGACGGCAGCACCGAGGGCGCGGTGCGGATGCCGACGGCGGTACCGCCGGTCAGGCCGAGGACCAGAAGCCCGTAGAGGACCGGGCCGCCGCCCAGGTCCCTGGCGTGCAGCACGCACACCGCGACGGCGGCGGCGATGGCTCCGGCGACGGCGGCGCAGGCCGGGACCAGCAGCGGGATGGCGCCGGTGCGGCCCTTGTCGACACCGGTGCCGGTGCGCGGGCGGCGCAGCCCCTCCAGCGGGGACCGCGCGCGCGGGGTGCGCGTGCCGGGCAGCTCCAGGGAGGTCAGCACGGACAGGGACGCGGCGAACAGGCCGGCCGCGACGTAGGAGCCGAGGGCCGCCTGGTGCTGGTCGAACCAGGCCACGCCGGTGCCGAGCAGGTTGTTCAGCAGGGCGGCGGCGACCAGGACGGCGGCGGCCAGCGGGACGGCCAGGAAGGCGGTGCGCAGCGCGAGCCGGCGCAGGGCGTCCAGGTGGTCCGGCAGCGGCCGCACCGTCGCTCCCTCCGGGGGCGGGGCGGGCAGCAGGGCGGGCGCCGCGCTCTCCCGGCACACCGTCCACAGCCGCTCGGCGACGCCGGTGACGAAGACGGTCACCAGCAGGACGGCGAGCGCGTTGTCCGGGATCCAGTCGATCCACAGCGGCGCGACGATCAGCAGCGCGGCCCGCAGGCCGTCGGCGCCGACCATGGTCCAGCGGCGGTCGAGCGGGCCCTCCTGGGCGGTGAGCGCTGTCAGCGGACCGAGGAGGACGGCGCCGAAGAGCACGGTGGCGAGGATGCGTGCCGCGAAGACGGTCGCCACTGCGAACGCCGCGCCCCGGTACCCCCCGCCGAAGGAGCCCTCGGCGACGGCCGTCTGGAGGACCAGGACGATCAGCACGAGAAGGGCGAGACAGTCACCGACACCGCTCACGAGCTGCGCGCTCCACAGGCGCTTCACCTGCGGTCGGCGCAGCAGTGAGCGGACGGCGCGCTCGCGGGAGTCCGCGACCAGGGCGTCGTCCGGTGCTGGCGTGGGGGCCGTAGGCTGCTCGGCTCGCGTCATGCGTTCAGCCTATCCGCAGGCGCCGACACCACACCCACCACTCCTGACGTGTGCACGCCCCGACATCGAAGTGATGCCGGGGCGTTCGTTTCGCGAAGCCTGAGCCGGAGCTGCGGCCGGGACCGGGGCCGGCCGGAGTGACGGTCCGGCCGACGGCCCGGCGGGGTGTCAGTCCTCCGTGCCCGAGGCCGTCGCCTTCGAGGCCGTCGCCTTCTTCGCGGTCGTCTTCTTGGCCGTGGTCTTCTTCGCGGTGGTCTTCGCGGCCGCCGCCGTCTTCTTCGCCGCCGTCTTCTTGGCGGTCGTCTTCTTCGCGGGAGCGGCCTTCTTCGCGGTGGCCTTCTTCGCCGTCTTCTTCGCGGGGCCCTTCGCCCGCTTCTCGGCGAGCAGCTCGAAGCCGCGCTCCGGGGTGATCGTCTCGACGCTGTCGCCGGAGCGCAGCGTCGCGTTGGTCTCCCCGTCGGTGACGTACGGCCCGAAGCGGCCGTCCTTCACCACGACCGGCTTGCCGGAGACCGGGTCCTCGCCCAGCTCCTTCAGCGGGGGCTTGGCGGCGGCCCGGCCACGCTGCTTCGGCTGGGCGTAGATCGCCAGCGCCTCTTCCAGCGTGATCGTGAAGAGCTGCTCCTCGGCCTGCAGCGAGCGCGAGTCCGTGCCCTTCTTCAGGTACGGGCCGTAGCGGCCGTTCTGCGCGGTGATCTCCACGCCCTCCGCGTCCGCGCCGACGACACGCGGCAGCGACATCAGCCGCAGCGCGTCGTCGAGGGTCACCGTGTCCAGCGACATCGACTTGAAGAGGGAGGCCGTCCGCGGCTTCACCGCGTTCTTGCCGGTCTTCGGCGTGCCCTCGGGGAGCACCTCGGTCACGTAGGGGCCGTAGCGGCCGTCCTTGGCGACGATCTGGTGGCCGCTCACCGGGTCGGTGCCCAGCTCGAAGTCGCCGCTGGGCTTGGCCAGCAGTTCCTCGGCCAGGTCGACGGTCAGCTCGTCGGGCGCCAGGTCGGCCGGGATGTCGGCGCGCTGGTGCTGCTCGGTGTCCTTCTCGCCGCGCTCGATGTAGGGGCCGTAGCGGCCCACCCGGAGCACGATCTCGTTGCCCACCGGGAAGGACGACACCTCGCGCGCGTCGATCGCGCCCAGGTCGGTCACCAGCTCCTTGAGGCCGCCGAGGTGGTCCCCGTCGCCGTTGCCGGCGTCGGCGGCGCCGCCCGTGGCGCCCGCGGCGAAGCCGCTGTCCGGCACGGTCTCACCGAAGTAGAACCGCTTAAGCCACGGCACGGCACGCGCCTCACCGCGGGCGATGCGGTCGAGGTCGTCCTCCATCCGCGCGGTGAAGTCGTAGTCGACGAGCCGGCCGAAGTGCTTCTCCAGCAGGTTGACCACGGCGAAGGACAGGAAGGAGGGCACCAGGGCCGTGCCCTTCTTGAACACGTAGCCGCGGTCGAGGATCGTGCCGATGATCGACGCGTACGTCGACGGGCGGCCGATCTCCCGCTCCTCGAGCTCCTTGACCAGGCTGGCCTCGGTGTAGCGGGCCGGGGGCTTGGTGGCGTGGCCGTCGACCGTGATCTCCTCGGCGGACAGCGCGTCGCCCTCGGCGACCTGCGGCAGCCGGCGCTCGCGGTCGTCCAGCTCGGCGTTCGGGTCGTCGGCGCCCTCGACGTAGGCCTTGAGGAAACCGTGGAAGGTGATCGTCTTGCCGGACGCGCTGAACTCGACGTCCCGCCCGTCGGCGGCGGCGCCACCGATCTTCACGGTCACGCTGTTCCCGGTCGCGTCCTTCATCTGGGAGGCGACGGTCCGCTTCCAGATCAGCTCGTAGAGCTTGAACTGGTCACCGGTCAGGCCGGTCTCGGCCGGGGTGCGGAAACGATCACCCGAGGGCCGGATCGCCTCGTGCGCCTCTTGCGCGTTCTTGACCTTCCCGGCGTACGTACGCGGCCGGTCCGGCAGGTAGTCGGCGCCGTACAGCTGCGTGACCTGGGCGCGGGCGGCCGCGACGGCGGTGTCGCTCAGCGTCGTGGAGTCCGTACGCATGTACGTGATGTAGCCGTTCTCGTACAGCTTCTGGGCGACCTGCATCGTCGCCTTCGCGCCGAAGCCCAGCTTGCGGCTGGCCTCCTGCTGCAGCGTCGTCGTACGGAACGGGGCGTACGGCGAGCGGCGGTACGGCTTGGACTCGACGGAGCGCACGGAGAAGCGGGTGTTCTCCAGCGCGGCGGCGAGGGCCCGGGCGTTCGCCTCGTCGAGGTGCAGGGTGTTCGCGCCCTTGAGCTGTCCCAGGGAGTCGAAGTCGCGGCCCTGCGCGACCCGCCTGCCGTCGACGGTCTGCAGGCGGGCGACCAGCGTCGACGGGTCCGACGGGTCTCCGGCGCGGCCGGTCGCGAAGGTGCCCGTCAGGTCCCAGTACTCGGCGGAACGGAAGGCGATGCGCTCGCGTTCACGCTCCACGACGAGCCGGGTCGCGACGGACTGGACACGGCCGGCCGACAGACGCGGCATGACCTTCTTCCACAGGACCGGCGAGACCTCGTAGCCGTAGAGGCGGTCGAGGATGCGGCGGGTCTCCTGGGCGTCGACCATGCGCTGGTTGAGGTCGCGCGGGTTGGCGACGGCCTCGCGGATCGCGTCCTTGGTGATCTCGTGGAAGACCATCCGCTTGACCGGGACCTTGGGCTTCAGGACCTCGAGGAGGTGCCACGCGATGGCCTCGCCCTCGCGGTCCTCATCGGTGGCGAGGAAGAGCTCGTCGGAGTCCTTCAGCAGGTCCTTGAGCTTCCTGACCTGCGCCTTCTTGTCCGCGTTGACGACATAGATCGGCTCGAAGTCGTGCTCGACGTCCACGCCGAGCCGGCGCACCTCGCCGGTGTACTTCTCGGGTACCTCCGCGGCACCGTTCGGAAGGTCGCGGATGTGCCCGACGCTCGCTTCGACTACGTAGCCGGGGCCCAGGTAGCCCTTGATCGTCTTCGCCTTGGCAGGCGACTCGACGATGACGAGTCGGCGGCCGCCCTGTGCGGTCTCGCTGGTCGGGGACAACTTCGCTCTTCTCTCCGGTCGACGCCGCCCGCTCCCCCCGGCCTTCGTCCCGGGGTCACGGCGTGCTTCTGGCTCGTGTGACGCTGCGGAGTGTGACGGTACATCCCGCCCCCGTGTCAAACGGGAAAAGCCCACAACGGCCACTCGAACGGTAACCCGACTACCGGCATTCCTGCCGCCCGGACTCCACGGCGACCCCCGCTCCCCTGTCCGGAGCGTGACGCTCCTATTACCGGGGCGGCACCACGGCCGCCGACGTCAGAGGCGGGTCAGACAGTACGCGGCGAGGCCCAGCGCGACCACTCCGACGGCACCGGCGAGGGTGGCCGATGCGACCGGGCTCACACCTCGGGCGACCGGCTCACGGTGCCGTACCCGGGTGCCGGTCCACACCAGCAGGGCGCCCCCGAACAGGGCGAACACCACTCCCGCGAAGATCGCCGGTCCGCTCTCCATGACCCCGCCCGCCCCTTACGCGCCGCCCGCCGTACCCAGCGCGGGGAGGGTGGCACGCGCGGGAGACGGGCCGGCGACATCGCGGTGAACGGAAGGCCACGGCGCCTGCGAACCCGCGCACGAGCGGGACCCGGCCGGGCCGCACCCGTATTTTTCCGGCCGTTTTACCGGCACCGGCACGTTCCGGCCCGTGCCACCGGCATACGACGACGGTCCGGACGCGGCTACGACGGCTCGGGGAGCGGGGATACGGCAGCGGGGCGCGTGGACGTGACCGCGCTCCGTCAGGGCTGCTGAGCCGCCCCCGCGTCCGGCTGGTGCTCCGGTTCCAGGAAGCCCTGCTCGACCAGCAGCCGGATCTGGGAGGGGGTGCGGTCGCGCAGCAGGACCGGGTCCTCACCGACGAGCTGGGCGATCGCGTCGAGAATGCGGCCGGCGCTCAGCGTGCCGTCGCACACGCCCGCGAAGCCCGCGCCGATCGTGTCCACCTTCGTGGCCCGGCGCATACCGCGGTGCTGGCGCAGCACCACATGCTCGGGGTCCTCGGCGCCGGGCAGCCCGACCTGTTCCTGGACCACCTCGGCGGTCAGCCTGAAATGGCCTTCGAGCAGGGCGGCGTCGTCGTGGTCCCGGAGGTAGTCGAGGCGGTCGAAGTGCGCCCGGATCGCCTCCCCGAGCGGCTGTTCGATCGAGTGCGGCCACTCCTCCACGGTGACCGAGGGCTCCGCCGCCCCGGTCCTGCGCAGGGTGATCCAGCCGAAGCCGACCGCCTTGACCTTGCGCGCCTCGAACTCGTCGAGCCAGGCGTCGTAGCGCGCCTGGTACTCCGCCGGGTCACCGCGGTGGTCGCCGGCGTCCCTGAGCCACAGTTCGGCGTACTGCGTGACGTCCTGCACCTCGCGCTGCACGATCCAGGCATCGCACCCGCGCGGCACCCACGACCTGAGTCTGTCCTGCCAGTCCTCCCCCGCGACGTGCTGCCAGTTGGCGAGGAACTGCGCGAACCCGCCCTCGTTGAGCCGTTCCCCCGCCTGCTGAACGAGCGAGCGGCACAGATCGTCCCCGCCCATGCCACCGTCGCGGTACGTCAGCCGCGCGCCGGGCGAGATCACGAAGGGCGGGTTGGACACGATCAGGTCGAACGTCTCGTCGTCGCGGACCGGCTCGAACAGCGAGCCCTCGCGCAGGTCGGCGGCGGGCGCTCCGGAGAGCGCGAGGGTGAGCGCGGTGATGTGCAGCGCGCGCGGGTTGACGTCGGTCGCCGTCACGCGCGTGGCGTGCGAGGAGGCGTGCAGTGCCTGGATGCCGGAACCGGTGCCGAGGTCGAGCGCGGAGGCGACGGGGGTGCGCACGGTGATGCCGGCCAGGGTCGTGGAGGCGCCGCCGACGCCCAGGACCACTCCCTCGTCCCGCCGGCCGATGCCGCCCGCGCCGCCGACCGCGCACCCCAGGTCGGACACGATGAACCAGTCCTCACCCGCGGGGCCGCCGTAGGGCCGTACGTCCACGGTCGCGGCGACCTCGTCGCCGGTCACGGACCTGAGCCAGCCGCCCTCCAGCGCCTCCGCGACCGGCAGAACGGCCGCCACGCGGGCGCGCGGCACCGGTTGCTGGAGCAGGAAGAGGCGTACGAGCGTCTCCAGCGGCGTGTCGCCGCGGGTGGCCCGGAGCGCGGGCACGGTCTCGCTGCGGGCCAGCGCCGCGTAGGCGGGGGCGCCGAGCAGATCGAGCAGCCCGTCGGCGGTGAAGGAGGCGGTGAGCAGGGCGTCGCGCAGCGTTGCGGCGACGTCGGGCCGGTCGGTGGCGGGCAGGGGGGCGAGGCCGGAGTCAGTCACGCTCCCATTGTGGCCCGGCGCGGCCGGCCGGGGCCGCCTCCGCGCGGGCGGGCCGGCCGTGTCCGCCGGTCCGCGATGCCTGTCGGGCACCGGGGCCGGCCGCCCACGGACGCCGGCCGCCTGCCCGCGTCCGTCTGTCTGCCGGGTCAGCCGGTCGTGGCCGACGCGGGGGCGGAGCCCGATGCGGCGACCTTGCAGCTCGGCTGCTTGGCGATCGCCTCCTTCACATCGCCCTGCTCCAGCCGCTTCAGCGCCTCCGTGCCGCTGTTGCTCTGCTCGCCGATCTGCTTCGTCTGGTCGGCGACCTCGTGCAGGCCCTTGGCGAACTTGCCCTGGTCCTTGGTGTCGAGTCCGTCGACCTTCTTCTTCAGGTCGCCGTAGGCCGTGGCGAGGCCGGCGAGGTTCTTGGCGGCGTCCTTCTGCCGCTTGGCACCGCCGTCGACCCCGGGAGGCGCTCCGGCGCTGTTGATGGCGGCGGCCAGCCCCTTGTAGCCGTCGGCCATGTCCTGGAAGGCCGACGAGTACGTGCTCTTGGCGGTCTTGGGCGGCAGGTTGCTGTCCGTGGCTATCTTGGCGATCGAGGCGTTCGCCTCCCTGATCTTGGCGTCCTGCCCGGGCACCGCGTCGCACACCGTCTTGGCCCAGGCGACCAGCTTGGGGTCGGGCCCGCTGCCCCCGCTGCCGCTGCATCCCGACAACGCCACTACCAGTACCGCACCGCCGGACAGTGCGGCCGTGAGCTTCTTGTTCACCGGATCGGTCCCTTCCATGGCTCTCGGCCCCCGGAATCTACACGGCATACCGACACCCCCCACATGCCGAAGGCCCCAGAAGTCTGCTTTTGTGATTCTTTGCACCATGGGAGAGAAGGCTCACGGCCGGGGCGGCACCGCACACGCGACGGGCGGGCGGCACGTCAGCACGTGCCGCCCGCCCGCCCGTTGCGCGAGTCCGGTGGAGGCGGACTACGAAACCACCGCCGTGTCCGGTGAGTTGGATACCCGCTCGGCGCTCTCGTCGTCCCCGACGGCGATCCCGCGCCGCTTGGAGACGTACACCGAGACGACGATGACCAGCAGCGCGAGAACCGCGACTCCGATCCGCACGCCGAGGTTCTTGTCGTCGCCGTAGGAGAACTTGATCACCGCGGGTGCGATGAGCAGCGAGACCAGGTTCATGACCTTCAGCAGCGGGTTGATCGCCGGCCCCGCGGTGTCCTTGAAGGGGTCGCCGACCGTGTCGCCGATCACCGTGGCGGCGTGGGCCTCGCTGCCCTTGCCGCCGTAGTGGCCGTCCTCCACCAGCTTCTTGGCGTTGTCCCAGGCACCGCCGGAGTTGGCGAGGAAGACCGCCATCAGGGTGCCCGCGCCGATCGCGCCCGCGAGGTAGGAGCCGAGGGGGCCGACGCCGAGGGTGAAGCCGATGAAGATCGGCGCCATGACGGCGAGCAGACCGGGTGTCGCCAGCTCGCGCAGGGCGTCCTTGGTGCAGATGTCGACGACCTTGCCGTACTCGGGCTTCTCGGTGAAGTCCATGATCCCGGGCTTCTCACGGAACTGCCGCCGCACCTCGAACACCACCGAACCGGCCGAACGCGACACGGCGTTGATGGCGAGTCCGGAGAAGAGGAAGACGACCGCGGCGCCCGCGATGAGGCCGACGAGGTTGTTGGGCTGCGAGATGTCCATCGACAGGGTCATCAGCGAGCCGGGACCGGTGAGCTTCGCGCCGACGTCCTGCACGTTGGTGGTGATGGCGTCCCGGTACGAGCCGAAGAGCGCCGATGCCGCGAGGACGGCGGTGGCGATGGCGATGCCCTTGGTGATGGCCTTGGTGGTGTTGCCGACCGCGTCCAGGTTGGTGAGCACCTGGGCGCCCGCGCCCACGACGTCACCGGACATCTCGGCGATGCCCTGCGCGTTGTCCGAGACCGGCCCGAAGGTGTCCATGGCGACGATCACGCCGACCGTGGTGAGCAGACCCGTGCCGGCCAGGGCCACCGCGAACAGCGCGAGCATGATCGAGGTGCCGCCGAGCAGGAACGCGCCGTACACACCGAGCCCGATGAGCAGGGCGGTGTAGACGGCCGATTCCAGACCCACCGAGATGCCGGAGAGGACGACGGTGGCCGGGCCCGTGAGGGAGGTCTTGCCGATGTCCCTGACCGGGCGACGGGTGGTCTCGGTGAAGTAGCCGGTCAGCTGCTGGATCACGGCGGCGAGCAGGATGCCGATCGCCACCGCCACCAGGGCGAGGATCCGCGGGTCACCGTCCTTGGTGCGGATCGCCGCGTCGGTGACGCCGCTCAGGTCGGAGTACTTCGCGGGCAGGTAGACGAAGACCGCGATCGCGACCAGCGCGAGGGAGATCACCGCCGAGATGAAGAAGCCGCGGTTGATCGCGGTCATGCCACTGCGGTCGGCCCGGCGCGGCGCGACCGCGAAGATGCCGATCATGGCGGTGATCACACCGATCGCGGGCACCAGCAGCGGGAAGGCGAGCCCCGAGTCGCCGAAGGCGGCCTTGCCGAGGATCAGCGCGGCCACCAGGGTGACGGCGTACGACTCGAACAGGTCGGCCGCCATGCCCGCGCAGTCGCCGACGTTGTCGCCCACGTTGTCGGCGATGGTCGCGGCGTTGCGCGGATCGTCCTCCGGAATGCCCTGCTCGACCTTGCCGACCAGGTCGGCGCCGACGTCGGCGGCCTTGGTGAAGATGCCGCCGCCCACTCGCATGAACATGGCGATCAGGGCGGCGCCGAGGCCGAAACCCTCCAGCACCTTCGGCGCGTCGGCCGCGTACACCAGCACCACGCAGGAGGCGCCCAGCAGGCCGAGCCCCACCGTGAACATGCCGACGACGCCGCCCGTGCGAAATGCGATCTTCATCGCGGTGTGCGAGACGGTGGTGAGATCCTTTTCGGGTTCGCCTTCGCCCGGAGTCGCTTCCCGGGCCGCGGCGGCGACGCGCACATTGGCGCGCACGGCGAGCCACATGCCGATATAGCCGGTGGTCGCCGAGAACACCGCACCGATCAGGAAGAACACCGATCGTCCGGCACGCTGATTCCAGTCGTCCGCGGGCAGCAGCAGGAGCAGGAAGAAGACGACGACGGCGAATACGCCGAGCGTGCGCAACTGCCTGGCCAGATACGCCTTGGCACCTTCCTGGACCGCTTCGGCGATCTGCTTCATGCTGTCGGTGCCCTCGCCCGCCGCCAGGACCTGGCGCACCAGGACGCCTGCGACCGCGAGCGCGGCCAGGGCGACGGCCGCGATCACCGCCACGATGATCCGGTTGTCGTCCGTGAGTACCGCGGCCGCGAGGGTTGTGGGGTGGCCAAACTGATGAGGGGTAGAAAGCCCCGCCATTCGTCCTCCTTGACGCTTGGGCTGAGCTCAAGATGTGGACGGATTGTAGGTACCCCGGAGTGATCTAAACAGGGGACGGTAAACGGAATTCGCCTTCTCGCGCTCTTCAGCAAATGATCGAGTTCCCGCCATCGAACCCGAAAGTGGTAATGCCTCAAAGGCATTGACGGCCACATTGATGCTTGATCAAATTATCAGGTATTGATCGTGAATTCTTTCACGATTTTCCCTGGGCACGCCGGCGACAGCACGAAGGGCCCTGCTCAGCAGGGCCCTTCGGTGCGCTGTGCGCGGTGTCGGGACGCGCGGTGCTCGGCTTCAGACGAGCGTGACGGCCGGTGGCGCGGTGGGCCAGCTCATGCGGATCAGCCCGCCGTCCCGGCCCGTGGTGACCTCCACGTCGTCAACGAGACCGCTGATGACCGCGAGGCCCATCTCGTCCTCCTCGGCCTCCACGTCCGCGTCCGCGGCGGCTCCGCCGGCCACCCGCTCGGCGGGAGCGGCGTGCGGGGCCTCGTCGCCGACCTCGATGGAGAACTGTTTCTCGTCTTCGATCAGCGCCACCTTCACAGGTGCCGTGATGGCGTTGCTCTGATGGAGTCCGACGGCACGGGAGCAGGCCTCACCCACGGCGAGGCGCACCTCGTCGAGTACGGCCTCGTCCACTCCGGCCCTGCGCGCCACCGCTGCCGCCACCAGCCGGGCGGTCCGGACGTGCTCGGGCAGCGCGCTGAAGCGGAGTTCGACGGTGGCCATGCATCCCCCTCGCGGCTACGGGCGTGCGGTCCGGGGGCGGGGCCGCCGAGAGCCCGCACCCCCTGCTGTACTACTGGGCCCCGGACCGACCGGCCCGGGGCTGGGCCGACCGATGTCCGGACCGGCGAGCGGTCCGGACCAGGTGGCCGGCCGGGTCAGTCGGTGGCCGCCACCGCTTCCTCGACCGAGGTGTGGATCGGGAACACCTTGGTGAGGCCGGTGATGCGGAAGATCTTCAGAATGCGCTCCTGGTTGCAGACCAGGCGCAGCGAGCCCTCATGGGCACGCACCCGCTTCAGGCCGCCGACCAGCACGCCGAGCCCGGTGGAGTCGAGGAAGTCCACGCCCTCCATGTCGACGACGAGGTGGAAATTCCCGTCGTTCACCAGCTCGACCAACTGCTCGCGCAGCTTGGGCGCGGTGTATACATCGATTTCGCCACCGACCTCGACGACCGTACGATCGCCGACGGTACGGGTCGACAGGGACAGGTCCACGGATCCTCCAGCACCTTGCTATCGAGCGGTCGCCCCTCGGGACACCGGCTTGCGGCCCCCGGGGCGCACCGCCAGCCGCGATGGCATTCAATCACTTACCGGCATGCGTGCACGACGCCTTGGCTCCATTGTCCGTCACGCCGGTGACACACTCGGTGCCGATGGCCAAGAATCACCGATCCGATCGGCCCATGGCGGACCCGGCGTCCCGCCCGTCTCCAGGCACCGTTCTGGACCGGCTCGCCTCCGGGCCGAGCCGATCCGCGCGCATCACTCATACGGAGCACTTGCCCCCGCGTGCGGGTCGGCATGCCGTCTGGCCTGACCGGATTCGCTCCGAGGTGATCGCCGCGGTGCAGGCGTGCGGCATCGAGCACCCGTGGGCCCACCAGGCGCTGGCCGCGGAGCACGCCCTGGACGGCGACTCGGTGGTGGTCGCCACCGGCACCGCCTCCGGCAAGTCCCTCGCCTACCTCGTGCCGGTCCTGTCGACCCTGCTGGACGGCTCCGAGGCTCCGAACGGCCGCGGGGCCACCGCGCTGTACCTGGCGCCCACCAAGGCGCTCGCGGCGGACCAGTGCCGCTCGGTGAAGGAACTTTCACAACCTTTGGCCGGTGCCGTACGCCCAGCCGTGTACGACGGCGACACCCCGTTCGAGGAACGGGAGTGGATCCGCCAGTACGCGAACTACGTCCTCACCAATCCCGACATGCTGCACCGCGGGATACTGCCCTCCCACCCGCGCTGGTCCTCCTTCCTGAAGGCGCTCAAGTACGTCGTCATCGACGAGTGCCACACCTACCGGGGCGTGTTCGGCTCGCACGTCGCCCAGGTACTGCGCCGGCTGCGCCGCCTGTGCGCGCGCTACGGCTCCTCGCCCGTGTTCCTGCTGGCCTCCGCGACCGCCGCCGAGCCCGCCGTGGCCGCCGGCCGGCTCACCGGGCTGCCGGTGGTGGAGGTCGCCGACGACGCCTCCCCGCGCGGCGAGCTGGTCTTCGCCCTGTGGGAGCCCCCGCTCACCGAACTGCACGGCGAGAAGGGTGCACCCGTTCGGCGTACCGCCACCGCCGAGACCGCCGACCTGCTGACCGATCTCACCGTGCAGGGCGTGCGCTCGGTCGCCTTCGTGCGTTCCCGGCGCGGCGCCGAACTGATCTCGGTGATCACCAAGGAGCGCCTGGCCGAGGTCGACCGTTCCCTCGCCCGGCGTGTCGCGGCCTACCGGGGCGGCTACCTCCCCGAGGAGCGCCGTGCCCTGGAACGTGCCCTGCACTCCGGCGAGCTCCTCGGACTCGCCGCCACGACGGCCCTGGAGCTGGGCGTGGACGTCTCGGGCCTGGACGCGGTCCTGATCGCCGGATACCCCGGCACGCGCGCCTCCCTGTGGCAGCAGGCGGGCCGCGCGGGCCGCTCCGGACAGGGCGCCCTGGCGGTGCTGGTGGCCCGCGACGACCCCCTGGACACCTTCCTCGTCCATCATCCCGAGGCCCTGTTCGACCAACCGGTGGAATCGACCGTCCTCGACCCCGACAACCCGTACGTGCTCGCCCCGCACCTGTGCGCCGCCGCGGCGGAGATCCCGCTGACCGAGGACGACCTCGACCTCTTCGGGCCCGCCTGCGCGGAGCTGCTGCCCCAGCTGGAGGCCGCGAAGCTGCTGCGCCGCCGCACCCGGGCCTGGCACTGGACACGCCGGGAGCGGGCCGCCGACCTGACCGACATCCGCGGCGCGGGCGGGCGGCCGGTGCAGGTCGTGGAGGCGGACACGGGCCGTCTGCTCGGCACGGTCGACGCGGGCGCCGCGCACTCCGCGGTGCACGAGGGAGCGGTGCACCTGCACCAGGGCCGCACCTACCTGGTGCGCTCGCTGGACCTGGAGGAATCCGTCGCACTGGTCGAGCAGGCCGACCCGCCGTACTCGACGGTCGCCCGGGACACCACGTCGATCGCCGTCCTGGAGACGGACGTCGAGATCCCCTGGGGCTCCGGCCGGCTCTGCTACGGCTCGGTCGAGGTCACCAACCAGGTGGTCTCCTTCCTGCGCCGACGGCTCATCACGGGTGAAGTGCTCGGTGAGACGAAGCTCGACCTCCCTCCTCGTACGCTGCGCACACGCGCGGTGTGGTGGACGGTCACCGAGGACCAACTGGACGAGGCCCGGATCACCCCGGAGATCCTCGGCGGCTCCCTGCACGCCGCCGAGCACGCCTCGATCGGGATGCTCCCCCTGTTCGCCACCTGCGACCGCTGGGACATCGGCGGGGTGTCGGTTCCGCTGCACCCGGACACCCTCCTGCCGACGGTGTTCGTCTACGACGGCCATCCGGGTGGCGCGGGCTTCGCGGAGCGCGCCTTCCACACCGCCCGCGCCTGGCTCGCCGCGACCCGGGAGGCCATCGCCTCCTGCGAGTGCGAGGCGGGCTGCCCCTCCTGCATCCAGTCCCCCAAGTGCGGCAACGGCAACGACCCGCTGCACAAGAGGGGGGCGGTACGGCTCCTCACGGTGCTGCTGAGGGAAGCTCCCGAGGAGAAGCCCCGGGAGGACTCAGCGGCGCGGGACTGAGGGGCCGGCGCGCTGAGATGCCTTCCGGATCAGGCAGGCGGCCTCGGAGCGGCTGTCCCCGGCGCCGGAGGCAGGGGCCCGGGCGGCCCTGCTCTGGCCCTGACCTCCGCCGCGAACGGCCCGCGCCCCGCGGCCGCGGTGACGTCGGAGGTCTCGCCCGCGATCACGCACCGCACCAGCCGGACGCCCTGGGCCGCCGCCACCCGTTCCGCCCGGGCGCAGGCGCCGGCAGTGCCCTCGGCCCAGTGGTCCGCGGCGGCGAGCGCCGCCAGATCCGCGCCGCCGGCCGCGCGGTGTCTGACCACGACCGCCTGCCCGAGGGCGAGCACGGCGCCGAACACCACACACAGCACGGTGATCACCCCGACGCTCCAGACGGTGGCGGAGCCCCGATCCGAGCCGCGGGCATCGCCGCCGAGTTCGACTCGCCGGCGCCTCATGACCCCGGCTCCCCCACGGGCCCCGCCACCGCGCCCGTGCCCGTGCCCAGACCGGCTCCAACGCCGGCGCGGGTACCGGCACCCGCGCCCACGCCGCCTCCAGCCGCGATCCCCTTGTCGGCACCAGGGCCACTGCCAGCGGGGGCGTCAGTGCCCGTACCGACGGTCTCCTCCGCCGCTGCCACCGCCTCCTCCCGTACCTCGAACGGCAGTCCGGACAGCACCGGCGGTCTGGCCACCACCGTCACCCGCACCTGGCCACCCGAGCGGCCGACCGTGACCCGCGCCCCGCGCGGTGCCGCCTGCCGGGTCACCTCCACCACCGCGTCGGCCGGGTCCTGCCGGGCGGCGGCCCGGGCGCCGGTGCGGGCGGCGTCCACGCACTGGATCTGGGCCGCCACCACGAGCAGCCCCCAGACCAGCGCCATGGTGAACGCCACCAGCACCGACAGCACCACGGCCGACTCCGCGGTCACGAACCCGCGGTCCGACCCCCGCTCACATCCGCGCACTGAGGGCCCGTTTCACGATGGCCTGCAGCTCGGCCTTGACCTGGCCGCTGGTGACGACCTCGTAGAGCAGCAACGCGAATCCGACCGCGGCCACGATCCCCATCGCGTACTCCGAGGTCACCATCCCCCCGTCCGCGCGCCATCGATCCCGCACCGAAACCCACAGCTTTACGGCTTTCTTCCGCACCTCGAACTCCCTTCGTCCCAGCTTTCTCGTCCGTTTCCGAGACCACGCCTTCCGCGTCTCGCGCCGTCACGGGCACCGTGCCGCCCGCGGCCACTTCCGCCGCCGTTGCCGTCAGCCGCCACCCCCTCCCATCACTCCGCCCGCCAGCCCGATCACCACGGGCAGCACACCGATCGCGATGAAGGCGGGCAGGAAGCACAGCCCGACCGGCGCGGAGACCAGCACGCCCGCCCGGCGCGCCCGCGCCGTAGCCGCTCTGGCCCACTCCGCGCGCGCGTCGGAGGCGAGCCGGGCCACGGGACCTGCGGCGGGCAGACCCGACTCGTCGGCCCGTTCCAGCAGCCGGGCCAGCGCCCCGGCGCCGGGCAGGACGGCCAACCGGCGCCACGCGTCGCGCGGTTCACCACCGAGCCGCACCTCGGCCGCGCCCCGGTCCAGTGCGTCCCCGACGGGCCCGCCGAGGGCCTCCCCCACCGCCTGGGCGGCGATCACCGGGCCGGCCCCGGCCGCGATGCAGGCGGCCAGCAGATCCGCTGCGAGGGGAAGCTGGCGGGCCGCGAGCGCTCTGTCGACCTCCTCCGCCGGGCCCGCCGCCGCCCGCCGGAGCCGCCACCGCCACAGCCCCGCGCCGACGGCGAGCGCCACGACCGCGCCGACCGCGCCGCCGGCCAGCACCCACGCCCCGCACGCCGCCCCCGCGACCGGCAGCCACCGCCGCACCGTGTCCCCCACCTCGAAGGACCGGCCGGACTCGGCCTTCACCAGGGCCAGCAGTTCGGCCACCCTGCGCCGCGCCCGGCGCCGCCGCCGGGCCATGACCAGCCACCGGGCCGCCCAGCCCGCACTCAGCAGAACGACCACGACTGTCCCCAGCCTGTGGACGACTTCACCGCTCATACCGCCTCAGCTCCCCGCACGATCCGTCCCGCCCACCACACCCCGGCGCCCTCGAACACCGCTCCTGCCACCAGACATCCGAGCCCGGCCCCGCTGTGCAGCAGCACCCGCAGTGGGTCGGCGCCCATGGCCGAGCCGAGCAGCAGCCCCAGGGCGGGCAGCGCGGCGAGCAGCAGCGCCGTCGCCCGGGCCCCGGACAGCTGGGCCCGTAGATCCGCCCGTTGGTCCCGTTCGGCGCGCAGGGCCCCGTCCAGCCGGTCGAGGCCGTCCGCGAGCCCCGCGCCCTGATCCACGGCCACCCGCCAGCAGGCGGCGAGACCCAGCAGCCCCTCGGCGCCCGGCTGCCGGGCCGCGACGGCCAGCGCGCCCGGCACATCGCCGCCGAACCGCGCGGCCGCGACCACGCCGTCCTGCGCCTCACCGAGCCCGCCTGAGTCCCGGGCGGCCCGCAGCAGTGCCTCAGCAGGCTGCCGCCCCGCGCGCACCTCCCCGGCCAGCGCCCCGCACAGGCCGATCACCGCGTCCGCGCGCCGCTCCCTGGCCCGCCCGGTCTGCCGGGCCAGCCGCATCCTGCGCAGCACCGGCACCCCGGCAGCCCCCGCGACGACCGGAATCACCGAGGCTCCCAGCAGTGCGAGCAGCAGCCCGACCGCGAGCGACCACCATTCGGCCCGCAATCGGCCCTGTAACTGACGCAGTTCACCGAGGGTCCGCTCCCAGGAGGGCGGCCCGGCCGCCTCCCCCGCACCCCCGGCCAGCAGCAGCCTGGCGCGCCGCACCCCGTGATGCCGTCCGCCCAGCAGCCAGGCAGCCACCCCGACACAGGCCGCCGCCGCGCCCATCGACGCCTCAGTGCTCACTTCCCTCGCTCCTCTCGTCCCGGCTCGCTCCCGGATCCCCCGCTGAGCAGCTCCCGCAGCCGTTCCCAGCCCCGCTCCCGGCTGAAGGCCCGCACGCCCCACCGCAGCGCCGGCACCGTCCGCACCAGCCCCGAGTCGCCCCGCTCCAGCACGTGCACCTCGGCGATCCGGCGCCGCCCGGACCGGTCCCGTACGAGGTGCAGCACCACCGACAGCGCTGCCGCCAACTGGCTGTGCAAGGCCGCCCGGTCGAGTCCCGCCGCCGTACCGAGCGCCTCCAGGCGTGCGGGCACGTCGGCGGCGGCGTTGGCGTGCACGGTCCCGCAGCCTTCGTGGCCGGTGTTGAGCGCGGCCAGCAGATGCACCACCTCGGGGCCCCGCACCTCGCCGATGACCAGACGGTCGGGCCGCATCCGCAGTGCCTGCCGGACGAGGTCCTCCAGGGTCACGAGGCCGGCACCCTCCTGGTTGGCCGGCCGGGTCTCCAGCCGTACGACGTGCGGGTGGTCCGGTCTCAGCTCCGACGAGTCCTCGGCGAGCACGATCCGTTCACCGGGTTCGACCAGGCCGAGCAGCGCGCTCAGCAGTGTCGTCTTGCCGCTGCCGGTGCCTCCGCTGACGAGGAAGGACAGCCGGGCCGCGAGCAGCGCCCGCAGAATCCGGTCCCCGCCGGGGGGCACGGTGCCCGCCTCGACCAGTTCCCCGAGCGTGAACGCCCGGGGCCGCACGACGCGCAGGGACAGGCAGGTGCAGCCGACGGCCACCGGGGGCAGCACCGCGTGCAGCCGGGTCCCGTCGGGCAGCCGGGCATCGGCCCAGGGCCGGGCGTCGTCCAGCCGGCGTCCGGCCACGGCGGCCAGCCGCTGCGCGAGACGCCGTACGGCGGTCGCGTCCGGGAAGGCCACCGGGGTCAGCTCCAGGCCGCCGCCGCGGTCCACCCACACCCGGTCGGGGGCGGACACCAGGACGTCGGTGACGCTCGGATCGGCGAGCAGCGGCTCCAGCGGGCCGGTTCCGACGAGTTCCGACCGCAGATGCTCGGCCGCGCCGAGCACCTCGGCGTCACCGAGGACCCGGCCCTGTGCGCGAAGCGCCTGGGCGACGCGTGCCGGGGTCGGTTCGGCGCCGCTCTCGGCGAGCCGGCGGCGGACGCCGTCCAGGAGGGCCGTGACGTCGGCCCGGTCGAGTCCGGGCAGTGTCATCGGGGGCCTCCCGCCTCGACCAGCGCCTGTTCCCAGAAGGTGGCGCAGAAGCGGGCCAGCGGGCCGCGGCCGGTCGCGGCGGGCGGCTTGGCGGTGCCGTGCGCACGCTGCAGGGCCGGTTCGACGGGGACCTCGCCGGCCAGGGGCAGGCCGAGCAGCCGGGCGACCTCGCGGTCGTCGAGGCCGGGCGCGTACGGCCCGCGCACCGCCACGCGCAGGTCCCGTACGACCATGCCGAGCGCCGAGGCGACCCGGCCGGCGGCCGCGACCGCCCGCAGTTCGGCCGGGACGACGAGCAGCGCCAGGTCGAGCTGGGCGAGGGCTTCGGCGACCCCGTCGTCCAGGCGGCGCGGTAGGTCGACGACGACCGTGCCGCCGCGCCGCCGGGCGGCGGCGAGCACCGCGCGGACGGCCTGGGCCGGGACGGCCACGCAGTCGCCGCGGTCCCAGCTGAGCACCCGCAGCGAGTGCAACTGGGGCAGTGACTCCTCCAGCGCGCCGCCGCCGACCCGGCCGCGGGAGGCGGCGAAGGCGGGCCAGCGCAGTCCCTCGGCGGTCTCCCCGCCTAGGAGCACGTCGAGTCCGCCGCCGAGGGGATCGGCGTCGACGAGGAGGGTACGCAGCCCCTCGCGGGCGGAGGTGACGGCGAGGGCGCAGGCCAGTGTGGACGCACCGGCCCCGCCACGACCGCCGACGACCCCGACGGTCAGGGCCGGGCGGCCGACGCCCTCGGCGACGTCGGCGATGCGGTCGACGAGCCACTGCTCCCCGTCGGGCAGCATCAGGACGTGGTCGGCGCCGATCTGTACGGCCCTTCTCCACACCCCGGAGTCGTCCTGGTCACGGCCGACCAGCACCACCCCGCGCCGGCGTGCCGCTCCGCGCAGACGGCGGGCCGCGTCGTCGCCCACCAGGACGAGCGGGGCCGCTTCCCAGCCGCCGCCGTGATCGGGTACACCGTGGTGCACCTCGGGCGTGGCGCCCGCGGCCGCGCACAGGCGCAGCAGATCGTCCAGGAGATCCGCGTCCTCCGTGACGATGAGCGGCCGTCCCGGCAGGCCTCCGGTGGCCGGTGACGGGTCGTGGGCGACGGTTCCGGTCACGTGTGCTCCCCCTTCCCATGTCTTCCGCGTGACCTCCGAGGCCCCGCGATTCCCAAAGTGGTGAAGAACCGGCAAGCGACGCTCTTTGCAGGGCGACAGAAACCGGCCACAGGCACTCCGGCAATGGGAACCGGCCATGAACTCGCCGCCCTCGGAGCGCGTGGGAATCACGGTGCAGCGATCCGGGAAATCGTGTGGATCTTGGTCGAAAACCGTGGACAACTCAGGCGTTGTGAATATCGCCGTCACCCACACCGGTGACCTCCGGACCGGCCTCTTCGTGCTTCCGCACAGCAGCACGTCGATTACTTACCGTGACGGATTACGGGCACGCTGAAGTCCGGTCGACGTCGCACGCGACCGCTCGGGAGACATGTTGAAAAGGGGAGAAAACGCATCCGGACATGCGACGACCCCCGCCGGGGGGGAGAGCGGGGGTCGTCCCCACGGCCGACTCGGGGGGGGAGGAGTCGGACCGGGTTAGCACGGTCGCGAACGATCCGTGACTTCCATGGTGTACCCGAGAGCCTTCTCAGGCAAACCCACGCGCCCCACCTTACGCCGAATGGTGGGCACCTATGCTCAGGGGCGTGGAAAACCACTCCTTGCCCCGCGCAGCAGCCTTCTTTGACCTGGACAAGACGGTCATTGCGAAGTCGAGCACACTCACCTTCAGCAAGTCCTTCTACCAGGGTGGGCTGATCAACCGCAGGGCCGCGCTGCGTACCGCATACGCCCAGTTCGTCTTCCTGGCCGGCGGTCTCGACCACGATCAGATGGAGCGGATGCGCCAGTACCTGTCCGCGATGTGCCGAGGCTGGAACGTCCAGCAGGTGAAGGAGATCGTCGCCGAGACCCTGCACGCCCTGATCGACCCGATCATCTACGACGAGGCCGCCTCGCTCATCGAGGAGCACCACACGGCCGGCCGCGACGTGGTGATCGTGTCCACCTCGGGCGCCGAGGTGGTCGAGCCGATCGGGGAGCTGCTGGGCGCCGACCGCGTGGTGGCCACGCGCATGGTGGTGGGCGACGACGGCTGCTTCACCGGGGAGGTGGAGTACTACGCGTACGGCCCGACCAAGGCCGAGGCCGTCAGGGAGCTGGCCGCGTCCGAGGGATACGACCTGGACCGCTGCTACGCATACAGCGATTCGGCGACCGACCTGCCGATGCTCGAGGCGGTCGGGCACCCGCACGCCGTGAACCCGGACCGCGCGCTGCGCCGCGAGGCGGTCGCACGCGGGTGGCCGGTCATGGAGTTCGCCCGGCCGGTCCGGCTCAAGCAGCGGCTGCCCGGGTTCTCCGTACCGCCCCGCCCGGCCCTCGTCGCGGCGGCGGCCATAGGGGCGGCGGCCGCTACCGCCGGCCTCGTCTGGTACGCGAGCCGGCGCCGGAGCATCGCCGCCTCCCGACCGATCCAAGCCTGACCGATTCACGCCGTTTGAACCTGAAAGTAAAGATGTGCGGGCAGGGGTTCCGCTTGCTCCGGGGGTGCAGTACAAAGGGTTCAGGCCCGCGAGACCACAGGACATCCGTGAGGATCCCCTACTACTACGCACATGGCCCCACGGACCCCGCATGAACACCAGGCACCCACGCGACGTCGACCCGTCGATTACGGGCCAGCCGCACCAGGTGACGGGCAAAGTCCCCGACCTGATGGGCATATATCGAGGACGCTTGGTAACCCGGTGAGCATGCCAGCGGCGGTACGAGAACTCGTACCGCCGCAACCCTGTCCAGGCCCCCTTCCGGGGGCCTTTCGCATGCGCCCGCCGCTCGACGCTCAGGCGGCCCCGCGCTGCAGCGCCTCGCACACCGCGGTGGACTCGCGCACTCCGAGCTCGACCGCACGGCCGCAGTGGGCGATCCAGGCCGCCACGCCCTCGGGAGTGCCGGAGACATACCCGTCGAGCGCGGCCAGGTAGGAGGCGCGGCCCAGCTCGGCGTGGCCCACCTCGGCAGGGCAGACCGCCTTGGGGTCGAGACCGCTGCCGATCAGGACGATCCGCTCGGCCGTGCGCGCGACCAGGCCGTTGTGCGAAGTGAAGGGGCGCAGCGCGAGCAGTTCGCCGTGCACCACCGCCGCGGTGACCAGCGCCGGCGCCGACGAGCCCGCGATGATCAGGTCCGCCAGGCCCTCCAGCCGGCCCGAGACCTCCCGGGCGTCCGGCAGCGGCAGCTCGAGCAGCGGCTCGTCGACCGGCTCCCCCGCCTGGCGCGGACGGCCGACCTCGTCACCCTGGGTCGCGGCGGCCACCAGATGCAGCCGGGCCAGCACCCTCAGGGGCGACTGACGCCAGATGGACAGCAGCTGACCGGCCTCGGCCGTCAGCCTGAGCGCCGCACCCATGACCATCGCCTCGGTGTCGGCGCTGAAGTCGGAACGCCGCCGCACCTCCTCCAGGGCCCAGTCGGCACCGGACAGCGCCGCGGAGCCGCGTGCACCGCGCAGGGCGGCCTCGGAGGTGATCTCGTTGCTGCGGCGACGCATGACCCGGTGCCCGTAGACCCGGTCCACGGCCTTGCGCACGGACTCCACGGACTCGGCCACACCGGGCAGCGAGCCCAGGGCCGCGAGCGGATCGGCGGTCGCGCCTGTCGTACTCATGAGTACGACACTACGCACCCCACCACCCCACCCCACAAAGGAGTGGTCTTCTTCACTCAGCCTGACACTTAAAGCTACCGCTTCGCTACTGTTCGTGAACATGAAAATTGCTTTCGTCGGGAAGGGCGGCAGCGGCAAGACCACGCTCTCCTCCCTCCTCATTCGCCACCTCGTGGCTGCCGGCGCCCCGGTGCTCGCCATCGACGCCGACATCAACCAGCACCTCGGCCCGGCGCTCGGCCTCGACGAGGCCCAGTCGACAGCGCTGCCCGCCATGGGCGGGCAGCTGTCGCTGATCAAGGACCATCTGCGCGGCTCCAATCCGCGCATCGCGTCCGCGGCGACGATGATCAAGACGACCCCGCCCGGCGAGGGCTCGCGGCTGGTGCGGGTGCGGGAGCCGAACGCGGTGTACGACGCCTGTGCACGCCCGGTGGAACTCGACGGCGGCGCCGTCCGTTTGATGGTCACGGGCCCCTTCACGGACGCCGACCTGGGGGTCGCCTGCTACCACTCCAAGACGGGAGCGGTGGAGCTGTTCCTGAACCACCTCGTCGACGGCCCCGACGAGTACGTCGTGGTCGACATGACGGCGGGTTCGGACTCCTTCGCCTCCGGCCTGTTCACCCGGTTCGACATGACGTTCCTCGTCGCCGAGCCGACCCGGAAGGGGGTCTCCGTCTATCGCCAGTACAAGGAGTACGCCCGCGACTTCGGCGTGGCCGTGAAGGTCGTAGGCAACAAGATCCAGGGTCAGGACGACATCGACTTCCTCCGCGCGGAGGCCGGTGACGACCTGCTGGTGACGGTCGGGCACTCGGACTGGGTGCGCGCCATGGAGAAGGGTCGGGCACCCCAGTTCGGTCTCCTGGAGGAGGCCAACGTCCGCTCCCTGCAGACCCTCCGGGCCGCTGTCGACGCCACGTACGAACGGCGCGACTGGGAGCGCTACACGCGCCAGATGGTCCACTTCCACCTGCGGAACGCGGAGGCCTGGGGCAACGAGCGCACCGGGGTCGACCTGGCGGCGCAGGTCGACCCCGGTTTCGTGCTCGGTGAGGGCCTGGCGGCCCCGGTATGACGCCTACTGCTTGACCGCCGGCGCCCCGGGGACACCCTTGGGCGCCGGCGCCGGGCGCCCGGACATGAGGGACGCCCAGCCCTGCCGGGGCGCCTCGCCCACCTTCAGGGTGCGCAGCTTGGCCAGCGTCCGCGGGTCCTGCGCGTCCAGCCAGTCGGCCAGCTGGTGGAAGGAGACACAGCGCACCTCGGGCTTGTTGCACACCTCCTTCACCACCTCGTCGATGGCACGCATGTAGGTGCCGCCGTTCCAGAACTCGAAGTGGTTGCCGATGATCATCGGCGCGCGGTTGCCGTCGTAGGCCCGGTAGAAGCCCTTGAGCAGCCCGTCACGCATCTGGTCGCCCCAGTAGTCGTACATGTCGGGGTCGCCCTGGGTCTGGGTGCCGGACTGGTTGACCATGAAGTTGTAGTCCATGGTCAACTGCTCGTAGGTGTGCCCGGGGAAGGGGACCAGCTGCATCGACAGGTCCCACAGGCCTTCCCTCTTCTCGGGCCACACCTGATCGTCGACTCCGCTGGAGTCGTAGCGGAAGCCCAACTGGTGGGCCGCCTTCCTGAAGTTCTTCTGCCCCTCCAGGCAGGGGGTTCGCGCGCCGATCAGCTCCTTGTCGTAGTCGAAGGGCAGGGGAGCCGCCTTCTTCATGCCGGTGTTGGTCCGCCAGTTCTTCACGAACTGCTTGGCCTGGGTGATCTCGCTCTTCCACTCCTTCACCGACCACTCGCCGACGCCGCCGTCGGGACCGCAGAAGTGGCCGTTGAAGTGGGTGCCGATCTCGTTGCCCTCGAGCCAGGCCAGCCGCACCTGCTTGAGGGTGTCGGAGATGCCCTGCGCGTCGTTGAAGCCGATCTCCGAGCTGCCCGGGGCGTGCTGCGGCGGTCTGTAGAGCTCGCGTTTCTCCTCCGGCAGCAGGTACACGCCGCTGAGGAAGTACGTCATCGTCGCGTTGTTCTCCTTGGAGACCTTGCGGAAGTGGGAGAACAGCTTCTGGCTGTCCTCCCCCGCGCCGTCCCAGGAGAACACCACGAACTGCGGAGGTTTCTGACCGGGCTTGAGCCGCTCGGGGACGGGCAGGTGCGGCTGCCCGCCGGTGTACGCGGTGGACCCGTCGCCGATCAGACGGAGCACGCTGTTGGGCGCCGGCGCCCCCTGCCGCGGGCCGGACGCTCCTTCCTTCGGGCCGTTGCCGCCGGACGAGCAACCGGCCAGCGACGCGGTACAGGCCGCGGCGACCATGGCGCCAACGGCGATCCTCTGGGTGGCGGCCATCTTCCGCCCCACCTTCTTCCTTCTCTCAGGCAAACGCTGATGAGGGCGTTTTCAGGTGATGCGTGCCGGGTTGTACCGACAGCGCCGCCAAGGTCGCACGGGCCAGAGAAGGAATTAGTACGACAAGCCGATGAAATGATCGCTTCGCCCGTAGAGGTGACCTTTTACCCCATTTGCGACTAAAAGCTATGCATGACCTTTACTCTGCATTACGGTTCGTTTACGAAGCGTGACCCCATCCCGCCGCCGCACGCCGTGACCCCACGACCGCGACCGAGCCCCCGCACCGACGGGGACCCACCCCGTACGCGACCGCGCCACCCGGAGGAGACGGGACCATGACAGCCTGCGCACCCACCCACACCCACCACTCCCACCCGCCGCACAGCCCGCCCCGGGCCCCGCGTCGCCGCCTGGTCCAGGGCGCCGACCTGTCCGCGTCCGTCGCGGTCTTCCTGATCGCCCTGCCCCTGTCCCTCGGTATCGCCCTCGCGACCGGCGCCCCGCTCCAGGCCGGCCTGGTCGCCGCCGCCGTGGGCGGACTGGTCGCCGGCCGGCTCGGCGGCTGCCCGCTGCAGGTCAGCGGCCCCGCCGCCGGACTCACGGTGGTCACCGCCGACCTCATCCACCGCTACGGCTGGCGGACCACCTGCGGCATCACCGTCCTCGCCGGACTCGCCCAACTGGGCCTGGGCTGCCTGCGCGTGGCCCGCGGCGCGCTCGCCGTCAGCCCCGCCGTGGTGCACGGCATGCTCGCCGGCATCGGCGTCACCATCGCCGTCGCCCAGCTGCACATCGTCCTCGGCGGCAGTCCGGACAGTTCCGTCCTCGCCAACCTGCGCGCCCTGCCCGCCCAACTGGCGGACCTGGACCCGGCCGCCGTGGCGATGAGCGCGCTGACCCTGACCCTGCTGCTGGCCTGGCCACGCGTCCCCGGCCGCGCCGGCCGGCTGCTGCGCAGGGTCCCGGCCGCCCTGGTGGCCGTCGCCGGAGCCACCGTCACCGCCGCGCTGACCGGACTGGTGCTGCCCCGGGTCGACCTGCCGTCCTGGAGCAGTCACGCGCTGGCCGGACTGCCCGAGGGCCCGGGACTCGGCATCGCCGCCGCCGTTCTCACCACCACGCTGGTGTGCAGTGTGCAGTCGCTGCTCGGCGCGGTCGCCGTGGACAAGCTGGTCGCCGCCCGGCCCGGACCCCAGGCCCACGTCGGGCGCTCGGACCTCGACCGCGAGCTGCTCGGCCAGGGCGCCGCCAACATCGTCTCCGGGGCGCTCGGCGGACTGCCGGTGGCGGGGGTGGCCGTCCGGAGCACCGCGAATGTGAACTCAGGTGCGGTGAGCCGGAACTCCACGATGCTGCACGGCGTTCTCGTAGTAGTCGCCGCGCTGCTGATGGTCCCACTCCTGGAGTGGATCCCGCTCGCCTCGCTCGCCGCCCTGGTGATGGCGGTCGGCATCCAGATGGTGTCCCTGAACCACATCCGCACGGTGACACGCCACCGTGAAGTGCTGGTGTACGCCGCCACCACACTCGGCGTGGTGGTCTTCGGCGTCCTGGAGGGCGTGGCCCTCGGGGTCGCCGTGGCGGTCGCTCTCGCCCTGCACCGCCTCGCCCATACCCGCATCACGCACACGGAGAAGGAAGGAGTCCATCACGTACACGTCCGAGGCCAGCTGACCTTCCTCGCCGTGCCACGGCTCAGCAGAGCCCTGCATCTCGTACCCCAAGGCGTCCACGCCGTGGTGGAGTTGGACGGCTCGTTCATGGACCACGCGGCGTACGAGTCACTGCAGGACTGGCAGAACACGCACACCGCGCGGGGCGGAACCGCCGAGCTGACCGGCCGGCGCGGCGGAGTCCGCTCCCCGGACCCCGGTCCGGCCGCGACGTGCCGGTGCCGGCCCTGGACGCCCTGGCGCAACCACCAGGCCTGCTTCGCGCAGGCTCCGGCCACGCCCGTCACCCATGAACTCGCCCGTGGCATCAGCTCGTTCCAGCGGAACACCGCCCCGCTGGTGCGCGAGGAGCTGGCGCGGCTCGCGCGGGAGGGACAGCGGCCCTCGCAGCTCTTCCTCACCTGCGCCGACTCCCGTCTGGTCACGTCGATGATCACCTCCAGCGGTCCCGGCGACCTGTTCGTGGTCCGCAACATCGGCAATCTGGTGCCGCCGCCGGGCGAGGAGCACGGCGACCACTCGGTGGCGGCCGCCATCGAGTACGCGGTGGACGTGCTCGGGGTGCGGTCGATCACGGTGTGCGGGCACTCCGGATGCGGGGCCATGCAGGCGCTGCTGGCCGCCGGGCCCGAGGACGCGACGACCCCGCTGAAGCGGTGGCTCGGGCATGGGCGGCCGAGCCTCGCCCGGATGGCCGGCGACCACCGTGACCGGCCGCGGCTGGCCGGGCGGCTGGCCGCCGACGCGGTGGAGCAGCTGTGCCTGGCCAACGTGGTCCAGCAGCTGGAGCACCTGCGAGCGCACGACACGGTCGCACGCGCTCTGACGGCCGGTGCGCTGGAGCTGCACGGGATGTACTTCCACGTGGGCGAGGCGCAGGCCTATCTGCTCGACGGCAGCGGGGAGGCGGTGTTCGAGCATGTGCAGGGAGCCGCCGGAAAGGAGACGGAGGAGGAGGCTCAACAGGAGATCGGAACGGCCCCGGAGCTGCGGAGTCCGGTTTGACCGCCCAGCCGGTCGACAGGTCTAAACCAATTTTGCCGTCGACCCTTGTCATCGGACCCCCGCGTCTGATGAGCTGTGGCCTGGGACACAACGGACACCCTGGGAAAGGGAGATGTCGTGAGCAACGAAAGCCTGGCCAACCTCTTGAAGGAGGAGCGACGCTTCGCGCCGCCCGCCGACCTGGCCGCGAACGCCAACGTCGGGGCAGAGGCGTACGAACAGGCCAAGGCTGACAGGCTCGGCTTCTGGGCCGAGCAGGCCCGCCGGCTGACCTGGGCCAAGGAACCGTCCGAGACGCTGGACTGGTCGAACCCGCCGTTCGCGAAGTGGTTCAAGGACGGCGAGCTGAACGTCGCGTACAACTGCGTGGACCGGCATGTCGAGGCCGGGCACGGGGACCGGGTCGCCATCCACTTCGAGGGTGAGCCCGGCGACAGCCGCTCGATCACCTACGCGGAGCTGAAGGACGAGGTCTCCAAGGCGGCCAACGCCCTGCTGGAGCTCGGTGTCCGCAAGGGCGACCGGGTCGCCATCTACATGCCGATGATCCCGGAGACCGCGATCGCGATGCTGGCCTCGGCCCGGATCGGCGCGGCGCACTCGGTCGTGTTCGGCGGCTTCTCGGCGGACGCGCTCGCCACCCGGATCCAGGACGCCGACGCCAAGGTCGTCATCACCTCCGACGGCGGCTACCGGCGCGGCAAGCCGTCCGCGCTCAAGCCGGCCGTGGACGAGGCGATCACCAAGGTCGACAACGTCGAGCACGTGCTCGTGGTGCGCCGCACCGGGCAGGACGTCGCCTGGGACGGCGAGCGGGACGTGTGGTGGCACGAGCTGGTGGACCGGCAGTCCGCCGAGCACACCCCGGAGGCGTTCGACGCGGAGCACCCGCTGTTCATCCTCTACACCTCGGGCACGACGGGGAAGCCGAAGGGCATCCTGCACACCTCCGGCGGCTACCTGACCCAGGCGGCGTACACGCACTGGGCGGTGTTCGACCTCAAGCCGGAGACGGACGTCTACTGGTGCACGGCGGACGTCGGCTGGGTCACCGGGCACTCGTACATCGTGTACGGGCCGCTGGCCAACGGGGCGACCCAGGTCATGTACGAGGGCACCCCGGACACCCCGCACCAGGGGCGCTTCTGGGAGATCGTGGAGAAGTACCGCGTCACGATCCTCTACACCGCGCCGACCGCGATCCGTACGTTCATGAAGTGGGGCGACGACATCCCCGCGCAGTTCGACCTGTCGTCCCTGCGGGTCCTCGGCTCCGTCGGCGAGCCGATCAACCCCGAGGCGTGGATCTGGTACCGCAAGCACATCGGCGCCGACGCCACCCCGGTCGTGGACACCTGGTGGCAGACGGAGACCGGCGCGATGATGATCTCGCCGCTGCCCGGCGTCACCGAGGCCAAGCCCGGCTCGGCGCAGCGCCCGCTGCCCGGCATCAGCGCGACCGTCGTGGACGACGAGGCGAACGAGGTGCCCGACGGAGGCGGCGGTTACCTCGTGCTCACCGAGCCGTGGCCGTCGATGCTGCGCACCATCTGGGGCGACGACCAGCGGTTCATCGACACCTACTGGTCCCGCTTCCAGGGCAAGTACTTCGCCGGTGACGGCGCGAAGAAGGACGACGACGGGGACATCTGGCTGCTGGGCCGGGTGGACGACGTGATGCTGGTGTCCGGCCACAACATCTCCACCACCGAGGTGGAGTCGGCGCTGGTCTCGCACCCGTCGGTCGCCGAGGCGGCGGTCGTCGGCGCCGCCGACGAGACCACCGGCCAGGCCATCGTCGCCTTCGTCATCCTGCGCGGTTCGGCGTCCGAGGACGACAAGCTGATCGGCGCGCTGCGCGACCACGTCGGCGCCACGCTCGGCCCGATCGCCAAGCCGAAGCGGATCCTGCCGGTGGCGGAGCTGCCGAAGACCCGCTCCGGCAAGATCATGCGCCGGCTCCTGCGGGACGTCGCCGAGAACCGTCAGCTCGGCGACGTCACCACGCTGACCGACTCCACGGTCATGGACTTCATCCAGGCGAAGCTCCCGGCGGCGTCGAGCGAGGACTAGGGCCGGACGGCGGGCGGCGGCCACGCCGCCCGCGGGAGCGAACAGGAAGGGGCGTCCGGCGCGAACACGCCGGTCGCCCCCTTTTGCGCCTAATGTTCAGATCACCGGATGCGTCCCGCGACAACCTTAGGTAATCTAAACAAAGCTCGATGTGAAAGAGCCCAAGGTGCGCCGGGAAGTCTGGTCGGCATGTGCTCAGCCCTGCCCACCACACCCGGAGGTCTCCACCGTGGCCGCCCCCCGTGACACCGCGTCCCCCACCTCGCGCACCGGCCGCAAGGTGTTCGGGCGCCTGTCCCTGCCCGAGCGGACCGTCGTCACGGACGCGCTGCGCACCGAGACCGTGGGCGGCGTCCTGCTGCTCGCCGCCGCCGTCACGGCGCTGATCTGGGCCAACATCCCCGCACTGCACCAGGGCTACGAGTCCGTCAGCGACTTCCACTTCGGCCCCGCCGCCCTCGGCCTGAACCTGTCCGTGTCGCACTGGGCCGCCGACGGGCTGCTCGCCGTCTTCTTCTTCGTCGCCGGGATCGAGCTCAAGCGCGAGCTGGTCGCCGGGGACCTGCGTGATCCGAGGGCGGCGGTGCTGCCCGTGGTGGCGGCGCTGTGCGGGATGGCCGTACCCGCGCTCGTCTACACCCTGACCAATCTCATCGGGCACGGCTCCACCGACGGCTGGGCGGTGCCCACCGCCACCGACATCGCCTTCGCGCTGGCCGTCCTCGCGGTCATCGGCACCGCGCTGCCCAGCGCCCTGCGCGCCTTCCTGCTGACCCTGGCGGTCGTCGACGACCTCTTCGCGATCCTGATCATCGCCGTCTTCTTCACCGACCGGATCGACTTGGCCGCCCTCGGCGGCGCCGTCGCCGGGCTGCTGGTCTTCTGGCTGCTGCTGCGCGCGGGGGTGCGCGGCTGGTACGTGTACGTGCCGCTGGCGCTCGTCATCTGGGCGCTGATGTACAACAGCGGTGTGCACGCCACCATCGCCGGCGTGGCGATGGGCCTGATGCTGCGCTGCACCACCCGGGAGGGCGAGGAACGCTCACCGGGCGAACGCGTCGAGCATCAGGTGCGGCCGCTGTCGGCCGGGCTCGCCGTACCCCTGTTCGCGCTGTTCAGCGCCGGAGTGTCGGTGTCCGGCGGGGCGCTCGGGGACGTGTTCACCCGGCCCGAGACGCTCGGCGTGGTGCTCGGACTGGTCATGGGCAAGGCGCTCGGCATCTTCGGCGGCACCTGGCTGACCGTACGCTTCACCCGGGCCTCGCTCAGCCAGGACCTGGCCTGGGCCGACGTCTTCGCGGTGTCCTCGCTCGCCGGTATCGGCTTCACCGTCTCGCTCCTCATCGGCGAACTGGCCTTCGAGGGCGACGCGGCGCTCACCGACGAGGTGAAGGCGGCCGTCCTCGCCGGATCGCTGATCGCGGCCGTGTGCGCCACGGTGCTGCTGAAGATACGCAACGCCAGGTACCGCAGGCTCTGGGAGGACGAGGAGCGCGACGAGGACCAGGACGGCATCCCGGACGTGTACGAGCAGGACAACCCGGCCTACCACCTGCGGATGGCGGAGATTCTCGAGCGCAAGGCCGCCGACCACCGGCGCATCGCCGCCGAGAAGGCCGCCGCGGCGCGCCACGGGCTTCAGGAAGTACCGGGCGGGGCAGGCGATGAGGACGACCGTCCGGCATGATCTGACGAGACGGTACAAAACAAGACGGCACGCAAGACTTCAAACGGCACGCGAGACTTCAAAGGGAGAACGCGATGAGCGCACCAGACGGCAGCCCGGTCGGCGCCGAACGCAGCATCGGCCAGCTGTTCGCCTCGGCGACGACCGAAATGTCGGCGCTGGTGCACGACGAGATCGCGCTGGCCAAGGCGCAGCTGAAGCGGGACGTCAAGCGGGGGGCGACCAGCGGCGGCGCGTTCAGCGCGGCCGGGATGCTGCTCCTCTTCTCCCTGCCGATGCTCAACTTCGCGCTGGCGTACGGCATTCGGACCTGGAGCGGCTGGAACCTGGCGGTCTGCTTCCTGCTCTCCTTCGCGGCCAACGTGCTGGTCGCCGGCCTGCTCGTGCTCATCGGTGTGATGTTCGCCAAGAAGGCCAAGAAGAGCCAGGGCCCGCAGAAGGTCGCCGCGTCCGTGAAGGAGTCGGCGAGCGTTCTGCAGAACGCCAAGCCGCACCCGCGTCCCGAGCTGCCGCAGGACCGTGCGCCCCAGGCCATCGAAGCTGTGGCACGCTCGTCCTCATGACGGAACCCGCCGCGGCAGCGGCCGTACGGATCGACCTTCCCTCCGGGGAGAAGGTGACACACCGGGACGTCGCCGCGAACGGCGCGCGGTTCCACATCGCCGAGCTCGGCGACGGCCCCCTGGTGCTGCTGCTGCACGGCTTCCCCCAGTTCTGGTGGACATGGCGCCACCAACTCGTCGCGCTCGCCGACGCGGGCTACCGGGCCGTGGCGATGGACCTGAGGGGTGTGGGCGGCAGCGACCGCACCCCGCGCGGGTACGACCCCGCCAACCTCGCCCTGGACGTCACCGGGGTGATCCGCTCCCTCGGCGAGCCGGACGCCGCGCTGGTCGGCCACGATCTGGGCGGCTATCTGGCGTGGACGGCGGCGGCGATGCGGCCCAAGCTCGTGCGACGGCTCGCGGTCGTCTCGATGCCGCACCCCCGGCGCTGGCGTGCCGCGATGCTCCGGGACGCCCGGCAGACGGCGGCCGGCTCCTACATCTGGGGGTTCCAGCGGCCCTGGATCCCGGAGCGCCAACTGACCGCCGACGGCGGCGCGCTGGTGGGCCGGCTGATCCGGGAGTGGTCCGGGCCGCGGCTGCCGGAGGACGAGGCCGTGGAGACGTACCAGCGGGCCATGTGCATCCCGTCGACCGCGCACTGCTCGATCGAGCCGTACCGCTGGCTGGTGCGCTCTCTCGCCCGCCCGGACGGCATCCAGTTCAACCGCAGGATGAAGCGGCCGGTGCGCGTGCCGACGCTGCATCTGCACGGCTCGCTGGACCCGGTGGCCCGGACGCGCAGCGCGGCCGGCTCGGGCGAGTACGTCGAAGCCCCTTATCGCTGGCGCCTGTTCGACGGGCTCGGGCACTTCCCGCACGAGGAGGACCCGGCGGCCTTCTCCGCGGAACTGGTCAACTGGCTGCAGGATCCCGAGCCGGACAGGTGAGACGACGGGTGCGCCGGGTACCCGTCACTGAACACCTGTTCCTCGAACGGCCACATGCCTGCCGCATAGGCCAATTGGGGGGCGTGGAAGCGGTTATCGACCTTCGGGCGGGGGCAGACGTCGGGGTATGGGCTGGACGCACGACTACAGTGACGCACCCCGCAACCGCCGCTCGGCCTCCGGGCTGAGTTCCCCGCAGCGAGGCACTCCGCAGCTCGCGGAGGCGGACCTCAGGGTGGGGATTCCGCATATCCTGCGACGCCGTGCCCGCTGGGTCTCGGTACGCCTGCGTCACCCGCGCGGCTGATCCGCCGCACGGGAATCACCACGGCCGGTCCCCCGGTCTCCGGGCTCACAGGGCGCAGCTGTCGGTGCCCACCTGCTGGTTCGCCGTGCGGCCCCGGTTGATGTCCTGCTGGATCTCGTCCGCCGTGAGGGCGTAGCCGGTGTTGGCGTCGTCGAGGGACTTGGCGAACACCACGCCGTAGACCTTGCCGTCGGGCGTGAGCAGCGGGCCGCCGGAGTTGCCCTGGCGGACGGTCGCGTACAGGGAGTAGACGTCCCGGCCGACCGTGCCGCGGTGGTAGATGTCCGGGCCGTTGGCGGTGATGCGTCCGCGCACCCGCGCGGCCCGCACGTCGTAGGAGCCGTTCTCCGGGAAGCCCGCGACGATCGCGCCGTCGCCGCCGGACGCGTCCTGGGTGCTGAACTTCAGGGCGTTCGCCGTCAGGTCCGGTACGTCGAGCACCGCGATGTCGCGCTTCCAGTCGTACAGGACGACCTTCGCGTCGTACTTGCGGCCCACCCCGCCTATCTGGACGGTGGGCTCGTCGACGCCTCCGACGACGTGCGCGTTGGTCATGACACGCCGGTCGGCGAAGACGAAGCCGCTGCCCTCCAGTACCTTGCCGCAGCTCTGCGCGGTGCCGGTGACCTTGACGATGGACCGCTGGGCGCGGGCCGCGACCGCGCTGTTCGCCAGGGCCGGGTCGGGCGGCTCCACGTCCTTGATCGGCTCGTTGGAGAACGGGCTGAAGACCTGCGGGAAGCCGTTCTGGGCGAGGACCGAGGTGAAGTCCTGGAACCAGGTGTCGGCCTGCGCGGGCAGCGCCTCGGAGACGCCGAGCAGCACCTTGGAGTTGCGGACCTCCTTGCCCAGCGTCGGCAGGGTGGTCTGGGCGAGGGCGGAGCCGATCAGCCACGCGACGAGCAGCATCGCGACGACGTTGACGAGGGCACCGCCGGTGGCGTCCAGGGCGCGGGCCGGGGACCAGGTGATGTAGCGGCGCAGCTTGTTGCCGAGGTGCGTGGTCAGGGCCTGGCCGACGGAGGCGCAGACGATGACGACGACCACGGCGACGACGGCGGCGGTGGTGCTCACCCGGGCGTTGTCGGAGACGGCGGCCCAGATGACGGGCAGCGTGTACACGGCGACGAGACCGCCGCCGAGGAACCCGATCACCGACAGGATGCCGACGACGAAGCCCTGGCGGTAGCCCACGACCGCGAACCACACGGCCGCGGCCAGCAACAGGATGTCCAGCACGTTCACTGCTTCAGGCCTCGCCTACTCCACTCCGGTCCCAGCAGCCTCGGCCGGGGTCCGAGGGCCCGCGGCGCAGCCGTCGGCGTCACTGCCCTCGGGCGAACACAGCACGGGGATCACCCTGTCATGACCGCCAGTCGAGCGGGACCTGCTTCTCGCGGTCCCAGGGGCGTTCCCAGCCCGCGAAGTGCAGCAGACGGTCGATCACTCCGGCGGTGAAGCCCCAGACCAGGGCCGATTCGACCAGGAATGCCGGGCCCCGGTGGCCGCTGGGGTGGACGGCGGTGGCCCGGTGGGCGGGGTCCGTGAGATCCGCCACGGGGACGGTGAAGACGCGGGCCGTCTCGTTGGGGTCGACCACGCCGACCGGGCTGGGCTCGCGCCACCAGCCGAGCACGGGGGTGACGACGAAGCCGCTGACCGGGATGTAGAGCGCGGGCAGCACGCCGAAGAGCTGCACTCCGGACGGGTCGAGGCCGGTCTCCTCCTCGGCCTCGCGCAGCGCGGCTCTGAGCGGCCCGTCGCCCGCCGGATCGCCGTCCTCGGGGTCGAGGGCGCCGCCCGGGAAGGACGGCTGGCCCGCGTGGGAGCGCAGGGAGCCGGCCCGCTCCATGAGCAGCAGCTCGGGGCCGCGCTCGCCCTCGCCGAAGAGGATCAGCACGGCCGACTGCCGTCCCGAGCCGTTCTCCGGCGGCAGGAAGCGGCTGAGCTGGAGCGGCTGGACCGTCTCCGCCGCCCGCACCACCGGGCCCAGCCAGTCGGGCAGGCCCTCCTCGCTCAGCGTCACCGGCCCCCTGTGCGTGTCGTGCGTCTCGTGCGTATACGTCATCGCCACCCCCGTCCTGCCGTGTCCAACGCCCGAGGGCGCCGAGATCGTTCCGTCATCCGGCCCCCAGCGGCGGTGCGGGCCTGCCGCCTGCGTCGAGGTAGGCCTGCGGCGGCTTCAGGCGCTGGCCCGGCAGTCCGCCCTTCTCGTACTTCAGGAGCTTCTTCGCCTTCTCCGGGTCGGTCTCACCCTCGCCGTAGGCCGGGCAGAGCGGGGCGATGGGGCAGGCGCCGCAGGCGGGCTTGCGGGCGTGGCAGATGCGCCGGCCGTGCCAGATCACGTGGTGGGACAGGTCGGTCCAGTCGCTCTTGGGGAACAGCGCGCCCACGGCCGCCTCGATCTTGTCGGGGTCGGTCTCGTCGGTCCACCGCCAGCGCCGCACCAGCCGCTGGAAGTGGGTGTCCACGGTGATCCCGGGCCGCCCGAAGGCGTTGCCCAGGACGACGAAGGCGGTCTTGCGGCCGACACCGGGCAGCTTGACCAGGTCCTCCAGCCTGCCGGGCACCTCGCCGCCGAAGTCCTCGGCGAGGGCCTTCGAGAGCCCTATGACCGATCTGGTCTTGGCCCGGAAGAAGCCGCAGGGGCGGAGGATCTCCTCGACCTCCTCCGGGTTGGCCGCCGCGAGGTCCTCGGGCGTGGGGTACTTGGCGAAGAGCGCCGGGGTGGTCTGGTTGACCCGCAGGTCGGTGGTCTGGGCCGACAGGACCGTGGCGACCACGAGCTGGAAGGGGTTCTCGAAGTCCAGCTCCGGGTGGGCGTAGGGGTAGACCTCGGCGAGTTCGCGGTTGATGCGGCGGGCACGGCGGACGAGCGCGGTGCGGGATTCACCGGCCGGGGGCTTCACGGCGATCTTCTTGACGGGTGCGGTCTTCTTCACCGGCACGGCCTTCCTGGCCGCCACCGCCTTCTTGGCCGGCGTGACCTTTTTAGCCGCTTTGCCGCTTTTACTACTACCGCCGGAGCCCTGTTCGCCCACAGCGGAATTACGACGTACAACCACCCGTGCAGCCCCCTTGCCCTGTGCTCTCACCGGCGTTTTGGACACCCGGCCAGCCTAAAGCCCGGCACCGACATCCGCCCTGGACCCGGGGGATCGGCCCCCGATTGGACCCCTGCCGCTTACCCCGGGACATCTGTGCGGCATCCTTGTGACAGATCACACTGTTTGGACCGCCCGGCAAAACGGGGAACACGGTCCCCTGGTACACGGGGGATCATGGTCCCCTGAGCAGGTCGACAAGGGAGAGAACTCGTGGACGACGTTCTGCGGCGCAATCCGCTTTTCGCGGCGCTCGACGACGAGCAGGCCGCGGAGCTCCGCGCCTCCATGAGTGAGGTGACCCTCGCACGCGGTGACTCACTGTTCCACGAGGGCGACCCCGGTGATCGGCTGTATGTCGTCACCGAGGGCAAGGTCAAGCTGCACCGCACCTCTCCCGACGGCCGCGAGAACATGCTCGCCGTCGTCGGCCCCAGTGAGCTGATCGGCGAGCTGTCGCTGTTCGACCCGGGCCCGCGCACCGCGACCGCGACCGCGCTCACCGAGGTCAAGCTGCTCGCCCTCGGCCACGGCGACCTCCAGCCCTGGCTGAACGTGCGTCCGGAGGTGGCCGGCGCCCTGCTGCGCGCCGTCGCCCGGCGGCTGCGCAAGACCAATGACGCCATGTCCGACCTGGTCTTCTCCGACGTCCCCGGCCGTGTCGCGCGCGCCCTGCTGGACCTCTCCCGCCGCTTCGGCGTGCAGTCCGAGGAGGGCATCCACGTCGTCCACGACCTCACGCAGGAGGAGCTGGCCCAGCTCGTCGGCGCCTCACGCGAGACCGTGAACAAGGCACTGGCGGACTTCGCCGGGCGCGGGTGGCTGCGCCTGGAGGCGCGGGCCGTGATCCTGCTGGACGTGGAGCGCCTGGCCAAGCGGTCCCGCTGACCGCCCGCACACGCGCGTGAGGCCCTGTCGTATGGCAGGGCCTTTCGCATGCCCCGCGGCGAAGATCCGGTCACCCTGTCGAGGACAGGGGTGTCGCAGCCCGACGGCCGCTTCACGGGCCGGTACGGGCTGGGCGCCGAACCTTCGGCCCACCGCCGCCCGGCCGTAAATCACCTGCCCCGGCGGCCCGGGCCGGGCACAGTGAACGCATGCCCGACACCGTTCGCCGTCCCGGACTCGACCCCGAGGGGTACCTCGTCCGCGAGGGCTCCCTCACGCGCGTGCGGGCCCCGTTCCGTCCCGTCGTGGCCGCCGCGCGCGACCGCCTGCCGGATCTTCTCGGGGCGCGGCTGCACAGCGCGTACCTCTACGGGTCGATTCCGCGCGGCACCGCGCGCGTGGGACGCAGCGACCTCGATCTGCTGCTGGCGCTGCGCGAGGAGCCGACGGACGCCGACCGGGCGGCCGTCCGGGCCTTCGGTGAGGGCCTCGACGCGGAGTTCCCGCAGATCGACGGAGTCGGCACGCTGCTGTACGGCCGGGCGCGGCTGCTGAGCGACCTGGAGCGGCACGACCTGGGCTGGTTCGTCGCCTGTCTGTGCACGCCGCTGCTCGGGGACGATCTCGCCGCGCACCTGCCCCGGTACCGCCCCGACTCCCTGCTGGCCCGGGAGACCAACGGCGACCTCGCCCTGCTGCTGCCGCGCTGGCGCGAGCGGATCGAGCGGGCGGCCGGCACCGAGGAGGCCCTGCGGCCGCTGGTCCGGTTCATGTCCCGGCACCTCGTGCGCACCGGCTTCACCCTCGTCATGCCCCGTTGGCACGGCTGGACCAGCGACCTGCGCGAGATGGCCGGGGCGTTCGGCACCCACCATCCCGAGCGGGCCGCGCAGATGCGCCGGGCGGCGGAGTACGGCTACGAGCCCGTCGGCGACCCGGCGGTACTGCGGTCGTACGTGGACGACCTCGGTCCCTGGCTCGCCGCGGAGTACGCGCGCGTGCACGGCGTGAAGGCTCCCCGGCCCGAGGACCGGGCCTGAGCGGCCCCGAGCGGCTCCGCGACGACGCGTGGGAGCCCGCCCGGAGGGCCCGCTGAATGAGCCTGGGCCCGCTAAATGAGCCCGTGCTCGCTCAGGTAGTCCATCTGGGCCCGCACCGACAGCTCCGCCGCCGGCCACAGGGAGCGGTCCACGTCGGCGTACACATGGGCGACGACCTGCGCCGGGCTGCGGTAGCCGTCCTCGACGGCCGTCTCGACCTGGGCGAGGCGGTGCGCGCGGTGGGCGAGGTAGAACTCGACGGCCCCCTGTGCGTCCTCCAGGACCGGCCCGTGGCCCGGCAGGACCGTGTGGACGCCGTCGTCCACGGTGAGGGAGCGCAGGCGGCGCAAGGAGTCCAGGTAGTCGCCGAGGCGGCCGTCCGGATGGGCGACGACGGTCGTGCCGCGCCCGAGGATGGTGTCCCCGGTCAGCACCGCTCGGTCGGCCGGGAGGTGGAAGCACAGGGAGTCCGCGGTGTGCCCGGGGGTCGGTACGACCCTCAGCTCCAGGCCACCGACCGTGATCACGTCACCGGCGGCGAGGCCCTCGTCGCCGAGCCGCAGCGCCGGATCGAGGGCACGCACGCGCGTGCCGGTCAGCTCGGCGAACCGGGCGGCGCCCTCGGCGTGGTCGGGGTGGCCGTGGGTGAGCAGGGTGAGGGCTATGCGCTTGCCGGCCTTCTCGGCCGTGTCGACGACGGCGCTCAGGTGGCCGTCGTCCAGCGGCCCCGGGTCGATCACCACGGCCAGGTCGGAGTCGGGCTCGGCGACGATCCAGGTGTTGGTGCCGTCCAGGGTCATCGCGGAGGCGTTGGGCGCGAGCACGTTGACGGCGCGTTCGGTCGCCGGCCCCGTGAGGACACCGCCCCGGGGCTGACCGGGCAGGGCGCTTGCGTCCGTCATGCGGGGCCTCCTCCGGTGCTCGGAGCCGTCGTCTCGCGTTCCGTCCCAGGTGCCCCGCCGACGGCCGTCCCACTCGCCGGGACGTGCTTGGTGAACTCGTCGTGCCCGGGCCAGGACAGGACGATCTCGCCGTTCACCAGGCGGGCCCTGGCCAGCACCGGGGTCATGTCCCGCGCCGGCGCCGCCGCGAGCGCCCCGGCCGCCGTGGCGTACGGCAGGAGCTGGCGCAGGGTGGCGATGGTGGGCGGCATCATCAGCAGCTCGCCCTTGTCGTACCCGGCGGCGGCCTCCTCGGGGCGGATCCACACCGTGCGGTCGGCCTCCGTGGAGGCGTTGCGGGTGCGCTGGCCCTCGGGCAGGACGGCCACGAAGAACCATGTGTCGTAGCGGCGGGACTCGAACTCCGGGGTGATCCAGCGGGTCCAGGCGCCCAGCAGGTCGGAGCGGAGCACCAGGCCGCGGCGGTCCAGGAACTCGGCGAAGGACAGCTCGCGCGCGACCAGGGCGGCGCGGTCCGCCTCCCAGTCGTCCCCGGTGGTGTCCCCGACGACCGAGTCGGCGTCGGGACCGGCGAGCAGGACGCCCGCCTCCTCGTACGTCTCCCGCACGGCGGCGCACACGACAGCCTGGGCGCCGCTCTCGTCGACGCCCAGCCGCTCGGCCCACCACGCGCGCGTGGGACCGGCCCAGCGGACCAGGCGGTCGTCGTCACGCGGGTCGACACCGCCGCCGGGGTACGCGTACGCGCCTCCGGCGAAGGCCATGGAGGCGCGTCTGCGCAGCATGTGGACGGCCGGCCCGGCCGGAGTGTCCTTCAGGAGCAGCACGGTGGCCGCGCGCTTCGGGGACACCGGTACGAGGGTGCCGTCCGCGAGCGCGCGGATGCGGTCGGGCCACTCCGGGGGATACCACTGACCGTTCGCCATGGCCGGAGGCTATCCCGTGTAGGGCGAATGTTCGAGAGGCGCCCGAGGTCGGAGCGGCTACTGCGCCAGCTCGACCTGGATCTCGACCTCCACCGGGGCGTCCAGCGGCAGCACCGCGACGCCCACCGCGCTGCGGGCGTGCACGCCCTTGTCGCCGAGCACCTCGCCGAGCAGCTCGCTGGCGCCGTTGACGACACCGGGCTGCCCGGTGAAGTCCGCGGCCGAGGCGACGAAGCCGACGACCTTCACCACGCGCGCGATGCGGTCCAGGTCGCCGGTGACGGACTTCACGGCGGCCAGCGCGTTCAGCGCGCAGGTACGGGCCAGCTCCTTGGCCTCCTCGGCCGTGACCTCGGCGCCCACCTTGCCGGTGACCGGCAGCTTGCCCTCCACCATCGGCAGCTGGCCGGCGGTGTAGACGTACACACCGGACTGCACGGCCGGCTGGTACGAGGCCAGCGGCGGTACGACCTCCGGCAGGGTCAGGCCCAGTTCGGCCAGCTTCTCCTCGACCGCGCTCACGCCTGCTTCTCCCGCTTCAGGTAGGCCACGAGCTGCTCGGGGTTGTTGGGCCCGGGCACGACCTGGACGAGCTCCCAGCCGTCCTCGCCCCAGGTGTCCAGGATCTGCTTCGTGGCATGGACGAGCAGCGGCACGGTCGCGTATTCCCACTTCTTGGTCATGGGCCGACTGTAGCCGCTGTGGTCACCTGGGAAGGCGGCCGACCACGGGCTTCGCCGCCCGGGGCGGACACCGGACATGAGGGCGGCGGACACGGGGCACGAGGACGACGGGCGCCGTACACGAGGACGGCGGTCACGGGTCCCGGGGCCGACCGGGAGCGCGGTTGTCCACAGCCTCCCGCGTGGCCGTCGGCCGGACTGGTTAGGCTCGAATACGTGAGCAGGCTCCAGGTCGTCAGCGGCAAGGGCGGGACCGGCAAGACGACGGTCGCCGCCGCACTCGCGCTGGCCCTCGCGACCGAGGGGAAGCGGACGCTTCTCGTGGAGGTCGAGGGTCGGCAGGGCATCGCGCAGCTCTTCGAGACAGATGCGCTGCCCTACGAGGAACGGAAGATCGCGGTCGCACCCGGTGGCGGGGAGGTGTACGCCCTCGCCATCGACCCCGAACTCGCCCTTTTGGACTATCTCCAGATGTTCTACAAGCTCGGCGGCGCGGGCCGGGCGCTGAAGAAGCTCGGCGCGATCGACTTCGCCACCACGGTCGCGCCGGGGCTCAGGGACGTCCTGCTGACCGGCAAGGCGTGCGAGGCGGTCCGCCGCAAAGACAAGGCGGGACGGTTCACGTACGACTACGTGGTGATGGACGCGCCGCCCACCGGACGCATCACCCGGTTCCTCAACGTCAACGACGAGGTCGCCGGGCTCGCGAAGATCGGCCCGATACACAATCAGGCGCAGGCGGTGATGCGGGTTCTGAAATCGCCGGAGACGGCGGTGCACCTGGTGACGCTGCTGGAGGAGATGCCCGTCCAGGAGACCGCCGACGGGATCGCCGAACTCCGCTCGGCACGGCTGCCGGTGGGCCGGATCATCGTGAACATGGTCCGGCCGCAGGTGTTGGACGCGGCCGACCTGGAACTCGTACGGACCGTGCCGCGCGCCTCCGTCGCGCGTGCCCTGTCGGCCGCCGGGCTCGGCGGCGCGCGGCGCGGCGGGCACGCCGAGCGGCTGGTGGACCCGCTGCTGGAGCAGGCCGCGGAGTACGCCGAGCGGCACGCGCTGGAGGAGGAGCAGCGCGCCGTCCTCGGCGAACTGGAGCTGCCACTGCACGAACTGCCGCTGCTCGCCGAGGGCATGGACCTCGCGGGCCTGTACGAACTCGCCACCGAGCTGCGGAAGCAGGGGTTGTCATGAGTCCGGACCCGGCCGAGGCGCAGGACGCCGCCCGCCCTCATCTCTCCCCCGCGCGCGTACTGGACGTCGATCCACTGCTGGACGACCCGGACACCCGGATCGTGGTGTGCTGCGGCTCGGGCGGCGTCGGCAAGACGACGACGGCGGCGGCGCTGGGCCTGCGGGCGGCCGAGCGGGGCCGCAAGGTCGTCGTCCTCACCATCGACCCGGCCCGCCGGCTCGCCCAGTCGATGGGCATCGACTCCCTCGACAACGTGCCCCGCCGGGTCAAGGGCACCGAGGGCGACGGCGAACTGCACGCGATGATGCTCGACATGAAGCGCACCTTCGACGAGGTCGTGGAGGCGCACGCGGACCGGGAGCGGGCGGCCGCGATCCTTGCGAACCCCTTCTACCAGTCGCTCTCGGCGGGCTTCGCGGGCACGCAGGAGTACATGGCGATGGAGAAGCTGGGGCAGCTCCGGGCGCGGGACGAGTGGGACCTGATCATCGTCGACACCCCGCCGTCCCGCTCGGCGCTGGACTTCCTGGACGCGCCCAAGCGGCTCGGCTCCTTCCTGGACGGCCGGCTGATCCGCCTGCTGACCGCTCCGGCCAAGCTGGGCGGCCGCGCGGGGATGGCCTTCCTCAACGTCGGTATGTCGATGATGACCGGCACCCTGGGCAAGCTGCTCGGCGGTCAGCTGCTGAAGGACGTGCAGACCTTCGTGGCCGCGATGGACACCACCTTCGGCGGCTTCCGCACGCGCGCGGACGCCACGTTCAAGCTGCTCCAGGCGCCCGGTACGGCGTTCCTGGTGGTGGCGGCGCCGGAGCGGGACGCGCTGCGCGAGGCGGCGTACTTCGTGGAGCGGCTGGCCGCGGAGGACATGCCGCTGGTGGGGCTGGTACTCAACCGGGTCCACGGCAGCGGCGCCGGCCGGCTGTCGGCGGAGCGGGCACTGGACGCCGCGGAAAATCTTGAGGACCCCCGCATTGTGGATCAGGGGGACGGGAAAGCTGGACTTCGTAACTCTCCCGACACGTACGGCAGTTCAGAATCTCCCGCTGCCACACCATCGGCTCCGGACGACGGCTCCCCCGCCGGCACCGACGACGGCCCCCCCGCCGCGGACCCGGAGCGGACTGTGGACCAGCTCACCTCAGGCCTGCTGAGGCTGCACGCCGAGCGCATGCAACTGCTCTCGCGCGAGCAGCGCACGCGTGACCGCTTCCTCGCCCGCCATCCCGAGGTGGCAGTCGTCGAGGTGCCCGCGCTGCCCGGTGACGTGCACGACCTCACGGGTCTGCGCGACATCGGCGACCGGCTGGCGGAGGGGCGTACGGAACTGCCGTAGCGCGGGCCGCGCGGAGCGCTCATGCGTACGTGACGGTCGTGCGCATGGGCCTTGCGGCGGCCGTGCACGGAGTTGTCGCGCGCGCGTGACGCTCGTGGCGGACGTGAATGGGCCACGCGCGGGGCGCGCGGAGGTGTCGCGCGCGCCTGGCGCTCGGGGCCGGCGTGCGCGTCGCACGCCCGGGTGACGGACGCGAGCGGCTCGCTGCCACGGGCCAACCGCCACCCCGACGGGCCACTTCCGCCCGTCGGCCCGGCGGCCGCCGCCTGCCCAGCGGGCATCGCCGCACCGGCGCGCACCGGCAGCACCGGCCGGCCGGGACCGGGCCGAGGCCGCTCCTCGAGCGGCCGTCGCCTGGACCGCGCTCGCCCCGGATCGTTCCGGGGCGACACCAGGGGCGTTGCCCTCAGCTGACCGCCGCGTAGTTCTCGTACACCTCGTCGCTGTCGAGGGACACGATGCCCGCGCCGCGCTCGTACTCCGAGCGAGCGGTCTCGAGCAGCCTGCGCCAGGAGGTCACGGTGGGCCGTCGGCGCAGCAGTGCGCGGCGCTCCCGCTCCGTCATGCCTCCCCACACGCCGAACTCGACGCGATTGTCCAGCGCGTCGGCCAGGCATTCAGTGCGTACCGGACATCCGGTGCACACCGCCTTGGCCCTGTTCTGCGCTGCTCCCTGCACGAACAGTTCATCCGGATCGGTAGTGCGGCAGGCGGCCTGCGCACTCCAGTCGGTTACCCAGCCCATACCGGCGCCGTCCTCTCCCGAATCGAGGCTCCCCCACGGCGGCAGCGGCATATTCACCGCCGCCAGTTGAGGACGTTACGGAAGGTGGGGGCAGCGCAACACCCCCGTCGGGCCCAATCTTGAATGGTCCGAACGGACTATGGGTAAGCGGCAGATCACCCGGGGGAGTGAGCTGACGACATGCGCGACCATCCCGGCATACCGGGGCGGCTGTGGTGCGCCACATCGGGCGCCAGGTGACACACAAGGCGGAATCGGACACGCCCCGCCGGGAATTCAGGGGTACTTCCGGAACGATTCGGGTTCGCCGGACGTATTGATGTGTGGCCGCGCCGCTGTGACAGTTACGAGCAGCTTAGGCCAAGGCCTGTGCGCCTGTCCGGCGAATGAGAACGTAGGCCCCTGCTTTGCCATGCCGTGACAGGAGCCGCGAGCGGCCGGGCCAGGGGCGCGCACGTCACGATCCGGCACCCGAACATCCCGACGGAGGGCCGCTCCCTCGGAACGCTCATAAGTACGGATTAGGCTGCCCCCATGGCAAAGAAGCGCTCGAGCGGTGGCCTGTCGGCAACGCAGCAGGCCGCCAAGTTCCTCGGTGTCAGTGTGCTCGCGGGAGCCGTGATGGCGGGCATCGCGCTGCCCGCGGCCGGCGCGCTGGGCCTCGCGGCCAAGGGCTCGGTCAAGGGCTTCGACGAGATCCCGGCCAACCTCAAGAGCCCCCAGCTCAGCCAGCGCACGACCATACTGGACAGCCGGGGGGACCAGATCGCGACCGTCTACTCCCGTGACCGCACGGTGGTGGACCTCAAGAGCATCTCGCCGTACATGCAGAAGGCGATCGTCGCGATCGAGGACTCGCGCTTCTACAAGCACGGCGCGATCGACCTCAAGGGCGTGCTGCGCGCCCTGAACAAGAACGCGCAGAGCGGCGGTGTCTCCCAGGGCGCCTCCACGCTCACCCAGCAGCTCGTGAAGAACTACTTCATCGAGGAGGCCGGTGACGACCCGACGAAGGTCGCCGAGGCCACCCAGCAGACCCTCGGCCGCAAGGTCCGGGAGCTGAAGTACGCGATCCAGATCGAGGAGAAGCTCGGCAAGAAGAAGATCCTCGAGAACTACCTGAACATCACCTTCTTCGGCGAGCAGGCCTACGGCGTCGAGGCGGCCGCCCAGCGCTACTTCTCCAAGCACGCCAAGGACCTGAACCTGCAGGAGTCGGCGCTGCTGGCCGGCATCGTGCAGTCCCCGAGCCGCTACGACCCGGTGAACGACGAGGCCGAGGCCACCAAGCGGCGCAACACCGTGCTGCAGCGCATGGCGGAGGTCGGCAACGTCTCCCAGGCGGAGGCCGACCGGGCCAAGGAGAAGCCGCTCGGACTGCATGTCAGCCAGCCGAAGAACGGCTGCATCACCGCCACCAAGGGCGCCGCGTTCTTCTGCAAGTACGTGGAGCACGTCTTCCTGAACGACCCGACCTTCGGCAAGACCCGCGAGAAGCGCGCCAAGCTCTGGAACCGCGGCGGTCTGACCATCCGTACGACACTCGACCCGCAGGCCCAGGACTCCGTCCAGGCCTCGCTGAAGGATCACGTCTACAAGTCCGACAAGGTCGCCGCGGCCGCCACGCTGGTCGAGCCCGGCACCGGCAAGGTCCTGGCCATGGGCCAGTCGAAGCCGTTCGGCTACGGCAACAACGAGACGGAGTACAACTTCTCGGTCAACCGGGACATGGGCGGCTCGAACTACGGCTTCCCGACCGGTTCGACGTTCAAGCCGTTCGTGGCGGCGGCCGCGATCGAGGGCGGCAAGCCGGCGACGCAGGAGTACTCGGCGCCGTACAAGATGAACTACCCGAGCCCCGTCCAGCGGTGCAGCAGCAACCCGTACGTCAACACCAAGAACGAGACGGTCGAGAACGAGAACGAGTCGGAGAAGGGCCCGTACCGCATGAAGGAGGCGATGGCGAAGTCCATCAACACCTACTTCGTGCAGCTCATCTCCGACATCGGTCTGTGCCCGGTGGTGAAGATGACCGACGCGCTGCACGTGGTGCAGGGTGACGGCTCGAAGCTCCCGGAGACCCCGTCGATCGCCCTCGGCTCGATCGGCCTCTCCCCGCTGACCATGGCCGGCGCCTACGCCACCTTCGCCTCCCGCGGGATGTACTGCACACCGGTCGCCATCGAGTCGATCGTCCAGAAGGTCGGCAACGAGCAGAAGTCGCTCGAGGTGCCCCAGTCCACCTGCTCACGCGCGATGAGCGAGAAGACCGCCGACACGGTCAACACCCTGCTGCGCGGTGTGGTCGACTCCGGTACCGGCCAGGAGGCGGGTCTGAACGACCGTGAGAGCGCGGGCAAGACGGGCACGACCGACGAGCGCAAGAACGCCTGGTTCGTCGGCTACACCCCCAACATGTCCGGCGCGGTGTGGGTGGGCAGCGCCAAGCAGAACGTGAAGATGACCGGTATCACGATCGGCGGCGTCTACCGCGATCTCGTCTTCGGTGGCCAGGTCCCCGGTCCGATCTGGCGGGACGCCATGGCCGGCGCCCTCTCCGGCAAGGACGCCCCGGACTTCCAGTTGGTCGACATTCCCGACGACCAGGGGGACGGTGGTGACCAGGGAAAAGGCGATCAGGGGGGACGCGACAGGAACGGGGACAACACGGGGGGAGCACTCGGGGGCCTGATCGGCGGCCTGACGGACGGGGGAACAAGCCAGGGCGGTGACACGGGCGGCACCGTCCCGACGCCGACCTTCTCCTTCCCCGACAACTTCATCGAGGGCCAGACCAACGGCGGCACGCGCGGGAACGGCAACGGGGGGCACCGGGGGTAGCTCCTCCCCGTGACGCGGTGACAGTGAAGCGGCGGGGCCGCACCCTCGGTGAGAGGGTGCGGCCCCGCCGTCGTGCACGTAGCGGCCGGGGGCGGCTGGGCGGCTCAGCCCTGGAGCAGCTTCTTCACCGCGGCGGCCACGCGGCCGCCCTCGGCCTGGCCGGCCACCTTCGGGTTCACGATCTTCATCACGGCGCCCATGGCCCGCGGCCCCTCGGCGCCGCCCGCCTTCGCCTCCTCGACGGCCTGGGCGACGATCGCGTTCAGCTCGTCGTCGCTGAGCTGCTTCGGCAGGTACGCGGCAAGGACGTCGCCCTCCGCCTTCTCCCGCTCGGCCTGCTCGGCGCGGCCGCCCTGCGCGAAGGCCTCGGCCGCCTCACGGCGCTTCTTGGCCTCGCGGGTGATCACCTTCTGCACCTCGTCGTCGGAGAGCTCGCGCTTCTCCTTGCCCGCGACCTCCTCCTTGGTGATCGCGGTGAGCGTCAGCCGGAGCGTCGAGGAGCGAAGCTCGTCGCGCCCCTTGATCGCGGCGTTGAGGTCGTCCTGCAGCTTCGACTTGAGCGTGGTGGTCATGGGGCCGATTGTCTCAGGTACCGGGGCGCGGACGCCCACCGATTTTGCGGGCGGCCGGTCCTGGGCCCACCGCCGGTCTGACACGATGGTCGTATGCGCGCGCGATACGGAGTACCCCTGGGAATCATGGCGGCAGGCGCCGCCGGAGTGGCCTACGCGGCGGGCTTCGAGGTCCGCTCCTTCCGTCTGCGACGAGTGACGGTCCCGGTCCTCCCGCCGGGCATGGGCCCCCTGCGCGTGCTCCAGGTCTCCGACATCCACATGGTGCGCGGCCAGCGCAAGAAGCAGCGCTGGCTGCAGTCGCTGGCGGGGCTGCGCCCGGACTTCGTGATCAACACGGGCGACAATCTCTCCGACCCCGAGGGCGTCCCCGACGTGCTCGACGCGCTCGGCCCGCTGATGGAGTTCCCGGGCGCGTACGTCTTCGGCTCCAACGACTACTACGGCCCGCGGCTCCGCAACCCCGCCCGCTACCTCCTGGAGAAGGCGAGCGGCCGGCACGGCCTGAACGGCAACGCTCCTGCCGTGGGCGTGCTCCACAACCCCTGGGAGGACATCAGGGACGGCTTCGACGCGGCGGGCTGGCTGAACCTGACGAACACCCGGGGCGTCCTGAAGGTCGAGGGCGTGTCGATCGAGCTGACCGGCCTCGACGACCCGCACATCAAGCGCGACCGCTACGCGCAGGTGGCGGGCGGCCCCTCCGGCTCGTACGACTTCTCGATGGGCGTCGTCCACGCGCCCTACCTGCGCGTCCTCGACTCCTTCACGGCGGACGACTACCCCCTGGTCCTGGCCGGCCACACCCACGGCGGCCAGCTCTGCATCCCCTTCTACGGCGCCCTGGTCACCAACTGCGACCTGGACACGGACCGCGTGAAGGGCCTGTCCCAGCACACGGCGGAGGGCCGCACGTCGTTCCTGCACGTCTCGGCGGGCTGCGGCACCAACCGCTACACCCCCATCCGCTTCGCCTGCCCTCCGGAGGCGACGCTGCTGACGCTGGTGGGACGGGAGTAGGACGGAGGGACGGGGGCGCTCTGGGCGGGCGCCCCCGGCGATGGCGAACGGTGGACCACCGTGGACGCAAATGGCGAACGATGGACCACCGTGGACGCAAACCCATTCGGACTACCCCATATGGCCCCATTCATCCCCTCTGCCTAGCGTGAGGGCATGACCGCCCCGATACCCAGGGACATCCCGGACCTGCCCGCGGTGCCCAGCCCGCCCCTCCTGCTGCCCTCCCCGGTCCCGGCCACGGCGGTGGTGGGCCCGGTACACCGCCCGCTGGCAGCGGTGTTCCGGCTGCTGATCGCCCTCGCGGCGGCAGCCGGCGTAGTCCTGGAACTCCTCCTCGGCACCCCGGCCCGGACCCTGAGCTACTTCAGCGTCCAGGCCGACATCGTGCTGGCCGTCGTCATGCTGTCGTCGGCCTCCAGGGCCTGGCGCACCCGCCGCCCCCTGCCCGCGTCCGTGACCGGCGCCGCCCTCCTCTACGCCGTGATCACCGCGCTGACGTACCAGGTGCTGCTGGCCCACGCCACGCCCCCGTTCACCATGACGGAAGCGGCCCCGCCCCCCACCCGCTGGCACGCCCAGTGGACAGCGCTCCAGCTCCTGCACACGGTGGCCCCGCTGGCGGCCCTCCTGGACTGGCTCCTGCTCACCCCCGCGGCCCGCCTGCGGCTGCGCCACGCCGCGACCTGGCTCCTCTACCCCCTGGCCTACCTGGCCTTCTACCTCACCCGGGCCGCACTCCAGTCCCCCTCCACCCCGGCCCGCTACCTCTATCCCTTCCTCGACGCGCAGACCCACGGCTACCGCGACACGCTGGCCAACGCCCTCCTCATCGGCCTCGCCACCTACGCCCTGGCAGTCCTCCTGGTCACCCTGGACCACGCCCGCCCGACCCCGGTCCGCCACCGCGGCTAAACCGGATTTCGTCTCGGGCCACCAGTGGGCTAAAGTAAACGACGTCGCCGCGAGCAGCAGCGACATCGGGGTGTAGCGCAGCTTGGCAGCGCGCTTCGTTCGGGACGAAGAGGTCGTGGGTTCAAATCCCGCCACCCCGACACACAGGTCAGAGGCCCATTCACGTGATCGTGAATGGGCCTCTGAGCGTTTGTACAGCAGCCGAGTACAGCGGCTTCTACCACTCTTGACGGCTGTCCCAGGCTCTGCGCGTCCGCGCGAGCGGTCGTAGCCTGATCATGTGCCGGCCCTGTGGGCCGTGCCTCCGTGCCCGGGTGGCCTCGTCTCGCCGGAGGGAGAAGGAGCATGCGCGAGTTCCTGGTGGAGATCACCACCGACGTCCCCGAGGGCACCGACCCGGCCGAGGTCGACCGGCGCCGTGCCGCCGAAGCGGCCCGGGCGAAGGAGCTGGCGGCGAGTGGCAACCTGATCCGGCTCTGGCGCCCGGTCGGTGAGCTGCGGAGCATCGGCCTGTGGCGGGCCGCCGACGAGGCGGAGTTGCACGAGAAGGTGCTCGGCACGCTGCCGCTCAGGTCGTGGATGACCCTGGTCGTCACCGCGGTCGAGTCCCATCCCAACGACCCGGGCAAACCCGACGTCACAGCGTGATCGCACGGGTTGCCCCAGGTTCCGACCGCGCACACCGGCACACCGAAACACCGGGCCTGTCCCGCTGTGGCGGCTCCGGTTTCGGGACTACGAGGGTTCACCCCGGCGTTCGGATTCCGGGGCAGCACCGAGCACTCGCCACGCCGTGGGAAGCACGCCCATCGCCAGGGCCGCCTTCAGGGCGTCGCCCAGCAGGTAGGGCAGGGCGCCCAGGGCCACGGCCCGGGCCAGGGAGATGTGCAGGGACAGGGCGAGGTACGGCACCCCGGCGGCGTACACGCAGACGCTGCCCAGGGCCATGACACCGGCCGTGCGCAGCGGACTCCGGTCGCCGCCGCGGCGGGCCAGGCCGCCCACCACGACGGCGGCGAGGATCAGACCGAGGAGGTAGCCGAACGTGGGCATGCTCGCGCCGGACGCGCCCTCGGCGAACCAGGGCATGCCGCAGACGCCCGCACCGGCGTAGACGGCGAGCGCCAGCGCTCCGCGCCGCGCCCCGAGTGCGGCGGCGACCAGCAGAGCGGCGAAAGTCTGCCCGGTCACCGGGACCGGCGACCCGGGCACCGGCACCGCGAGCTGCGCGGCGGCGCCGGTCAGGGCCGCACCGCCGAGGATCAGCGCGGCGTCGCGCACCCTGGTCCGGGTGGCGCCCTCGGCGGGCAGGAGGTCGGCGAGGACCAGTCCCATGGGCCCGGTCGTCGTCGGCGTGATCCTGAAGGCGGTACTCACGTCAGGTGTGTCCGTTTCTGCGTGTTCGGTGGAGGTGTCGCGCGGAGGTCGGTCCCGGGGCGCTACTGATAGGGGTAGAAACCGCGGCCCGTCTTGCGGCCGAGCAGGCCGCCCTCGACCATGCGGGAGAGCAATGGCGGGGCCGCGTAGAGCGGCTCCTTGAACTCCTCGTACAGCGCTTCGGCCACGGCCGCCACGACGTCGAGGCCCACCATGTCGGTCAGCCGCAGCGGGCCCATCGGATGGGAGCAGCCGAGCACCATGCCCTGGTCGATGTCCTCCACAGTGGCGAAGCCCGTCTCCACCATGCGCACGGCGGACAGCAGATACGGCACCAGCAGCGCGTTGACCACGAAGCCGGCCCGGTCCTTGGAGCGGATCGGCCGCTTGCCCAGTGTCTGGGCCACCCATGTCTCGGCCCGGTTCATGGTCTCGTCGGACGTGTGCAGTGAGCCGACCAGTTCCACCAGGGGCATCGCCGGTACGGGGTTGAAGAAGTGGGTCCCGATGACCTGAGCCGGGCGGTCGGTGGCGCCGGCCAGCTTCATGATGGGAATGGAGGAGGTGTTGGAGGCCAGGATCGCCTCCGGGTCCTCGATCACCTTGTCGAGGGTGGCGAAGAGGTCGAGCTTGAGCACCTCCTCCTCGCGGACGGCCTCGACCACCAGCTGCCGGTCGGCCAGCTCGCCCAGGTCCATGGTGAACTCGACGCGTTCTTCGGCCGCGTCGCGTTCCGCCGCAGCGAGCCTGCCCTTCGCGACGGCCCGGTCGAGGGAGGCGCGAATGCGACGCCGCCCGGTGGTCAGTGATGCCTCGCGGGACACCGCGACCAGCACGTCCATGCCTGCCAGAGCGCTTACTTCGGCGATTCCGGCGCCCATGGCTCCCGAGCCGACCACTCCGATACGGCTGATGGGGATCATCTGGTTCTTCACTTCCGTCATGGTCTTGCCTTGGTTGCCCGGTGTCTGGACCGGGTTCGGTTCCGGGTGCGCGGCTCAGGCGGCTTCTTCACGCTGCTCCGACCCGATGACGACGAGGACCTGGTCGGCCGAGACGATGTCGGCGACGGCGCAGCGGATCTCCTCGATCACGCCGGAGGCGGTCGCGAGCACCCGGTTCTCCATCTTCATCGCCTCGACGATCGCGACGGTGTCGCCCTGCTTCACGGCCTCACCCACCGCTACGGGCAGCTGAATCACCGTGCCGGGCATGGGCGAGGTGACCGCATCGCCGACGGCCGAGCTGTCGTCCTCACCGGTGACGTCGAGCGTCAGGGTCAGCCGGCGGCCGTCGATGACGAGTTCGCAGCCGTCCGCCCTGCGCAGGCCGGTCCAGAGCGCCTCGCCGACCGTGCCGCGCAGCAGTGCCCCGTCCTGCTCGTACGTCACCCTGAAGCGCTCGCCGGCCACGGCGACTGTCAGATCGCCCGTCCGCAGGGAGAGCAGCGCCGCTTCGAGCGGACGGCCGCCGACCCGGCAGGCGACGCGGCCCAGCGGAGCCTGCGGATCGAGCAGGTGACGGTCGAGTGCGCCGACGGTGCCGTGCCAGGGTGAGCCGGCCGTGCTCACCGCGGCACGGGCGGGCAGGCTCATCGCGGCCGCGCAGGCCGACGCGGCCGGCTCGAGGTCCCGGCCGTGCTCGGCGGCGCGAGCGGTGAAATCGTCCACCAGGTGCGTGTCGATCAGTCCGGCGCTCACCCGGGGGTCGCGGAGCAGGTCGGCGAGGAAACCGAGGTTGGTCGTGAGACCGAGGACGGCGGTGGAACGCACGGAACGCAGCAGTCGGGCGAGGGCGGCGGGCCGGGCGGGACCGTGCGCGATGAGCTTGGCGATCATCGGGTCGTAGAAGGCCGGGACTTCGCCCGCGCCCTCGAAGGCCGCGTCGACCCGCAGATCGGTGGGCCACCGGGCCCCCAGCGCCCGGCCGGGAGCGGGGCGGAAGCCCGCGTCCGGGTCCTCTGCGTAGACGCGGACCTCGACTGCGTGTCCGGAAGCGGTGATCTCGTCCTGGGCCAACGGGAGTCGTTCGCCCGCGGCGACCCGCAGCTGCCACTCGACCAGGTCGAGACCGGTGATGGCCTCGGTGACCGGGTGTTCGACCTGGAGGCGGGTGTTGACCTCGAGGAAGTAGAACCCGCCGCCGTCACCGGCGCTGTCGAGAATGAACTCGAAGGTGCCCGCGTTGACGTAGCCGATGGCCTCGGCACCACGTACGGCGGCGGACCGCAGCGCCTCTTGGACCTCCGCCGGAAGATTGACGGCCGGCGCCTCCTCGACGATCTTCTGGTGCCGGCGCTGCAGCGAGCACTCCCGCTCGAAGAGGTGCACCACGTTTCCGTGGGTGTCGCCGAAGACCTGTACTTCGATGTGCCGGGGCCGGCGCAGATACCGCTCGACCAGCAGGCGTCCGTCACCGAAGTTGGCGCGGGCCAGCCGGATCGCGGCCTCCACGGCGGGGGCGAGGTCGCCCTCCCGCTCGATCACCTGCATGCCCTTGCCGCCGCCTCCGGCGACGGGCTTGAGGATCACCGGGTAGCCGACGCGGGCCGCGTTCGCCCGGATCTCGTCCACCGACTCGGTGGCGTCCGCCGAGCCCGGCAGCACCGGTACGCCCGCTTCCGCCATCAGCCGTTTCGCGATGGCCTTGTCACCCATGGCCGCGATGGTGTTCGCACCGGGTCCGACGAAGACCAGGCCGGCCTCGGCGGCCGCGGCGGCGAACCCGGCGTTCTCCGAGAGGAATCCGTATCCCGGGTGGACGGCGTCGCAGCCGGTGCGCAGTGCCGCGTCGATCAGGGCGTCGGCCCGCAGATAGCTGTCGGCCGCCGGGGACGGGCCGATCAGGACCTGTTCGAAGGCGCCGTCCAGGTGGGCCGCGGTGGCGTCCGCCTCAGAGTGGACGGCGACGTACTCGATGCCGAGGCGCCGGCAGGTACGGGCGATACGGCGGGCTATCTCACCCCGGTTGGCGATCAGGAGTCGTTTCACCATGTCGGACCATCACATCCTGAACACGCCGAAGCGCGTCTCTCGTTGCGGTGCTGCCGCGGCCAGGGCGAGGCTCAGCGTCAGCCATTCACGGGTGTCGGCGGGGTCGACCACGGCGTCCACCCACAGCCGGGCGGCGACATAGAGGGGCTGCCCCTCGCGGTCGTAGTTGTCCCGGATCGGCTTCTTGAACGCCTCTTCCTCTTCCGGGGTCAACGCGGCCCCGCGCTTGGCCAGTTGCTCGTTCCTGATCAGCGCCAGAACGGTCGCGGCCTGCTCGCCGCCGACCACGGACGTCTTGGCGTTGGGCCACATGGCCATGAGCTGCGGGCCGATGGAGCGGCCGCACATGGCGAGGTTTCCCGCGCCGTAGCTGCCGCCGATCAACACGCTGAACTTCGGGACGGCGGCGCAGGACGCTGCGTTCACCATTTTGGCGCCGTGCTTGGCGATGCCGCCGGCCTCGTACTCGGCACCGACCATGAACCCGTTGATGTTGTGCAGGAAGAGCAGGGGGATGCCACGCTGCGAGCACAGCTCGATGAAGTTGGCGGCCTTCTGCGCGCTCTCGGAGAAGAGCACGCCGTCGTTGATGAGGACGCCCACCGGGTAGCCGCCGATGCGGCCGGTGCCGCACACGATCGTCGGCCCGAACCGGGCGCGGTACTCGGTGAACTCGCTGCCGTCCAGCAGCCGGGCGAGGATCTCCCTGGCCGGAATCGGCTCGCGCGGGTTGGCGCTGACGATGCCCGGCAGTTCGGCGGGGTCGTACAGCGGCGGTACCGGCGGCTCGGGAGGCGCGGCCGGGGTCTGCCTGCCGTGCCGGGCGGCGATCTCCCTGACGAGGGTGAGGGCGTGCTCGTCGTTGAGGGCGAGGTGGTCGGCGACGCCGCTGGTCGCGGTGTGCAGGTCGGCCCCGCCGAGGGTCTCGGCGTCGACGATCACGCCCGTCGCCGCGCGGACCAGCTGCGGGCCGCCCAGGAAGATCGACCCGTTGCCCCGCACGATCACGGTCTCGTCGCACATCGCCGGGATGTACGCGCCTCCGGCGGTGCACGAGCCCATCACGGCGGCGATCTGCGGCAGGCCCATCGCGGACATCTCCGCGATGTTCCGGAAGATCCGGCCGAAGTGGTTCTCGTCCGGGAAGATGTCCTCCTGCATCGGCAGGAAGACACCTCCGGAGTCGACCAGGTAGATGCAGGGCAGCCCGTTCTCGCGTGCGACCTGCTGGGCCCGCAGGTGCTTGCGGACCGTCAGCGGGTAGTACGTACCGCCCTTCACCGTCGCGTCGTTGGCGAAGACGACCGTGGGCCGGCCCTCCACCATGCCGACGCCGGTGATGATGGCCGCCGACGGAACGGCCTGCTCGTACACCTCGTGCGCGGCGAGCTGACCGATCTCCAGGAAAGGGGTCCCCGGGTCGAGCAGCCGGGTCACACGCTCCCGGGCGGTGAGCTTGCCGCGCGCGGCGTGGCGGGCCTGTGCCTCGGCGCCACCACCGGCCGTCGCCGCGGCACGCGCTGCGGCGATCTGCTCGCGCAGTGCTCCGTACGCCTCGCTGTTGCGGCGGAACGACTCGCTGGAAGGGCTGACGTGGGAACGCAGTACCGCCATGTCAGTTGCCTTCCTTGGTGACTGCCGATGATGCGGCGATCCGGGTCATGAGCCAGGCGGCGGCCCCCAGCGCGGCGGCGACCGTGGCCCAGGCGAGGTCCGCGTGGAGCAGCGCGGCGCTGGCCGCGGCGATGCCCGCCATCGACTGCTGGAGGAAGCCACACAGGGAGACGGCGTAGGCGCCGTTGTCGGGCCGGCTGCTGACGGCGGCGGCCATGCTGTTGGGGAACAGCACGGACTGCCCGAACGTGGTCACGCAGTACAGCGCGACGAAGGCCACCAGGGCGCCGCCGTGCGGCAGGCCGGGCACCGACCACAGCAGGATCATCAGTACGCCGGCCGCGGTCATCACGATCGACCCCGCGGTCATCAGGCGCCCCGAACCCGCCCTCGCCACGAAGCGGTTGACGGTCATCGCGCCGGCGAAGTAGGCCGCGCCGAGCAGCAGTCCGAGGCTTCCGTACTCGTCGGTGGCGAGCCCGAAGTGCTGCTGGAACACGAACGGACTGACCTCCTGCAGCATCACGATCGTGGCGAACCCCGCGCCGCCGGCCAGTGCCGGCAGCAGGAATCCGGGCTGCCTGCTGATGGTGAGGCAGACCCGTAGCACTTCAGACGGCCGCTGCACGGCACGGCTCGTCTCGAACGGCACGGTGAAGGTGAGCGCTGCCGCGACCGTGCCGACCGCGCCGAGGACAACGAAGCCGGTCTCCCAGTGGGAGTACCTGCCGATCAGGCCGCCGAGGAACTGGCCACCGCCCATCGCCGTGATGAACGCGATCGACAGCACCGAGAGGCGCCGGGCCAGTTCGTCGCCGCTCCAGCGGTCACGCACCAGGATGCGGGCGATGATCGCGCTGCCTCCGGCACCGATGCCCTGGAGCGCGCGCAGCACCAGGAGGCCCTCGGGGGACCGGATCAGGGCGATCAGGGCGCTGGTGAGCACGAACAGCGCCAGCGAGGTCAGCAGCGGGCCGCGGCGGCCGTACCGGTCCGCCGCCACGCCCCACAGGACGACCGGAGCCGCGGCGCCGATCACGAACACCGAAATGGACAGCGCGGCGTAACTGCGGGACATTCCGAAGTCGTGCGCCACGATCGGGAGCGACGGCAGGTAGATGGTCGTCGCCATCTGGGCCATGAACACCAGGAGGCACGAGAGCGCCATGATGCGCCGGTTCACCCGGGCAAGCGCGCCCTTGGCCTTTTCGGCCACTTGGTTCCCGTCGGCCGTCCGATTCCCATCGGGCGACTTCTTCTCTTCGGGCGGCGCCTTCTCTCCGGGTGACGAAATCCTTTGATCAGTCATTCTGGCTCCGCAGGTCATTGACCAGACGGCCGAAGTGCTCGATGTCCGCCTTCGTCATGTCGGCGCGGAGCATGATGCGCAGCCCGGCTTTTCCACGGGCGATGACGGGGAAGAAGAGGGCGGAGGTGTAATAGCCCTCGGAAAGGAGGGTCCGGCCGATGGACACGGTCTTCTCCTCCGAGCCGATGTCGATGAACCGGATGGGCAGTCCGTCACCGCTGTTGGCGGTGGGCACCAGGGCGTCGAAGCAGTCGATGTTCTCCTGCAACCGGCGCTGGAGTTCCTTGAGTTCGGCTGAGCGGTGCAGGGCGGCGGAGGCGGTGATCGCCCCGAGTCCGGCGGTGTTGATCCGCTGCGACCAGGTCAGCGGGCCGCCGTAGCGCAGGGCGAGATCACGGCGGTTCCGGGAGCCGCGGGGCCCGAGGAAGATCGCACCGCCGGAGGCTCCGAAGCCCTTGTTGAGGGAGGTGATGATCAGCGTGCGGTCGTTGATCTCACCCATGGTGTCCAGGACGAGTCCGCGCCCCTGGTCACCGCAGGTGGACACGCCGTGCGCCTCGTCGAAGAACAGGAACAGCCCGTACTTCTCCTGCAGACGCAGGAGTTCACGCACCGGTGCCTGTCCGCCCGTGCTGTAGACGCCGTCGGCCACATAGGCGACGTTCGGATGGGTGCGGCAGAGCTCTTCCAAGGCGTCGAGGTCGTTGTGCGCGATGGTCCTGACCTCGGCCTCGTCGGCGACGCTCGGCTTCATCGCGTTCAGACAGAAGTGCGCGTGCTTGTCGAACACCATGAGTGGCGGTCTGCCGTCGGTGAAGGCGCCGGACGCCAGCAGGGGCAACGCGGACCAGGCGGCCGCGGCACAGGAGGCGAGGGTGACCGCCTCCACCCGGAACAGGTCCGAGAGCGCGTCCTCGGCGTCCTCGAGAATCCCGAAGTGCACACGCATCCGGGAGACGGAGGTGTTCAGTGAGGCGTTCTCGGTGACGGCGTCGGCCGCCGCGCGGATCAGCGCCGGGTGGGAGTCAAGACCGAGGTACGAGTACGACGACATGTTCAGGAACTCGTGGCCGTCCGCCCGGGTGGCATAGCGGCCGGCGCCGAGATTCGCGGCGACGATTCCAGCCATTCCGGAGTCGGCGGTGACGTTCCAGAAGTCGTTACTTATCCCTATCGTCTTCTTGATGTTCATGAAGGCATGCAAGATCGCTCCCGAAAATTTGCATCAGTCGAGTTCCGGACATGGAATCGAACCGGATCGGGGCAGATACATGTCCCCATGACCCACCTCCGCGCACTTCGTGAGCGGACGGCTTCCCTAAAGGCCCGGTGGACACAGAGATTCGCAACTCGCCGTAGCGAATGTCAACGGATTCGACCGGCAATGTTCTGCCGGTCGGCCGCGGGCGCCGGAAATCGGACCGGCAGAAAATTTCCGGTTGCCGGACCGGAAAACCTTTGCCGGTCGGCGGCTGTTGAACTGGCCGCCGCCATCGGCGAGAGTGAGGGAAGTGACGGAAGTGAGGGCTCAGCCGTCCTGACGGCCGGTGCGGGCGTCCGCGTCGGACTCCGTGCACAGGCTGATGAAGGTGAGCCGAAGCCCGGGGTAGCCGACGGGATTCAGCACCTGGGTGACGACGTCGACGGTGTGTGGAGCGAAGCGGGGGATGTTCAGACGGAACGTGTGTCCGTCCCGGTGAGCGATGATGACCGGGCCGTCGTCCCAGATCCGCCTGCACTCGGGGTCGGCGAGTGCCGTCCGCAGGGTCTCGGCGAGTTCAGGGTTCCCCGGGTACTGCGCCATGGCGTAGCGCAGCATCGCGAGGTACGCCCGTGCGTGCCGTGGCCAGTCGGTCAGCTGCTCCCGGGCCTCGGGGTCGGTCAGCCCCCAGCGGATCAGGTTCGCGCCGGGGATCCGCACCCAGGGGAACCACTCGGCCATGGCGGCGTTGTGGGCGAGGATGTTCCACGTGTTGTCGGTGAGGTAGGCGGGCTGCGTGGGCTGCAGATCGAGAAGGCGCCGCAGCGGCGTCAGGTCGACGCCGTCGACGGGCGACACGGCGGGGAAGGGGTCGCCGCTGGCGGCGTAGAGGAAGAGAGTGGCCCGTTCGTCCGGGCACAGCCGCAGCGCGTCCGCCAGCGCCGTCAGGGTCCGGGCGTCCAGCCGGGGCGTGGCCCCGCGTTCGAGGTCGCGGTACCAGCGTTCACTCATACCGACCTCAGCGGCGACCTCCACCTGCGAGAGCGGCTTGCCGAGGCCCAGATTGCGGCCCGCTCGCGCCCGCCAGGCCCGCAGAAGCACCGCGAGCCCCACCTCTTCTTCTGGCAGCCGTTCGCTCCCGGTCCGGCCTGCGGAGTTGCCATGCTGCATGAGTGGGGCCCTACTCTGACTGGTTCCTCTGCCGCAGCTCGGGTGGAGCGGCCGGCATGGGGGATACGCAGCGGCGGTGTTCACTCGGTCGCGATCGCGACACGTGCACCGCAGGTCAGGCCCCCTGTGCAAGGGTACCCAAGATCCCCCAACCGTTCCGCACCGCACACCGCGCAGGGCACGCCCACGCCACAACGCGGGATCGGCCGGCCGACGGGCGGTCACCGCCGGGCCCGCACGCGCCCGGCGGTGAACCACCGACGCGTCCTACCACGCACTGCGAGACGTCCGTGAGGTACTCGCCTCGGGCAGCACCATCACATCGGCGGACTATCACGCCGGGCAGGCGCACGGGGACGCGACCCGAGCGGTCCGTGTCGTGCTTCGGCGGGATCTGAGCGACCTGGAAGCCTGACCTGCCGCTCCCCCTGGGCGCCGGGTCCTTGCCCGCGAGGGCCCGGCGGGCCCGCCGTTCTCCGGAAAGAACCGGGGCCCTCCTGAGCAGGGCCTGCAGAGCCCGTCGGCCGGGTGCGCGCGCGGGCGCACCGATGTTCCCGTCAGCCGAACATGCCCGGCTCGTAGTCGCCGGCCGGCTGCTGGACGATGACGTTCATGCGGTTGTAGGTGTTGATCAGGGCGATCAGGCAGACCAGGGCGCCGAGCTGGTCCTCGTCGTAGTGCTTGGCGGCGTCGGCCCAGGCCTCGTCGGTGACGCCGCCGGCCGCGTCGGCGATGCGTGTGCCCTGCTCGACCAGTTCCAGGGCGGCGCGCTCGGCGTCGGTGAAGACCTTCGCCTCCCTCCAGGCGGCGACCAGGTTCAGCCGGATCGCGGTCTCCCCCGCGTGCGCGGCGTCCTTGCTGTGCATGTCGGTGCAGAAGCCGCAGCCGTTGATCTGGCTGGCGCGCAGCTTCACCAGTTCCTGCGTCGCGAGCGGCAGCGTCGAGTCCGACAGGACCTTCCCGGCCGAGTTGATGTAACGGAAGAACTTGCCGGCGACCGGGTTTGCGAAGAGGTTCAAGCGAGCGTCCATGACGTCCTCCTGTGCGGTTGCTGTTGGCTACACCTCATTGACGGAGTGGGCCGCGGAGATGTGACAGCAACAGTTGTGACCTGGGTCACTTTAGGCGGCCGCGGCGCGGAAACCGATGATCCCGAGTCGGTCATGGATCCGCAGGAAATGTGTGCAGGAGCGCCACACAGACCGCACACAGTCTGCGGAACGCCTCGTTACCGTTACCGCTCGATCTCCCGTACGAACGTGAACAGGCCCCGGCCGTGGCCGCAGGCGCCGCCGACTCAGGAAGACCGTAAATGGACTACTGCTCCTCGTGCCGTCGGCATCTGAACGGTGCCCTGGTGTGTCCCGGGTGCGGCGCCTACGCCCCCGACATCGCTCCGCCGGTGGCGGTGAGCGCGCCCCGTGCCACGACGGCCATGCCGACGGCGGCGGAGACGGGTCCGTTCGACGCGTTCGGCACCGGTGGCTGGTACGACGACTCCGTCGACGCCGCCGAAGAGCCCGAGCCGGCAGGTGCGGGCGCGGCGCCCCGCTTCCAGCCCTCCGGCGAGGTGGCGGTTCGTCCCGCCGCGTCGCAGGGCCGGGCGGCCCGGCGCCGGCAGCTCGTGCGCTGGAAGAAGAACAAGCGCCGGGCGGCGGTGGCGACCGCCTTCGCGATCGTCGGCGGCGGTCTCACGCTGGCCTCCATGGACCGGCACTCCGGCGATCGGGCCCAGGCGGCCTCGGCGTCCGACAACCACAGCATGGGCGTCGCGGAGCGGCAGACCTCCGCCGGGGCCCGGCCCGACGTGGCACCGCCCACCGGCCGTCATCGGGCTTCGCGCCCCGCGCACACCCCGGCGGCCCCCGCACACGCCGACACCCGTCACTCCGCGTCCGACGGGCAGGACCGGCGCACCATGGCCGCCGGGACGCGGACCACCGCGCCCAGCCGGCCGGACGCCGCCGCCTCGCCGCTTCCCGCGGTCACCCGGGCCGTGACGCACACCGTCGGCTCGGTGTCCGGGTCCGCTTCCGGGTCCGGGTCGGGGTCGGGGTCCGGGACCGGTTCTGGTTCCGGGTCCGCTTCCGGGAGCACCGGTTCGGCGGCGCAGGCGCCGGCCACCTCGGCGCCCGCGAACGGCGGGGGCACCAGCTCGGGGACGTCCCCGACGAGCCCCTCGCCGGCGGCCACCTCGCCCTCCCAGCTCTGCCTGCTCGTGGTGTGCCTCGGCTGACCTGAGTTCATCCGGTTGCTGGAACCACCTATCGGCGTGCGGCAGTCTTCTCCCTCGTGGCGAGTGTTCCGAACCAAGGTGGGCCCGGCGCCGGGACGGCGACGATGGTGGTGTGCGGTGACGACGGTCTCGCGCACCGGCTGACCGCCGAGTTGCGCACCTTCCACGGCGAGCAGGTCACCCTCGTCGTGCCGCCGAACGAGCGCCTGGCCCGGCCCCCGGTGGTCGGGCGGGCACGTGCCGCCTCGGCCGCGCTGCTCGACCGGATGGTCAACGCCACCGTCGGACGGGCAGGCAGCGGCGGCGGGTCCGCCGGGGCCGGTGCGCATGGACAGGGCGCCGACGGCGTACGGGTGCTGGAGGCCGTCGACCTCACCGAGGCCGTGCTCGCGGAGGCCGGCGTGGACCGGGCCGCCGCGCTGGCGCTCGTGTACGACGACGACGAGACCAACATCCGGGCCGCGCTGACCGCCCGCCGGCTCAACCCCCGCCTCCGGCTCGTCCTGCGGCTGTACAACCGGAGACTGGGCCAGCACATCGAGGAACTCCTCGACCAGGCGGCCACGTTGGCCTCCGGCGAAGGAGCCGACGGCGGGCTGGACGCCTCCACCACCGTGCTGTCCGACGCCGACACCGCCGCGCCCGCGCTGGCCGCGGCCGCCGTCGCCGGCACCACCAAGGTCGTACAGGCCGGCACGCTGCTGCTGCGGTCCGTCGAACGGCCCCCGGCCCGGGACGGACAGCTCCCGGACCGGGGGCTGTGCACACTGGCGCTGCTCTCGGCGAACGGCGGCGGGCCGGGAGGAACTGGCCGGGCCGACGGGAATGGGCAGGGCGGCGAGCAGGAGCCCCGGTTGCTGCCCGACGACGACGAGGTGCGGCTCGCCCGTGGGCGGTCCGCCCTGGTGCTGGAGCAGGTGTCGGCCGTCGGCGGGGCCGCGCCGGACGCCGCGGGGCGGGGTGGCGGGGTGGGGGCCGGGGTCGTACCGCCGCTCGCCTCCCTCTTCTCGCGGCGGCTGCGGTGGTCGCTGGCAGGTCTGGTGGCGTGCGTGGTCGCGCTCGCCGTCGCGCTGTGGGTGGTCACCGACATCGGTGCCCTGCCGGCCTTCTATCTGACGCTGCTGGATCTGTTCGCCATCGACGATCCGGCGATCGGGCAGCCGCTCGGGCGGCAGGTCCTGCAACTTCTGTCGGGGCTCGTCGGGTTGCTGCTCCTGCCGGTGCTGCTTGCGGCCGTGCTCGAAGCGCTGGGCACCTTCCGGACCGCCTCAGCGCTGCGGAAACCGCCGCGCGGGCTCGGGGGGCATGTGGTGCTGCTGGGGCTGGGGAAGATCGGCACGCGGGTGCTGACCCGGCTGCGGGAGCTGAACATCCCGGTGGTGTGCGTCGAGGCCGACCCGGAGGCGCGGGGGCTGGCGACGGCCCGGCGGCTGCGGGTGCCGGTGGTGCTGGGCGATGTGACGCAGGAAGGGGTGCTGGAGGCGGCGAAGATCCACCGCGCGTACGCGCTGCTCGCCGTGACCAGCGCGGACACGACCAATCTGGAGGCCGCGCTGTACGCCCGGTCGGTGCGGCCGGATCTGCGGGTGGTGCTGCGGCTGTACGACGACGACTTCGCGACGGCGGTGTACCGGACGCTGCGGGCCGCGCATCCCGGTGCGCCGACGCGGAGCCGGAGTGTGTCGCACCTCTCGGCGCCGGCGTTCGCCGGGGCGATGCTGGGGCGGCAGGTGCTGGGGGCTCTGCCGGTGGAGCGGAGGGTGCTGCTGTTCGCGGCGGTGTCGGTGGGCGGGCATGCGGAGCTGGAGGGGCGGGCGGTGGGGGCGGCGTTCCGGGGTGGGGCCTGGCGGGTGCTGGCGGTGGAGGGGCGGGTCGATGTGGGCCCGGAGTATGTGCTGCGGGCCGATGACCGGGTTGTCGTCGCCGCTACTCGTCGGGGGCTCGCGGAGTTGGGGTGAGCGTCCAGGGGGCTCCGCCCCCTGGACCCCCGTACTCGCCCACCACACCCACCCGTCTCGGTCAGTCGAGAAGGGCCCGGAACCGGCCGTGAAGGGCCGGTTGCCGGCCGCCGGAGCGAGGAGCCCGGGCCTGGGGAGGGCCCGGGCCTGGCCGAGGTGCCTGGGGCTAGGCGTGGTTCAGGTGGTGGTTGGCGTAGGCCAGTTCCAGGGTTACCTGCTTGATTCGTTCGTCGACCACCAGGGAGCCGTGGCCCGCGTCGTAGCGGTAGACCTCGTGCGGCGCGTCGCGGGCCTGGAGGCGCTGGACGTAGTTGTCGATCTGGCGGATGGGGCAGCGGGGGTCGTTGACGCCCGCCGAGATGTAGACCGGGGCCTTGACCTGGTCGACGTAGGTCAGCGGGGAGGACGCCTCGAAGCGGTCGGGGACCTCCTCCGGGGTGCCGCCCAGCAGGGTGCGGTCCATGGCCTTCAGGGCTTCCATCTCGTCGTGGTACGCCGTGACGTAGTCCGCGACCGGCACCACCGCGATGCCCACCGCCCACGCCTCCGGCTGGGTGCCGAGGCCGAGGAGGGTGAGGTAGCCGCCCCAGGAGCCGCCGGTGAGGACGAGGCGAGCCGGGTCGGCGAGGCCGGAGGAGACCGCCCAGTCGCGCACGGCGGCCACGTCCTCCAGCTCGATCAGGCCGACCCGGTGCTTCAGGGCGTCGGTCCAGGCGCGGCCGTAGCCGGTGGAGCCCCGGTAGTTGACGCGGATCACCGCGTACCCCTGGTCCACCCAGGCGGCCGGGCCGGCGGCGAAGGCGTCGCTGTCGTGCCAGGTCGGGCCGCCGTGCAGGTCGAAGACCGTGGGGAGCGGGCCGCTCGCGCCCGCCGGCTTCTGGACCAGGGCGTGGATGCGGCCGCCGGGGCCCTCCACCCAGACGTCCTCCACCGGCACCGACGGCGGGCACTTCATGCCGGGCGGGTCCAGGACGACGCGGCCGGAGGTGGAACGCACCGCGGGCGGCTCGGCGGCCGACGACCAGAGGAACTCCACACTGCCGTCGGGCCGGGCCGTGGCCCCGGAGACCGTGCCGGGCGGGGTGGGGATGCGGGTCAGCTCGGCGGCGGCCAGGTCGTAGCGGAACAGCTCGCTGCGGGCCTCGTAGCTGTGGACGACGAGCAGGGCGGTGCCGTCCGGGTACCACTCGGCGCTCACGTCGCCGGGCAGGTCGAGGGAGAGGTCCGTCTCCGTTCCCGCCGCCACGTCCCACACCAGGGGCTCCCAGCGGCCCCGGCGCTGGTGGCCGATGAGCAGCCGGGTGTCGCCGTCCACGGGGGCGAAGCCCAGCACCTCGAGGCCGAGCTCCTCGGTGCCGCCCTTGGTGTCGTCCAGTTCGGCGACCGTCGTGCCGTCCTGGCGCAGCACGCGCAGGGCCGCGTGCATCGCGTCGCCGTGCTCGGTGTGCTCGACGGCGATCAGGGTGCCGTCGTGGGAGAGGTCGCCGACGCCGGCCGACTCGCGGTGGCGGTAGATCTCCACCGTGGCCTCACCCTCACGGGCGAGGTGGATGGTCGTGCCCTCGTCGTCCGTGGAGCGGCCGACCACCGCCGTACGGCCGTCCCGGGCCAGGGCCAGACCGGCCGGGTAGGAGGGTTCGAGGCCGGGGACGGCCGTCTCGTCCGCGCCGCCCGTGAACGGCTGGCGGCGCCAGACGCCGAACTCGTCGCCGTCCTTGTCGTCGAACCACCAGATCCACTCGCCGTCCGGGGCGAGCACGCCGTCCGTCGTGCCGTTCGGCCGGTCCGTGGCCTGCCGCTGCCCGCCCGTCGCCCGGTCCCAGGCGTACAGCTCGTACGTGCCCGTCGCGTTCGAGACGAACAGGGAGCGGTCCGGCGCGTCCTCGGCCCAGTCGGGCAGCGAGACCCGTGGCGCCCGGAAGCGCTTCTCCCAGTCCGGCATGTCCGGTGTGTCCGGCGTCCTGCTCTCACTCATCGCCCCAGTCATGCGCCCATAGTGCCTGGCCCGACCGACAATCCGCTGACTGTGCCCCCAGCCTGTGGACAACTTCCCGATCATGCCCACGCGGTCCGCACACACATACGTACACAAGTGCGTGCACGGGTCCGCGCGCGCCGGCGGCCGACCCCGGGGCGGGCCGGTCGCACCGGCGCCGTACCGTTGTGGGGGTGTACCGGTTTCTGCTGACTCCCCGCTGGTGGGGCATCAACGTCTTCGTGCTGCTCGCCATCCCGTTCTGCGTCTTCATGGGGTCCTGGCAGCTGAGCCGGTTCGAGGGGCGGGTGCAGGACCACCGCGCCGCGACCGGACAGACCGCGTCGGACCGGCAGGGGACGGCCAGGCCCCTGGACTCGATGCTGCCCGTCGACAAGAGCACCTCGGGACGGCGGGTCACCGCGAGCGGCCGGTACGGCAGGCAACTCCTGGTGCCCGGCCGGGAGCTGGACGGCAGGAGCGGCTTCTACGTGCTGACGCTGCTGCGCACCGACTCCGGCCGGTCCCTGCCCGTGGTGCGCGGCTGGCTGCCGGGCACGGCGGACGCGGCCAAGGCGCCCGCCGCACCGGGCGGCGAGGTCACCGTGACGGGTGCGCTGCAGGCCTCCGAGACGCCGGGGGAGAACGGCGTCGGCGCCCAGGGCGGGCTGCCCGCCGGGCAGACGGCGGCGATCAGCTCGGCCACGCTGGTGAACCTGGTGCCGGACCGGCTGTACGACGCCTGGGTCACCCTCGACCGGGCCGACGCGGGGATGAAGGCCGTGCCCGCGACCGCGCCCGACGGCACCGGTCTCGACCTGAAGGCCTTCCAGAACCTCGGCTACACCGGGGAGTGGTTCGTCTTCGCGGGCTTCGTGGTCTTCATGTGGTTCCGGCTGCTGCGCCGAGAGGTGGAGTTCCAGCGGGACGCGGCGCTCGGTCTGGTGCCGGATCAGGAGCGGGAGGGCGAGGAGCAGGGGACATCCTCCGCTCCCACGGCCGTCTGAGACCGCCGCGGTCGCGGGCGGCTCCCCTGCCGGTCGCCGCCCGTCGTCCTGGGTCCGTCCGCCGTCCGAGGGCTACGACGCCGCCAGCACCCCGGTGTAGTACACCGTGCCCGCGCAGGCGTTGGACACCGTCGCGGACGTCGACGGGGAGCCCGTCTCGCCGGTGTAGCCGACGAGGACGCTGCCGTCGGCGGTGCCCTCCTCGGTGACGAGCTGGGTCGTGGTGCCCGAGGTGCCGCCGGTGTCCGTGCCACCGCCGGCGCTCGCGTCCTGCGAGGGCGACGGGTCGGGCGAGGGCTCTCCCCCGCCGTCTGAGCCGCCCGTGGAGGTGGAGCCGCCACCCGCGGGGCAGGTCTCGGAGGGCACGAAGGCGAACCGTTCCTCGTAGGCCGCGCCCGGCTGCAGGACCAGCTTGGCGACCTCGAGCGAGGGGTCGGGCAGCGCGGCCGCCGCGTCCCCGGCCACGTGCCGGACGACACCGATCTTGGCCTGGTCCGCCGCGCCCTGCGCGGTGGCGCTGACCACGACCCCGCCGGTCACGGTGCAGGCGGTGCCCGAGGTGTTGGTGACGCGGAAGGTGCCGTAGACGACGCCCGTCGAGTCCGGGGCGTCGACGCCCCCGGTGACGGAGCTCAGCTGGGCCGCCGTACACAGCCCGGCGCCCGAGGCCGTGGAGGCGGACGGGTCGGCGGCGCCGGCGGAGCCGTTACCGCTGCCGGTCGTACCCCGATCACCGGTCTTGCCGTTGTCCTTGTCCTGCCCGGGGGTGCTGCCGCGGGAGCCGCCGGTGCCGCCGGTGCCGGCCTGCGGGTCCTTTCCCTGGCTCGCGCCGCCCTGTGCCTCGGAGGACTGGCCCGCCATGGCGGTGTTGGGGTCGGTGCCGCCGGAGTTCGAGACGTGGACGAGGGCGGGGACGGCGGTGCCGATGAACAGGGCAGCGGCGGCCATGCCGACGGCGGCGTGGCGCTTGCGGGCCCGGCGGGCCGGTACCGCCCGGCGCAGGTGGGCGAGGGTGCCGGTGCGCGGTTCGATGTCGTCGACCGCCGAGTGCAGCAGACTGCGCAGGGCCTGCTCGTCCGAGCCGAGCCCGTCGAGCGCGTCGAGGCCCGTGCCGGGCTTGTCGGAGCCCTTGTGGTCGGGGCCGTGGTTCACAGTTCCGTTCCCAGCGTGCGGTTGCGGGTGCTCTTGCTCGTGACCCTCCGTCGGCTCGTGCCAGGCGTAGGGCTCGTGGCGCTCGTGCGAGAGGTTCTCGGGCGAGGGGTCCTCGGGCGGGACGCCCTCGACGCCGCGTTCGGTGTGCTCACTCATGCCGACGCCTCCATGGACACCCGCAGCGCGGCGATGCCCCGGGAGCCGTACGCCTTCACCGAGCCCAGCGATATCCCGAGCGTCTCGGCGACCTGGGCCTCGGTCATGTCCGCGAAGTAGCGCAGCACCAGGACCTCGCGCTGGCGGCGCTGCAGGCCCTTCATCGCCTTGATGAGGTCGCGGCGCTCGAGCTGGTCGTAGGCGCCCTCCTCCGCGCTCGCCATGTCCGGCATCGGCTTGGAGAGCAGCTTCAGGCCGAGGATGCGGCGGCGCAGGGCGGAACGGGACAGGTTGACGACCGTCTGCCGCAGGTAGGCGAGGGTCTTCTCGGGATCGCGGACGCGTTTGCGGGCCGAGTGGACTCGGATGAACGCCTCCTGGACGACGTCCTCGCAGGAGGCGGTGTCGTCGAGGAGCAGCGCGGCGAGACCGAGCAGCGAGCGGTAGTGCGCCCGGTAGGTCTCGGTGAGGTGGTCGACGGTGGTGCCGGCGGCCGCGGTGTCCGCGGCCGGCGCGGCGGCCGCGTTCTCCTCGGAGCCGTCACGCTGACTGGGGATGCGGGTGGGCCGCGCCGCGGGCATGGGCGCAATCACCGGCATGCCGCCGGCCATGCGCGGCCGGAGCGCCGCACGGACCGGCCGGAGGGCCGCGGTGCCGCGGGCCGCACTGAGTTCGAGTACCTCTGCCACGCCAGTTGGACACGCTTCCCCCCAAGAGGGTTGTACGTGCCGGACGTCACATGTGCGACAACCGACGGATCCTCAACAGCCGTCATGCGCCCCGCTCTTCCTTTATGTCCCAATTGAACGGGCGTCCCCCCGCCCGGACCACGGCGTCCCCACGCCGGATCCTCACGCCCACGCCTCGCAAGGGTCACTGCAAAGACGCTCCCCGCCCTCCGCACGGTTGCGGAGGACGGGGAGGAAAATCCTCTGTCGCCGGAGAGCGTGGATCAAGTGGTTTGGACCATGCTCCCGGCCACATTCCTTACATGGATACTACAAACGTTCTAGCCGCGGGCGACAGTCTCTTCCGCGATCTCCGCCGCGATCAGTTCGGCGATCTGCGCGGTGTTCAGCGCGGCGCCCTTGCGCAGGTTGTCCCCGCACACGAAGAGCTCCAGCGCGGTCGGGTCGTCCAGCGCGCGCCGGACCCGCCCCACCCAGGTGGGATCGGTGCCCACCACGTCGGCGGGCGTGGGGAACTCGCCGGCGGCCGGGTCGTCGCACAGCACCACACCGGGTGCGGTGGCGAGGATCTCGCGGGCGCCGTCGACGGTCACCTCGCCCTGGAACCGCGCGTGGACCGTGAGGGAGTGCGTGGTGATCACCGGTACCCGTACGCAGGTGACGGCGACCGGCAGCGCGGGCAGCCCGAGGATCTTGCGGGACTCGTCCCGCACCTTCATCTCCTCCGAGGACCAACCGCCCTCCCGGAGCGACCCGGCCCAGGGGACCACGTTGAGCGCGACCGGCTCCGGGAAGGGCCCGGTGTCCTCCCCGACGGCCCGCCGTACGTCACCGGGCTTGGTGCCCAGTTCGGTCCCGGCGACCAGGGACAGCTGGGCCCGCAAAGTGTCCACCCCGGCCCGCCCGGCGCCGCTCACCGCCTGGTACGACGACACCACCAGCTCGCGCAGCCCGAACTCGGCGTTCAGCGCGCCCAGGGCGACGATCATCGACAGGGTGGTGCAGTTGGGGTTGGCGACGATCCCGCGCGGCCGGTTGCGCACCGCGTGCGCGTTGACCTCGGGCACGACGAGCGGGACGTCGGGGTCCATCCGGAAGGCGCCGGAGTTGTCGACGACGACCGCACCGCGCGCGGCGGCGATCGGCGCCCACTCGGCGGCGACCTCGTCCGGCACGTCGAACATCGCCACGTCGACCCCGGCGAAGGCGTCCTCCGTCAGGGCCGTCACCTCGACCTCCTCCCCGCGCACGGCCAGCTTGCGGCCGGCCGAGCGCGGGGAGGCGATCAGACGGATCTCGCCCCAGACGTCCGCGCGCTGGGACAGGATCTGGAGCATGACCGCACCGACGGCTCCGGTCGCTCCCACGACCGCGAGCGTCGGCTTGCCGGTCATCGGCCGGTGCCCCCGTAGACGACGGCCTCGTCGGTGTCGGAGTCGAGTCCGAAGGCGGTGTGGACGGCGCGGACGGCCTCCGGCACGTCGTCCTTGCGGGTGACGACCGAGATACGGATCTCGGAGGTCGAGATCAGCTCGATGTTCACGCCCGCGTCGCTCAGCGCCTCGAAGAACGAGGCCGTGACGCCCGGGTTGGTCTTCATGCCGGCGCCGACCAGGGAGATCTTGCCGATCTGGTCGTCGTAGCGCAGGGAGTCGAAGCCGATGCCGCCCTTGTTGCGCTCCAGGGCGTCGATGGCCTTGCGGCCCTCGGTCTTCGGCAGGGTGAAGGAGATGTCCGTCAGCCCGGTGGAGGCGGCGGACACGTTCTGCACGACCATGTCGATGTTGATCTCGGCGTCCGCGATGGTCCGGAAGATCGCGGCGGCCTCGCCCGGCTTGTCCGGGACGCCGACGACCGTGATCTTGGCCTCGGAGGTGTCGTGCGCGACGCCCGAGATGATGGCCTGCTCCACCTTCTTCTCCCCTTGCTGCTGTGTCTTCTGCACGACTGGCTCGCTGCTGACCCACGTGCCCTGCAGCCCGCTGAACGAGGAGCGGACATGGATCGGGATGTTGTAGCGGCGGGCGTACTCCACACAGCGGTGGAGCAGCACCTTGGAACCGGACGCCGCGAGTTCCAGCATGTCCTCGAAGGAGATCCAGTCGATCTTCTTCGCCTTCTTCACCACGCGCGGGTCGGCGGTGAACACGCCGTCGACGTCGGTGTAGATCTCGCACACCTCGGCGTCGAGGGCGGCCGCCAGGGCCACCGCCGTGGTGTCGGACCCACCGCGGCCGAGCGTGGTGATGTCCTTCTTGTCCTGGCTGACGCCCTGGAACCCGGCGACGATGGCGATGTTGCCCTCGTCCAGCGCGGTGCGGATACGCCCCGGCGTGACGTCGATGATCCGGGCTTTGTTGTGGACCGAGTCGGTGATGACGCCTGCCTGGCTGCCGGTGAACGACTGGGCCTCGTGCCCCAGGTTCTTGATCGCCATGGCCAGCAGCGCCATGGAGATGCGCTCACCGGCGGTCAGCAGCATGTCGAACTCCCGGCCGGCAGGCATGGGTGAAACCTGCTCGGCGAGATCGATCAGCTCGTCCGTCGTGTCGCCCATCGCGGAAACGATGACAACCACCTGGTTGCCGTTCTTCTTCGCTTCCACGATCCGCTTGGCGACGCGCTTGATGCCCTCGGCATCGGCTACGGAGGAGCCTCCGTACTTCTGCACGACAAGGCCCACGTGCGCTCCTCGCTCGGTTCGTTTGTGTCGGCTCAGTTTACCGAGCGTCCGTTTTCCGCCCCCCTGCTCCCGCATGGTGAGACGCCGGACGCCCGCAACCGGCACCTGCCCAGCCGGAGGCGGAGCACGCGCAAAGTGCCCCGCGTCACAGCGCGACGGCTACCTGCCCGGGCCCATGCCGAGAGGGCCGCCGATCTCCTCGGCCATGACACGGCCCGCCTCGAACTCGAGGGTCTCGTCGCCCATGCCCTGGTCGGTGTCGAGCCCGTCGAGCTCCTCGAGGGGCTGGTTGAGACGGACGTGGATGAGGACGGACTGCAGGGCGCGCAGCACGGCGGAGGCGGTGGGGCCCCAGTTGGAGAAGTAGGAGAACTGCCACCACCACAGGGCCTCCGTGATGCGGCCCGACCGGTAGTGGGCCATGCCGTGCCGGAGGTCCGCCATGATGTCGGCGATGTCGTCGGAGATCCGGGCCGGCACGGAGGCCTTGCGGGGCTCGTAGGGGTCGAAGACCTCGGAGTAGACGTCGACGGGGTCCAGCAGACGGGCCAGGTTCTCGCGGAGTTCGTCCACGTCCCCCTCGGGGCCGAGGTCCGGCTCGTAGCGCTCGTCGGGGACGATGTCCTCGTGGGCGCCGAGACGGCCGCCGGCCAGCAGGAGCTGGGAGATCTCCAGGAGGAGGAAGGGGACCGTCGAGCCGGGCTCGTCCCCCCTCGCCACCTCCGTGACGGCGACCAGGAAGCTCTCGACCTGGTCCGCGATCTGGACCGAGAAGTCGTCCGGGTTCCGCGTCGAGTCGTGCAGCGTGGCGTCAGACATCTAGGAGTCGTCTCCCCTCGAAGGCGCGGCCGAGAGTGACCTCGTCCGCGTATTCCAGGTCGCCGCCCACCGGGAGGCCGCTGGCCAGGCGGGTGACCTTCAGGCCCATGGGTTTGATCATGCGGGCGAGGTACGTGGCCGTCGCCTCGCCTTCGAGATTGGGGTCGGTGGCGAGGATCAGCTCGGTGACCGTGCCGTCCGCCAGCCGGGCCAGGAGTTCCCTGATGCGCAGGTCGTCGGGGCCCACGCCCTCGATCGGGCTGATCGCGCCGCCCAGGACGTGGTACCGGCCGCGGAACTCGCGGGTGCGCTCGATCGCGACGACGTCCTTCGGCTCCTCCACCACGCAGATGACGGACGGGTCGCGGCGCGGGTCGCGGCAGATGTTGCACAGCTCCTCCTGCGCCACGTTGCCGCAGGTCGCGCAGAAGCGGACCTTCGCCTTGACCTCCAGGAGCGCCTGCGCGAGCCGCTTCACGTCGGCCGGCTCCGCCTGCAGGATGTGGAAGGCGATCCGCTGCGCGCTCTTGGGACCGACGCCGGGCAGCCGCCCCAGCTCGTCGATGAGGTCCTGGACCACGCCTTCGTACAACGGACTGCCCTTCCTGGAGACCTTTCGGTACGTACGGTAGTTGGCTGCCGCCTGTCCTAGGAAGGCGGTGGGGGTTTCGCTCAGGTGGCGGGCACCGGAACGGCCGGCGGATCAGAAGGGCAGACCCGGGATCCCGCTGCCGCCGCCGAGGCCCTGGGCCAGCGGTCCCAGCTTCTGCTGCTGCAGGTTCTGCGCGTTCTCGTTGGCCGCCTGCACGGCCGCCACGATCAGGTCCGCGAGGGTCTCGGTGTCCTCGGGGTCCACCGCCTTCGGGTCGATCTTCAGCGCCCGCAGCTCGCCGGAACCGGTGACGGTGGCCCGCACCAGGCCGCCGCCCGCCTGTCCGTCGACCTCCGTGTTCGCCAGTTCCTCCTGCGCCCGCTGGAGGTCCTGCTGCATCTTCTGGGCCTGCTGGAGCAGCTGCTGCATGTTGGGCTGGCCACCACCGGGAATCACGATCAGCTCCTGGTTCCTCGTCCACTGCGTCGTCGTTCGCTGTGCACGAGCCTACGTGGTCTGCCCGGCCATCGCCGCGCCACTCTTTCGAGTGATTACGGCGGCCGCCCTATACCTGATCAAGGCCCTCTTCCGGGCGGAAAAGCCGGCAAAGCTACGTCCGTGCCACCCATTGGGCGGTAGGAAGGGGGCCGCACGTCGGCATCAGATGTCACGCGGTGTGACGGGGGTGCGCAGTGCCGTGTTCGGTGTCGTGTTCAGTAGGGAGTGCCGGGTGGGTCAGCCGGAGATGCAGCCCGAGGGTCCGCCTCAGGACGGCCGGGGCGAAGGTCCGGCCGGACCGCGGCCGGACGATCTGACCGGGCGGACCTTCCCGCTCGGGGACTGGGGAGAGCCCGCCGAGCGCCTCGACGAGCTGTACCGGTGGGTGGAGCGGGGGGCGCTGGACACGGCCGCCTGGTACCTCGAGGACCGGGTCTGGAAGCGGCGGGGCGCACGGGTGCTGCGGGCCGGGGCGGCGACCGGGGCGGCCCTCGGGGCGGCGCTGCCCCTGCTGGACATGACCGGGGTGGTCGGCGGGGTCGCGCCCTGGGGGTATCTGGCGCTGCTGCTCGCGGTGGCCTGCGTCGGCGCCGACCGGTTCTTCGGGGTCACCTCCGGGTGGATAAGGGACGTGGCAACCGCGCAGGCCGTGCAGCGGCGGTTGCAGGTGCTGCAGTTCGACTGGGCCTCGGAGAGCGTCCGGGAGGTGCTGGGCCCCGCGGAGGGCACGGCGAGCGAGGCAGCGGAGCGGTGCCTGGGGATGCTGCGGCGCTTCTCGGAGGACCTGCAGGACCTGGTGCGCACGGAGACGGCCGACTGGATGGTGGCGTTCCGCACGGGGTCGGCACCGCTCGGGATCCAGACGGCGGTGGCGGCCGGCATGCGTGCGGAGTCGGCGGCCCCGGCGGGCCGGCACCCCCTGCCGCCCGCGAACGGCGCCCGCCCGAACATGCCCCGCCAGCGGCCACCGGAGCCCCGGTAGGCCGCACCTCACCGGCACAGCCGCAGGCCCTCCGGCGTCCAGCACGGCACATGGCCGTGGGTACGGATCACGTCCTGCCCGTTGCCCCTGGTCAGATAGGTCAGGAAGCTCGACGCCAGGGAGTCCGCCGGGGGCTGCCCGTAGGTGTACGCGTACTCGATCTCGCGGTACGGGTAGGTGCTGCGGCCGTGCTCGATCGCGTCCACGGAAGGGGCGCCGGAGTCGAGTGCCAGGACGTGCAGGCCCTCGGCCCGGGTGGCCAGGTTGAGTTCGCTGTAGCCGACGGCGCCGGGCAGGTCGGCCACCTCGGCCAGCACCTGGTCGGTGGAGTCGAGCCCGCAGCGGGTCACCGGGGCCGTCGCGTCGTCCTTGTGGACTCAGTCGACGGAGGAGTTCGCGAACTCGCCGCGGCCCAGCACCCGGCGCTGGAAGACCTGCCGGGCTCAGCCACTCCATACGGGTGCCCCCGCCACTCACCGGAGTCGGATGGTGGGGTCACGGTACGCACGGCGAGGGGCGGGAACCGGACGCGTCGGCCGGAGTTCGCCGAACGTTCAACTGCCTTGTGACGAGCGGGATCTCAGCTCACCGCTTGGTGTACGTCAGGCTCTCGCCGCCGCTCGCCTTCGCCCGCTTCAGCCGTCCGTCCGGGAGCAGGGTGACCTCGGTGGCCTCGCCCGGGGAGCAGGACGACATCGGCTCGCCGCTGCTGACCGTGGACGGGCCGATCTCCAACGGGCCGCCGTCGCCCGGCTGTTCGGCGAGGGTCGCCTCGAAGACGCAGTGGTACGTGCCGCCGCCCTCGCCGGGGCCGTCCGCGACCAGGGTGAGGACCTTGTCGCCGACGTCACCCTGGGCGATGGTCAGCCGGCGGGTGTTGGTGCCGTTGGCATTGTCGATGGTGGTCTCCCAGGTGCCGAGGTAGGCAGCGGGTACGTCGCCGTCCGCCGCCGCGGAGGAGGCCGAGGCGGAGGGCGTCGGCGTGGGTGCCGGAGAGGTGACGGGCGGGGCGCTCGTGGTGCCGGTCGGCGCGGGTCCGACCGTGCCGCCGGCCGTTTCGTCGCCGCCGTGCTTCATCAGCGCGTACACCGAGCCGCCCGCGCCCAGCGCCACCACCAGCGCGATCACGACGAGCAGCGCGGTGGACCGGCCGCCCGGGCGCTCCGGCTCCGGCCGCCCGGTGAACGGCGGCGGACCGTAGGGCGGGGTGGAACCGAGCCCGCCGTACGGGGTGTACGGCTGCTGCGGGTAGCCGTAGCCGGCGGACGGGGGCTGCGGATGCTGCTGGGCCTGCTGCGGGTAGCCGTAGCCGTACGGGGCGGGCGAGCCGTAGGCGGGGGGCGGCGCCCCGGGCGGCGGGGTCTGCCCGGCCACCAGGGTCGGCAGGTGACCGACCGCCGCACTCCCACCACCGGGCCCGCCCGGGGGCGGAGGAGTCGGGGCGTCGTCAGCCACGGGCGAGTGCTCGACGGAGCCCCCGGCCCCTGGCACCTGCACACCGTGGGCCCCTCCGGGCCCACCGGGAGCACCGGAGCCCACGGGAGCACCGGGGCCCGCGAGGGCATCTGCGCCCGCCGGGGCACCCGGACCCGCCCAGGCGCCCCCGCCCGCCGCAGGGCCCTGCGCCCCATCGGGGCCACCCGCGCCCGGGCCACCCTGACCCGCTTGGGCAACCCAGCCGGCCGGGAGAGCAGAGCCCGCTTGAACAGCGCCCGCCGGGGCATCCGAGCCCGCTGGTGTTCCCGAGCCCGCCGAGGCGGAGGCACCCACCGGGCCATCCGGCCCCGAGGACGCTCCCGCACCCGCCATCGAGGTCTGCGCCCCATCGGGGCCACCCGGACCCGGCGCACCCGATCCCATCGGCGCACCCCCGCCCGCCTCGGCACGCGAACCCGCTGCGGCGGCCGGATCCCCTGGGGCACCGGCGTCCGAGGACGCTCCCGCGCCCGCCACGGGAACCCGCGCCCCGCCGGGGCCACCCGCGCCGGGGCCACCCTGACCCGCCGGGAGGCCAGAGCCCGCTTGAGCACCCCCGCCTGCCGGAGCACCCGCACCCGCCGCCGGGCCCTGTGCCCCGTCCGGGCCGCTCATGGCGGGGGCTTCCGGGTCGGGGGCCGACTGTGGGTCCTCCACCTCCAGGAGGCGGACCGCGTGGCGGCCGAGCTGGGCCACCAGGGCGCCGGGCAGCCAGGGGTCGCGGGAGCGGCCGCCGGAGACCGTGTCCTCCGCGCCCGTCCGCTCCAGGATGCGGTCCAGCGAGGGGCGGGCGGCGGGGTCCTTGCACAGGCAGTCGCGGACCAGGTCGGCGATGCCCTCCGGCATCCCCTCCAGGTCGGGCTCCTCCTGGGCGATACGGAACATCAGGGCGTGCACCCCGCTGTTCGCGCCGCCGAAGGGCAGCACACCGGTCGCCGCGTAGGCCAGCACGGACCCGAGGCAGAAGACGTCGCAGGCGGGGGTGAGCCGGTCCCCGCGCACCTGCTCCGGCGCCATGAACCCGGGCGACCCCACCAGCGAACCGGTCCGGGTCAGGCCGTCCCCGGCCAGCGTCTCGAGCGCCCGCGCGATGCCGAAGTCGATCACGCGCGGCCCGTCGATCGTCACCAGCACGTTCGACGGCTTGAGGTCGCGGTGGACGATCCCGGCGGCGTGGATGTCCTTCAGCGCGTGCGCGAGCCCGGCCGCGAGGATGCGCACCGACCGCTCGGGCAGCGCCCCGTGATCGTGCCCGACGACCTGCTGAAGGCTCGGCCCGGCGACGTACCCGGTGGCCACCCAGGGCACCGGCGCCTCGGTGTCCGCGTCCAGCACGGGCGCGGTCCAGTACCCGCCGACCCGCCGCGCGGACCCCACCTCCTGCCGGAACCGGGCCCGGAACTCCTCCTGGGCGGCCAGTTCCCGGCGGATCAGTTTCACGGCGACGGTACGGCCCCGGTCCGACCGGGCCAGGAACACCTGCCCCATGCCGCCCGCGCCCAGCCGTGCCAGCAGCCGGTACGCCCCGATCTGCCGTGGGTCCCCCGGTCCCAGCTTCTCCATCCCCGCGCCGCCTTCCCCCCATAGGTCTGCAACGGACCGAGAATAGTGCGGGCGTACCGGAAGCAGCGCCGCCGTGCGTCCACGGTTCGGTAACAGCGTGTCCGGGCGCCCCCCGGCCGCGCGGGCGCCCGCCCGGCGCACGTCGACAACCTGTCGTGAAAAGCACCCGGCCGGCGAACAGGACGCCGATGTCGCGGCCGTGGCGGGGCCATCTACCCTCGGCCGCATGACCCCTCAGCCCAATCCCGAAGCCGGCGCCGCAGTGAAGGCCGCGGACCGCGCGCACGTCTTCCACTCCTGGTCCGCGCAGGACCTCATCGACCCGCTCGCCGTGGCCGGCGCCGAGGGGTCGTACTTCTGGGACTACGACGGCAAGCGGTACCTGGACTTCACCAGCGGGCTCGTCTACACCAACATCGGCTACCAGCATCACAAGGTCGTCGCCGCGATACAGGAGCAGGCGGCGAGGATGACGACCTTCGCGCCCGCCTTCGCGATCGAGGCGCGCTCGGAGGCGGCCCGGCTGATCGCCGAGCGGACCCCGGGCGACCTGGACAAGATCTTCTTCACCAACGGCGGCGCGGACGCCGTCGAGCACGCGGTGCGCATGGCCCGGCTGCACACGGGCCGCCCGAAGGTGCTCTCGGCGTACCGCTCGTACCACGGCGGCACCCAGCAGGCGGTGAACATCACCGGCGACCCGCGCCGCTGGCCCTCGGACAGCGGCAGCGCCGGTGTCGTCCACTTCTGGGCGCCGTTCCTGTACCGGTCCCGCTTCTACGCCGAGACCGAGGAGCAGGAGACCGCGCGGGCCCTGGAGCACCTGGAGACGACGATCGCCTTCGAGGGGCCGGGCACCATCGCCGCGATCATCCTGGAGACCATCCCCGGCACCGCCGGGATCATGCTGCCGCCGCCCGGCTATCTGGCCGGCGTCCGCGAGCTGTGCGACAAGTACGGGATCGTCTTCGTCCTGGACGAGGTCATGGCCGGGTTCGGGCGGACCGGCGAGTGGTTCGCGGCCGACCTGTTCGGGGTGGTGCCGGACCTGATGACCTTCGCCAAGGGTGTGAACTCCGGGTACGTGCCGCTCGGCGGTGTCGCCATCTCCGCGGAGATCGCCGAGACCTTCGGCAAGCGGCCCTACCCCGGCGGTCTCACCTACTCCGGGCACCCGCTGGCCTGCGCCGCCGCCGTCGCCACGATCGGCGTGATGGCGGAGGAGGGCGTCGTCGAGAACGCCAGGCGGCTCGGCGAGAGCGTGGTCGGACCGGGCCTGGCCGAGCTGGCCGCGCGGCACCCGAGCGTGGGCGAGGTCCGCGGCACCGGCATGTTCTGGGCACTGGACCTGGTGAAGAACCGGGAGACCCGCGAGCCGCTGGTGCCGTACAACGCGGCCGGCGAGGCGAACGCCCCGATGGCCGCCTTCGCGGCCGCCGCCAAGCGGAACGGCCTGTGGCCCTTCGTGAACATGAACCGCACCCATGTGGTGCCGCCGTGCAACGTGACGGAGGCCGAGCTGAAGGAGGGCCTCGCGGCCCTGGACACGGCGCTGAGCACGGCCGACGAGTACACCGAGTAGCCCTTCCACGGCTGCCGCCGGGGCGATCCGAACGCGTAAGGTGACGTGCTCGTAAAGAATGGCGAGTACGTGCGAGTACGTCACCCGTACGCGTGAGGAGAGGCCCCGACGATGCCCGGCAACGGCTCCGTGACGCGCAGCACCCTGCGCCAGCAGATCGCGGACGCGCTGCGCGACGAGGTGCTGGCGGGCCGCCTCACCCCGGGCCGGGCGTTCACCGTCAAGGAGATCGCCGAACAGTACGGCGTCTCGGCGACACCGGTCCGCGAGGCACTGGTCGACCTGTCCGCGCAGGGCATCCTGGAGGCCGACCAGCACCGGGGCTTCCGGGTCCCCGAGTACTCCCTCACCGACTACCGCCGGATGCTCGAGGCCCGCGGCCTGGTCACCGACGGGATGTTCCGGGCGCTGACCGTCGACCACCCGGCCTTCGCCGACATGGACAGCCCGCGGACGGTGGCGGCCCTCGCCGCCGTGCGCCGGCGCGGCGAGGAGGCCCAGCGGGCCGCCGCGGCCGGTGACCTCAGTGTGCTGATCGGCTACGACCTGCGCTTCTGGCGCGAGCTGAGCGGGCTGTTCGGCAACCCCTATCTCGCCGACTTCCTGCACCGGCTGCGCGTGCAGTCCTGGGTGTGCGCGGTGCAGCACCTGCGCCGGCTGCCGGACATCCGCGGCCGGCTGTGGGCCGGGCACACCGAACTCGTCGACGCGCTGGCCCGCCGCGAGGCCGGGGCCGCCCAGGAGATCGTCGCCGCCGCCAACGCCCACTCGCTGGCCCTGCTGGAACGGCTGCCGCCGGAATGACGCGGATGTGGAGACTCCACGGTGAGCTCTGGGTATGGGACCCGCACGAGGGGGGCTGTGCCCGCCCCGCACCGACTACCCTTCCCTGACCACCCGCTGCCGTGCGTGAGACGCGCGCCTGCCGATGCGAGGAGCTCTCTTTGGCCTGTGACCTGTGGCTGGTACCGCTCGTGGACGTGTTGTGCCACACCCCGGACAACCCGTTCGCCGAGGAACTCGCGCACTACAACGACGCGCTGGCCGCGGCCGGACTCCCGCCGGTGCCGGTGTACCAGTACATGCCGGGCCTGTCCGGTGAGGTCGCCCCGGTGGCCGGCTTCGACTACGACGCGCTGCACTTCCTGCGCCGGGCATACCTGCTCCAGGTCTGCGGGCTGCCGGTCACGCCGGTGGACGAACTCGGCGGCGACTACGAGCAGTTGCTGGAGATGTTCGAGTCGACGGCCCAGCAGTCCCACCTGGTCTGGCACTACGACCATGCGGGCGCGTACGTCCCCGTCGACTTCCCGCACCCGCTGTCCAACGACGAACTCCTCGCCGGCGGCGGCCCCTTGGGCTCCTCGCAGAGCCTGCTGCGCGAGCTGGAGCACGTCGCCCCGTCACTCGGCATCGACCCGGCCAACCCCCCGGCGGCGCCGGAGCCCCCCGCCGCCCCCACGGAGCTGGAGGAGCCGGCCGTCCCCGCGCCGTACGACCCCAGCCCCTTCGCCCGGGAACGGCACGTGTGGCTCGGCCTGCACGCGGCGGCCACCCGGTCCCTGGCCCAGGGCTCGATGATCGTTTTCAGCTGAGGGTGCGCGTCGTTCCCGGACCGCGCCCCGGGACTCCGGGGCGTGGTCCCGGTGACGTGCCATGTCCCGGTCGTTCTCCGGAATGATCGCGGACCATGCAGCCCCTGGCCCACGACGACCCCCCGCGCATAGGCCCCTACCGCCGGGTCGCCCGTCTCGGCGCCGGCGGCATGGGCCGGGTCCACCTCTCGCGAAAGGCCGCGCCGGTGCCCACGCCGAGACCGTCGCCGTCAAGCTGATCCGCACCGATGTCGACGCGGAGGAGACGGAGTTCCGGCGAACGCCAGGCCACGGTGAGCCGCTACCTGGGCCAGCGGGGGTTCACCCTCCGGCTGTCCGTGTACGACCCGGGTGACGTCCGGGCCTCGTGGGTGAAGGGGGACGGCCGGGCGGGTGCCCCGCGCCGGCCGACCCCTCCCCACAGGAACGGGCTCCTACAAGAACGAGTTGATCTCGATCGTCTCGGTCCGGCCCGGGCCCACGCCGATCGCGGAGATCGGGGCGCCGGACATCTCCTCCAGCGCCTTGACGTAGTTCTGGGCGTTCTTCGGCAGGTCGGAGAAGGACTTCGCCTTGGTGATGTCCTCGGACCAGCCCGGCAGGGTCTCGTAGACCGGCTTCGCGTGGTGGAAGTCGGTCTGCGAGTAGGGCAGTTCCTCGACCCGCTTGCCGTCGATCTCGTACGCCACGCAGACCGGGATCTGCTCCCAGCCGGTGAGGACGTCCAGCTTGGTGAGGAAGAAGTCGGTCAGGCCGTTGACCCGGGTCGCGTAGCGGGCGATGACCGCGTCGAACCAGCCGCAGCGGCGGTCGCGGCCGGTGGTCACACCCCGCTCGCCGCCGATGCGGCGCAGCGCCTCGCCGTCCTCGTCGAAGAGCTCCGTCGGGAACGGGCCGGCACCGACACGGGTCGTGTAGGCCTTGAGGATGCCGATCACGCGGCTGATCTTCGTCGGGCCGACGCCGGCACCCGTGCAGGCACCGCCCGCGGTCGGGTTCGACGAGGTGACGAACGGGTACGTGCCGTGGTCGATGTCCAGCAGCGTGCCCTGGCCGCCCTCGAAGAGGACCACCTTGTCGTCCTCCAGCGCCTGGTTGAGGACCAGGACGGTGTCGGCGACGTACGGCTCGATCTGCTCGGCGTAGCCCAGCAGTTCCTCGACCACCTGGCCCGCGGCGATCGCGCGGCGGTTGTAGAGCTTGGTGAGGATCTGGTTCTTGGCGTCGAGGGCCGCCTCGACCTTCTGGGTCAGGATCGACTCGTCGTACAGGTCCTGGACCCGGATACCGACGCGGTTGATCTTGTCGGAGTAGGTCGGACCGATGCCGCGGCCGGTGGTGCCGATCTTGCGCTTGCCGAGGAAGCGTTCCGTCACCTTGTCGACGGTCACGTTGTACGGCGTGATGATGTGCGCGTTACCGCTGATCAGGAGCTTGGACGTGTCAACGCCACGCTCGTTCAGACCGCTCAGCTCGGAGAGCAGGACCGACGGGTCGACGACGACACCGTTACCGATGACCGGCGTACAGCCGGGCGAGAGGATTCCGGAAGGGAGGAGGTGGAGTGCATACTTCTGGTCGCCCACGACGACCGTGTGGCCGGCGTTGTTGCCGCCCTGGTATCGCACTACATAGTCCACCGAGCCACCGAGCAGGTCGGTCGCCTTCCCCTTGCCTTCGTCACCCCACTGAGCACCGAGCAGCACAAGTGCGGGCACGCGCGTACACCCCTTCCGGGCGGGGCATGTCCATGGTCGGGGGCGTGGGCGTAATGTGCACCGCCGCATACCACCGCGACCGCCTTTGGTCGCACGACCGTCGGACCGGATGCCCCGGAATAGACGAAGCCCCTGGCGCAATAGCGCAAGGGGCTCTTGCACAAAGATGCTACCCGAGGAAGCGAGGCAGGACCGAGGTGGCGACCTTCGCGACGTCCGATCAGCTGCTGGTGATCATCGATCCGGCGGCACGGCAGGGGGACGGGGAGTCCGTACGGATCGCGAAAGACGTGCTCAGCGCGGGTGCGACCACCAAGGTGTGTCTGCCGGAGGGCCCGGAGGAATTCGCCCGGGCACTCGGCCGACGGGGTTCCCGGCGGCCGGTCGTGATCGGTGACGACCGGGCGCTGGTGCGTGCGGTGACCCTGTTGCACCGGCACCGGGAGCTGACCGGGTGCGCGCTGGCCGTGGTGCCGGTCGGGGAGGCGGCGCTGGCGGAGTCCCTGGGCGTGCCGGCCGGCCCGGTGGCGGCGGCGCGGGCCGTGCTGGAGGGCGCCGAGCGGCGGCTCGACCTGCTGATCGACGACAGCGACGGGGTGGTGCTGGGCACGCTCGGCATCCCGCCGGTGCGGACGGCCGCCGCGCGGCCGTTGGAAGCTCCCGACGGGCACCCCTGGCTGCGTACGCGGTACCGCTCACTGGTGCGCACGCTGGCCCCGCGCCCCGCGCGGCTCGACGCGGTGCCGGCGCCCGGTCCCGCCCGGCTGCGGGTGGAGGTCGACGGGGAGACGGTCGTGGACCTGGACCAGCCCGTGGAGGCGGTGTCGGTGACGCCGGGCGAGGGCGGGACGGCCGTAGTCGAGGTGCGCCCGCTGCAGGGTCCCGGCGCGGAGCCGTCGCCGCTGCTGGCCTCGGGGCGCATGGTGACGGTCGTGGGGGCGGACTTCCGCTACCGGGCGGACGCGGTGGTGTCGGGTCCGGTGCGGCGGCGGACGTGGACGGTACGGGAGGGGGCCTGGGGGCTGACCCTGCCGGTGCCGGAGTAGTCCGGAACCGGGGGCGTCACGGGGAGCCGAAGAGCTCCTCACGCCGGGCACGCCAGCGGACCATCATCGCGGCGACCTCGGTGTCGACGAACTCGAAGAAGGCCAGCGTCTCGGCCAGCCGGCGCCCGGCCGGGGTGGTGGCGCCGAGGCTGTCGACGCCCTCCCGCAGGGCGTGGCTCCAGCGCTTGAGAACGGCCTCGCGGCTGGTCAGGGTCTCGTACCACTGGTCGCCGTGCACCCGGTACCGCTCCCGGCGCGAGCCGGGTTCACGCTCCCGCGAGGCCATGTGCACCTGCGCCAGGTAGCGCACCGCGCCGGAGACGGCCGCGGGGCTGATGCGCAGCCGCTCGCCGAGTTCGGCCGAGGTCAGGGTGCCGGAGTCGGAGGCGAGCAGCGCGGCGAAGACCCGGGCCGGCATCCGGGGCACGCCCGCCTCGACGAGCTGGGCCGCGAAGTGCTCCACGAACCGGGAGACCGCCTCCGGGTCGCGTTCCGGTTCCCGGGAGGCCTGCCGGTCCGCCGCCCCGGGCCGTTCGGCCCTGTCCGCCCGCTCCGTCATTCCCGGTTCATCTCCCCTGATCAGCACCACCGTCGCACATCATCACGACACCCAATCGCAGTTTATACGGTTCCTTAACTTCACAAATTTGTGAAAGAAGCGTACGTTGCGAAACATGACGAAGGCAATCACGGTCTCCGGCCTCCACAAGTCCTTCGGCCGTACGCACGCGCTGGACGGCCTGGACCTGGACGTCGAGACCGGCGAGGTCCACGGATTCCTCGGCCCGAACGGCTCGGGGAAGTCCACCACCATCCGCGTCCTGCTCGGCCTGCTGCGCGCCGACGCGGGCGCCACGCGGGTGCTGGGCCGCGACCCCTGGGCGGACGCGGTGGAGGTGCACCGCCGTATCGCCTACGTCCCCGGCGACGTGACCCTGTGGCGCAACCTGTCCGGCGGCGAGGTCATCGACCTCTACGGCCGGCTGCGCGGCGGCCTGGACCCGCGGCGGCGCGCCGAGCTGACCGAGCGGTTCGAGCTGGACCCGACGAAGAAGGGCCGCACCTACTCCAAGGGCAACCGGCAGAAGGTCGCCCTGGTCGCGGCGTTCGCCTCGGACGTGGACCTGCTGATCCTGGACGAGCCGACCTCGGGCCTGGACCCGCTGATGGAGGAGGTCTTCCAGCGGTGCGTGGCGGAGGAACGGGACCGGGGCCGGACCGTCCTGCTCTCCTCGCACATCCTCAGCGAGGTGGAGGAGCTGTGCGACCGGGTGAGCATCATCCGGGGCGGCCGCACCGTGGAGAGCGGTTCGCTCGCCGACCTGCGTCACCTCACCCGCACCAGCGTCAGCGCCGAACTCGCCGGCCCGCCGAACGGGCTGGCGGACCTCCCCGGCGTCCACGACCTCGACGTCCAGGGCCGACGGGTGCGGCTCCAGGTCGACACCGACAAGCTGGACGGGGTGCTGCGGCAGCTCGGCGAGTCGGGCGTACGGTCGCTGACCTCGACGCCGCCCACGCTGGAGGAGCTGTTCCTGCGGCACTACCAGGAGGAACCGGCCGGACCGGCCGAGCCCGCAGAGCGGAACGAGGTGGCGCGATGACCACGCTCGCGGTTCGGACCTCCGTCCGGTCCCGCCAACTGGCGGGCACGGGAACCCTGTTGCGCTTCGCGCTGCGCCGGGACCGGGTGACGACCCCGGTCTGGGTCGCGGTGAACGCCCTCATGGTCCTCTCCATGCCGGGCACCCTGCGGAGCCTGTACGGCACCACCGCCGAACGCACCGGCCTGGTGGACCAGGTGGAGAGCAACGCCTCGTTCCGGGCGCTGATCGGCCCGGTCTACGACACCTCGGTCGGCGCGCTGACCGCCTGGCGGGTGGGCGTGTACGCCGCCGCGCTCGCGGCCGCGATGAGCCTGCTGATCGTCGTACGGCACACCCGGGACGAGGAGGAGAGCGGCCGGCAGGAGCTGGTGGCGTCCGGGGCGGTGGGCCGCCGCGCCTCCCTCACGGCGGCGCTGCTGGCGGCGGCCGTCGCCGACGCGGCCCTGGCGCTGCTGGTCACGGCGGGTCTGGCCGGCCAGGGCGCCGGCGGCGCCCTGGCCTTCGGTCTCGGACTCGCCGGCGTCGGCATGGTCTTCGCCACGATGGCGGCGATCGTCGCCCAGCTCACGGAGAGCGCACGCCTCGCCCGGGGTCTGACGGCGGCCGTCCTCGGGGCCGCGTTCGTGCTGCGCGCGGCGGGCGACTCGGCGACGGACGACGGCTCCTCGCCGCTGACGTGGCTGTCGCCGCTGGGCTGGCTGGAGAACCTGCGGTCCTTCGCGGACGAACGCTGGTGGGTACTCGCCCTGTTCATGGCGGCGATCGCCGCGCAGGCGGTGGTGGCGCACGCGCTCGCCGGACGCCGGGACATCGGCATGAGCTTCCTGACCACCCGGCCGGGCCCGGCCGCCGGCCGCCTCGGCACGGCGGGCGCGCTGGCCTGGCGGCTGCAGCGGGGCGGTGTGCTCGGCTGGTCGATCGGCTTCCTCCTCGCCGGGGTCGTCTACGGCGGTCTCACCGACGGCGCCGCCGACCTGGTCCGCGACAACGAAGGCGCCCGGCGGATCTTCGAGCGGATGGGCGGGCAGAGCGGCCTGACCGACGCGTTCCTGGCGTCGATGACCGGAATGCTCGGCCTGATCGCGGCCCTCCACGTGGTGGCCTCGGTGCTGCGCCTGCACGGCGAGGAGACCTCGGGCCGGGCGGAACCGGTGCTGGCGTGCGCGGTGGGACGGCTGCGCTGGGCCGCGAGCCATCTGACGATCGCCTTCGGCGGCTCGGCCCTGATCATGGCCCTGGCAGGCCTGGGCTTCGCCGTCGGCTACGGCAAGGAGGTCGTCCCGGTCCTGGGCGCCTGCCTGGTGCAGCTCCCGGCGGTGTGGGTGATCGGCGGAGCGGCGGTGCTGCTGTACGGCGCGGCCCCCCGGCTCGCACCGGCCGCCTGGGGTGTCGCGGTGGCGGTCCTGCTGATCGGCTGGGTCGGCCCCGCCCTGGACGCGCCGCGGATCGTGCTGGACCTCTCCCCCTTCGGCCACCTGCCGAAGCTGCCGGGCGCGGCGATGGAGTGGGGGCCGGTCCTCGTCCTCACCGGCCTGGCGGTGGCGCTGGTCGCGGCGGGGCTGGCGGCCCTGCGGCGGCGGGACCTGGCGGGCTGAGCGCTCCGGCCGGCCGGGTGATCAGCGGGCCTCCACGCTCAGCCCCTCCAGCCCCCTGATCACGAAGTTCGGCTTGCGCCGGGGCTCGGCCGCCAGGGCGAGGGTCGGGGCCTGTTCCAGCAGGGCCGTCATCGAGGCGGCCAGCTCGATACGGGCCAGTGGGGCGCCGATGCAGTAGTGGATGCCCGCGCTGAAGGAGATGTGCGGGTTGTCCCGGCGGGTGAGGTCGAGGCGGGCGGGGTCGGCGAAGACGGCCGGGTCGTGGTTGGCGGAGCCGAAGAGCATGGCGATCTCCGAGCCCCTGGGGATCGTCGTCCCGGCGATCTCGATGTCGTCCAGCACCCAGCGTTCGAAGAGCTGGAGCGGGGTGTCGTAGCGCATCAGCTCCTCGACCGCGGACGGGATCAGGGAGTGGTCGGCGCGCAGGGCCGCCAGTTGGCCGGGGTTGCGGAACAGGGCCCACCAGCCGTTCACCGTGGCGTTGACCGTGGCCTCGTGGCCGGCGTTGAGCAGCAGCACCGCCGTGGAGATCATCTCCTGCTCGGTCAGCCGGTCGCCCGCGTCGTGCGCCGCTATAAGACCCGAGATCAGGTCCTCGCCGGGCCGCTCGCGCCTGGCCGCGATCAGCTCCGCGAGGTACGCGGAGAACTCCGCCGAGGCCCGGACCGCGCTCGCCGCCGTCTCCTCGGACGGGTTCAGCTCGTACATCCCGCAGATGGCCGCCGACCAGGGCCGCAAGAGCGCCCGGTCCGCCTCCGGGACGCCCAGCATCTCGGCGATCACCGCCACCGGCAGCGGTTCCGCGACGTCCGTCAGCAGATCGCCGCCGCCCGCCTCGACCAGGTTCGCCACCAGGTCGTTCGCCAGGCCGTGCACATACGGCCTCAGCCGCTCCACCGTGCGCGGGGTGAACGCCTTCGACACCAGGCGCCTGATCCGGGTGTGGTCCGGCGGTTCCAGGTCGAGCATGCCGTGGTCGTTGAGGACGTGGAACGGCTCGTGCTCCGGCGGGGGCGCGGTCCGGCCGAACTCCTCGTGGGTGAAGCGGTGCTGGTAGGTGCGGCCCAGGCGGCGGTCGCGCAGCAGCGCCGAGACGTCCGCGTGGTGCGGGACGAGCCACTGGTCGGTCGGCTCGTACCGGATCACCCGGCCACGCGCCCGCAGCCCGGCGTAGGCCGGATACGGGTCGGCGACGAACCCGGGGTCCCAGGGGTCGAAAGCGAGGTCCGCGGCAGTGGCCATGGAGGGACGCTAGCCCGGCTCAGCCCGGTGTGACCAGCCTCGCCTCGTACGCGAACACCGCCGCCTGGGTGCGGTCCCGCAGGCCCAGCTTCACCAGGATCCGGCTCACATGGGTCTTGATCGTCGACTCGGCCACCACCAGCCGTCCGGCGATCTCCGCGTTCGACAGGCCCTGCGCGATCAGGACCAGCACCTCGGTCTCCCGCTCCGTCAGCTCCCCGTACGCCGCCTGCGCCGACGGCATCAGGCGCGGGGAGTCAGCGAGCCGGGAGAACTCGTTGATCAGCCGCCGGGTCACCGAGGGGGCGAGCAGGGCCTCGCCGGAGGCCACCACCCGGACACCGTCGGCCAGTTGGCGGGCGGATGCGTCCTTCAGCAGGAACCCGGAGGCCCCCGCGCGCAGCGCCTGGTACACGTACTCGTCCAGGTCGAACGTGGTCAGCACCAGCACCTTCGCCGCCCCGTCGGCGGCGACGATCTCCCGGGTGGCCTCGATGCCGTTCAGCTCGGGCATGCGGATGTCCATCAGCACCACGTCCGGGGCGAGTTCACGCACCCGCTCGACCGCCTCCCGGCCGTTGACGGCCTCGCCGACGACCTCGATGTCCGGCATCGCGTTCAGCAGGACAGAGAAGCCCTCGCGCACCATCATCTGGTCGTCCGCGATCAGTACGCGGATCGTCATGCCTCACCCTCGATCGCGATGTCCGCCGGCACCGGCAGGAACACCGTCACCTCGTACCCCCCGCCGGCCGCCGGGCCCGCCGTCATCTCGCCGTTCAGCATGGTGACACGCTCCCGCATGCCGGTGATGCCGTGCCCGGCCCCGGGAGACGGCTTGACCAGGTCGGGAGCGGGAGGCGGGCCGTTGACCACGCGCAGGCCCAGGCCGCCGAGCACGTACCCGATCTCCACCCGGGCGGCCGCGCCCGGCGCGTGCCGCAGGGAGTTGCTGAGCGCCTCCTGCACGATCCGGTACGCCGACAGCTCCACGCCCTGCGGCAGTTCGCGCACCGCGCCGGTCACCGCCTTCTCCACGTCGAGACCGGTCTCCCGCACATTGGCCAGCAGCCGGTCCAGGTCGGCGAGGGTGGGCTGCGGGCCGTCCGGCGCCTCGTAGTCCTCCGCGCGGACCACCCCGAGGACCCGGCGCAGCTCGGTCAGCGCCGCCACCGCGTTCTCCCGGATGGTGGCGAACGCCTTCTCCAGCTCCTCCGGCGGGTTCTCCACCCGGTACGGCGCGGCCTCGGCCTGGATGGCGACCACCGACATGTGGTGCGCGACCACGTCGTGCAGTTCGCGGGCGATGGTCGTGCGCTCCTCCAGCAGGGTGCGCCGGGAGCGCTCCGCCGCGGTCACCGTCTGCTGGGCGGTCACCTCGCGCTGGGCCTGCCGGCGGATGTGCCGGACGGTGACGGCCAGCAGGGACAGCGCCGACAGGAGCAGCATCGGGGCCACGTCCGTGTCGTAGCGGTCCCAGCCGAGGAGGGTGTCGGTCACGAAGCCGTAGACCGCGGTGAGCACCCACATCCAGGCCGCCGTGCGCGGACGGGTGCGTATCGCCACCACCGTGAGCACCACCAGATGTGAGACGAAGCTGCCCGGGCCCCACGGCCAGTCCATGCCGGTCGCCCCGCCGACGACGGAGACGACCGTGGTCGCGGCGAGCGAGAACCAGAACGCGCCCACCGGGCGCACCAGGGTCAGCAGCACCGGTCCGAGCGCCAGCAGCGCGCACAGCAGCGACGGCAGACCGGAGCCGCTCGTGCTCGCCAGCGCGACCAGCATCGCCAGCGCGCCGAGGCCGACGACGACGGCGTGCGGTGTCCAGCCCGTGTACCGCGTCGTACGGCCGGAGCGGCCGACGGACCGTGTCCGGGGCAGCGGGCGGTAGGCGAAGGCGTCGTCGAACAGGTCCTGCCGCAGGCCGCGCAGGGCGTCCACGGCGAGCCGCCACTCGGGGCTGCGCGGCCGCTCGGCTCCGCCCGCCGGGGTCGTCTGCGTGTGCGTCGTCTCGGTCACGTGGGCAACGGTAGGCCGAGCCGGCGCCGCGGTCGTCACCTCGGAGACGGGTCCTCGGCCGTCCCCCTGAAGTACTACGGCGCGCCGTGCGTCAGTATCCCGACGGCCGCACCAGGCCCGACTCGTAGGCGAAGACGGCCGCCTGGGTGCGGTCGCGCAGCCCCAGTTTCACCAGGATCCGGCCCACGTGCGTCTTCACCGTCTGCTCGGCCACCACCAGCCGCCCGGCGATCTCCGCGTTCGACAGGCCCTGCGCGATCAGCGTCAGCACCTCCGTCTCCCGTTCGGTCAGGTCGCCGACCCGCCGCATGAGCGGGGGCCGGGGGGTGCCGTCCAGCCGGGAGAACTCGGCGATCAGCCGGCGGGTGATGCCCGGTGCGAGCAGCGCGTCCCCGGCGGCCACCACCCGGACCGCCTCGGCGAGCTGGTCGGCCGAGGCGTCCTTCAGCAGGAACCCGGAGGCCCCCGCGCGCAGCGCCTGGTACACGTACTCGTCGAGGTCGAAGGTGGTCAGCACCAGGACCCTGATGTCCGGGTGGTCGGTGGTGATGCGGCGGGTCGCCTCGATGCCGCCCAGCTCGGGCATCCGGATGTCCATCAGCACCACGTCGGGGACCAGTTCGCGGACCTTGGCGATCGCGTCCAGGCCGTGCACCGCCTGTCCGACCACCTGGATGCCGGGCTTGGTGTCGAGCAGCACGGTGAAGCCCTGCCGGACCATCTGCTGGTCGTCGGCTATGAGTACGCGGATGGTGCCGGCGCCGCTCGTCATGGCGTCTGGTCTCCTGTCGTGGACGGGTGGGGCGGGTCGGGCGGATCGAGCGCGTCGGACGGGGAGGCGGGCGGGACGCCGTCCCGGGGGAGGAAGGCCGCGACCGCGAAGCCGCCGTCCGGGGCCGCGGCGGCGGTGACGTGGCCGCCGAGCATCGCCGCGCGCTCCCGCATCCCGAGCAGCCCGTGCCCGGCGCCCGGGGAGGGCGGTACGGGGCGGCGCGGGCGGGAGTTGGTCACCGCCAGCCGCAGTCCGTCCGGGCCGTGCGCGACCTCGACGCGCACCTTCGAACCCGGCGCGTGCCGCAGGGCGTTGCTCAGCGCCTCCTGCACGATCCGGTACGCCGACAGCTCCACCCCCGGGGCGCAGGGCCTCACCACACCGCCGACCTCGGCGGTCACGTCCAGTCCGGCCGCCCGGGTGTTCTCGATCAGCGCGTCGAGCCGGTCGAGCGTGGGCTGGGGGGCGTCCGGTGCCGTACCGGTGCCGGGGTCGCCCAGGCCGTAGGGGTCCTCGGGGTTCTCCGACCGCAGCACTCCGAGCACCCGGCGCAGCTCGGTGAGCGCCTCCAGCGCGTTCTGCCGGATGCCCGCGAGGTTCTCGACCAGCTCCGGCGACGGATGCTCGACGAGATGCGGGGCCACCTGTGCCTGGATGGAGATGACCGACATGTGGTGCGCGACCACGTCGTGCAGTTCCCGCGCGATACGGCTGCGCTCCTCCAGCAGGGTGCGGCGGGCCCGCTCCTCGGTGGTGAGGGTGGTCTGCTGGACGAGTTCGGCGCGGGCCACCCGGCGGCCGCGCAGGGCGGCGCCGAGCACCACGACGACCGTGGACAGGATGACGGCGACGACCCCGGTGGGCTGGTACTGCGGGCCGCCCCACACGCCCTGCAGGAGCCAGGTGACCAGCGCGGTCAGGGCCAGTGCCTCGGCCGAGACCCGGGTGCGCACGCGCAGCGCGAGCAGCAGCAGGACGAGCAGGTGAGCGATGATGCCGGCCGCGGTCCAGGGCCAGGTGAACGTCACGTCGGCCACCATGGCCAGTCTGCCGTGCAGCGCCGCGGCGCCCACCACGGTCCCCGCCATCGACAGCCACCAGCCCGCGACGGGCCGCCACAGCGCGAGCACGATCGCACCACCCTGCGCGAGGGCGATCACGAAGGCCGCTCCGGGCTCCAGGTGCCCGTCGTCCCCGAGCTGTGCCGTACCGCCGAGGGTGACCCCGAACGCGGCCAGGCACAGCAGGCCGTGCGGCAGCCAACGCAGCCACACGGACACGGGCAGCGGATCCGGCCGGAAGTTCCACAGGTCGTCGTGCAGCACCCGCATCGGCCGCCGCCACCGGCCCGCGGGCAGCACAGGTCCCCGGCGGCCCCCCGTCTCCGTCACGCGGTCCACCCTAGGGCCTGTCGTCGGGTTGGCGTCGTCCGCCCGGAGGGCGGGCCCTGCGGCGTCTGGTGCGTGCTCTCGGCGTACCGGGCGGAAGCCCTCGTACTGGACGTACTCGGGCTTTCGCCCGGTGCGGCGAGAGTGCGTGCCGGGCGTCGCGGGGCAGACGGGAATCCGGCGACAGGTCCTGGGGCCTGTCCGGGGAGCGCCGGATCCGGGTCGCAGCGGCGGTGGCCCGGTCCGCGGCTCGGTGCACATGGACCACCCGGGACCGGCCGGAGGCGCCGCCGCTCATGGGACGGCGGTGGCGGGTGCCCTGCTCGCAGGAGCGGAACACCGCCCAGTACAGGGCTAGTACGGCGGTGAACACCGGGAGCCAGAGGAGCCGGGCGGCCACCCAGTCCAGGCCGTCCGGGCGGGTGTGCAGGCCGGGGAGGCGTCCCGCCAGGAAGGCGGTGGCCGTGGTGGTCATCAGGGCCGTCTGGTGCCACAGGAAGACGGTCATCGCGGACAGGTTGACCAGGGCCACGGCCGCCCAGGCGAGCGGGCGGCCCATCGCCCGGCGCAGCCGGTCACGCAGCAGGAGGGCCAGCCCGCACTGGGCCAGACCGAAGGTCACCGCCGCCAGCGTCGGCGGGTCCAGGTTGGAGACGGGGGCGCCCGGCACCCCGACCATGGACGCGGGGTAGCCCGCGCATGTCACCAGCAGGGCCGTGGCCGCCGTACCGCCGACGAGCAGGACCCAGGCCGCGCGGCGGGTCTCCAGCTCACCACGGGTCCAGGCCGCGCCCAGGGTGTACGGCACCAGCCAGCCGGCCGCCACGTTCACCCAGCCCAGCCAGGACGGACCGGCGTGCAGGCCGAAGCGGAGGATGTCCACGTGCAGGACGACCGCCAGCGGCCAGAGCGGGCTGAGCCGGACGAGCAGCGGGGTGGCCGCCGTGAGGGTGGCGAAGACCAGCAGGAACCACAGCGGGGACAGGGCCAGTTTGAGGAGCGTGTGCAGCGTCCCGAAGGGGGTGCCGGACAGCAGCAGGGCTGCGGCCGCCACCGTCCACAGGGCGAGGAGCGCGACCACCGGCCGGAGCAGACGGGTCAGGCGGGCGCGCAGCCACGCCCCGTACGACAGCCCCCGGGCCCGCGCCGAGGCGAGTCCGCGCGTCGCGACATGGCCGCCGACCAGGAAGAACACCGCGAGGGTCTGGAAGACCCAGGAGACCGGGGCCAGCCACGGCAGATGCCCCAACGGGCTCGCCGTGCGCAGCGCGCCGTCCTGCGGGACCAGGGCGGTGACCAGCCAGTGGCCGAGGACGACACCGAGGATCGCGAGGGCGCGCAGCGCGTCGACCGCGCGGTCCCGGGAGGCGGGGGTGGCGGCGTCCACTCGGTGGGCGCCCACACGTATCGCGTGCGGCAGGCGCGGCGTGCCTCGGGGCCGCGTCGTCGCGGGCTGGGCGGGAATCGGGCGACGGGGACGGGGAGCCGGCTCAGGCACGGGTCACCTCCGAGGTCTCGCCGAGGGTGATCCGGGCCAGGTTGGCGAGGGCGGCCGAGCCCGGGGTGAAGTAGCCGCTGTGGCCGGCGCCGGCGGCGTCGAAGACCCGGGCGCCGAAGGCCCGGGAGACCGGGTCGGTGCCGAAGCCGACGGCGGTGACCAGCAGGCCGGCCCGTACGTGCGGCACGTGGGCCACCCAGTCGCCGCTGCCGCGCGCCGCCCACACCCGGGCGTGGGTGTGCAGCCCGGCGACGGTTCGGGCGCCCGTGCCGGGGCTGCCGACGAGGACGATGTCGCCGACGTCCAGACCGCGCGCGGCCCGGCCGCAGACGACGGAGCCGTAGGAGTGGCAGAGCAGGGAGACACGGGCGCGGGCGGGGGCGAGGGTGCGCAGCAGCCCGGTGAGGGCGCGGAGCCGGGGCGCCGCCTCGTCGGCCCTGGCCGTGGTGGTCACCGTGGTGCTGACCGTGCCGGGGGTGCGGTAGCCGAGCCAGGCGACCACGGCGACGCGGGTGCCGGCGGGGGCGCGGTGCGTGAGGTCGTCGTACAGGGCGGCCGCCGCCCGGTGGAAGCGGGCGTAGGTGTCGATCGAGGTGTCGGAGCCGGGTACCAGGACGGCGATGCGGTCGGCCCGGCGCAGCTCGCCGAGGACCTCGGTGGCCTGGCCGGGACCCCGGCCGTCGAAGGCGAGGAGGTCGCGGGTGGCGAGGGCCCGGTCGGCGGCGGCCCGGCGCACGTCGCCGTGGGCCGCGGCCATGGCGGCGGCCTCGGCGGCGTTGGCGCGGTTCGCCGCGTAGACCGACCGCAACGTGGCCGCGGTGGGCGGGGCGTGTCCGGCCGGGGGCGGCGCGGGGATCGTGGCGTGCGCGGCGGCGGTCAGAGCGAGGACCGTGGCGGCGGTGAGCAGCGCCTGGCGCCGGATCCGGAACCGCCCCGGTCGCCGCCCGCCCCGGCGGGGCGGCGGCGGGTGCGGACCGGTGGCGGGTGGCGACGCTTGCCCCATGGTGGCTTCCCTTCGCAGAGCCCGGCCATCGGGCTTGTCGAGAAGGGAAGTTAGGAGTCGGGGGGCGTCGCCGGCGTCCCGCCAGGGAGCTGTCCCGCGGGGTAGCTCTCAGGTACTACGGGTATGACCGGGACGGCTCACCAGGCGAGTTGGGCGATCTCCTCGGCCACCACCGCACAGGCGTCCGTCGCCGGGTCGATCAGCGGGAAGTGCCCGACGTCCGCCAGCAGGGTCAGGCCCACCATCTCGCCCGCCTTCTCCGCTGCGTCCGCGTACGACTCGGCCACCGGTTGCGGCACCACCAGGTCGGCACCGCCCTGGACCAGCGTCGTGGCGATGCCGTTCGGGAGGAGCAGCACGGGGTCGGCGTACGGCCGGCGCTCGGCGAAGTGGTCGTGTCCGCCGAGGAGTTGCAGGGAGGCGTTGCCGCAGACGTCCAGCTTCTCCGCCATGTCGAGGTCGGCGATCGGGGCGAGGGCCACCACGCCGCGCAGCGGGGCGGGGCCGTCGGTGCGCCAGGGGGCGTCGGCGGGCAGGACGTGCCGGGCCGCGGCCCACAGGGCGAGGTGGCCGCCCGCCGAGTGCCCGGTGAGGACGGTGCGGCGCGGGTCGGCCTGCGGGAGCGCCTCGCGGACCAGGCCGGGCAGGGCGTCCAGGGCGGCGGCCACGTCGTCGAAGGTGTCGGGCCAGCGGCCGGCCGGCGGGGTCGCGGCTCCGGGCCCGGCGCCCTGGCTCTGCGCCGGGATCAGGGGCTCGCCGCCGCGCCGGTACTCGACGTTGGCCACGGCGAATCCGGCCCGGGCCAGGTGATCCGCGAACGGAGTGACATGACGGCGGTCGTAGCGTGCGCGCCAGGCTCCGCCGTGCAGGACGACGACCAGGGGGGCGCCGGGGGCGCCGGTCCGCGGGGCGTAGAAGTCGATCACCTGGTCGGGGTGGTCGCCGTAGGCGGCGGTCACGTCGGGGTCGACCTCGGGGTGCGAGAAGGCCGATTCCTCTTCGGCGGCGGCGCGGGCTGCTGCGGCGTCGTCCGGCATGCTCCAACCTCTCAGCGGCGGGATGGGATCGGCGGACCTGCTGGGTACGAGTCGGTACGCATCGTCGGCCGTTGGCCGGGACGGTATCAGGCGGGTGACGTGGGCGGACACGGGGTCGCCGGGCGGCGGCGGGGAGGCTCTGGGCACCCCCGCCGCCGTTCCTGTCACCCGGTCAGCAGCTCCCCCAGCACCCGGGCCGCGCGTTCCGTGTCCGCGAAGCCCACGTACAGCGGGGTGAAGCCGAAGCGGAGGACGTCGGGGTGGCGGAAGTCGCCCACCACGCCGCGTTCGATCAGCCGCCGCATCACCTCTCCGGCGTCCGGGCAGCGCAGGGCGATCTGGCTGCCCCGCTCCGCGTGCGCACCGGGGGTCACGCACTCGACCCGGCCGGGCTCGGTGTAGGCGGCGACGCACTCCAGGAAGAAGTCCGTCAGCGCCAGGGACTTGGCGCGGACCGCGTCGACGCGGACCCCGTCCCACACCTCCAGGGCGGCCTCCAGGGCCAGCATGGAGAGGATGTCCGGGGTGCCGACCCGCCCGCGCGCCGCGCCCGGCGCCGGGGCGAAGGCCGAGCTCATGGCGAAGGGCTCGGCATGGGAGGTCCAGCCGGGCAGGGGCGAGTCGAAGCGGTCCTGCAGCTCCCGGCGCACATACAGGTACGCGGGCGAACCGGGGCCGCCGTTCAGGTACTTGTAGGTGCAGCCGACCGCCAGGTCGACCCCGTGCTCGTCCAGGCCCACCGGCAGCGCGCCCGCGCTGTGGCACAGGTCCCAGACCGCGAGGGCGCCGGACGCGTGGATCGCGGCGGTGAGACCGGGCAGGTCGTGCAGCCGGCCGGAGCGGTAGTCGACGTGGTTGAGCAGTACCGCCGCCGTGCGGTCGCTCAGCGCCGCGGGCAGCTCCGCCGGGGTCACCGGGCGCAGGGTGCGGCCGGTCATCCGGGCCGCCGACCCGGCGATGTAGCCGTCCGTGGGGAACGTCGTCGCGTCGACGAGGAGCTCGTCGCGGCCGGCGTCCGCCATCCGGAGCGCCGCCACGACCGCCTTGAAGACGTTGACACTGGTGGAGTCGCCCACCACGATCTGGCCCGGTGCCGCGCCGACGAGCGGGGCGATCCGGTCACCGATCCGCTCCGGTGCCGTCCACCAGCCGCCGTCCTCCCAGGAGCGGATGCGCCGTTCACCCCACTGCCTGCGGACCACGTCCGCCACCCGGTCCGGGACGTTCACGGGCAGGGCGCCCAGGGAGTTGCCGTCCAGGTAGACCACGTCGTCGAGGACGAAGCGCTCGCGCAGCGGGGCCAGTTCGTCCGCCGCGTCCAGTTCCTTGGCGCGCAGCGCGAGTTCGGGACGCTCAGACATGGGACCTCGCCGTCCACAGCTCCGGGAAGACGTTCTTGCGGGCACGCTTCTCCAGCCAGGCCACGCCCGCGGAGCCGCCCGTGCCGGTCTTCGAGCCCATCGCGCGGCGGGTGGCGACCAGGTGGTCGTTGCGCCAGCGCCAGACCAGTTCGGCCACGTCGGACAGGGCCTCGCCGAGACGCACGAGTTCGCCGTCCTGGTCGCCGGAGTAGACCGCGGCCCAGGCGGACTCGACGGCGTCCGAGTGCTCGTGGCGCTGGGAGACGTCCCGGTTCAGGACCGAGGCGGGGATCGCGTGGCCGCGGCGGGCGAGGAGCCGCAGGACCTCGTCGTACAGGCTCGGCTCGTGCAGGGCCTTCTCCAGCTCCGCGTACGCACGGGGGGCCCCGCGGTGCGGGACCAGCATCGACGCGGACTTCTCGCCGAGCAGGAACTCCAGCCGGCGGTACATCGCCGACTGGAATCCGGAGCCCTCGCCGAGGGCGCCGCGGTACGAGTTGAACTGCGCCGGGGTGAGCTGGCCGAGCGGCTTCCAGGAGGCGTTCAGCGCCTCCAGCTCGCGCACGGAACGCTTCAGCGCGGCGATCGCGGTCGGCACGTCGTCCTGGCGGAGGGCCTTCGCGGCGGTCTCCCACTCGTGCACGACGACCGTGAACCACAGCTCCATGACCTGGGTCGTCACCAGGAAGACCATCTCTCCGGGGTCGTCGGAGAGGGTGTGCTGGAGGTGGGTGAGCACGTCCGCCCGGACGTAGTCCTCGTAGGGCGTCGTACCCGCGAAGTCGAGATGCGGGGTCTCGGGCTCAGCGGCCTCGTGAGGGGGGCGAGCCTGTTGCGACATCGCTGTCTCCTGTTGTTGCTCCGGGTGGCGGTCCGCCCCTGCCGATGCCGGCACGGGGGCCCCGGTCCCCACCCCGCATCCTCCGCAATCACTCCGGTCACGGCAAGGCCCGCCTGCTGCCAGACGGGCCACACAGGTGACGCCGCGGGGCGCCCGGTCAGCCGAGGGTCTGGGCCGCCGCGGGCGAGGAGTCCTTCAGGAACTGGGAGCAGCGCTCGTACTCCTCCTGCTCACCGATCGCCTGGGCGGCGCGGGCGAGACCGTGCAGGGCGCGGAGGAAGCCGCGGTTGGGCTCGTGCTCCCAGGGCACCGGGCCGTGGCCCTTCCAGCCGTTGCGGCGCAGGGCGTCCAGGCCGCGGTGGTAGCCGGTCCGGGCGTAGGCGTACGACTCCACGACCGCGCCCCGCTCGAACGCCTCGTCGGCAAGCTGGGCCCAGGCGAGGGAGGAGGTGGGGTACTTGGCGGCGACGTCCGCGGGGGCGGTGCCGGTCGCGAGGAGTTCGCGGGGCTCCGGGTCGTCGGGGAGGTGGGTGGGGGGCGGGCCGCCGAGGAGGTTTTCGTGAATCGTCATGGCTCCAGTCTGGCGCACGCGCGGCGGTACGGCGGAGCCGTGCCGGGTGCCCGGCGCTCACCGGTGCCCGGGTGCCCGGCGCTTCCGAGGTGCCCGGTGCTGGTGCTCGGGTGGAGGGCGTTCCGCTCGCCCGCGCTCACGGGGTGCCGCTGCGCCCACCCGTGCCGCGCCTAGCGCACGCACGCCCGCAGCTGGGGGCCGACACCGGACGCCTGAGCAGGGGCGCGGGGAACTGCGCGACCGGCCACAACGGGCCCGCGGATGAAGTGCGGCGGAAGCCCGTGCTCGCGGCTAGGCGCGGCGCCCGGACTCCAGCGGCGGAGCCGTGACGCCGCAGAAGGTCCTGCATTCCGGGTGGCGGCAGCCGGGAGGCGGGCGGCGGATCAGGGTGAAGGCCAGCACCGCGCCGAGCACCAGCACCCCCGCGCAGATCGGCATCGCCCGGGAGAACGCCGCGTCGAAGGCCACCGGGGACCGGTACGCCTCCGGACCCATACCCGTCAGCAGCGGCAGCGCGGCCACGGCGACCAGTCCCGCCGCCCTGGCCGCCGCGTTGTTGATGCCGCTGGCCAGGCCCGCCCGGGCGGTGTCGACGGAGGCGAGCACCGTGGCGGTCAGCGGGGCGACCAGGGTGACCATGCCGGCGCCCATGACGAGCAGCGCGGGCAGGACGTCGGTGAGGTAGTCCGCGTCCACCCCCACCCGCAGCATCAGCAGCATCGCCGCCGCGCAGAGCAGTGGCCCCACGGTGAGCGGCAGCCGCGGACCGGTGCGGTCCGCAAGGGCGCCCGAGCGGGCCGAGAACAGCAGCATCAGGACCGTGGTCGGCAGCAGGGCCGTGCCGGCCTGGAGGGGCGAGTAGCCGGACACCACCTGGAGCTGGAGCGCGGTCAGGAAGAAGAAGCCGCCGAAGGCCGCGTACACGCACAGCGTGACCAGGTTGACCGCCGTGAACCGGCGCGAGGCGAAGATCCCGGGCGGGAGCATCGGGTCCGCGCGGTGCTTCTCGACGTACACGAAGGCCACCGCCGCGACCAGGCCCAGGACCGCGCTCACCACCACCCCCCGCCCGCCGCCGCCCGCCTCGATCAGGGCGTACGTCAGCAGGGCCAGGGCGAGGGCCCCGAGGCCGGCGCCGAGGACGTCGAAACGGCCCTTGCCGGGGCCGGCGGCGGACTCCGGTACGTGCCGCACGGCGATCGGGGCGCACAGCAGGGCGAGCGGCACGTTGAGCAGGAACACCCAGCGCCAGCCGGGGCCGTCCACCAGCCAGCCGCCCAGGAACGGGCCGACGGCCGCGCCGACCCCGCCGAAGCCGGACCACAGACCGACGGCCCGGCTGCGGTCGTCCGGGGGGAAGGAGGCCTGGATGAGGGCGAGGGAGCCGGGCGTGAGCAGGGCGCCGCCGACGCCCTGAAGGGCACGGGCGGCGATCAGGACCACGGGGTTCGGGGCGAGGCCGCAGAGCAGGGAGGCGGCCGCGAACCAGACGACGCCCAGCACGAAGACCTTCCGGCGGCCGTAGCGGTCCCCCAGGGAGCCGCCCAGCAGGATCAGGCCGGCCAGCGTGACCATGTACGCGTTGACCGTCCACTGGAGCGCGGCGAGGCTCGCGTCGAGGTCGCGGCCGATGGTCGGCAGCGCCACGTTGACCACGGTGGAGTCCAGCATGGCCATGCTGGAGCCGAGCACCGTGGTGAGCAGGATCCACTTGCCCTGGGACGAGCCCAGCCGGACATCGGACATGTTCCAGATATACAGCGGGCCCGGTGCCGAGGCACCGGGCCCGCCGAAGCCGCCGTACGCGAACTACTTGATCTTGTTGCCCGCCGAGCGCAGGTTCTGCGTGGCCTCGACGACGCGCGCGGCCATGCCGGCCTCCGCGAGCTTGCCCCAGGTGCGCGGGTCGTAGGTCTTCTTGTTGCCGACCTCGCCGTCGACCTTCAGGACGCCGTCGTAGTTCTTGAACATGTGGTCGGCGACCGGCCGGGTGAAGGCGTACTGGGTGTCCGTGTCGATGTTCATCTTCACGACGCCGTTCTCCAGCGCGGTGAGGATCTCCTGCTCGGTGGAGCCGGAGCCGCCGTGGAAGACGAAGTCGAACGGGGCGGCCTTGCCGAACTTGGCGGACACTCCGTCGGCCAGCTCCTTCAGCAGCTCGGGGCGGAGCACGACGTTGCCCGGCTTGTAGACGCCGTGCACGTTGCCGAAGGAGGCGGCCAGCAGGTAGCGGCCCTTCTCGCCCAGGCCCAGGGCCTCGGCGGTGCGGATCGCGTCCTCGACCGTGGTGTAGAGGGAGTCGTTGATCTCGTGGGTGACGCCGTCCTCCTCGCCACCGGTCGGGGTGATCTCGACCTCGAGGATGATCTTCGCGGCGCGGGCCTGCTCCAGCAGCTCCTGCGCGATCTCCAGGTTGTCGGCGAGGGTCTCGGCGGAGCCGTCCCACATGTGCGACTGGAACAGCGGGGCGAGGCCCGCCTCCACGCGCTTGCGGGAGAGCGCCAGCAGCGGGCGCACGTACCCGTCGAGCTTGTCCTTCGGGCAGTGGTCGGTGTGCAGCGCGATGTTGACCGGGTACTTCTCGGCGACGATGTGCGCGTACTCGGCGAGCGCGACGGCGCCGGTCACCATGTCCTTGCTGTACTGGCCGCCCAGGAACTCGGCGCCACCCGTGGAGATCTGGACGATGCCGTCGCTCTCCGCCTCCGCGAAGCCGCGCAGGGCGGCGTTCAGGGTCTGGCTCGAGGTGACGTTGATGGCCGGGTAGGCGAACTTGCCTGCCTTCGCCCGGTCGAGCATCTCGTTGTAGACCTCGGGGGTTGCGATGGGCATGGTCCGCTCCTTGGAGTGTGCGGGTTGGGGTTCTGCGTACTACGGCCCTGACCTAGACCTTGGGTGTGACGTCATCGTCGTGCCCATCTTTCCAGACATGACCGGCTGCTGAGCGCTGCGGTCAAGCCACGGGCAAGTCCAGGTCAATTCCGGGCGTCAGTCCAGACCCAGTTCATCCTTCGAGAAGGCGAAACGGTACGGAACGCCCGCACCGGCCTCGATCTTCTCGGCGGCGCCGGTGGCCCGGTCGACGATCGTCGCGACGGCGACGACCTCGGCCCCCGCCTCGCGCACCGCCTCCACGGCGGTGAGCGGCGAGCCGCCGGTGGTGGAGGTGTCCTCCACCACGAGCACGCGCCGGCCCGCGATCTCCGGACCCTCCACCCGCCGCTGCAGGCCGTGCGCCTTGGCCGCCTTGCGGACGACGAACGCGTCGAGCCGCCTGCCGCGCGCGGCGGCGGCGTGCAGCATGGCGGCCGCGACGGGGTCGGCGCCCATGGTGAGGCCGCCCACCGCGTCGAACTCGAGGTCGGCGGTCAGGTCCAGCAGCACCTGGCCGACCAGCGGGGCGGCCTCGCCGTCGAGGGTGATGCGGCGCAGGTCGACGTAGTAGTCGCCCTCGAGACCCGAGGAGAGGGTCACCTTGCCGTGCACCACGGCCTTGTCCTTGATCTGCTGCAGCAGCGCGCCGCGTACGTCGTCCGTCATGCCGCCCAGCTTAGAGGCGCCGCCAGGTCCAGGTGGTCGTCGCCTCCAGCGGCTCCAGCGGGGTGACCAGGCGCGGGAGGGTGTTGAGGCCGTTGGGCGGGCCGGTCTGCGGCTCGACACACACGGCCTCGGCCTGCTCGTCGTAGACGACCACCCACTCCTCACGGCTGGCCACCTTCAGCTCGAGCTGCCCGGGCCAGGTGAGGGTGACGTCGACGCCGCCGGGCATGCCGAAGCAGTCGTCCCACGGGCCGGCCCCGGGCTCCACGCGGTTGCCGGTGGGCAGATGGTCGGCGCCGCGCTCCTCCTGCCAGGCGGGCTTGAGGTCGAGCCGCACGTCCGAGCCGCCGAGGCTGCGGTTGAACCAGGGGTGCCAGCCGATCTGCGCCGGGAAGGAGTCGTCGTACGCCTCCACGGACATGGTCAGGGTCAGGCTGTCCCCGGTCAGCGTGACGACCTGGGTGATCCGGCCGCGGTGCGGCCAGGGGTCGGTCAGGTCGTAGGTGATGACGGCCTCCTCCGCCGACACCCGGGCGGTGCGCCAGGCGCCGTCGCGCGCGGTGCCGTGGATGGCGTGCGGCGGGGAGTTGAGGGGCATCTGACGGACGGTGGCGCCGTCCAGGAAGCGGCCCTCCCGGATCCGGCCGCACCAGGGCACCATCGGGAAGCAGCCGTAGCGCTCGCCCTGGCGCAGCAGCTCCACGCCGCCGATCCGGAGCCCACCGATACGGCCACCGTTGCCGGGCCGCACGCTCACTTCCGCGTCGCCCGCGGTCAGCGTGATGTCTTCGTTACTCACATGACGACCCTACTTGGACGATCAAGAGGGCGTCCGCCGCTCGCGGCTGCCGGGCGTGAAGCACCTGGTGCCGATGCCGGGGGGGGAGGCTTCCCCGGGCCTGTCAGGCCCTAGCGCCGGCGGCGCAGGGCGCGGCTCACCACGACCGCGGAGGCCACGGCCAGGGCCGCCGCGGGGGCCGCCCAGCGCAGGACCTGGTGGCCGGCGCCGGTCTGGGGGGCCGGTACGGGGGCGTAGCGGCCGCGCGGGGGTGCGTGGTCGACCTCCTCCGCGCTGCGGCCGATCATCGTCCGGCGCGCGTGCGCGGCCTCGGCGGGCGGCGCGCCCGTGTCGGCGAAGTCGTCAGCCGGGCGGTCGGCGGGGGTGCCGTCGTCCGCGGCGGGGTCGAGGGAGGGCGGCGGGACCTCGGTGTCGAAGACGGAGGCGGACTCGGGCCCGGGCGCCCGGTCCGGGTTGTCGGGGCTGGCCGCGAGGCTCTCCACGAAGCGGTTCAGCAACCGGGTCACCGCCGAGCTCACCGCGTCCGCCGGCAGCTCGGCGATGCGTCCGTCCGCCTCCGCGGTGCCCTCGACCGTGACGGTGGTGCCGTCGGCGGAGCCGTCCAGGCGCAGGGTGAGCGCGACCTTGGCCGTGCCGCTGCCGCGGGCCTCGCCGGCCTCGCCGTCGACGGCGTAGCCGCCGTCCTCGCGGGGCGTGATGCGCAGCGCCCCGCGGTAGGTGACGGAGTGTCCGCCGACCCGCAGCTTCAGCCGTCCCGAGACGGGTTCGGCGCCGGCGTCCTGCTGGAGCCCGGGGACCGCCCGGGCGACCCGGGCGGGCTCGGCGAGCGCCTCCCTGAGCCGGTCGGCCGGAACCGGAACGAAGACCTGGTGCTCCATGTCGGCTGAGCCTACCCAGTCCCGGCCGGAACGCACCCTCCCGCGCGCGGAGCCCGTGGAACCCGCTTCCGCGGTCGTCCGCGCACCCGGGAATGCCCCGAACGGCGGCAGCTTGCCGAGATCGGGTCCGGCCGGTGGGCGGCGCGGGCATGGATGGGGGCGGAGGTGTTGCCGCGATGCCCAGCGATGACCGGCTCATGCGTCTCGACGAGGCCGGACGGGTGCTCGAATGGCACCGCGCGGCCCAGGAGACGTACGGCTGGTCCGCCGAGGAGGCCGTCGGGCAGACCGTGGCCGCACTGCTGCGCGGCGGCGCGGCGGGCGGCCCGGCCGGCGGCGACCGTCCGGACGTGATGCGGCCCGTGCTGGTCAGGCCCGTGCTGGCGGAGGGGACGCTGGTGTGGGAGGTGCACCCGGCGGCGGAAACCGCGTCCGGCCAGGACCTCGCCATCCTGCGGGCGATGTTCACCCAGTCACCGGTGGGCCTGCATGTGCTGGACGACCGGCTGCGCATCGTCCGCGTCAACACCGCGACCCTCGCGCTGCGCGGCACGGCGGAGGACCGGCTGCTGGGCCGGGTCTTCTCCCGGGCCTACGGCCTGGCCGACCCCGCGCAGGAGGAGGCGGCGGCGCGCCGGGTGCTGGAGACCGGCCGGGCGGAGCTGAACCGGATCGTGCGGGTGGTGCCACGTACGGCCGGCCAGGAGCACACCGTCTACTCCGTCTCCTACGTACGTCTGGAGAACGAGCGCGGCGACATCCTCGGCCTGGTCGCCTCGGCCATCGACGTGACCGAACGCGAACACGCCCTGTGGCGGCTCTCGGTGGTGGACGAGGTGCGACGCCGGGTGGGCGAGCGGCTGGACGTGATCGCCGCCTGCCAGGAGTTCGTGGACGCGGTCGTGCCGCGGTTCTCGGGCATCGCCGTGGTCGAGGTGGTCGAGGAGGTGGTGCGGGGCGAGGCCCCGCCCCTGGTCCCGGTCGGCCGCGAGGTGCCGATGCGCCGGGCCGCGTTCCGGGGCGTGGTGTCGGCGTATCCGGTGGGAGAGGTGCGGCGGCTGCCCTACGGCACGCCGTTCTCGCGGGTGCTCACCGATCTGCGGCCGCGGCTCATCACGGTCGACGAGGACAGTCTGTGGCTGGCGGCCGATCCGCCGCGGGCGGACGCCATCCGGGCCTCCGGCGCCCACTCCCTGATCGTCGCCCCGCTGGCGCTGCGCGGCGAGGCGCTCGGCGTGGTCAGCTTCTACCGGCACCGGGAGGAGGACCCCTTCGAGGAGTCGGACGTCGCCCTCGCCGCCGACGTGTGCGCGCACGCCGCCCTGTGCATCGACAACGCCCGGCGCTACGCCCGGGAGCGGACCATCGCCGCGACCGTGCAGCGCAGGCTGCTCCCCCAGCGGCCGAACCTGCCGGACACGGTGGAGCTGTCCCATCTGCATCTGCCCGCCCCCGAGGGAGGCGGCGTCTGGTTCGACGCGATCGGCATGGCCGGCGCCCGGACGGCGCTGATCGTCGGCGAGGTGGCCGGCCACGGCATGGCCGCCGCGACCACGATGGGACAGCTCCGCACGGTCATCCACTCGCTGGCGTCCCTGGACCTGGCGCCGGACGAGCTGATGGCCCGGCTGAGCGACACGGCGGCCCGCCTCGCCGAGGAACGCGCCGCGCTGCCGACGGGCGACCCGCTGCACCGCGAGCCGCTGACCGCGAGCTGTCTGATCGCCGTCTACGACCCCATCGACCTCACGTGCACCTTCGTACGGGCGGGTCTCTCGGAGCCCGTCGTGGTCCCGCCCGGCGGGGCTCCGGCCGTCGTCTCCGTACCCGCGGGACCGCTGCTCGCCGGCCCCGGCAACGCCCCGTTCCCGGCCACCACGATCGATCTGCCGGCCGGCAGCACGCTCGCGATCGGCACCCGCACCCTGGCGCGGGACGTCCTCGCCCCGTCCGCGCCGCTGCGCGCCCTGTTCGACGAGCACGCCCACGAACCACTTCCCGAGCTGTGCGACACCATCGCCTACGCCGTCCGCGACGGACGGCGGTCGGAGGACGCGCTGCTGCTGCTCGCGCGCACCGCGGCGCTGCCCGCCGAGCGGGTCTTCGGATGCGACCTGCCGGAGGGGCCCGAGGCCGCGCCGTTCGCGCGTGAGGCGACCCGGCGCCGGCTTCGGGCCTGGGGCGTCGACCGGGAGGCCGCCTTCACCACCGAGCTGATCGTCAGCGAACTCGTGGGCAACACGGTCCGCTACGGCTCCCCGCCGATGCGTCTGCGCCTGATCTGCAACGGCATGCTGACGTGCGAGGTCAGCGACGGCGCGATGTCGGCCCCGCACCTCAAACACGCCCGCACCAGTGACGAGACCGGGCGCGGTCTGTTCATCGTCGCCACCCTGGCCGACAACTGGGGCACCCGGTACCAGGCGGGGGGCAAGACCGTGTGGGCCCAGCAGGCCCTGGACGGCTGTCCTTGAGGCGCGGGCACCGCGGTCAGTAGGGCGCGGGCACCGCGGTCAGTACCTCGGGTGCACCAGCGTCGACGCCGGCAGCCCCCCGATCCGCGTGGCGGCCGCCGCGCGCGCGTCGGCAGCCAGGTCGTCCCCGGTCAGGGTGCGGGGCGGGGGCCCTCCGGGGTCCAGACGCAGCCGCGGTGCCCCACCGCCCGGTGCCGCCAGCAGGAACCCCCAGTCGTGCGGGGCCCGGGAGGCGTCGGCCGACCGGTCGGGGCCGGCCGGGAAGCCGGAGTCCTGGCCGGGGACCCGGTAGGCGGCGGTGGCGAAGCCGGCCGCCCGCAGGGTCGACGCCACCGTCCAGAAGGCGCGGGGGCGGGCGGTGACCGGACCGGCGTGCACCACGAGCCGCCCGTCGGCGGCGAGGACGCGGCGGGCCAGGCCGTAGAACTCCTGGGAGTACAGCTTGGTGCTGGCGGTGATGCCGGGGTCGGGCAGGTCCGCGATCACGACGTCGTACGCCCCCGCCGGTGCCCCGCGCAGCCAGGTGAGCGCGTCCGCCGTCGTCAGGTGCAGGCGGGGGTCGTCGTAGGCGTGGCCGTTGAGGGCGGACAGGCCGGGGTCGCGGCGGGCCAGGCGGGTGAGGCCGGCGTCGAGTTCGACCAGGTCGACGCGGCGCACCTCGCGGTGGCGCAGGACCTCCCGGGCGGCCAGGCCGTCGCCGCCGCCGAGGATGAGCACGCGCGTCTGCGGTCCGCTCAGCGCGGGCTGGACGAGGGCCTCGTGGTAGCGGCGCTCGTCGCGGCCGCCGACCCTGAGCCGGCCGTCCAGGAAGAGGTCGAGGGGCCGTCCGCCGGTGCCGCCGGCCAGGACGACCTCCTGCGTGCCGGTCCGCACGGCGACCCGGACGTCCTTGCCGTACACCGCGTGCCGGGCGGCGCGTTCGAAGTCGCCGGCGAGTGCGGCCGCGGCGGCGAGGACGCCGAGCACGACGAGCCCGGCCAGCAGCAGGGTCCAGCGGGCGCGGCGGGTCAGATCGCGGCGGAACAGGCCGAGCACCAGGGCGCCCCCGGCGATCACGTTGACCGCGCCGGTGAGCAGCGCCCCCGTCAACTGGCCGAGGAACGGCAGCAGCAGGAACGGGAACGCGAGACCGCCGACCAGCGCGCCCACGTAGTCGGCGGCGAACAGGTCGGCGACCGCTCCCCCCGCGTCCTGGCGGCGGATGCGCTGGATCAGCTCCATCAGCAGCGGCACCTCCGCGCCCACCAGCAGCCCGATGGCGAGCGAAAAGGCGACCAGCAGACAGCGCGGGCCGTCGGCCCACATCCCGCCCCAGCCACCGGTCCAGGCGAAGACCGCGTACAGGGCCATCGCACTGCAGCCGCCGACCAGGGCGAGCGCGATCTCGAGCGCGCCGAACCCGGCGGCCGCGTGCCAGCGCAGCCGCTTGGCCGCGAGGGAGCCGATGCCCATCGCGAACACCATCACGGACAGCACGACGGAGGCCTGGGTGACCGAGTCGCCCATCAGGTACGAGGCGAAGGCGACGAGTTCGAGTTCGTACACCAGCCCGCAGGCCGCGCAGACGAACACGCACACGAGGACCAGGAACCGCCCGGTGCCGGGCCGGACGGGCAGCCGTACGGGGGCCGTCCGGGGCGGGGCGCCCGGCGGAGCGGGAGCGTGCGGATCGATCACGCTGCGACGTTACGTCACGCACTCGGTACGCTTCGTCACCCACACGTGTGGAACTCCGGGCAGTTGACGCATTACTGGTTTATGCCGCGTGGAACGCGTGCGGCCCCGTCCGGCCGGCCGGGACCCGCGCCCCGACCCGTGTCCGGGTCGCCACCAGTTGCCCGTCCTGCGGATAGGCGTGCCAGGTGCGCCAGTGGACCTGGCCCTCGTGCCACTGGGCCAGCAGCGCGGTGAAGGCGAGCGGGCTGCCGGGGAAGACACCGGCGAGGCCGTGCGGATGGTCGGAGACGAGGGCCAGCAACTCCTGGGCGCGGCCCTCGAACGAGCCCGGTGTGAGCACCTCCACGCGCGCCGCGAACTCGTACTCCCAGTCGTCGACGCGCTTGGCCACGCCCAGCGGAAGCGGGGTACTGGATCCGGGGATGCACGCGACCGTCTCCGAACATCGCCCCCGCTCCTCCTCGAGCAGCACCTGGTGGGACGCGCCGAGGAGCCGCAACTGCAGTCGGGTTCCGGCCAGTTCCAGGTCGAGCGTGGCCAGGGCGGGCAGCGGTTCGCGGCCGAGGGCCCAGGCGAGGTCGGCGGCACGGGTGTCGGTGTAGGACGCGTTCAGGGTCGTGAGCATGGGTCGGCTCCGCTAACGAACAAGGAGGGGGGAGTTCGGCCTTGTCAGCCCAGTCAGCCCGGCCGGTGGGGGCGACTGCGGGAGTCCGAGGGCTGTATCGGTGAGTAGGTCGGCCGCATTGGTGAATCAGAGGGAATCATGAACAGTGGCGCCACCACAGCGTTTTTACCCAAGTTCGTGGGGTTTCCATCCCTCAGAGGGCCCCACAGCTCAACTGTTCAACTACGGCGCGCGCCAGGCGCGCGGCCGGGAGACACCCGGGCGCCCGCCGGAGGCGTTCCTCCGGCGGGCGCCCGGGCCCCGGGAAGCCGGCTGCCCCGTGTCAGCCGCCTCCCCCGCTCGCACTCTGTCAGCCTCCTCCGCCCCCGCAGCCACCGCCGCCGCACGAGGAGCCTCCGCCGCACGAGGAACCGCCCCCGCAGGAGGAACCGCCGCCGCACGACGAGTTCCCTCCCCCGCAGGAGTGGTGACCACCGGAGTGGCCTCCGCCGTGGTGGCCGCCGGAGGAGGATCCGGCGTCCGCCGCGCCCGCGACCCACCAGCTGTTGCCGCTGTCGTACGACGACGCGGACCTCCTGCGGGACGAACGGGCCCGGCCGGTCGAACGGGTCCTGCCCTTCGTGAGGTCCGGGCCCCGGTTCCTGGCCCGCTTCCTGCGCGCCCGGTCCGCCGCCCCGGCGATGATCAGCAGCGCGAGCAGAGCCAGGCCGAATCCGATCTCCATGGCGCCGCCCTCCTTCCCTTCCCCCGAAGCGGCCCCCCGTGGGCGCCTCGCTGTCACCGCCTCTCGTGCGGTGACCGGGGGATGCCCGGCCGCCGAACGCGCCAAAGCAGAGTTGAGGAAGTCCAGAGCTTGGGCGCAGGATGACCGGCATGACCTCCAGCGCGCGCCCGCACCTCAACCGCCGCCTGGCGGAGTTCGGTACGACGATCTTCGCCGAGATGTCCGCCCTCGCCGTGTCGACCGGGGCGATCAACCTCGGCCAGGGCTTTCCCGACTCCGACGGCCCCGAGGAGATCCGGGAGGCCGCCGTACGCGCGCTGCGCGACGGGCGGGGCAACCAGTACCCGCCGGGCCCCGGCGTCCCCGAACTGCGCGCCGCGATCGCCGCACACCAGCTCCGGTGCTACGGGCTGGCGTACGACCCCGACACCGAGGTGCTGGTGACGGCCGGCGCCACGGAGGCCATCGCGGCCTCCCTGCTGGCGCTGCTGGAGCCGGGCGACGAGGTGGTGGCCCTGGAGCCGTACTACGACTCCTACGCGGCGAGCATCGCGATGGCGGGCGGCCGCCGGGTGCCGGTGACGCTCCGGCCGCACGACGGCGCCTTCCGCCTGGACCTCGACGAGCTGCGCGCGGCCGTCACGGACCGCACCCGTCTGCTGCTGATCAACACCCCGCACAACCCGACCGGTACGGTCCTCACCCGCGCGGAACTGGCGGCGGTCGCCGAGCTGGCGGTGGAGCGGGACCTGCTGGTGGTGACGGACGAGGTCTACGAGCACCTGGTCTTCGACGACGCCGAGCACACGCCGCTGGCCGCGTTCCCCGGGATGCGCGAGCGCACGGTCACGATCGGCTCGGCCGGCAAGACGTACTCGTTCACCGGCTGGAAGGTCGGCTGGGTGACGGCCGCCCCGGCCCTGGTGACCGCCGTGCGCTCGGCCAAGCAGTTCCTGACCTACGTCTCGGCGGGCCCGTTCCAGTACGCGGTGGCGGAGGCCCTGGCCCTGCCCGACACGTACTACGAGGACTTCCGCCGGGACATGCGTGTCCGCCGGGACATCCTCGCGGAAGGGCTCACCCAGGCCGGTTTCGAGGTCTTCAGGCCCGCCGGCACCTACTTCATCACCACCGACATCCGGCCCCTCGGCGAGAAGGACGGCTTCGCCTTCTGCCGTGCGCTGCCGGAGCGGGCGGGTGTGGTGGCCATCCCCAACGCGGTGTTCTACGACGACCGTGAGGCGGGCGCACCGTTCGTGCGGTTCGCGTTCTGCAAGCGCGCCGAGGTGCTGCGGGAGGCGGCGGAGCGGTTGCGGCGCATGTGAGGGCGGGGTCCGGGGGCCGGGGCCCCCGGACCGGCCGGGGGACGGGGTTACTCCCCGTCGTCCTCGGGCTTCTCCGCTTCGTTCACTTCCTCTTCCAGGCCCAGCTGCTCCACCAGCCACTTGTCGAACTCGATCGCGGCCCGCACCCAGCTGACCGTGGAGGAGACGAAGTGGTTGAGGTCGACACCGGTGCCGACCAGCATCTGCGCCTCGCCGATGAGGCGGACGGTGCCGTCGTCGTGGGTGTGGGTGTATACCTTGGGCCACAGCGTGCGGCGGTTCCAGTCGTCGACGGACTCCAGCAGCTGCGGCTTCTCGTCGATCTGGTGGGGGCGGTCGTAGAAGGTCCGCACCGAGAAGACCGCCTGCTCATCCTCCCCGCGGAACATGAAGTACGTGCGGAACTGCTCCCAGGGCGCCGCGAGGTCTCCCTCCTCGTCGACGACGTACTTCAGCTCCATCTGGTCGAGGAGCTGCTTCACGAGGTC
>NZ_JBVIYV010000005.1:0-265877 GCF_055592265.1 Streptomyces sp. NPDC041129 | reverse complement strand
GTACGTGCGGAACTGCTCCCAGGGCGCCGCGAGGTCTCCCTCCTCGTCGACGACGTACTTCAGCTCCATCTGGTCGAGGAGCTGCTTCACGAGGTCCTGATCCGGGACGACGGGGCCCACCGGTCCCTGGGGCTGCGGTTCGGGCTGGCCCCCGAAGTTCGGAATCGAGGACGGGTCGATGCTCACCGTGTATTTCCCTTCATTGGATCCCGCCATCCTCCCCCATGCGGGGAGGGGGGTGGCAAGCCCCGACGCGGCCTGTCAGCCCAGGGCTGACATGATCCGCCGAGCGGGTGCGGGCCGCACGGACCCGCCGTGCGGCCCGGGGGCGGCGGCCCCCGCCCCCGGGTCGCGCGGCCGCCCGCGTCAGAGCGTCTTGCCCGTCACCGGGCCCACGATCAGACCCTCCTCGAAGCGGTCCACGCGGACCGTGTCGCCGTCCTTGACCTCGCCGGAGAGGATCTCCCTGGCGAGGCGGTCACCGATCGTGGTCTGCACGAGCCGGCGCAGCGGGCGGGCGCCGTAGGCCGGGTCCAGGCCCTCCTCGGCGAGCCAGGCCAGCGCCTCGGGCGTGATGTCCAGCGTGAGCCGGCGCTCGGCCAGCCGCCTGGCCAGCCGATCGATCTGGAGGCCCGCGATCCGCTCCAGCTCGGACTTGGTCAGCGCGGTGAAGACCACCAGGTCGTCGAGCCGGTTGAGGAACTCGGGCTTGAAGGATGCGCGTACGACCTCCAGCACCTGCTCCCGCTTCTCCGCCTCGCTGCTCACCGGGTCGACCAGGAACTGGCTGCCCAGGTTGGAGGTGAGCACCAGGATGGTGTTGCGGAAGTCGACCGTGCGCCCCTGACCGTCCGTCAGGCGGCCGTCGTCCAGCACCTGCAGCAGGATGTCGAAGACCTCGGGGTGGGCCTTCTCCACCTCGTCCAGCAGCACCACGCTGTACGGGCGCCGCCGCACCGCCTCGGTGAGCTGGCCGCCCTCCTCGTAGCCGATGTAGCCGGGAGGCGCGCCGACCAGCCGGGCCACGGTGTGCTTCTCGCCGTACTCGGACATGTCGATGCGGACCATGGCCCGCTCGTCGTCGAAGAGGAAGTCGGCGAGCGCCTTGGCCAGCTCGGTCTTGCCGACACCGGTCGGGCCCAGGAAGAGGAAGGAGCCGGTGGGACGGTCGGGGTCGGCGATCCCGGCCCGGGAGCGCCGTACCGCGTCGCTCACCGCGCGCACGGCCTCGGTCTGGCCGATGAGACGCCGGCCCAGCTCGTCCTCCATGCGCAGCAGCTTCTGCGTCTCGCCCTCCAGCAGGCGCCCGGCGGGGATGCCGGTCCAGGCGCCGACGACGTCGGCGATGTCGTCGGAGCCGACCTCCTCCTTGACCATGGTGTCCTTGGCGACCTCCTCCTCGGCCTCGGAGGCGGCCTCCAGCTCCTTCTCCAGCTCCGGGATCCGGCCGTAGAGCAGCTTGGCCGCGGTGTCGAAGTCACCGTCGCGCTGGGCCCGTTCGGCCTGGCCGCGCAGGTCGTCCAGGCCCTCCTTCAGCTCACCGACCCGGTTGAGGGACTGCTTCTCCTTCTCCCAGCGGGCGGTCAGGCCCCGCAGCTCCTCCTCCTTGTCGGCGAGGTCGCGGCGGAGCTTCTCCAGGCGCTCCCGGGAGGCCGGGTCGGTCTCCTTGGCGATCGCCAGCTCCTCCATCTTCAGCCGGTCCACGGAGCGCTGGAGTTCGTCGATCTCCACCGGGGAGGAGTCGATCTCCATCCGCAGCCGGGAGGCCGCCTCGTCGACCAGGTCGATGGCCTTGTCGGGCAGGAAGCGGGAGGTGATGTACCGGTCGGACAGGGTGGCGGCGGCCACCAGCGCGCTGTCGGCGATCTGCACCTTGTGGTGGGCCTCGTACCGGCCCTTGAGCCCGCGCAGGATGGCGATGGTGTCCTCGACGGTCGGCTCGGCGACCAGCACCTGCTGGAAGCGGCGCTCCAGGGCGGGGTCCTTCTCGATCCGCTCCCGGTACTCGTCCAGGGTCGTGGCGCCGACCATGCGCAGCTCGCCGCGGGCCAGCATCGGCTTGAGCATGTTGCCCGCGTCCATGGCCGAGTCGCCGCCGGCACCGGCGCCGACGACGGTGTGCAGCTCGTCGATGAAGGTGATGATCTGCCCCTCGGAGTCCCTGATCTCGGCGAGCACCGACTTCAGCCGCTCCTCGAACTCGCCGCGGTACTTGGCGCCGGCCACCATCGCACCCAGGTCGAGCGCCACCAGCCGCTTGTCCTTCAGCGACTCGGGCACGTCGCCCTTCACGATCCGCTGGGCGAGCCCCTCCACGACGGCGGTCTTGCCGACGCCGGGCTCACCGATGAGGACGGGGTTGTTCTTGGTACGGCGGCTCAGCACCTGCACGACCCGCCGGATCTCCTGGTCCCGCCCGATGACCGGGTCGAGCCGGCCCTCACGGGCGGCGGCGGTGAAGTCGGTGCCGAACTTCTCCAGGGCCTTGTACTGACCTTCGGGATCGGCGGTGGTCACGCGGCGTCCTCCCCTGGCCTTGGTGAAGGCCTCTTCGAGCTTCTTGGCGTCGGCACCCTGCCTCTGGAGAACCTCGCCGGCCGCGCCGCCCTTCGCGGCGATGCCGAGGAGAAGGTGCTCGGTGGACAGGTACTCGTCGCCGAGCGCCTTCGCCCGCTCGGTGGCGTCGGCGATGACCGCGAGCAGCTCGCGGTTGGGCTGCGGGGGCGCGACGGTGGAGCCGGTCACGCTGGGCAGTCCGGCCAGCACGCGCTCGGCGCCGGAGCGTACGGCGGCCTGGTCGGCCTCGACGGCGGCGAGCAGGTCGGTGATGTTCTCGTTGTCCTGGCCCTGGAGCAGAGCCAGCAGCAGGTGAGCGGGGGTGAGGTCCGGGTGCCCCCCGGTGACTGCGCGGTTGCCGGCCGCGTTGATCGCGTCCCGGCTCCTGTTGGTCAGCTCGGCGTCCACGTGTCCGTTCTCCTCCTCGGCGTCGGCTCGGCGGCCAGGTCCTTCCCAGTGCTGACTTGACCAGCGTACACAAAGTTGAGTCTATTCCACTCAAGGCACGGCATGCCGCGGGACGGGGGAAATTGCGGCTAGGTTTCGGCCATGGCCAAGCACTCCGTAGACCCGGCTGCCCCGGACGAGCCCTATCTCGCCTTCTGGCGGGAGCGGCATCTGTGCACCCTGACGACCCTGCGCCCGGACGGCAGCCCGCACGTGGTGCCGGTCGGGGTGACGTACGACCCCGAAGCACGCCTGGCCCGGGTGATCACGAACGGGGGCAGCGCGAAGGCGGCCCACGTCCGCGCGGCCGGCACCGAGGGCGCCCGGGTCGCGGTGTGCCAGGTGGACGGGCGCCGCTGGGCCACGCTGGAGGGCCGGGCACGGGTGCGCACCGACCGGGCGCGGGTCGCGGAGGCGGAGCGGCGGTACGCCGAGCGCTACCACCGGGTGCCGGCGGAGAACCCGCGGCGGGTGGTGATCGAGATCGAGGTCGAGCGGGCGCTCGGGCACGGCTGACACCGGTCACCCCGCATGCACCGGCCATCGGATTCCAGCCAGTGCGGGAACGCGCCCATACCCCGAAATATCACCGGAAACTGCAGCGGCGTCACCGTGTTCAGGTCACGGTGACGCCGCTGCGGGGGGAAGCACCTGAGCGATCTTTTACGACGGGGGAATCGCGTCAGGCACTGCGGGGGGTGGCTGAGATGGTCGTGAGTTCCGGGTCCTCCGGCTCCGCGAGGCGGTGGTCCCTCTGGTCCAGGTTCACAAAGATCATGCCGTAGCGGACGGCGCACCGCACCGGCTGCGGCGCCCCGCGCGGCTTGCGCAGGCACCGGTAGGCCCGTACGTCCTCGTCCTCGTCCCGGGTGACGACGACCGGCTCTCCGAACACGGTCACCATCAGCGAGTCACCACTGTGGGGGATTGCGGTGACCAGGTCGATGAAGTGCCAGCCGGAGCGGTAGGCGGTGGCCATCTCTCGCCGGAAGGACCGGTCGTCGGGTGGGGTGGTCATGCCGGCGCACCCGCCCGCACGACGTCCCAGCCGAGATCCTGCCCGGACGCGGTCTGGCTCGTGCGGGGCGTGATGTCCCAGCCGAGATCCAGCGCGGAGTCCGCGTGACCGGCCGGCCGTACGATGTCCCAGCCGAGGTCCAGCGTGCTCACCGTGCCGAAGACCAGTCCTGTGGAGAAGGCCACGGCAAGTACTGAGCGAAGCATTCTCTTGCACATGATGGGCTTCGTCCTCACTTCCCCTGTGTCTCTCCCCCGCCCTCAAGACGATGGCTCATCAAGCCACGTCAAAGCCACAGAAGCGGTGCATCATGTTCCTGCATGTACAGGACCCTGGGGGGTGGAGATTTGCCTAATACTCACACAAACGAGACACATCATCCTCACGGGATGACAGATCTCTGTGAAGACGGCAAGCGCCTGTACGCCGACGCGCTGCGGCTGGGACGCGTCGCCCGCCCGGAGGTGGAAGTCGCCCCCTGCCTGCTGGAACTCGCGCTGCTGCACCCCGATCCGGACGATCCGAAGTGGCTGCGCCCCGTACCGCCCGCCGCCGCGCTCGCCCAGCGCCTGCATCCGATCGAACGGGAGATTCAGGAGCGCAGACACGTCGCGATCGAACTCACCGATTCCTTCGAGCCATTCATGGCCATCAGTGCCCAGAGTACGGGGGAGACCAACGCGGTCACGGTGCACGAGGGCATCGAGCGGATCAACGCGGCCATCGAACGGGCCACGGCGGACTGCCGGCACGAGGTGCTCACCGTGCAGCCCGGCGGCGGACGCAGCGAGAACGTCCTCGGCATCGCCCTGAAGCGGGGTCAGGCCGTCATCGACCGCGGGATCTCGATGCGCACGCTGTACCAGCACACGGTGCGGCACAGCCAGGGGACGCTCGCGTACGCGGAGATCATGGCCAAGGGCAAGGTGGAGATCCGCACGCTCGAGGAGCTGATCGAACGTCTGATGATCTTCGACCGCGAGGTCGCCTTCATCCCCGCCCGCGACGACCGCCAGGTGGCGCTGGAACTGCGGCACCCGGGGCTGGTCGACTATCTGGTCAAGGTCTTCGAACAGCTCTGGCGGCGCGCGGTCCCCCTTCTGGAGGAGCCGGCCTACGCTCCCCCGGTCGACGGCGTCACCGGGGTGCAGCGCTCCATCGCCAAGCTCCTGGTCGAGGGCCATGTGGACGAGGCGATCGCCCGCCGGCTCGGCATGAACGTACGGACCTGCCGGGCCCACATCGCCAAACTGGCCGCCGCCCTCGGCAGCGGCAGCCGCGCCCAGCTCGGGTATCTCATCGCCCGCTCCGGGCTGCTGGACCAGGAACCGGACCAGGCGCCCGGGATGCCTGCCCCGGGGGAGCACGACTGACGAGAGGGCGGCGCGGCCCGGGCGCGTCAGCGCACGCTCGGGGAGCCCTGGCCGGGTATTCCCAGCGCGGTGGGCGTGGCCGGCGGGCCGCTGTGCGGAGGACGGTCCAGGCCCACCTGGGCGATGCGCACACCCAGTTGGGTACGGCTCGCCGCGCCGAGCGTGTCCGACAGCCGGGCGATGTGCGCTCGGCAGGTACGGACGCTGATGCCGAGCCGTTCGGCGATCACCGCGTCCTGGTGGCCCTCGGCGAGCAGCGCGGCGATGGACCGCTCGCGGTGCGAGATGCCCTCGATGCCGGTGTCGGGCAGCGGGGCCGTCAGCGGCAGCGCCAGGCGCCAGAGCCGCTCGAAGACGGTCACCAGGTACTCGACCAGGGCCGGGTGCCGCAGTTCGAGGGCCATCGTGCGCTCGGAGTTGGCGGGGATGAACGCGACCGTGCGGTCGAAGAGGATCAGCCGGTCGATGACCTCGTCCAGGGTGCGGGCCTCGACCGCGCCGCCCATCAGCTCCAGGTAGTTGAGCAGCCCCTGCCCGTGCCGGGCCACGTGCGTGTACAGGTCGCGCATGCGCACGCCCCGGCCTCGCAGCGCCAGCGCCCGGTGCAGCCCCTCGGACAGCTCGCCCTCGCGCCGGATGCCGCCGGGCTGCACGGTGAGCACCTCCGCGGTGCACGCCGCGGTCGCCTCGTCCATCGCGGCCTGGATGCGGGAGAGCCCGTCCAGCACCCGGATGGCCGTGCCCTCACCGGACGCCGACAGCGCCTGCAGCTGCCGGCCCAGACCGGCGTACCACTCGAAGGCGGCGACCGCCGAGCCCACCCGCCGCTGGCTCTCCCTGACCTCGTCGTGGACCCCGCGCAGCAGCCGGGTCATGACCTCCTGCGGTGAGGTCGGCACCAGCCAGTCCATGTCGTCCGGATCGGGGTGCAGCAGGGCCAGTTCCAGCAGGCAGGGCACCGGCACGGCGTCCGTGCGCGGCACCCGCCCCCGGCGTACGGCCCGGGAATACACGCGATCCCCGGCCTCGCACAGCCGGTCGGCACCGTGAGGATGCTCCTCCGTCCCGTGCCCGGCCATCGCCCATTCCACCCCCGGTTGCTGCCACTTCCGCAGCGCAACTATGCGCGGCCGGGACCGGGTCCGCAACACGGCTCCGGCCGCCCCGGGCGGGGAAAACGGCTGGTATGCGCCATTGCGTACGGGCTTCCGCCCGCCGCGACCGCAACAAGCTGGGGGGGACGCGGGCTACTTCAGGCCGATCGACGCGCAGGCCGCCTTGTACTTGGCCGTGCAGATGTCGCCGACCGAGTAGATCCCGTCGGCGATGACGGTGTCCTTGATCTTGGCCCGGGTCAGCGCGCTCACCTGGACGAGGCGGGACGGGATGTCCTTGTCGGTGGGGCTGTCCACCCGGTCCTGGGTCAGGGCGTCGAACTGGATGTCCTTGCCCTGGACCTTGGTGACGGCCATCTGGGCCGCGGCCTCGGCCTCGTCCGGGTAGGACTTGTAGACGCTCATGTACTGCTCGCCCGCGACGATCCGCTGCACCCCGTCCAGTTCGGCGTCCTGGCCGGTGATCGGGGGCAGGGTGGTGACACCGGCCGCCTTCAGGGCCTTGATGACACCGCCGGCCATGCCGTCGTTGGCGGAGTAGACCGCGGCGATGTTGTTCTTGCCGATCTCGGCGATCGCCTTGGCCATGTTGGCCTCGGCGTTCTCCGGCTTCCAGTCGGTGGTGTCGAAGGACTTCGCGATGTCGACCTTGCCGTTCAGCTCGGACATCGCGCCCTGCTTGAACTGCTTGGCGTTGGGGTCGGTGGGCGAGCCGTTCATCATGACGACCTTGTCGGAGGTGTCCACCCCCGAGCCCAGGGCCTCGAGCAGCGTGCGGCCCTGCACCTCGCCGACCAGCTCGTTGTCGAAGGAGATGTAGGCGTCGATCGGGCCCTCGGCGAGACGGTCGTAGGCGATGACGGGGATGCCCGCCTCCTTGGCCTTCTTCACCTCGCCGACGATGCCGTGCGAGTCGACCGCGTCGAGCAGGATGACGTCGACCCCGTCGTCGATCATCGTCTGCATCTGGCCGGCCTGCCGGGCGGCGTCCGCGTCCGCGTTGGCGTACCGGACCGTGCCCTTCTTGTGGGTCAGTTCGGCCACCTTGCTCTTGATGATCGGGTAGTCGAACTTGTCGTAGCGGCTGTTCGCCTTCTCCGGGAGCAGCAGCCCGACGGTGACGTCGTCACCCTTCGTCGGGCTCGCGCTCGCACCGTCCCCCGTCGCGTCCAGCACGCCGCACCCGGCGAGCGAAAGGATCATCGTGGACGCGGCCACGGATATGGCGATACGACGCATTCGAGGGCTCACTTCAGGTGCGATCCGGACGTGGGTGCTGCTTTACGACCCAGGTGTCTGAAAAGACAACGCGGAGCGGCCACCCGGCGTCAAGCGGAACCACTTAACGAGTGCGCAACAGCACGCTCCGCTGTACCTGTGAAGGCGGAGCGGAATCCCCTCCAAACGCTCTTTACGGACCCTCCACGTAAAGGAAGTTCACAGGAGGGCAAAGATCCGGGCAACCTTCGGCGGCCGCCGCGCACGCGGAAGGGGCCGGAGACGTCACCCGTCTCCGGCCCCTTCGCTGCTGCTTCTCGCGGGCGGTCAGTCCGCCTGCTGCTGCCGCTTCGGCCGCCAGACCACCAGCGCGCTGGTCTGCTGCACCTCCTGATACGGCACCAGGTCGCGCCGGTAGGAGGCGTGGACGGCGGCCTCGCGCTGCCGCATCGCGGCCGCCGCGCCGTCCAGGGCCCCCTGCAGCTCCGCGACGCGGGACTGGAGCGCGGCGACCTGGTTCTCCAGTTCGATGATGCGCTTGATACCGGCCAGGTTGATGCCCTCGTCCTGGGACAACGCCTGCACCTGGCGGAGCAGTTCGATGTCACGGGCCGAGTAGCGGCGGCCCCGCCCGGCCGTGCGGTCCGGGGAGACCAGACCGAGACGGTCGTACTGGCGCAGCGTCTGCGGATGGAGTCCGGAGAGCTGGGCCGCCACCGAGATGACGTAGACCGGGGTCTCCTCGGTCAGTTCATACGGGTTACGCCGACGGCCGGGTGTGTCCATGGGGCCCTCAATCTCCCTTCGCGGCCTCGAACAGCTCCGCCCGCGGGTCCTCGCCCGCGGTCGCCTCGCGATACGCCTCGAGTGCGTCACGAGCCTTCCCCGACAGGTCCTTCGGGACACTCACCTCGACGGTGACCAGAAGGTCGCCGCGGGTGCCGTCCTTGCGGACCGCGCCCTTGCCCCGGGCGCGCATGGTGCGGCCGTTCGGGGTGCCGGGCGGCAGTTTCAGGGTGACCGCCGGGCCGCCGAGGGTCGGGACCCGCACCTCGCCGCCCAGGGCCGCCTCGGGATACGTCACCGGCACGGTGACGGTGAGGTTGTCGTCCTTGCGCCCGAACACCGGGTGCTCGCCGACGTGCACGACCACGTAGAGGTCGCCGGCCGGTCCGCCCCGCTCGCCGGGCGCCCCCTTGCCGCGCAGCCGGATCCGCTGCCCGTCCGTCACTCCGGCCGGGATGCGGACCTGCATGGTGCGCGAGGACTTGGCGCGGCCGCTGCCCTTGCACTCCAGGCAGGGATGCTCGGCGATCAGGCCGCGGCCCTTGCAGTCGGGGCAGGGGTCGGTGAGCGAGAACCCGCCGCCCGAGCCCCGGGCGACCTGCCCGGTGCCGACGCAGGTCGGGCACACACGCGGTGTGCCGTTCTTGTCACCGGTGCCCGAACAGGCCTTGCAGGGCGCCTGGGAGGACATCCGCAGCGGCACCGTGGCGCCCTCGATGGCCTCCGTGAAGCTCAGCGTGACCTCGGTGTCGATGTCCTGTCCGCGCCGCGGCTGGGTACGGGTCGTGCCCGTGCCGCCGCGGTTGAACAGGCCGCCGAAGACGTCGCCGAGCCCGCCGCCGAAGCCGCCCGAGCTCTGCGCGTTGCCCCCGAAGAGGTCGCCGAGGTCGAAGTTGAAGTTGCCGCCGCCGGCGCCCGGCCCGGGGCGGAAGCCGCCGTTGCCGAACAGGGCGCGCGCCTCGTCGTACTCCTTGCGCTTCTTCGGGTCGCCGAGGACGTCGTTCGCCTCGGAGATCTCCTTGAAGCGCTCCTCGGCCCTGGCGTTGCCCTTGTTGGCGTCCGGGTGGAACTCGCGGGCGAGCTTCCGGTACGCCTTCTTGATCTCGGCGTCGGTGGCGTCCTTGGGGACGCCGAGGACCTTGTAGTAGTCCTTCTCGATGAAGTCCTTGGTACTCATCCCCGACGTCCCTCCTTCCTGTCCCGGGTGATTACGTCAGCCCTCCTCCGGGCCACCGTTCTCCTTGTCGTCGGCCGCTTCCGCCTCGGTGTTCTCCTCGGCGCCCTCGGCCTTGACCGTCTGCGCGCCGGGCTGTGGTTCGGCGACGGCCACCCGCGCGGGGCGGATGGTGCGCTCGCCGATGCGGTACCCGGGCTGCAGGATGGCCACGCACGTCGTCTCGGTGACGTCCGGCGCGTAGCTGTGCATCAGGGCCTCGTGGATCGTCGGGTCGAAGGGCTCGCCCTCCTTGCCGAACTGCTGCAGGCCCATCTTGGCCGCGACGGTCTCCAGCGACTCGGCCACCGACTTGAAGCCGCCGACCAGTTCGCCGTGTTCCCGTGCCCGGCCGATGTCGTCGAGCACGGGCAGGAGCTCGGTCAGGAGGTTCGCGATGGCGATCTCCCGGACCGCGACCCGGTCGCGTTCGACGCGGCGGCGGTAGTTCTGGTACTCGGCCTGCAGGCGCTGGAGGTCCAGCGTGCGCTCGTTCAGTGCCGTACGCACCTGGTCCAGCTGTGCCACCAGGCCGGCGTCTGCGGTTGCGTCCCCGGCCGGGGCCGCCCCCTCCTCGGGGGCGGCCTTCGGCTCGGCGTCGTCAGGGGTGGCGCCGGAGGGGACGTCGGGCTTCTCCTCGAAGCCCGGGGTCTCCTCCGTCACGCGGCACCGTCCTTGCGCTCGTCGTCGACGATCTCGGCGTCCACGACGTCGTCGTCCGCCTTGGCCTCACCCTCGGGCGCGCCACCGGCGGCCTGGGCGGCCTGGGCGTCGGCGTACATGGCCTGACCCAGCTTCTGCGAGACGGCCGCGACCTTCTCGGTGGCGGTGCGGATCTCGCTGGTGTCCTCGCCCTTGAGCTTCTCCTTCAGCTCGGCGACGGCCTCCTCGACCTCGGTCTTGACCTCGCCCGGGACCTTGTCCTCGTTGTCCTTGAGGAACTTCTCGGTCTGGTAGACGAGCTGCTCGCCCTGGTTGCGGGTCTCGGCGGCCTCGCGGCGGCGGTGGTCCTCCTCCGCGTACTGCTCGGCCTCCTGGCGCATGCGGTCGACCTCGTCCTTCGGCAGCGAGGAGCCGCCGGTGACGGTCATCTTCTGCTCCTTGCCCGTGCCCAGGTCCTTGGCGGTCACGTGCATGATGCCGTTGGCGTCGATGTCGAAGGAGACCTCGATCTGCGGGACGCCACGCGGCGCCGGCGGCAGACCGGTCAGCTCGAACATGCCGAGCTTCTTGTTGTAGGCCGCGATCTCGCGCTCGCCCTGGTAGACCTGGATCTGCACCGACGGCTGGTTGTCCTCGGCCGTGGTGAAGATCTCCGAGCGCTTTGTCGGGATCGTGGTGTTGCGCTCGATGAGCTTGGTCATGATGCCGCCCTTGGTCTCGATACCGAGGGACAGCGGGGTCACGTCGAGGAGCAGGACGTCCTTGACCTCACCCTTGAGGACACCGGCCTGGAGCGAGGCGCCGATGGCGACGACCTCGTCCGGGTTCACACCCTTGTTGGCCTCCTTGCCGCCGGTCAGCTCCTTGACGAGCTCGGCGACGGCGGGCATACGGGTGGAACCGCCGACGAGGACGACGTGGTCGATCTCGCCGAGCTGGATGCCCGCGTCCTTGATGACGTTGTGGAACGGCGTCTTGCAGCGCTCCAGCAGGTCCGCGGTGAGCTGCTGGAACTGGGCCCGGGTGAGCTTCTCGTCCAGGTGCAGCGGGCCCTCGGCGGACGCGGTGATGTAGGGCAGGTTGATCGAGGTCTCGGTGGACGAGGACAGCTCGATCTTCGCCTTCTCGGCGGCCTCGCGCAGACGCTGCAGCGCCATCTTGTCCTTGGCGAGGTCCACGCCGTGGCCGGCCTTGAACTGCTGGACCAGGTAGTCGACGACGCGCTGGTCCCAGTCGTCACCACCGAGGTGGTTGTCACCGTTGGTGGCCTTCACCTCGACGACGCCGTCGCCGATCTCCAGGAGGGACACGTCGAAGGTGCCGCCACCGAGGTCGAAGACGAGGATCGTCTGGTCGTCCTTGTCGAGGCCGTAGGCGAGCGCCGCCGCGGTGGGCTCGTTGACGATGCGCAGGACGTTCAGACCGGCGATCTCGCCGGCCTCCTTCGTCGCCTGGCGCTCGGAGTCGTTGAAGTAGGCCGGGACGGTGATGACCGCGTCCGTGACCTTCTCGCCCAGGTAGGACTCGGCGTCCCGCTTCAGCTTCTGCAGGATGAAGGCGCTCATCTGCTGCGGGTTGAACTGCTTCCCGTCGAGCTCGATCTTCCAGTCCGTGCCCATGTGGCGCTTGACGGAGCGGATGGTCCGGTCCACGTTGGTGACCGCCTGGCGCTTGGCGACCTCGCCGACCAGCACCTCACCGTTCTTCGCGAAGGCGACGACGGACGGCGTGGTCCTGGCACCCTCGGCGTTGGTGATGACGGTGGGCTCGCCGCCCTCCAGAACGCTGACGACGGAGTTAGTCGTGCCCAGGTCGATGCCGACCGCACGTGCCATGGTTGATTCCTCCAGCTGACTTGAGTGGAACAGGCTCAAGTGTGCATGAGCGGGCCCGCGCGGTCAACAGACCTGAGTCAGCCGGACTCAACTCTTATCCGTTCCTTACACGCAACTGCCCGCTGACCTGCGTCGATACCGTCCGCCGAGGCGGCTGGACAGGGATGCGAAGGAGTACGAGAACGGCGAAGACCACCCCGCCGACCACCCACAGCACCGCCTTCCCCCCGGTCCACCCCGTGTGCACGAGCACCCCCACGAGAACGGAGGAGAAGGACCCGGCACCCAGCAGCACGACCGCCCCCGGCGGGGTCGGCCCGAGCCGCCGCAGCCGGTGCGCCAGATGGTCCGGGCCGCGCCTGAGCAGCGGCCGGCGGGAGGTGAGGCGCGCCAGGACGACCAGCAGGAAGTCGGCCGCGGCCACGGCGCTCAGGCTGAACACCACACCCGCGCTCTGCTCCAGCCCGTACCCCGCGCGCGTGAAGACGACGGCCGAGGAGAGCAGGAATCCGGTGAAGAGCGACCCGCAGGCCCCGAGCCCCACGCGCGCGGGATGCCAGTTGTGCATCAGGAAGCCGGTCAGCGCGGCGGCGAAGACGCTGAGCAGAACGGCGAGGCCGTCCATCAGCTCCGCCGCGGCGCAGACCCCCGCCCCGAAGGCGGTGACCACGCCCACGGTCCCGGCCAGCCCGTCGGCGTGGTCGAGCCCCTTGAAGGCGAGGGTGGCGAAGACGATCCAGCCCACGGCCAGGAGGCCGCCCCAGGCGCCCGTCTCGTCGTACGGCACCACACAGGCCGCCGCCACGGCCGTGCCGGTGACCAGCACCCGTGCCCGCAGCCGCCACACGTCGGCGACCAGCCCCAGTAAGGCGATCCCGGCGGCGACGGCGAGCAGCCGGCCGACCCCGTCTCCCAACGGCGCGACCCCGATCCACTCCCCCGCCCAGGCGACCAGGCCGGTGACGGCCACGACGGCCAGTCCCCCGAGCACCGGAAGAGGCCGCTGCCGCCGCCGGTCCACGATTCCCGCGCGCAGCGCGGGCACCCGGAGCAGCGCCGCGAGCACGGCGGTCAGGAGGAGGGCGGCACAGGCCGCGGCGATCCCGTAGAGCACGGCTCTAAGTTAGGCGCGAAAGTAGCAATTCGGTATGAATAACACGATCAGATTGCCACTCGGCTCAGGCACACCTCAGCGATCCAGATCACCTCGCGCCTGGCTACAGTGCGAGTAAAGATGCGGGTAGTCTCGAACGGACTGCATAAGTTACCGCTTAGTAATTTCCCTCGCAGGCCCGAGGAGCCCCGAAATGCAACTCGCCGCGATCATCGTGTCGCTGGTTCTGATCGTGGTCGGCGTGGCCCTGTTCGCCCGCGCCCTCCTGCAGATCTACAACTTCATGCGGCTCGGCCAGAACGTGCCCGCGGGCACCCGAACCGACGAGCCCGGCCGGCGCACCGTCACCGTGGTCAGGGAGTTCCTCGGCCACACCCGGATGAACCGCTGGGGCATCGTCGGTGTCGCGCACTGGTTCGTGGCGGTCGGCTTCTTCTCGCTGCTGCTGACGATCGTCAACGCCATCGGCCAGCTGTTCCAGGCCGACTGGATCCTGCCGGTCATCGGCGACTGGGCGCCGTACAACGTCTTCGTCGAGTTCATCGGCACGATGACGGTGCTCGGCATCCTCGCCCTGATCGTCATCCGGCAGCTCACCCACCCGCGCAAGCCGGGCCGCAAGTCCCGCTTCGCCGGCTCGAACTTCGGCCAGGCGTACTTCGTCGAGGCCGTCATCCTCATCGTCGGCGTCTGCATCTTCATGCTGCACGCGCTGGAGGGCGCCCAGCACCACGTGGACGGCTACGAGGCCTCGTTCTTCATCTCGTACCCGGTCGTCCACTGGCTCGAGGGCATGGACGTCTCCACGCTCCAGAACCTCACCTACTTCTTCGCGGGCCTGAAGATCGCGACGTCCTTCATCTGGATGATCACGGTCGCCCTGAAGACCGACATGGGTGTGGCCTGGCACCGCTTCCTCGCCTTCCCGAACATCTGGTTCAAGCGCAACGCCGACGGCGGGACCTCCCTCGGCGCCCTGCTCCCGATGACCTCCGGCGGCGAGCCGATCAACTTCGAGGACCCGGGCGAGGACGACGTCTTCGGCGTCTCCCAGGTCGAGCAGTTCTCCTGGAAGGGCCTGCTGGACTTCTCCACCTGCACCGAGTGCGGCCGCTGCCAGTCGCAGTGCCCCGCCTGGAACACCGGCAAGCCGCTCTCCCCGAAGCTGCTGATCATGTCGCTGCGGGACCACGCCCACGCCAAGGCGCCGTACCTGCTGGCCGGCGGCGGCAAGACCATGGAGGGCGAGGAGAAGGCCTCCGAGGAGCAGCTCAAGGACGTGCCCGCCGCCGCCCTCGCGGAGGCCGAGCGCCCGCTGATCGGCACCGCCGAGGAGAACGGCGTCATCGACCCGGACGTCCTGTGGTCCTGCACCACCTGCGGCGCCTGCGTCGAGCAGTGCCCGGTGGACATCGAGCACGTCGACCACATCGTCGACATGCGGCGCTACCAGGTCATGATCGAGTCCGCGTTCCCGTCCGAGGCGGGCACGATGCTCAAGAACCTGGAGAAGAAGGGCAACCCCTGGGGCCTGGCGAAGAAGCAGCGCCTGGAGTGGCTCAAGGAGGTCGACTTCGAGGTCCCGGTCGTCGGCAAGGACATCGAGGACCTCACCGAGGTCGAGTACCTGTACTGGGTCGGCTGCGCCGGCGCCCTCGAGGACCGCGCCAAGAAGACCACCAAGGCCTTCGCCGAGCTGCTGCACATCGCGGGCGTGAAGTTCGCGATCATGGGCGGCGACGAGAAGTGCACCGGTGACTCCGCCCGCCGCCTGGGCAACGAGCCCCTGTTCCAGGAGCTCGGCATGGAGAACGTCATGGCCCTGAACACGGCGTTCGGCGAGGAGCTGGACGACGACGGCAAGGTCACGGCGGAGTCCAGGAAGCCGAAGTCGGCGAAGAAGATCGTCGCCACCTGCCCGCACTGCCTCAACACCCTCGGCAACGAGTACCCGCAGCTCGGCGGGGACTACGAGGTCATCCACCACACCCAGCTGCTCCAGCACCTGGTGGACGAGGGCAAGCTCGTCCCGGTCACCCCGGTCGAGGGCATCATCACCTACCACGACCCGTGCTACCTGGGCCGCCACAACAAGATCTACACGCCTCCGCGCGAGATCATCGGCAAGGTCCCGGGCCTGCGCAACGAGGAGATGCACCGCCACAAGGAGCGCGGCTTCTGCTGCGGCGCCGGCGGCGCCCGGATGTGGATGGAGGAGCGGATCGGCAAGCGCATCAACAACGAGCGCGTCGACGAGGCTCTCTCGCTGAACCCGGACATCGTCTCGACCGCCTGCCCGTTCTGCCTGGTCATGCTGACCGACTCGGTCAACGGCAAGAAGAACGACGGCAAGGCCAAGGAGTCCATCCAGGTCGTGGACGTCGCCCAGCTGCTGCTCGACTCCGTCAGGACGCCGGTCGACCCGGCGGGCGAGGCGGAGACGGAGAGCGAGCCGGAGCCCGAGCCGGTGAAGTGACCGCCCGCTGAACAGCCCACGGCGCCCCCCGAACCGCACGGCGGTTCGGGGGGCGCCGTGGTGTCCGCGGGCCGCCCGTGACCGAACCGCCACCCCCGCCCCTTACCCCGCCTCTCGAACGCGTGCATGATTGCGAGGTTGTCGTCCGGGAGTCTGGAGGGGTGTGCGGTGCCGTTGCGCAGACGTGGGACCCGTACCGCGGCCACCGCCGTCCTCTGCGGCACCCTGCTCCTCGCCGCCTGCGGCCCGGGCGGCGCCGGCGGCGGAGCCGGGCCCACGCCCGCCCGGATCGCCGACGCCCCCGCCGAGATCCCCGTGCCGCACGGCGAGGGAAGCGACGTCCCCGACGACTTCAACGGCGACGGCCACCGCGACCTCGTCCTCAACGACCTCGTCAAGGAGGACAGCCACGCCGACGACGCGGGCATCGGGATCGTCTACGGCGGCCCGCGCGGACTCACGCCCGGCGCGCGGCAACTGCTCACCCCGGGGAAGCGGGCCGCCCCCACCAAGGGCCGCCTCCCAGCCGTCTTCGACGCGGAGGAGGGCTGCGACCTGGACGGCGACGGCTTCACCGACCTGATCGTCTCCACCGACCCGCCCTACGACGGCCAGGGCCGGCCCCCGGTGCCGCTGCAGGTGCTGTTCGGCTCTCCCGCCGGGCTGACCGGCCGCGCCGTCAAGCTCACCGTCCCGGCCCGCGCCCGCTTCGGCAACGACTGGCCGGACCAGCCGGTGTGCGGCGACTTCGACGGGGACGGCAGCAAGGACCTGGTGCTGCACGCGTCCGGCGGCAGGCTGTCGTACCTGCGCGGCCCGTTCGGCCGGACCGGCGCCCCGCACGCGGCCGGCGCGCCACTGGCCGCCCCCGGCGAGGTGCCCGCCGGGCCCGCGGCCGACGTCGACGGCGACGGGAACGACGACCTCGTGGTCCGCGCCACGGAGGGCACCGGCACGGCCGCGGTCGTGCTCGGCGGCCCGGCCGGCCCCGCCCGCACCGGCACCCGCCTGCCCGCCGGCGCCGACGTGGCCCTCGGCCGCTTCGGCCGCGGCAAGGCGCTGGACGCGGCGGTCGGCAGCACGGCGGAAACGTCCCTGCGCTACGACCTCCCGGCCGCGGCGGCCCGGGCGGCCCTCGCCGTGCCCGGCTCCGTGCTGGACGCCGCCGACTTCGACGGCGACGGCCGCGACGAACTCGTCTCCAGCGGCTCCCGGCTGCGTGTCCTGCGGGCGGGGAGGACCGGGCTGTCCGGGGACGGCATGGTCACCGTCATGCCGGCCGGGCCCGGCACCACCCGGGTCCTGACGGTCGGCGACTTCGACGGGGACGGGCGGGCCGACCTGGTCGTGCGGACACACCGGGGCGGGACGAAGGACACCGTCGCCGTGTACCGGGGGTCGGCGAGGAACCTGCTCGACGGCAGGCCCGCGGTGACCTTCTCCAGCTCGGAGTTCCTGGCGATGTGATCCGGGCCGGTCCGGTTCCCGGCAGTCCCGGAAACCGACCGGGCTCACGTACAACCCTCACGCCCCGACGCGGGTCTCCTCTGCGCCGAACGCTCCGTGAACCAAGGGCGGCAAGGTCTGGGTGACCTACGGCTCCGACGGCGACCCCTCCAACGCCACCGGCATCACCCAGGACACGGGCAACGTCCCCGGCACCGCCGAGGGCAACGACTTCTTCGGCTACGAGCTCGACCTCGGCGACGTCAACGGCGACGGCTTCCTCGACCTCGCGATCGGCGTGGCCGGCGAGAACATCGGCAGCGCCGCCAACACGGGCACGGTCACCGTCCTCTACGGCACCCCGGACGGCCTGGACACCACCTCCGGCGCCCAGTCCTTCGCCCAGTCCACGGCGGGCGTGCCCGGCAGCGACGAGGACGACGACTTCTTCGGGCAGGACGTCAAGCTCGACGACGTCACCGGCGACGGCAGGGCGGACCTGATCGTGGGCTCCCGGGAGAACGCCGACAACGGCGCGGTGACCTACCTGCCCTCCAACGGCACCCGGATCACCACGACCGGCTCCCGCGCCATCTCCCCGAGCACCTCGGGCGTCTCGACGACGGGCACGCCGTTCTTCGGCGCCAACTTCGCCGACTGACCGACCCTGACGGTCCCTTAGGGGATGTCACAGGTCGGCCGCAAAGCCGGGCCCGGACGCCCGGGTCCGGCACGTCGGTCCCCGGGACCAGGTACGTTCGATGACGTGGCTGGATTCAGGAGCGGACGTGGGGGCCGGGACAACCGCACCCCCCAAGGACAGCAGGCGCCGCAGGGCCCGTCGTACGGACAGGGGCGGCCCGGCGGGCCCTCGCAGGGACGGCAGGGACCGTCGTACGGACGGCCCGCGGGCCCCTCGCACGGCTACCCGGCGGCGCCGCAGCCGCCGTACCCGCAGCAGGGGCAGCCGTACGGGTACCCGGGGGCGGCCGACGACGGCCCGGAGTACTTCGGCGACGGCGGCCACCCGGGGGCCGGACACGGCGGGTACGACCCGTACGCGGCGAACAACCCGGGCCACACCCAGGCGTTCTCGGTCGACGAGGCCGCCGGCTACACCCAGGGCTCGACCTACCACGCCGGCGCGGCCGCGCCGTCCGGCCCGATCGGCCCGCCCCTGCACTGGAAGGAACTGCTGAAGGGCGTCGTCCTCGCCCCGAACCAGACGTTCCTGCGGATGCGGGACTACACGATGTGGGCCCCGGCCCTGATCGTCACCTTCCTCTACGGCTTGCTCGCCGTCTTCGGCTTCGACGGGGCCCGCGCGGACGCGATCAACGCGACGCTGTCCAACGCGATCCCGATCGTCCTGGTCACCGCCGTGGCGATGGTGCTGAGCGCCTTCGTCCTGGGCGTGGTGACCCACACCCTGGCCCGCCAGCTCGGCGGCAACGGCGCCTGGCAGCCCACGGTCGGCCTGTCCATGCTGATCACGTCCCTCACGGACGCCCCCCGCCTGGTCGTCGCCATGTTCTTCGGCGGCGACGCCGGCTTCGTCCAGCTGCTCGGCTGGGCCACCTGGATCGGCGCGGGCGCCCTGCTCACCCTGATGGTGTCCCGCTCGCACGACCTGCCCTGGCCGAAGGCGCTGGCCGCGTCGGCCATCCAGCTGATCGCGCTGCTGTCGATCGTGAAGCTGGGCACGTTCTAGCCCGGCCCGTCACCATCGAAGAAGGCCCCCGCGCAATCGCCCGCCGGGGGCCTTTCGCACGCGCTCCGCGCATTTCCCCGGGTGAGGCTGTCCGGGGGAAAAGGAAGGCACCGCAGCGCGCCCAGTGATCCTTCGCCGCCCGTCGTGACCATTCTGTCCACCGAAGCCGGGAATTCGGTGTCAGGGACGACGAAAGGTTGGTCGAGTGAAGTTCGCCAAGCGATGTGCCGCGGTCAGCGCCGCTGTGACGGCGGCCGTTCTCTTCAGCGCCGGAGGCGCCCAGGCACAAGGTGTCGGGGACCTTCCGCTGCTGGGCCACGTGACACTCCTGCAGATCTCCTACCCCTCGATGGACCAGGCCCGGCTGGGCGACGCCGCCACCAAGGCCCTGAAGGCCATCGACAAAGACGACGACGGCACGATCACCGTCAACTGCAACCAGCAGCAGCAACAACAGCAGCAGCAGGCGGGCGGGGCCGCCACCAAGGCCCTGAAGACCGTCAAGGCCCTGAAGACCGTCAAGAAGGACGGCGGGAACACGGTCACCATCAACTGCAACCAGCAGCAGCAACAGCAGCAGCAACAGGCGCGGCCGTAACGACGGAGCCGATCGCACGGTCCGGCGGCCGGGTGACGTGCAACCCCGGCCGCCGGACCGTTCCGGCCGCTCCGGAGCGCGTCTCTAGAGCGCGTCCTTGGACGGCGTGACCGGCGTACCGGCCTTACGGACCGGGGGCAGCACGCTCCACGGGAAGTTGATCCAGTCCTCGGTCCGCTGCCAGACGTACTCGCACTTCACCAGGGAGTGGGACTTCTCGTAGATCACCGCGGAGCGCACCTCGGCGACGGTGTCGAGGCAGAAGTCGCGCACCAGCTTGAGCGTCTTGCCGGTGTCCGCGACGTCGTCGGTGATCAGGACCTTCTTGTCGGAGAAGTCGATCACGTTCGGCACGGGCGCGAGCATGACGGGCATCTCGAGCGTGGTGCCGACGCCGGTGTAGAACTCGACGTTCACCAGGTGGATGTTCTTGCAGTCGAGGGCGTAGGCCAGCCCGCCCGCCACGAACACGCCGCCCCGCGCGATGCTCAGCACGACGTCGGGCTCGTACCCGTCGTCCGCGATGGTCTGCGCCAGTTCGCGGATCGCGGTGCCGAACCGCTCGTAGCTCAGATTCTCACGCGCTTGGCTCATGTCGTCGCCGCCCTCACACCTGGGTCCGGTGGAAGTTCAGGAAGGACCGCGAGGCCGTCGGCCCACGCTGCCCCTGGTACCGGGAGCCGTAGCGCTCGCTGCCGTACGGGTGTTCAGCGGGCGAGGTCAGCCGGAACATGCAGAGCTGGCCGATCTTCATACCGGGCCAGAGCTTGATCGGCAGGGTGGCGAGGTTGGACAGCTCCAGGGTCACGTGACCGCTGAACCCCGGGTCGATGAACCCGGCGGTGGAGTGCGTGACGAGCCCGAGGCGGCCGAGGGAGCTCTTCCCCTCGAGACGTGAGGCGAGGTCGTCGGGAAGCGTGATCACCTCGTACGTCGACGCGAGCACGAACTCCCCGGGGTGCAGGATGAACGGCTCGTCGCCCTCGGGCTCGACCAGCCGGGTCAGATCGGCCTGCTCGATCGAGGGGTCGATGTGCGGGTACCGGTGGTTCTCGAACACCCGGAAGTACCGGTCCAGCCGGACGTCGATGCTCGACGGCTGCACCATGGTTTCGTCATAGGGATCGATCCGTACCCGCCCGGCATCGATCTCGGCCCGGATGTCCTTGTCTGAGAGAAGCACGCACCGAGGATACGCAAGGCGCGCGGAGCCCCGACAATCGTGACGACTCCGCGCGCCTGTGTCCGTGTGCCGAGGTCCGGCTACCGCTTCTCCAGGGCGACCGGCACCACACTGCGGAGCCGGGCACACCGTGGACACCTCACGAGCCGGCCGGGGCCCAGCCGCTCGGCCTTCTGCATCGGGAACGAAGTGGCGCTGAAGACGTGCCCGTCCGCGCAACGAACGACGGTGCGTTCCATCAAATCCCTCAAGTCCCTTCCCCAAGAGCCTCGTCGCCCTGCTGCTCCGACGACGAAAGCCACATTACGGGATCAAAGAGACGACTCTCCAGGCGGCACTCCGGCCTCGCCCGGCCCCTCTCCCACCCCGCCACGGTACGCCCCAACTCCGTTCCCCCGCAGCGGTATCCCATGCCCCGGACGCACGTGGACCCCCGGGTCCGGGCACCGGGGGTCCACGATGGGGTACAGTGAGCGAGCGTTCGGGCATCGACTCCGCGGAGCCGGTCAACCCGTAATCACGCGGGTGTAGTTTAATGGTAGAACATCAGCTTCCCAAGCTGAGAGCGCGAGTTCGATTCTCGTCACCCGCTCTTCTTGAAGCCCCAGGTCAGTGACCTGGGGCTTCTTTCATTTAGGAGCCATTGCCGCGCAGCGTGGCGCCGGCCGACGCGCAGCCCCCAGCCTCTCCGGCGGCGTCGCGGTGCTGAAAGGCCTACAAGCAAGGGGTCGTCGGCGCCCGCACGAAGATCGCGACGAGTCGGCAGACGTACCCGACAGCGGTTCCTCCCCGGAAACCAATATCTGTGGTCGCGAGATGAGAAATCGACGCGGCGCAGGAGAAATATCTCTGCGGCCACAAGCGGGGCGGAATTATTTATCGCACTCGACCGGCGCCGACGTGCTACTGTCGTCATCAGTTGCAGGTGTGGTTGCCAGTGGGCTTTTCCGACGGCTGATCATCACGGCGACACGGAATGCGCACGAGGTGTATTCCTGAAACCGCCTCCGAAGGAGAGACAAAATGGCTACTGGCACTGTGAAGTGGTTCAACGCGGAAAAGGGCTTCGGCTTCATCGAGCAGGACGGCGGTGGCGCCGACGTCTTCGCCCACTACTCGAACATCGCCGCCCAGGGCTTCCGCGAGCTGCTGGAAGGCCAGAAGGTGTCGTTCGACGTCGCGCAGGGCCAGAAGGGCCCGACGGCCGAGAACATCGTTCCCGCCTGACACACCGGCACTGCCGCGTACTTCGCAGCTGGGGCCCGCACCTTGGGGTGCGGGCCCCAGCTCGCTTTACTGGCGGGGGATTCACCCCTGCCGTTCTCGGCCCGTTCTCGCGATTCCCTGCGCCGCGAATTCTGCTGCGGAAATTCCTTGATACGTGCCCGCATCGAGGAAGGTTCCGCATGAACCGCACACGTACCACTCGCACACGCGCCGATCGCCCGTCCGATCGCTTCGGTGGGAATGCCGCCGGGGGTCGCTCCGGCGTTCCGCGCCGCTCCAGCGGTTTCGGAAACCGGCAGCCCGCGCAGGGCGAGTTCGCCCTGCCGAAGACGGTCACGCCCGCGTTGCCCGCTGTCGATTCGTTCGCCGATCTCGGCCTGCCGGCGGCGTTGCTGGCCACGCTCGGCCATGAGGGCGTGACCGTACCGTTCCCGATCCAGGCGGCGACCTTGCCGAACTCCCTGGCCGGCCGTGACGTACTCGGTCGCGGCCGCACCGGGTCGGGCAAGACCCTCGCCTTCGGCCTCGCGGTACTGGCCCGTTCGGCCGGCCGGCGCGCCGAGCCGCGCCGCCCACTGGCCCTGGTGCTCGTCCCCACCCGCGAGCTGGCCCAGCAGGTCACCGACGCGCTCGCTCCCTACGCCCGCTCCGTACGCCTGCGGATCGCCACCGTCGTCGGCGGAATGTCTCTCGGCAGGCAGGCCGGTGCGCTGCGCACCGGCGCGGAGGTGGTCGTCGCGACGCCCGGCCGGCTCAAGGACCTCATCGACCGGGGCGCCTGCCGGCTCGACGACGTCGGCATCACGGTTCTCGACGAGGCCGACCAGATGACCGACATGGGCTTCATGCCCCAGGTCACCGCCCTCCTCGACCAGGTCCGCCCCGAGGGTCAGCGGTTGCTCTTCTCCGCCACCCTGGACCGCAACGTCGACCTGCTGGTCCGTCGCCATCTGACCGACCCGGTGGTCCACTCCGTCGACCCGTCGGCCGGTGCCGTCACCACGATGCAGCACCACGTACTCCACGTGCACGACGCGGACAAGCACCGCACGACCACCGAGATCGCGGCCCGGGACGGCCGGGTCATCATGTTCCTGGACACCAAGCACGCCGTGGACCGGCTGACCGAGCACCTGCTGAACAGCGGTGTCCGCGCCGCGGCCCTGCACGGCGGCAGGTCCCAGCCGCAGCGCACCCGGACCCTGGCGCAGTTCAAGGACGGTCACGTCACCGTCCTGGTGGCCACCAACGTCGCCGCCCGCGGCATCCACGTCGACAGACTCGACCTGGTCGTCAACGTGGATCCGCCCGGTGACCACAAGGATTACCTGCACCGTGGCGGCCGTACGGCCCGCGCCGGGGAGTCCGGCAGCGTCGTCACCCTCGTGACCCCCGGCCAGCGCCGCGGCATGAGCCGACTGATGGCGTCGGCCGGCATCACCCCGCACATCACCCCGGTCCGTTCGGGCGAGGCGGAACTGCGTCGCATCACCGGCGCCCAGGCGCCCTCCGGCGTCCCTGTGGTCATCACGGCGCCAGTCACGGAACGCCCCCGCCGCGCGTCGTCGCCGTCTCGGGGCCGCGCCGGCCAGGGCGGATCCGTCGGCGCGGGGGTGCGGCGACGCGCACAGCGGCGGCCCGGCAACGACTCGGCTGCTTAAGGCCCGCACAGGGAGCCCCATGCCCTCCTGGGGCCGCGGGGCCGTCAGACCGACCAGCCCTTACCGAAGGAGACACCCTTGACGCCGGCACGGACGCAGTACCGCAGGACGCACCCCGCCCCCGGGTCCGTGCTCGACGACAGCCATGGGCACCGGCCCCGGGTATGTGACGACATGACCGTCGAGGTGGCTCTGGCCGTCATGGCGGGTGCCCGGGTCGAGTACCTGACCGTGTGCGACGGGGACGACGAGAGCACGGGTCTGATCACCTTGGCCCGGCTCGCCGTTCTCCGCGACAGCTCCGCGTACACGGACCGGATCCGTCTGCGGGACGTCCTCGACGGATCGCCGTCCCGCGCGGGTGGCGCGCCCTCCCTCGTCCCGTGACTTCACCGCCGGCGATGCCGGGTCCTCTGGATCCCGGTGGGACCGTCCACTCGCAAAGGCCGCCCGGGCCGAGGGACGGAGACGGCGTCACCGGTCGACGTAGCTGAAATCCCCCACGGTCCATGCGCCGACGTCCTCGATCGCGACCCGGTACATGCCGCCCGTCTCCGGGATGCCGAGGCTTCCCTGCAGGATCCGGGCGAGATGGAAGTGCAAATGCGTGGGCGCCTCGCCGCGTTCGGGCGGGTTCCCTCGCCGGCCACGGTCGAAGACCTCCGCGAACGGGCCGAGACGGTCCGAGTCCTTCAGGACGTCCGCCACCCGCTCCCTCCATACGGCCTCAGGGGCCAGCCGGCCAGTGATGACGGCGCCGCCGACGACCACGGTCAATGACATCTGATTGCTTCGCCCGGCCTCCACCGCGGCGGCAATGGCGACAAGCAGTTCATCAGGGTTCGACATGCCAGCAGAGCTTATGCGGCCCGCGCGTATCCGACCCCCCGCGGGGTCGTGCCGGTCACGCGCGCGGCAGGAAGGGCTTCTGTCAACCGGCCGGCGCGACCGTAACAGACCTTCTCCTTCACCAGACGGGTGAAACCTACTCTGCACGAAGTAGATTTTTACTCGCGCCCTGGGTATGCTTCTTGGCGTAGACATGGTCGATGGAGGCCCGCCAGACGCGAACCGGCGGGATGCTGAAGAAGAAGCCCGCAGCTCAGGGCGGATCTCTGGCCTGGAGGCCAGTTCGTTCAGTGGTTGACCCGACGGAAAGGAACGGAGGAGCAGACGCCATCAGGATCGCCCGGCCCGAGGAGCACTCGGCCCGGGTACCGCAAGACCCCGGAATGGATGGTGGTCCCCGGTCACGCAGCTGCGATCCCCGCTCCGCCCTGCCGGGCCGGTAGCGGAAACAGAAGGTCGGCAGAGCAGTAGGGCCGACAGATGGTGTTGAATTTCCTTCGGGGCCCTGGTGCCGTACGGCACCAGGGCCCCTCGACGCGTTGCACAGCGAGGTGACATGACATCGGACAACCCACTGAATGATCGTCTGGACGACGACGACTACCCCGCGTACACGATGGGCCGGGCAGCCGAGCTGCTCGGCACCACCCCGGCCTTCCTCCGAGCCATTGGTGAGGCTCGTTTGATCACTCCACTCCGCTCGGAGGGAGGACACCGCCGGTACTCCCGCTACCAACTGCGGATCGCCGCGCGCGCCCGCGAACTCGTCGACAAGGGGACCCCGATCGACGCGGCGTGCCGCATCGTCATCCTCGAGGACCAACTCGAGGAAGCACAGCGCATCAACGCCGAGTACCGGCGTGCCGCCGATCGATCGGCGGGCAGCCGCGGCACCGGCGCCGGCTGAACAGGCGGACGAGCGCGGCCGGCGTCGGCCCTGATCGGATATCTGCCATGACGGGGCCACATCTCCATGCCTCCCGACGCTAGGGTTGCCGTACGAGGCAGAGGAGCGCCGAGTCCGCGTGGCGCGCACAAACGGGTTCTCCGCCGCGCCCCCGAGACGAAGGTGCCATGCCCGCCGATAAAGCCCCCGTCGCCGGCAACCTCGACGACGACGACTATCCCGCCTACACCATGGGACGGGCCGCCGACGTCCTCGGGACCACCCCCGCCTTCCTCCGGGCCGTCGGCGAAGTCGGGCTCATCACCCCCCTGCGTTCGGGAGGGGGCCACCGCCGTTACTCGCGCCGCCAGTTGCGCGTCGCCGCCCGGGCCCGTGAACTGGTCGCCCAGGGCACTCCCGTCGAGGCCGCCTGCCGCATCGTCTCCCTCGAGGACCATCTCGACGACACCCTCCGCCTGAACCGGGAAATGCTCCGGAAGCTGGACGGCCGCCGCACAGATATCTAGTCCCGCCGGTACAGAATTACGGGTGGCGGCCGGACGAGGATTAACCGACGCTCCGGAAAATGCTCAGGTGCTGGGACCGGGACCTGTGTTAGCTTGGCTACCGGTTGCAGTTTTGGTTGCCAGAGATTTTTTCTTTGCAAAGCTTTCCGGATCTTTCCGGAGGGGTGATCATCGCGGCCACTCGGTTCCGTAAAGTGCGGATCCGGCACTGCCCCTCAAGGGAGATTCAATATGGCATCTGGCACCGTGAAGTGGTTCAACGCGGAAAAGGGCTTCGGCTTCATCGAGCAGGACGGCGGCGGCGCTGACGTGTTCGCCCACTACTCGAACATCGCCACCAGCGGCTTCCGCGAGCTTCAGGAAGGCCAGAAGGTGACCTTCGACGTCACGCAGGGCCAGAAGGGCCCGCAGGCGGAGAACATCGTTCCCGCCTGACGCTGACGCGAATCGTCGCGAGCCAATGGTTCGCGCACCACGTGGCCGGGGCCCGCACCCATGAGGTGCGGGCCCCGGCTCATTTGCGTGTCACCAGTTCAGGGCGTCGTCCATGGTCGACTGCCAGTACGAGACCCGGATCGAGTCGTCGACGTGCACGCCCTTCGCGGGCAGCGACGGACGGGCGGCGACGTTCGCGCTCGTGTTGAAGTACACCTCGAGGGACTTGGCCGTGTAGCCGTGCGAGCCGCTGCCGTCGCCGGCCGAGAGACGGACGCTCGCATAGCCCGACTCACCGGGCGCCAGCGTGACCACAGCCTGCGGCTTGGAGTCCTCGTAGGCCGCCGGGACGGACTGCGCCTCGCCGAACCGGACCGCCGGGTAGTGGAGAAGGTCGCAGTTCTTCGAGCCGGTGTTGGTGACGGTGAGGAGAAGGTGGTTCAGGGGGCGGGAGACCGCCGTGGCGGTCGTCCGGGTGGAGGAGACGGAGCAGCGGGTGGAGGCGGCCCCCGAGTCCTTCGAGCCCGACGAGCCCTTCGAGCCGGACGACCCGCTGGAACCCTTCGAGCCCGTGGCCCCGGTCGAGCCCTTGGAGCCGGACGAGTTCTGAGAGCCCGTGGTGCCGCTCGAAGCGGCCGAGCCGTCTGCCGAGCCGTCGGAGGTCCCCCCGCCCGCCTTGGACGAGGACGTGGCGGAGGCCGTGGGCGCCGACGTGGACGCGGATCCGGCCGACGCCCCCTCGTCGCGGACGTCCTGTCCGTCGTTGCACGCCGTCAGCGTCAGCGCGGCGGCGGCGAGCGCGGAAGCGAACAGCAGACGGGTGCGGCGGGTGCGAGTGGACATGGGATCCCCCTTGTGCGGTACGGGTGTTGGCGTGGGCCGCTCGTCCGGGATCCGGGAGCGGCGTGCTTGGATGGCCCAAGCTTGTGCGGCGATCCGTCCCGGCCGCCACAGCCGCCGGGACATCCGGGACGGCGGAACGCCCGCAACAGCTCTGACCTGCTGAAATGACCTCCCCCTGGAATGGGGGTGCGGGACGCGTGGAGGGGACGGAACGGTGACGGGGGACGATTTCCCGGAGCTGTTGGGCCGGTTGAAGGAACGGTCCGGGCTCAGTTACGGGGTGCTCGGGAAACGGCTGCACACGAGTGCGTCCACGCTTCACCGGTACGTCAACGGGGACGCCGTACCGACGGACTACGCGCCCGTGGAACGGTTCGCGCGACTGTGCAGGGCGACGCCCGAGGAACTGGTGGAACTGCACCGGCGGTGGGTTCTCGCGGACGCCCGGCGTGGACAGAGGGCGAGCGGGGCGGCGGAGTCCGAAGCGCCTTTCGCGTCCGGGACGGCGGAGTCCGAAGCACGGCCCGCTTCCGGTGCCGCGGGGGCCGCGGCGCCGCCCGCGGCTGCGGCTGCGGCTGCGGCTGCGGCGGCGGAGTCCGAGGCCGCTGCGGACGGGACCGCTCCCGAGGGTGAGCCGTGGCGTTCGGCGGAGGCTCCCGTGGCACGGCGGCGCACCGCCGTCCTCGCCGGGGTCGGTGTGGCCGCCGCCCTGGTGTCGGCCGCGCTCGTGGCGAACCTCCTGTCCGGCGGTGGCGAAGACCGCCGGGCCGCAGACACGTCCACGGGAACGGCGGTCTCTCAGCCCGACGCCGGGAGTGCCGGCGCCTCGAAGCCGGCCGACGGGAAGAGCGGTTCACCCTCGCCGTCCGCCTCCCGCGGCGCGAGTCCACCGGCTTCCGCCCCCGCCTCCCCCTCCCGTGGCGGTGCGGCCGGGGCGGCGCGGGGCGGCGGTTCTGAGGACGGGGCCACCGCGCCCACCGTCGCCGTCGATCCGTACAAGTGGGAGGACCCGTGCAGCCAGCACTACCTGATCGACCGGCAGCCCGAGCAGGTGCCTCCGCCGCCGGGTGAGCAGGACGCGCGCGGGTGGGTCACCGCGCTGGGCGGGGTCGCCGGCGGACAGCAGATGCTCGCGCTGACCGTGCAGGGGACCGGCAGGGCCACCGTCGTCCTGGAGGGCCTGCATGTACGCGTGGTGGAGAAGAGCGCGCCGCTCGCCTGGAACGACTTCGCGATGGGCGTCGGGTGCGGTGGTGGCGTGGGTACGGCGGCGTTCGGGGCGGACCTCGACGCCGGGCGGCCCACGCTCACCCCGAAGGCCGGTCAGCGCGACTTCCCGTACAAGGTGAGCGAGTCCGACCCCGAGGTCTTCTACGTCTTCGCGGACGCGCGGGCGCACAACGTGAGCTGGTACCTGGAGCTGGACTGGTCCAGCGGTGACCGGCACGGCACGGTGCGCGTCGACGACAACGGCAGGCCCTTCCGGACGAGCGGGAACGTGGGACGCCCCGCGTACAGCCATCCGCTCGGCTCCTCCGAGTGGGGGCCCAACCCCGACGTTCCCCGGTGAGAACGGTGGTCCCTCGGCCACCGGGTGTCGGTACGGGATGGCGCGGCTACGCCCGGGGCGTGAACCGGCGCACCAGGACGAGGCCGGTCCAGCCGGCCAGCATCACGGCGCCGCCCAGCGGGGGCCACTGCCCGCCCGCCAGGACGCCGAAGGCCGCCAGGGAGGCGCCGGACAGGACGACTGCGGCCACCGCGGACTCGGCGCGGAGCCGACGGGCCGGGCGCCGGCCCGTCGAGGGCCTGACGAGCCGGCGGCCGAGGAAGGCCTGCACGGCGTTGATCACGGCCAGCAGGGCCGCCAGGGCACCGAGGGAACCGAGGGCTATGGACACGGCGTGAAGCTACACCGGCCGGGTGGCGCGCCAGGCCGGGAGGGTGCCCGCCGTGCCGTGGGCCAGGAGCAGGTCGTCGTGCCGGCGCTCCAGGGAATGGTGGCGCCGCTGCTGCTCGTGGGTGCGAGTGGCCCCCGCGACTGAGCCGTCCGGCACCGGTCACCCGGTGTCCCCCGGGCGCACCGGGCCGGGGTGCGCCTCGCAGGCCGACGGCGGGCCGCGGGACGGGCGTCCTCGCCGAGAGGACGCCCGCCCGCGGTGCGGTCAGGCGACGGCCTCGGCCGCCTGGGCCGGCTGCCGCACGACGCGGCGGCGCCGGGTCGGGACGCCGAGCGTCGGGTTGGCGACGCCCCAGGCCGCGCCCTTGCAGACCAGTTCCTTGTAGAAGGCCGCGAGCCGCCCGGTCAGGGCCGCCCGGACGGCCCGGTCGTCGGCGGTGACGTACTGAATCAGCGCCTCCCCGCGGCCCAGCGAGACGCACTGGTTGAAGTAGCGCAACGGCACGCTCGGCAGCTTGCCGCCGGTCAGGCGGGCCGCGATGGCGTCGGCGGCCTGCCACGCCATGGGCACGCCAGAGGCGCAGGACATCCGCAGCGGATTGTCGGCGGCGCCCGTCGCCATGGCGGCGTCGCCGACGGCGTACACGTCCGGGTGGGACACCGAGCGCATGGTGCCGTCGACCACGATCTGTCCGGTGCCGGTGACCTCCAGGGTGGTGGCCCGCGCGATCGGGTGGACGGCGAAGCCGGTGGTCCACACGGTGACCGCGGCCGGGATGGAACCGCCGCCGGCGGTCACGACCCGGTCGGCCTCGACGGCGGTGACGGCGGTGTGCTCGTGCGCGGTGATGCCGAGCCGGCCGAAGACCTTCCGCAGGTGCCCGCGGCCCTTGGCCGAGAGCCAGTCGCCGAGGCCGCCACTGGCGGCGAGGGCGACGTCGAGGTCCGGGCGGGCCTCTGCGATCTCGGTCGCGGCCTCCACACCGGTGAGGCCGCCCCCGACCACCACCACGGTCCGGCCGGCGTCCAGGCGGGCCAGCCGCTCGCGCAGCCGGAGCGCGCCGGTCCGGCCGGCGATCTCGTCGGCGTGCTCGGCGGTCCCGGGGACGCCCTGGTCGTTCCAGCCGCTGCCGAGGGCGTACACGAGGGTGTCGTACGCCAGTTCCTCGGCGCCGTTCGCGGTCTCGACGGCCACCGTCCCGCGGTCGGCGTCGACGCCGGTGACCTCGGCGATGCGCAGTCGCACGCCGGTGCCCGCGAACAGGTCGGCGAGGGGCCGGGGCCGCAGCTCCTGGCCCGCCGCGAGCTGGTGCATCCGGACGCGCTCGACGAAGTCGGGTTCGGCGTTGACGAGCGTGATGGCGACGTCTTCGGGGCGCAGCCGCCTGGCGAGGCGTCCGGCGACGGTGGCGCCGGCGTATCCGGCTCCGAGGACGACGATGCGGTGCTGCATGTCCCTGCTCCTGTCTTCAGCGGATTCGCCCCTTGAACCGGGCGGCCCGCCGTTTCCTGACAGGTTTTGGATGTGAAGCAGGTCACATCCGGTTCAGAAGATGGTGAGCAGGGGTTCTCCGTGGTCGGTGGCCGCCCAGCGCTCGGTCGCGCGCTCGAGCTTGTCGGGGTTGGCCTGGCTGCGGAGCGCGGCGATGCCGTCGGCGGTGACCTCCAGACACAGGACGCCGATGACGCGGCCGTCGAGGACCACCACGACGGCGGGTCCGCCGTTGGCCGTCACGGCGTGGATCTCGGGCGAGCCGCCGACCAGGTCCCGCTTGGCCTTTCCGGGCTTGAACAGACCGCGCATGAACTTCGCGACCGCGAGGGCGCCCTCGAACGCCTTGGTGCGGGCCGGGACCTTCCCGCCGCCGTCGCCGATCGCGACGGCGTCCTGGGTGAGCAGCCGCACCAGGGGCTCGGTCCGGCCGCTGGTGGCGGCCGCGAGGAACTCCTCCACGATCCGCCGGGCGGCGGACTCGTCGATCTCGGTACGGGCCCTGCCCTCCGCGACGTGCTTCCTGGCGCGGTGGAAGATCTGCTGGCTGGCGGCCTCGGTGAGGTCGAGGATCTCGGCGATCTCCCGGTGCGGGTAGTCGAACGCCTCCCGAAGCACGTACACCGCGCGCTCGTTGGGGGACAGCCGCTCCAGCAGGGTGAGGACCGCGTACGAGACCGACTCGCGCTGCTCGGCGGTGTCGGCGGGGCCGAGCATCGGGTCCCCGGCGAGCAGCGGCTCGGGGAGCCACTGGCCCACATACGTCTCGCGCCGTGCGCGGGCCGAGGTGAGCTGGTTGAGGCACAGGTTGGTGAGCACCTTCGTCAGCCAGGCCTCGGGCACCTCGATACGGCCGACGTCGGCGGCCTGCCAGCGCAGGAACGTCTCCTGCACGGCGTCCTCCGCCTCACCCGCCGAGCCGAGCAGACGGTAGGCGATGGCCTCGAGGCGTGGCCTGGACGCCTCGAACCGGTCCACGTCGTGCACGGTCAGTGCCATGGTCACGGATCCTAGCCCGCGCGGGGCGGGAGTGCTGGTGGCGGTGCGCCCCCGTGCGGGTTCCACTCGGCCCGCGCCCCGCCGCCCGCCGGTCCGGACCTGGAGTTCGATCGGGTGCGGCGACGAAGACGGAGGACCAGGTGCCGACCGCCAGGCCGATGAGCAGGGCGAGGGCGAAGTCGGTGAGCGAGTCTCCGCCGCGGCCGCCTACGGCACCGCGGCCCTCGCCGTGCTGCACGACCTCGCCGCGTGGGACGAGGCCTGGGCCAGGCCGGCGCCCCGCTGGACGCCGTCCCCGTGATTGGGCGGCGGGTGACGGGGGGTCACCGTGCCCTGGGCGGGCACCGCGAGACCGCCGGGCGGGTGATTCAGGCCGCGCCGCGGGGGACGGCCGGGGCCGCGACGGGAAGCCCCTCGTGCGTAAGCCGGTCACCGACGTGCAGGGAGTGTCATGCCGAAGTTCCTCATCCAGGCCACCTACACCGCCGAGGGCACGAAGGGTCTGCTCGACGAGGGCGGGAGCGGTCGCCGCGCCGCCGTCGAGCAGGTCGTCACCGGCCTCGGGGGCAGCGTAGAGGCCATGTACTTCGCCTTCGGGGCGGACGACATCGTGCTCGTCGTCGCCTTCCCCGACCCGGTGTCCATGGCCGCCGTCAGCCTCTCCGTCAAGGCCAGCGGCGCCCTGCACACCCGGGCCACCCCGCTGCTCACCGTCGAAGAGATCGACGAGGCCGCCCGCCGTCAGGTGGCCTTCCGCGCTCCCGGCAGATGAGCCGGTCCCGCCCTACGCCGCGGGGGCGATCTCCTTCAGCTTCTGACCGGCGATCAGTTCCGGGACGGTCTTGCCCGTCACGTACTGCCGCCCGAGTCCCGGCTGGCCGAACCAGGGCCTGATGGGGCCGGCCTGGACCGTGAAGTCCTCGAGGACACGGTAGAGGTGGTAGTTGAACGGCGGAGCGGCCGTGTCGTACTCGTCCAGGTTGGTCGGCGGGATGGCCCGCTTGGCGTACGGCGTGCCGGCCGGTGCCAGGAAGTTGCCGCGGCCGCTGCCGAAGAGGTCGACGAGCTGCCCCTTGCGGAGGGTCTCCGTCTGCTGCACCGGGCGGCCGTCGCGCAGCACGAACCCGTTGTTGTCCGGGTACCACCAGCCGGACACGTTCTGCTGGTCGGTCTGCCAGTAGCAGCCCAGGAACCAGTACGAGGACGTGCTGTCCTGCGGTTTCCACCCCTTGAGCATCTTCGCGACGGGGCCGGTGGTGGGGAGGTGGCTGGGGCCCAGCCGCCAGTCGTCGCGGTAGTAGTTCTCCAGCCCCGTGGGCGGCGCCTTGGTCGGGCCCGCCGTGCGGTGGGTGACCGGGCAGGCGCGGCTGTCGTGGCGGAGTTGTGCCTCGGCGGCCTGGGCGGGGGCCGGCGTGACCCCGAACAGCAGGAGCGTCGAGGCGAGCGCGCTCCACAGGAAACGGCGCAGTACGCGCATCCAGGTCCCTTCCTCTCCGGTGCCCGCGGGGCACCGGGTACGCGGGCATGTTCGTGGACGCGCGAAGGGACGGCCCGGAGCGGATGCCCTTCACGCGGCACGGTGCATTCAATGCGCGGCGCGGGGACGGAGCGCCGAACTGCGGCGGGAGGGGCACCGGAACGGCGTAACAGAACACCCCGGGCAGCCGAGGGCCGCTCCGCCCGACGGAGGATTGCCTCAGACCTGGCGCGGGTTCGGCCGCAGGACGGCGAACACGGACTGGTCGGGGGCGCTCAGCCAGGCGATGGTGCCGACCTCCGGGACGTCGACCGCGGGCATGAGCACCGTCGCCCCGTTGTCCCGCCCGGCGGCGACGACGGCCTCCGGGTCGGACACGGCGAAGTACGGCACCCAGCGCGGGTCACCCTGGCCGCCCTGCAGCGGGGCCACACCGCCGAAGGCGCCCTCCTGCTGGTCGCCGTCGGCGATGCTGAGCACCTGGTACGTCATGCCGGGTGCCGTCATCTCCGCCGAGCGCCAGCCGAACACCCCGGCGTAGAACCGGATCGCCGACTCCGGGTCGGTGGTGTGCAGTTCGACCCACACCAGCGCGTTGTCCTCGGACGTCCGCTGCAGCCCCATCGGGGACTGCAGCACCGCGAACCGGGCGCCCTGCGGGTCGGTGAACTGGGCCATCGAGCCCTCACCCACGCTCATCGGCTCGACGCGCACCGTTCCGCCGCCCGCGACCACGTCACGAGCGGTGGCCTGGATGTCGTCGCTGTGGAAGTACGTCGTCCAGGCCGGGGCGGCGCCCGGTTCGGTGAGGTGTCCGAGGGCGGCGACGGTCCCGCCTTCCTTCAGGAAGAACCCGTAGCCGCCCGCCTCCGGTCCGGCGGAGGCGAAGTGCCAGCCGAAGACAGCCCCGTAGAAGGCGGCGCTCGCGTCGGTGTCCGGGCTTCCGAGGTCGAGCCAGACGGGCGATCCGGTACGGAAGTCGGTGCCGAGCATGCGTTTCCTCCTGGGGCCGGTGCCAAGACGCCGCCACTATGCCGCAAACCTGGTGAGGAAGTGACAGACAGACATGTAAGTGCTCATAGGAAAATAAGCCGCGATTCATCGCTTTGCTGACATAGTGCGGCCATGAAAATCACGAGGACCGGCAGCCGTGCCCGCACCGCACGCCCCCGCGGCCGCCGTACGGCCCTCGTGCTCGCCGGCACCGCCCTCCTGGCCGGCGCCCTCTCCTGCCAGGGCGGCCGCGACGCGCCCCACCCGGCCCGCCGGGCCCCCGGCTCGGGCGCGAGCGCCTCCGGTGCGGCCCCCTCCCCCGGCGCCCGGGGCATCGGCGACCCGCTGCTGCCGCACGACGGCAACGGCGGCTACACGGTGCGCCGTTACGACCTCGCCTTCGACTGGCGGGCGCCGGGCACGCCCTTCGAGGCCGGCGCCACCATCACGGCCACCGCCACCCAGGCCCTGTCCCGCTTCGACCTGGACTTCGCGGGCAACACGCTGCACACGGTCACCGTCGACGGCCGTACCGCGCGGGCGGAGCGCGACGGCGACGAACTCGTCGTCACCCCGGCGCGGCCGGTCCCGGACGGCGCCGCCTTCACGGTGCGGGTCACCTACACCGCCGACCCCGACCAGCGTCGCCACCGCCGCGACGCGATCGGCGAGTACGGCTGGGTGCCCACCCCCGACGGCACCGTGCTGTACCCGCAGCCCGACGGCGCCAAGATGATCTTCCCGGCCGACGACCACCCCAGCCTGCGGGCGCCGTTCACCTTCCGCATCACCACCCCCGCGGACCGCCGTGCGGTGGCCAACGGCCGGCTCGTCGAGCGGGCGCCGCAGCCCGGCGGACGCCTCCGGTGGACGTACGACTCCGAGGAGCCCATCGCGGCCCAGCTCGTCCAGGTGGCGATCGGCAGGTTCGAGTTCGCCGACGCGACCGGACCGCACGGGCTGCCGGTGCGGGACGTGGTGCCGGCGGACCTCGTCGCGGACACCGGGGAGTACCGCTCCCTCACCCCGGAACACCTGGCCTGGCTGGAACAACGGCTCGGCCCCTACCCGTTCCGCCGCTACGGCGTGCTGGTCGCCGACACCGACCTGCCGGTCGCGCTGGAGACCCAGTCGCTGTCCGTCGTGCCGAGGGACAGCCTGCTGGGCGACCGGGTGCACGCCGAGCGCGACCTGGTGCACGAGCTGACCCACCAGTGGACGGGCGACAGCGTCGCCCTCCGGCGGTGGTCGGACCTGTGGCTGAGCGAGGGTCACGCCCGCTTCTACGAACGCCTCTACTCCGACGCGCACGGCGGGGTGTCCCTGGAGGACGCGATGCGGGACGCGTACGAACAGCACGACCAGTGGCGGCACGACGACGGGGCGCCCGCCGAACCCACCGAGCCGGCCCTCTTCCGGAACATCCGCTACGACGGCTCCGCGCTGGTGCTCTACGCGCTGCGGGAGGAGGTCGGCGAGGAGACCTTCGAGCGGATCGAACGGTCGTGGGTGACCCGGTTCCGGGGCCGGGCCGCCGGCACCGCGGACTTCGTCGCGCTCGCCTCCGAGGTCGCCGGCCGGGACCTGAAACCGTTTCTGACGCCGTGGCTGTACGGGCCGCACACCCCGCCGATGCCCGGGCACCCCGATTGGCGGGTGGATCCGGTCGAGGACTGAGCGTCCACGCCGCCGACCGGGTGGCCTGGGCGGGGTCACTGGTCCACGCCGGTGACCCTTGGCGCGACGTGGCGCGGTGGGCACGGCAGCGTACATGGGGTGGCGGTGGAGCACTCGCTCCCCCCTGGGCAGCACGAGCGCGGTCGGAGGCCCTTGCATATGTGGAGTCGTGTCATGTCCCGTGTCCCCGACGCCGTACGCGGACGCAACGGGCTGATCTGCGCCACCGCCTCGGCGGCGCTCCTGCTGCCGCTGCTGGCCTGGCCGCCGTCCGACGACGGCGGGACGGAGGACGGGCGGCTCCAGAACGACTTCGCGACCGCCGCGCAGGACTACCACGTACCGGTGAGCGTCCTCATGGGCGTGTCCTATCTGCAGTCGCGCTGGGACTCCCATCCGGGCGTCCCGAGCACCGGCGGCGGCTACGGGCCGATGCACCTGGTGGACGACGGAGTCACTGGGGCGGCGGGCCCCTCGCCCCGGCCGGCGGCCAGGCCCGCGCGCGGCCGGCCGGAGCAGCAGGCGGCGGACCTGCGCCGGGCCGCCCGCCTGACCGGAGAGGCGACGGACCGGTTGCGGCTGGACGCCGCCGCCAACGTGCGCGGCGGCGCCGCCCTGCTGGCGGCGACCCAGAAGGCGCTCGGCAGGCCGCTGAGCAAGAACCCGGCGGACTGGTGGGACGCGGTGACCCGGTTCTCCGGCTCCAGCGACAAGGCGGAGGCGGCGACATACGCGCACGACGTCTTCGAGGTGATCCGGCAGGGCGCGCACCGCACCACCGACGTGGGTCAGCGGGTCAACCTGGCCGCCCGCCCCGAGGTGCGCTGGAACCCCGCCGGCCGGTCGGGCCCGCAGCGGGCGCAGGACCCCGAGTGCCCGCCGGAGCTGTCCTGTTCCTGGCTGAGCGCGTCCTACGACACGACCGACGACGACGGCGGGTACGGCAACCACGACCTGGCCGACCGGCCCCGGGACCAGAAGATCGACTACATCGTCATCCACGACACCGAGGCGATCCTGCCGAACATGTTCAAGACCGTGCAGGACCCGACGGAGGCCTCCTGGCACTACTCGATCAGCTCCCGTGACGGGCACGTCACCCAGCACATCAAGACCAAGGACGAGGCCTGGCACTCGGGCAGCCAGTTCGTCAACGCCCGCTCGATCGGCATCGAGCACGAGGGCTTCCTCACCCAGCCGGACGCCTGGTTCTCCGAGACGATGTACCGGACCTCGGCCCGCCTGGTGCGCTACCTGGCGAGGAAGTACGGCGTCCCACTGGACCGGCAGCACATCTTCGGCCACGACAACGTGCCCGCCCCGACCGCCGACTCCATCCCCGACATGCACGACGACCCCGGCCCGTTCTGGGACTGGCGGCACTACTTCGACCTGCTCGGCGCCCCGCTGAAGGCGACGGCCGGGGCGGACAGCCCGATGGTGACCGTGCTGCCCGACTACGCCACCCACAAGCCGCGGTTCACCGGGTGCACGGGCAAGGGCGACCCGTGCGCGCCGCACGGCTCCAGCGCCGTCCGCCTGCACACCGAGCCGTCCGACAACGCGCCGCTGATCCAGGACATGGGCCGGCACCCGGACGGCGAGGACTCCACGGAGGACGTCAACGACCTCGGCTCGCGAGTCTCGGCCGGACAGACGTTCGCGGTCGCCGGGCGCAGCGGCGACTGGACGGCGATCTGGTTCCAGGGCAACAAGGCCTGGTTCGAGAACCCGAGGAAGCACCCGACGGCGGTCGGCGCGGCCGGCCGGATGGTGACGCCCAAGGAGGGCCTGAGCGAGATCCCGGTGTACGGGCGCGCGCTGCCGGACGAGGACTCCTACCCGGACGGCGTGGAGGAACAGCCCGAGTCGCCGCTGCCGTACGACCTCCGCGCGGGCCAGCGGTACGTGACCCGGTCCAGCGTCCTCGGCACCTGGGCGGGCAAGTCCTACGGCAGCGCGCCCAACCCGGTGGTGAAGGGCCGGGAGCGCTACTACGAGATCCAGTTCGGGCACCGGCTCGCCTACGTCCGGGAGCAGGACGTGGACCTGGTGAAGGTGCCGTCCACGAAGGCCCCGAAATCCGGGGCGGCGGGCGGCCCTTCGCACTGACGCAGCCCCCTCCCCGGCGGGTCACCGGGATCGTCGAGCACGCGGTGCCCGAGCCCCGAGGGAGGCGTAGGCATGGAGATCGCCTGCACGGTGGGCGGCCGGCGCTGTCCGTCGGGCGACGACTGGGTCTCGGCCTACGGCCTCATGGCCGTCGCGGGCACGATCGGCGTGCTCGCCTGCGCCGGCACCGTCCTCGTCACCCACCGGGCCCGCACCGTCCAGGCCGCCGGTGACGGGGTCCTTACGGACCCGTGACGCGCCGTCCGCCGCACGGGGTCCGGGGCCCGGCCCGGGCCTAGCGTGGCCGTATGCGCGTACTGGTCACCGGCGGTGCCGGGTTCATCGGGTCCCATGTCGTCGACGCCCTGCGGGCCCGCGGGCACGAACCGGTCGTCTACGACGTCCGAGTGGACCCCGGAGCCGACGTACGCGACCCGGCGGCGGTCGCCCGCGCGCTCGCCGGGGTGGACGCGGTCTGCCACCAGGCGGCCATGGTGGGCCTCGGGGACGGCGTCGCGGACGCGGCCGAGTACGTCTCCCGCAACGACCTCGGCACCGCCGTCCTGCTCGCCGCGATGGCCGGGGCGGGCGTGCGGCGGCTGGTGCTGGCGGGCTCGATGGTGGTGTACGGGGAGGGCCGCTACGAGTGCCCGGCGCACGGCACCGTACGTCCCGGCCCGCGCGCCGAAGCCCGGCTGGCGGCCGGCCGCTTCGAACCGGACTGCCCGCTCTGCGGCGCCGAGCTGGCCCCGGGACTGGTCGCCGAGGACGCCCCGGCCGACCCGCGCAACGTCTACGCCACCACCAAGCTCGCCCAGGAGCATCTGTCCGCCGCCTGGGCGCGCTGCACCGGCGGTACGGCCGTCTCGCTGCGCTACCACAACGTGTACGGGCCCCGGATGCCCCGTGACACGCCCTACGCCGGCGTCGCCTCCTTCTTCCGCTCGGCCCTCGAACGCGGCGAGCCACCGCGGGTGTTCGAGGACGGGCGGCAGCGCCGGGACTTCGTCCACGTGCGCGACGTGGCCGCCGCCAACGTGACCGCGCTGGAGGCCGGGGGGCGTCCCGGAACGCTCACCGCGTACAACACCGGCAGCGGTGAGCCGCACACGGTCGGCGACCTGGCCCGCGCCCTGGCCGCCGCCCACGGCGGCCCCGAGCCGCTGGTCACCGGCGAGTACCGGCTGGGCGACGTCCGCCACATCACGGCGGACTCCGCCCGCCTGCGCGCGGAACTCGGCTGGCGGCCGGAGACCGGTTTCGCGGCGGGGATGCGGGAGTTCGCCCGGTTCCGCTGAAGCGTCGCGCTAGCGCGGCCACGCACCAACTTCGACCGCGGGCCCAGGAATCGTTCCGGCTCCCGTGCAGCCCGTGTCTCTCGCCGAGGGCCTGCGGACGGCGACGACCACCCCGGCCTCGCGGCCGGAGTCCCCGGCGACGTGACCAGGCGGCAGCCTCTTTCGTGCCGGCGCGGTCACCGTCCCGCGCGGCGGTCCGGCTCGGCGGACCCTCCCGGACGCATCCCGGACCCGCCCGCGGACCCGGCCCGCGCCTCGGCCGCCGGCAGGGTCACCTCGAAGCGGCAGCCGCCCGGGATGTTGCGCACCGAGGCGTGACCCTGATGCGCCTCCACGATCCCCCGTACGATCGCCAGGCCAAGGCCCGCCCCCGCCGGGGGCGTCCGGGCGTCCGTGCCGCGCCAGCCGGTGTCGAACACGCGGGGCAGGTCCTCCTCGGGGATGCCGCCGCAGCCGTCCGTCACCGACAGCACCACGCCGCCGGGCGCGCGCTCGGCGGCGACGGCGACCGTGCCGTCGGCGGGGGTGCGGCGGATGGCGTTCACCAGCAGGTTGGCCAGCACCCGGCTCATCTCCTTGCCGTCGACCTCCACCGGCACCGGCTGCACCCCGTCCCCGACCAGCCGCACACCGTGCTCGCGGGCGAGCGCGCCGACGCCCGCGAGGGCGTCGCCGACCAGGTCGTACAGGGAGACGCGGGCCGGGCTGAGGGGGAGCGTGCCGGCGTGGATGCGGGAGAGCTCGAAGAGGTCGCCGACCATGTCGTTGAGGCGTTCCACCTCGGTGCGGATCTGCTTGAGGTAGCGGTCCGGATCGGTGGCCACCCCGTCCTCCAGCGCCTCCGACATCGCACGCAGTCCGGCGAGCGGGGTGCGCAGGTCGTGCGAGATCCAGGCGACCAGTTCGCGCCGGGAGGTCTCCAGCGCCCGTTCGCGGTCCCTGGAGGCGGCCAGCCGGGCGCTGGTGGCGGCCAACTCGCGGCTCAGCGCCTCCAGTTCGGCGGTGGCCGGGACAGCGGGCGCGGCGAAGGCGCCGCCGTCGCCGAAGTGCCGTGCGGCGTCGGTGAGTTCCCGGCTGCGGGCGACGACCCAGCGGCCCAGCAGCAGCGCGGTGGCCAGGGAGACGACGGCCGCCATCGCGACGACGGCGGTGACGACCCGCAGATCGTGGGCGGACAGGAACATCGCCCAGGCCACGGCCATGGTCCCGGCGAGCATGGCCACCACCCCGACGGCGGCCACCACCGCGAGCGAGGCGGTGAGGGAGCGTCTGCGGATCACGCGCAGCACAGCCGCGCCCACGAGGCCGGTGGCGGCGGCACCGAGGAAGGCGTAGAGGGCGATGAGGAGGTTGCCGCGCACGTCAGACCGCCTCCTTCCCGGTGTCGTCGAAGCGGTAGCCGACGCCCCACACGGTCTGGATGAGGCGCGGCCGGGCCGGATCGTCCTCGACCTTTCCGCGCAGCCGGCGGACATGGACGGTGACGGTCGACAGGTCGCCGAAGTCCCAGCCCCACACCTCCCGCATCAGCTCCTCCCGGCCGAACGCCCGGCCCGGGTGCCGCAGGAAGAAGGCGAGCAGGTCGAACTCGCGCAGGGTGAGCAGCAGTTCGGCGCCGTCCTTGGTGGCGCGGCGGGCCTGCGGGTCCACGGTCAGACCGGCCGCGCCGAGCCGGGCGGCCGGGGCGGCGGGCCGGGCGCGGCGCAGCACCGACTCCACTCGCAGCACCAGTTCGCGCGGGCTGAAGGGCTTGGTGACGTAGTCGTCGGCGCCGACCTCCAGGCCGAGGATGCGGTCGTCCTCGTCACCGCGCGCGGTGAGCATGACGACCGGCACCGAACCCCGCTCGCGCAGCCGGCGGCACACCTCGAGGCCGTCCATGCCGGGCAGCATCAGATCGAGCACCACCAGGTCCGGCCGGTGCTCGGCGGCCCGCTCCAGGGCGGCCGGCCCGTCACCCGCGCGGTCCACGGCGAACCCGGCTCGGTCCAGGTAGCCCGCGACGACCTCGGCGACGGTCGGGTCGTCGTCCACGACGAGGATCCGGCCCCGGCTGTCCGGCCGCCCGGTGTCCGGTGATGCGTATGGCTGCTGCATGCCTCCCACCCTGGCACCGCGCCGCCGCCGCGGCCCGGTCCCGGCTCCGACGTCCGGGTTTCGTAAGGAGCGGATGTCCGGTTCGTCATGGTTCGGCTTCGTAGGGTGAACGCCGTGACCACCTCACCGTCCCCCGCCGGCGTGGATGTCGTCCTGCCCTGTCTGAACGAGGCCGAGGCCCTGCCCTGGGTGCTGGAGCGCATTCCGCCCGGCTGGCGCGCCCTCGTCGTCGACAACGGGTCCACCGACGGCTCCGCCGCTCTCGCCCGCGCCCTCGGCGCCACCGTCGTCACCGAGGAACGGCGGGGCTTCGGCGCCGCCTGCCACGCGGGGCTGCTGGCCGCCACCGCCGACGTGGTGTGCTTCTGCGACTGCGACGCCTCCCTCGACCCCGCGCAACTGGTCCCGTTCGTCCGCGAGGTCCAGGGCGGTGGGGCCGATCTGGTCCTCGGCCGGCGCCGCCCGCGGACCCGGGGCGCCTGGCCCGTCCACGCCCGGGCCGGGAACCTGGCGCTCGCCCGTCTGCTGCGCCGCCGCACCGGGCTGCGTCTGCACGACCTCGGCCCACTGCGCGCCGCCCGCCGGGAGGCCCTGCTCGCCCTCGGCCTCACCGACCGGCGCAGCGGCTATCCCCTGCAGATGGTGGTGCGCGCCGCCGACGCCGGCTGGCGCATCACCGAGCACGACGTCCCCTACCTCCCCCGCACCGGCACCTCCAAGGTCACCGGTACCTGGCGCGGCACGTGGCACGCCGTGCGGGACATGAGCACGGTCCTGAAGGAGCCACCCCGGTAGCCGCCGGGACAGCGGCATCCCGCCAGCGCGGGCGAGTGGAACATCCCTGCCCACCCCCCGACTCCGGTCACAAGCCAAGGACCCGAGCATGACCACCCTCCTAGTCATCGCCAAGGAACCCCGCCCCGGCAGGGTCAAGACCCGCCTCACCCCGCCCTTCACCCCCGCCGAGGCCGCCGCCCTCGCCGAAGCCTCCCTCGCCGACACCCTGCGCGCCGTGGCCGAAACCCCCGCCACCCGCAGACTCCTCGTCCTGGACGGCCGGCCCGGCCCCTGGCTCCCGCCCGGCTTCGACGTCGTCCCCCAGTGCGCCGGCGGCCTCGACGACCGCCTCGCCGACGCCTTCGCCCGCTGCCCCGGCCCGGCCCTGCTGATCGGCATGGACACCCCGCAGGTCACCCCCGCCCTGCTGACCGTGGACTTCGCGGACTGCGACGCGTACTTCGGCCCGGCCGAGGACGGCGGCTTCTGGGCGCTGGGCCTGGCCCGCCCCGAGCCCGCGCTGCTGCGCGGTGTGCCCATGTCGACGCCGGTGACCGGGGCCGTGCAGCGGGAGCGGCTGGTGGCCGCCGGGCTGCGGGTGCGGGACCTGCCCAGGCTGCGGGACGTCGACACCGCCGCCGACGCCCGTGCCGTCGCCGCCCTGGCCCCGCACGGCGCCTTCGCCGCGCGGCTGGCCGACTGCACGGCCGGCCGATGAGCACGGCCGGCGCCCCGCCCGCCTGGGCGGCCTGCGATCCGTACACCGCCGCGCTGCGCAGCGGCCGGGGCCCGCTCTTCCTGCGCCGCGCCGACGGCCGGCTGCTGCCGCTGGAGGTGGAGCGCTGGTGCGCCGGCGCGGACGCCGTCGACCGGGCAGTGCTGGCCCGCTGCGAGGGCGCCGTCCTTGACGTCGGCTGCGGACCGGGCCGGCTGGTCGCCGAACTCGCCGCCCAGGGCCGCACCGTGCTCGGTGTCGACGTCTCCGAGGCCGCCGTCACCCGCACCGTCACCGTGGGCGGCCAGGCGCTGCGCCGCTCCGTCTTCGGCCCGCTGCCCGGCGAGGGCCGCTGGGGGACCGTCCTGCTCATGGACGGCAACATCGGCATCGGCGGCGACCCGGGTGCCCTGCTGCACCGGATGCACCAGCTTCTGTGCCCAGGCGGCCTGCTGATGACCGAGACCGACCCCGCGGACATCGACGAGCGCGCCGAGGTACGGGTGGTGCGCCACGGCCGGGAGGCCGTCGGCGAACCGTTCCCGTGGGCCCGGATCGGCACCCCGGCCCTGCTCGGGATCGCGGACCGGGCCGGATGGCGGACGGCCGCTCAGTGGGCGGCCGGTGAGCGCCGCTTCGTCGCCCTGCGCACGCCGAGCACCCGGAGCACCAGCAGCAGCGCCGAGCCGCCGAAGAGCACGGCCGTGATCAGCAGCCAGCGGCCCAGGTAGACGTCGGCGGACATGCCGGTGGCCGCGCGGTAGCGCCGCTCCACCAGGTTCAGGATCAGCGGGCACCACACGAGCAGCAGCAGTCCCGAGAGCACGGCCGGCACCCGCACGTACAACGTCCACTCACGGCATCCGGCCGCGCCGAGCCCGCGGACGACCGCCCGGTCCGCCGCCGAGTACAACGGCAGCAGCACCAGGTCGTGCAGCAGTGCGGCCCCCACGATCCACAGCGCGATCCCGAGCCAGTCACCGGCGAGCAGCCGTACCCCCGCGTACCCGGCGAGCGCGAACGAGCAGGCGAGCAGCAGCAGTTGGAACGGGCTTCCGACCGGAAAGCGGCTCCGCATCACAGGTCTCCGAAGGTCAGCCGGGCCACCCACTTGGTGTTGAGCACACCGGGTGCGGCGGGCACGATGATCCGCGCCGGGTAGCCGTGGTCCATGGACAGGTCCTCGCCGTTGACGGACAGGGCGAGCAGGGACCGGCCGTCGGCCACCTGGTTGGCGCGCAGGGCCGCGCGGCGGAAGGCACCGTGCCGCTGCAGGGACTCCACGAACACGTCGGGCACCTCGCCGTCGTACCCGACGAGCGCCGCGAGGTCGCGCAGCCGCACCCCGCGCCACCACTGGTCGGCGGTCGACCAGCCCTCCACGCAGGCGATGGGCAACGACGAGCTGTGCTGGGGCAGTCGCAGCAGCTCGGCGCGGCCGAGGCGCACCGTGCCGGTCCGCCCGGTGACGACGAGCCGCCACGCCTGCGCGCCGGTCTCCGCCGCGTCGATCCCGGCGTACGCGGCCGTCTTGTTGATCTGGAAGCCGTTCGGGCCGCCGCCCGGGTCGGGCCCGCCGTGCGGCGCGAGCAGCGCGGTGCGGCGGAACGGGCCGCCCAGGCTCTGCCCCACCGTGGTCAGGAACAGCAGCAGCGAGCCGCCGCCGACCAGCCACAGCGCCCCGCGCCGGGAGACGGTGGGCGGGTCGGGGCGCGGAGCGACGAGGTCGCTCTCCGGCTCCTCGCGCAGGCGCCGCCGTACGGTGCGCACGGCGGTCGGCGCCTTCAGCGCTGCGTGCGCCACGAAGGCGGCGAAGAACACCCAGGCACCGTAGAAGTGCAGCGGGTAGAAGGAGCCCGGGAAGACGTAGGCGAGCTGGACGTTGAGCACCCCGGTGGTGAACTCGAACAGCCCGCCGCCGACGAGCAGCAGGAGAGAGAGCCGCTCCAGGGCGTGCGCGAGGGAACGGGCCGGCGGCAGGGTGAACAGCCGGGGCACCACCGACCACAGCTTGGCCAGCAGGACCGGGACGAGGGTGATGCCGAGGGTTACGTGGACGCCCTGGGTGAACCGGTACAGCCACACCGGGCCGACCGGCCAGGAGAACAGGTAGAACCCGAGGACGCCCTTGTCAGGCGTGGTGTCGTTCACCGGGGACAGGTCCGGGTTGTAGGCGGCGTACGACACCAGGCCGGTCACGAACAGCACGGTGATGCCGGCGAGCAGCACGAGGCCGAGCACCGAGGTGAACCAGGGCCCGCGCAGGGGGCTGCGCCAGAAACCGGGGGCGGTGGGACGCCGGGGATGGTCGCGCATGTGCCGACGGTAGGCCGCGGGGCGTCCGGAGAAGGGTCCGCGACCGGTGACGAAACGCTGACGTCAGCCCCGTGCGACGGCTTTGGCGCGGCCGTGCGGCCTAACGTGCCGACGTGACCCGCTCCCTCCGCCGTGACACCGGCCGCGCCTCCCGCCCGGCCGGCCGGGACGCCCGGCGCGACCTCCGCCGCGACCTGTACGCCGCCGGGGCCGCCGCCCTGCTGGTGACGGCCGCCGTGCTGACCGGCCGCCGCATCCAGTCCACCCGCCACACCCTGTTCGTGCACTGGCCGCCCCTGCTGGCCGAGTGGGACCCGCACCTGGGCCCCGGCACCCCGGCCGCCGTCCTCCTCGCCGTGGCCGGAGTGGCGTACGGGCCGTCGCTCGCCGAACGCCTGCCCTGGCGGGCCCTGCTCGCGGCGGCCTGGGCGGCGGCGACGGCCTGGGCCCTCTCCCTCGCCCTGGTCGACGGCTGGCACCGGGGCGTCGCCGGCCGCCTCAGCACACGTGAGGAGTACCTCCGGGTCACCGGCCGCTTCCACGACATCCCGGCCGCCCTGCGCGACTTCACCCACCACATCGTGGCCGGTACCCCCGATCCCTGGCCGGCCCATGTCGCCGGCCACCCGCCCGGCGCCACGCTCACCTTCGTCCTCCTCGACCGGGCCGGACTGCGCGGGGGCGGCTGGGCCGGCCTGTGGTGCGTGCTCACCGGCGCCACGGCCTGCGTGGCCGTCCTGGTCGCCGTTCGGGCCCTGGCCGGCGAGACACTCGCCCGGCGCGCCGCGCCCTTCCTGGTACTGGCCCCGGCCGCGGTCTGGACCGGCACCTCGGCGGACGGCTGGTTCGCGGCGGCCGCGGCCTGGGCGGTGGCCCTGTCGGCCCTCGCGGTCACCCGGCGCTCCCTGCCCTGGGCGGCCGCCGCCGGCCTGCTGTACGGCCTGACCTGCTACCTGTCGTACGGGCTCACGCTCATCGCCCTGCCCGGCGCGGCGGTGCTGTGGGTGGCCCGGGACGGGGCCCGCCGGCGTCCCGTCCTGCTCCTGGCCCTGCTCGCCGGACTGGCCGTCGTGCCCCTGGTGTTCACGCTCGCCGGGTTCGACTGGTGGACGGCGTACCGCCTGCTGGTGACCCGTTATTACCAGGGCGTCGGCGGCGTCCGGCCCTACGGCTACTGGGTGTGGGCCAACCTGGCCTGTGCCGTGCTGATCACGGGCCCGGCGACGGCGGCGGGCCTGCGCCGGACCGCCACTGCCCTCACCCACCGCGCGTCCCCGGCCGCGGTCCGCCTGGCGGTCCTCGTCTGCGCCGCCCTCCTCGCCCTGCTGATCGCCGACCTGTCCGGGATGAGCAAGGCCGAGACCGAGCGGATCTGGCTGCCGTTCGCGACGTGGCTGATCCCGGCGTGCGCGTACCTTCCGCGTCCCCGGGCCTGGCTCACGGCCCAGACGGCGCTCGCCCTGCTCCTGAACCACCTGCTGTTGACCGGGTGGTGAGGGGCGGGAGCGGTCCACAGCCTGTGGACGGCCGCCGGTGCTAGTAGCCCTCCTCCTCCACGGGACGCGTTCGGCCCGGCTCGGGCAGTTCGCCGAGCTCGCCGCGGACCACCAGCACATCGCCGATGAACAGGTCGTAGACGAGGATCCCGATCACGGCGCCGATCAGCGGCCCGACGATCGGGATCCACCAGTACGCGCTGAACGAGCCGGCCACACTGCCCGGGAAGGCCAGACTGTCCCAGCCCGCCGCCCAGGTGAACAGCCGCGGCCCGAAGTCGCGGGCGGGGTTGATGGCGTAGCCCGCGTTCGCGCCGAAGGACATGCCGATCGCGGCGACGACGAAGCCCACCACCAGCGGTGCGAGGTTGGCCTTCACGGCCTGGTTGCGCAGGTCGAGGACGGCGGCGATCAGCATCAGCAGGAAGGCCGTGCCGACGATCTGGTCGATCAGCGGCCCCCAGATCCCGCCGTGGAAGTACGGAGCCGGGAAGGTCGCGAAGATCGAGAACGTGGCGTTGGTATGCCCGTTCACCTTCGGTCCCGGCACGGCCGCGTCGAAGGCGTTGATCGCCTGGTGGTAGACGAGGTAGACCAGCGCCGCTCCCGTGAACGCACCCACGATCTGCGCGAACCAGTACGGCAGCACCTTGACCCAGGGGAACCCGCGGCGCACGGCCATCGCCAGCGTCACCGCCGGGTTGATGTGGGCGCCGCTGACGCCGCCGGCGACGTAGACGCCGAAGACGACGGCCATCGCCCAGCCCCAGGTGATCAGCAGCCAGTCACCGGCTGCCAGGAAGATCGTCGTCGGGGTGGCGGCACGGCCCGATCCGGGCAGCGCGGCGACCGCCATGGCGACCACACCGCAGCCGAAGGAGATGAGGACGAAGGTCCCCAGGAACTCCGCCAGACACTCGCCCAGCAGCCCTCCCCGGCTTCGGAGCCGGGACGGCTTGATGAGCGAAGGGATTTCCACAGCCATTGAGGCCCCCTCGAAGAGAGCAATGCGGCCAACATCACCATATTGGCTCACAAATGCTCTTCATGCAGGGCAGCGCCCGGGGCCCCCGCCCGCCTGCGGTTTCAGGCGTCGAGGTCGTCGGCGTAGTGCCGGAATCCGCGCCGGTCGCGGTGCATGTCCCACAGGGTGTCCGCCAGCACGGCCGGGTCCTTGCGCACGTGTCCGGGTGTGATCGACCCCGGGATGACCAGTTGGGCGACATGGATGCCCTCACCGGCCAGCCGGTCGTGCAGCAGATGCCCGTACGCGCTCTCCGCGGCGAACGCGATCGAGGTGCCGGCCCGCTCGGGATGGGGCACGGCGGCCGTACCGCCGTTCACGAAGAGGATGGTCCCGCGGCCCAGCTCCCGCATGCCCGGCAGCACCTGCTGCACCGCCGCGACCGGCCCGTACACCGAGAACTCGATCGGCCCGAGCAGATCACGGTGCCGGGTCTCCAGCACCGGCCGCATGAAGTCGCGGTGCGGTACCGGGCTGTACTGCAGCACCTCCACCGTCCCGAGTGCGCTGCCCGCCTCCTTCAGCGCGGCGGCCAGTTCCTCCGGCCGGCGCACGTCGGCGGCGAAGCCGCGCGCGGTGACCCCGTCGGCGGCCAGCTCACGGACCAGGTCGTCCAGCCGCCCGGGATCCCGCGCGAGGAGGGCGACACCGAAGCCCTCCCGCCCGAAACGGCGAGCGGCGGCGGCCCCGAGCCCGGGGCCGGCCCCGACAATGGCGATGGCACTCACGCAAGAAATCCTCCCCGCCCCACGGCCACCTCACCACCCGCGGGCGGGTTCCCCGTCACCCGCCGCCGACGCCCACGGACTCCTCCGCCACGCCCTGACCCCGCCCCTGCCGGATCCGCTCCACCTGCGCGGCGGTGACGGCCCGTACGGCGAACGCCCCGGCCACGGCGGCCCCGACCACGGCGGCGTCGGCGATGAGCAGCGGCCACACCTCCTCGTAGGCCCGCGCGATGATCTCGTCCGTCGAGTCGCGCGACACCAGCCCGACCCCGCCGAACATGCCGATCAGCCAGAGCACCCACCACACGTTGACGGAGACCGGCAGCTTCCGTTCCGGGGCGGTGGCCCGGAAGGCGTCCGCGACGATGCCGCGCGGGAACCAGAGGTTCACGACGGGCACCACCCACCCGAGGTACACCCAGATCCCGAGGTACTTCGGCGCCCGCCCCGACAGCACCCGCGCGTTGTCCCGCACCCGCCACACCCAGGCCAGGAACAGCAGCGCGCACACGAAGGCGACGCCACCGCCCAGCGAGGTCACGAGGTGGTACGAGTCCTCGAGCCCGTTGAGCGGCCGGTGCACCCCTTCCCCCTGGTCCGGCGGCCCCGATGCGGGCTCCCCGGCCACAGTCAGCCTGATCTCCCAGACCCCCCGCACCACCCAGGCGGCCCCGGCCGCCAGCAACGCCCCGCCGGCCAGCCACCCGGCAACCCGAACGGACCGCTCCCCGAGCCGCCCGCGAGCGGCTCCCTCCCCCATGAGTTCATCCACGGGCCCATCCTGGCGCATCGGCCCGCCAGCCCGCGAGGAACCCCTCGTCGAGCGCGATCTCCCGCAGCCGTCCCAGGCTCGGTTCCGGTCGAGTCTCCCCTTGCACGCGATGGGGTACGGCCGCGTTACGCCCTCGCGCCGAACGCCCGAAAAGCGGCGTCGATCTGCGGATCGACGCAGCACCCCAATGCAGGGGTACACGGTCGATGCGCTTCTGGCGCTGGGAGCCGAACGGCCCGTCCCAGTCGTGATCGACGAGTTTCCGTATCTGGCCAAGGCCAATCCGGAGCTGCCCTCGATCGTTCAGGAGGCGCTGCGGACGCTGCGCGACGAGCGCACCGGTTCCCGCACCAGGCTGCTCCTGTGCGGGTCGGCGTTGTCGTTCATGGGGCGGTTGCTGTCGGGGAACGCCCCGCTACGTGGCCGGGCAGGGCTGGAACTGGTGGTCCGCCTCCTCCACCACCGCCTCGCCGCCCAGTTCTGGGACATCACCGATCCCCGTCTGGCCATGAAGGTCAACGCGATCGTGGGCGGCACCCCCGCCTACCGGCGCGAGTTCGCACGCGGCGACTCGCCCAGGAACGCGGACGATTTCGACGACTGGGTCGTCCGCACCGTCCTCAATCCCGAGACCCCTCTATTCCGCGAGGCCCGCTATCTGCTCGCCGAGGAACCCGACCTCCGCGACACCGCCCTGTACCTGTCCGTCCTGGCCGCCGTCGCCGACGGCAACGCCACACGCGGCGGGATGGCCGGCTACCTGGAACGCAAGGCCACCGATATCGCGCATCCCATCAACGTCCTCGAGGACGCGGGTCTGCTCCACCGTGACGCGGACGCCTTCCGCGACAACCGGCCCACGTACCGGATCGCCGAGCCATTGATCGGCTTCTTTCACGCGATCATGCGCCCGGTCTGGGACCAGCTCGAGCGCCCCGGCAGCGCAGCACGCGTCTGGCAGGCCAGTCGCCGCCGCTTCGTCAGCAATGTCCTGGGACCTCATTTCGAACAGGTCTGCCGTGACTGGACCCTGCATCACGCCGACCCCGAGCTTCTGGGCGGGATACCCGCCCGCGTCGGGCACGGCGTGGTGCACGACCCCAAGGCCCGTATCGGCCACGAGGTCGACGTGGCGGTCATCGGCATCGCCGACGGCTCCAAGCCACCGCTCCTCGCCATCGGGGAGGCCAAGTGGAACGACACCCTGGGCATCGCCCACATCGACCGCCTCCGGCACATCCGAGACCTCATCACTCAGGCCGGACGCTATGACACCAGCGGCACCCGGCTCCTCTGCTTCAGCGGAGCGGGCTTCAACGACAAGGCGCACACGGCGGCGAAGGCCGGCCCCGAGGTTCAGCTGATCGACTTGCAGACCATCTACGCGCTCACCTGACACGAGAGCCCGCCACGCCTCATGCGGAACGTCCGCCGCGCGGAGTCCGTGAGGGGCCGGCCGGAATGCACCGGCGCCCGCTCGTCCCCATGAACCACGAACGGGCGCGTGCGGACAAGGAAGATGTGCCGGTGGGCGGTGTCCACCAGCATGTGGTAGTGGGCCAGCGGCAGCGCCGCCGTGCTGTCGGCCTGGGCGGCGGCACCGCCGAGGCCGGCGGTGGCGGTGGTCAGCCCGGCGACGGCCGATATCGCCGTCGTGAGCGAGACCCCCTTGAGGCGCATGGCGCTCCTCGGGAGAAGTGGAAGATCAACCCGGACGATAGCGCCCGGCACCGGCAGCCCCGAGGCCAGTGCCCCGGTGCGAATCCGGCGCCCTCACCCGCGGTCCGGCGGGACCGTCCGCCGTCGGCGGCTCAGCGCCGCAGCCCTCGCAGCTTGTCCGGGTTCACCTGCAGGCGGAGGTTCTCGATGCGGTCGTCCAGCAGGTCGTAGGTCACGGCGCCCACCGGCTCCCCGCCGAGGGTGAGCAGGATGCCCAGTTCCCCGTTGACCGGCACGAGCTTGACGGCCACGCCCTCCATCCGGGGCTTTCGCAGTACGCCCAGGACGAACCGGCCCACGTGGTCCGCCCCGTGCAGCGGACGCCGGGCCGCGGAGACCTTGCCGCCGCCGTCCGACCAGCAGGTGACGTCCGGTGCGAGGAGTTCCAGTACCGCGTTCAGATCACCGCCCGCGCACGCCTCGATGAACCGGGCGGTGACCGTGGCCCGCCGCTCGGGGTCAGTGTCGTAGCGGACGCGGCGGGAGCGGACGTGCTCGCGGGCACGGCGGGCGATCTGGCGGACCGTGGGTTCGGGGCGGTCCAGGAAGCCGGCGATCTCCGCGTGCGCGTAGCCGAAGACCTCGCGCAGGACGAACACCGCCCGTTCCACCGGGGTCAGCGTCTCCAGGACCACCAGCATGGCCGTCGAGACACTGTCGGCGAGTTCCGCCTCCTCCTGGACGCCGGGGGAGGTCAGCAGGGGCTCGGGCAGCCAGGGGCCGACGTACCGCTCGCGGCGCGCCCGGGCCGAGGTGAGGCGGTTCAGGGAGTGGTTGGTGACGGTGCGGACCAGGTAGGCGCGGGGGTCCCGGACCGCCGAGCGGTCCGCGGAGTGCCAGCTCAGCCAGGTGTCCTGTAGGACGTCCTCCGCGTCCGCCACGCTGCCCAGCATCCGGTACGCCGTCGCGAACAGCGTCCGCCGGTGCTCGAGGTAGGGATCGGGGTCGCGGCCGGTGTCCGTCTCCGAGTGCGCCATGGAACCAACGCTGCCAGAGGACCCCGGCACCGCCACCGCCGGGTCCCGGCACCGCCAGGCGGGATGCCCGGCTCAGGCCATCCAGAAGAAGACCGCCGTCATCCGCTTCTGCGCCAGCTCCCTGCCGAAGTAACCCGTCGCGCTGTGCACCAGGCTGGCGTTGTAGAGGAGCAGCCGGTTGTACCGGTGCGGGACGCGGACGTCCTCCTCGAAGGCGTCGGCGGCCACGAAGCGGGTGCCGAGCGCCTCCACGAGGTTGTTGTGCGGGGCCTGGACGACATTGCCGCCGAGCCGGCCGCCGGGCAGGGACTGGCGGTAGAAGCTGGTGCCGCAGTCCTTGGGCACGCCCGGGTTGAGGTACAGCACGGCCGCGTACCGGCACAGCGCGCGCGAGTCGGTGTGCGGGCGGGGTTCGCTCTCGCCCTCGCCGACCACCTGTACGCAGTTGTGGTTGAGGGTGCCGCCGCCGGGCGCCCGCTGGACCCACAGCTTCCCGGCCCCGGTGGCCTTCCTCACCAGCCGCTCGACGCGGTCGAGTTCACGGGGTTCGAGGCCGGGCATGGCGCGCAGTCCGGGCCAGGTCTCGGAGGTGTACGGGTGACCCCTGGTCCAGTCGTCCTTGGCCAGGCACCGCTCCCGTACGGCGCCGGGGTCCGGGAGGACGTCGTCCAGCACCCAGTAGTCACGGCCCCTGGTGGGCTTGCGGTAGGGCAGGACGGGCAGCACGGCGGGCGTCCTCGGGGACGGTTGCGGGGGCATGCGGCGAATCTAGGTCCGCCTCCGGTCTGCCTTCTCCCGGCGGAGGGTCAACCTTCACCCAACCATCTGCCATGTACATCTATCGATTGCCAACGGATCGCAATCGAGGAGGGCTGGGACCTCGTCTTCGGCCCGGTGACAGTTTTTACCCTCGCCACAGAAACGATCGGCCCTCCCGTCCGTACTGCTGTGCGTACGAACTGCCCGCGCGTCGTCGGGGGCGGAATCCACGACCGGGCAGGAGGCACGGTGCGCTTTTCGCGGAACGCGACGGGAACTCTCTTCGTGGGCGGTGCGATGGCCCTGACACTCGGCGCGCTCGCCTACCCGAGCATGCTCGGGCTGAACACCGTCTCCACCTCGCAGACCCGGATCATCGCCCAGACGCAGTGGGGGCCGCTCACCGAGGGCGACCGGGACTTCGTGGTCAGGGTGCGGGCCGCCGGTCTGTGGGAGTACCCGCTCGGTCAGATCGGGTTGCAGAAGGGCGCCTCGAAGGGAGTCCTGGAGGCCAGCAAGCACCTGGTCGACGGGCACGCCGCGCTGGACGCGAGCTGCCGCAAGATCGCCCCCATGCTGAACATCACCCTGCCCAACGTGGCGAGCCCCCAGCAGGAGGGCTTCGTCACGCAGCTCAAGGCGGAGAGCGGCAAGTCGTTCGACACCGACTTCGCCAACATCCTGCGGATGACGCACGGCTCGATCTTCAACTCGATCGCCAAGATCCGCTCCACCACCAAGAACTCGCTGATACGCGCCCTCGCCGACCAGGCCAACGACACCGTGCTGGACCACATGACGGTGATGGAGAAGACCGGCCTGGTCGACTTCGAGCAGACCATCTTCCAGCAGACCACCCCGCCGAAGCTGCCCTCCGACAACCTCACCCCGCCCCCGCCGCCGGCGGGTCAGCCGGAGGTGGTACTCACCCCGCCGCCGAACGCAACGTCCACCCCGCTGAACCTCAACGGCCTCAACGGCGACGGCGGCGGCTCCGGCGGCAACGCCCCGGCCCCCACCCCCAGTCCGACCGTGGGCTAGGGCCTGTTGTGAAAGTCCCGCCGTACGCCCGAAGGGCGGGCCGGGCGGCGTCAGGTGCGTGCATCACGTCGTCCGGCAGGCGGGACTTTCGCGCCAGGCCCTAGCCGAGCCACACCGTGGTGTCCGGCGGGAGGAGTCCGGCCTCCGCCAGCGGGGTGCTGGCGAGCAGCACCTCGCCCGGCGGCAGCGGTACGGGCCGTTCGGTGAGGTTGGTGACGCAGCGCCAGGTCTCGGTGCGGGCGAAGTCGAGGACACCGGCCGGGGCGCCGGGCGTCCAGGTCAGCGTCTCGCCCTCCAGCAGCTTCCGGCGCAGCCGCAGGGCGGTGCGGTAGAGCTCCAGGGTGGAGCCCTCGGCACCGGCCTGCGCCACCACCGCGTAGGAGCCGAAGGACTCCGGCTGCGGCAGCCAGGCGGCCCCCGGCCCGAAGCCGTACGACGGTCCGTCCGGCGTCCACGGGAGCGGCACCCGGCAGCCGTCGCGACCCTTGCGGACATGGCCGGTCTGCTCCCAGATCGGGTCCTGCAGCACCTGGGTGGGCAGGTCGGCGACCTCGGGCAGGCCCAGTTCCTCGCCCTGGTAGACGTACGCGGAGCCGGGCAGCGCCAGCATCAGCAGGGTCGCGGCCCGGGCCCGGCGCAGACCGGCCTCCGGGTCGACGGCGGGGGCCCGGCCGCCGGACAGCAGCCAGGCGTTCTCGTCGGTGCCGGGCGGCAGCAGCAGCCGGGAGGCGTGCCGTACGACGTCGTGGTTGGAGAGCACCCAGGTGGCCGAGGCGCCGACGGTGCGGGCCGTGGCGAGCGAACCGGTGATGACCTCCCGCAACTCGTCCGCGTTCCAGGAGGCCTGCAGATACTCGAAGTTGAAGGCCTGGCCGAGTTCGTCCGGGCGGGCGTACAGGGCGCGGCGGGCGTCCGGGACCCAGGCCTCGGCGACCGCGGTGCGGGGCGGGGTGTATGCGTCGAAGATCTTGCGCCAGTCGCGGTAGATCTCGTGGACCTCGTCGCGGTCCCAGTAGGGGTGGCTGCCGGGCGCGACGCGCAGCAGGGCCTCCTCGCCGGTGGCGCCGATGCCGCCGATGTCCCGCAGCGGTTCGGCGAGGTCCTTGGCGAGGCCGTGCGCCACGTCGACGCGGAAGCCGTCGACGCCCCGGTCGGACCAGAAGCGCAGGGTGGTGCGGAAGTCGGCGCGGACCTCCTCGTTCTCCCAGTTCAGGTCGGGCTGTTCGGGCGCGAAGAGGTGCAGGTACCACTCGCCGTCCGCGGCCCGCCGCCAGGCGCTGCCGCCGAACACCGACTGCCAGTCCGTGGGCGGCAGTTCACCGTGCGCGCCGCGGCCGGTGCGGAAGACGTAGCGGTCCCGGGCGGCGGAGCCGGGGCCGGCCCGCAGCGCCTCCTGGAACCAGGGGTGCTGGTGCGAGGTGTGGTTGGGGACGATGTCGACGACGACCTTCAGACCGAGCCGGTGGGCCTCGGCCACCATCGCGTCGAAGTCGTCCAGGGTGCCGAGGCGGGGGTCGACGTCCCGGGGGTCGGCGACGTCGTAGCCGCCGTCGGCCAGTTCCGAGGGGTAGAAGGGGCTCAGCCACAGGGCGTCGACGCCGAGCGTGGCGAGGTGGTTGAGGCGCTGGGTGACTCCCCTGAGGTCGCCGAGCCCGTCGCCGTCGGCGTCGGCGAAGCTGCGCGGATACACCTGGTAGATGACGGCCTGGCGCCACCAGTCGGGGTTCCGGGACGAGAGGTCTGCCATACGGGCTCCCTTCGGGAAGGACGACAGTACAGAGACTGTCCACATTGCCCGGAAAGGGAACCTTGGGGCGATGGGGAGCGGATCATTCCCCGTGTGATGGAGTTGTGACGACCCCATGAACGACCCTTGTATTCACGCAGGTTGACAGGTTTCAACAGGGCCGATCACCATGGCCTCACACTGTGGCGCATGTGACCAGTGCGCCGGGTGTCTCTCCTGACTTCTTCGCTCACTCGAGCTTCTGCGATGGGATATCCATGTCCATAGCCAGACGTGTCACCGCGCGCCGCCTGCTGGGGACGGGCGCCGCGTCACTCGCCCTCTGCGCCGCCTCGGTCGCCGCCGCCTCCGGCGCCTGGGCCCACGGCACGCACGGCGGTGACGGCTGGAAGTCCGGTGGCCACTACGCGCCCGGCACCGGCGCGGGCACCGAGACCGGCACCGACCGCTGCCGGTTCTCGCTGGACGGCGTGAACTTCTTCGACTCGGTCAAGGTGGACGACCAGAACCTCAGGCCGACCGAGGACGGCAAGGTCCACGTCAAGGTCCGCGCCGCCGAGGACGCCGCCGGCTGCACCGCCTCGCTCGCCTCCTACCTCGCCCACGGCGCCAGCTTCGCCACCTCGGGCGAGCAGGTCTTCGTCGACTTCGACACGGTGGCCGTCAAGCCGGGCGAGACCGACTCCCTCGACATCGCGGTACCGGACGCGGGCTGCTTCGCCCAGATCGACCTCTACCGGGGCGCGGTCAGGTTCGACGGCAGGACCGACGCCGGTGACGGCTTCGAGCACGGGGACCTGCCCAAGGGCCCGGACCACCCGGTCATCAAGGACAAGCTGATCGCGGCCTGGAACGGCGGCACGAAGGACTGCACCAGCACCCCGGAGGAGCCGCAGTCCCCGTCGCCGAGCGCCCCCGCGGAGGAGTCGGCCCCGCCCGCGCCGAGCGCCTCGGAGTCGTCCGAGGCACCGTCCCCGGCCTCCTCGGAGTCCGCGCCTGCCCCGTCCGCCTCCGAGTCGCGGGCCGGCTCGGCACCCACGCCGGACGGTGGCGGTGACGACGGCGGCGACCTCGCGGAGACCGGTGGCGGCGGCAACTCGGGGCTGATCGCGGGCGGGGCCGCCGTGCTGGTCGCCGGCGGCGCCGCGTTCGTGCTCCTCGCGCGCCGCAAGCGGGGCGCGCAGGGCTGACCGGCCGCCCCTCACCTCCCGCACATCACGACCCCCGCCGCTCGCGGCAGCCGCGAGGCCTGCCAGACGGCGGGGGCCGTGCCGCGTGTGATCTTGAGTACCTGCACCGGTGCGCGGCTATGCGGACGAGCGTTCACCTGCCTACGGTGGGCGGGCCGTGGTGCTCGGGAAGTCGGTGACGCCCCCTCAGGGGTCCATGCCGACGCGGCCCTCGCCACTGTGATCGGGGAGTTCCCGTCCCGTCCGGCGTCCGCCGGGCCACTGGCCGTTCACCCGGCTGGGAAGGCAGGGACGGCGAACGCACCACCCCGTAAGCCAGGAGACCGGCCACGGCAGCTCACGAGATGATCCACGAGGTGCTGGAGCGTGAATCCGATGGCCGATGCCGCCGCTTTCCGATGGCGACGCGAGGACACGATCAGGACGGCGGGGCTGCTGGCGGTGATCGCCGCCCTGCACGTCGTCGCCTTCGGGGTGCTGTTCCTGCTCGTCGCCCCGGGGCACTACAAGGTCGGCCAGGACGTCTTCGGCGTCGGCCTCGGCGTCACCGCCTACACCCTGGGCATGCGGCACGCCTTCGACGCCGACCACATCGCCGCGATCGACAACACCACCCGCAAGCTGATGGCCGACGGCAGACGGCCGGTGTCGGTGGGCTTCTGGTTCGCGCTGGGGCACTCCAGCGTGGTGGTGCTGCTGGCCCTGCTGATCGCGGGCGGGACCCGGCTCGCCGGCCGGGTCATGGACGAGCACTCACGCACCCACCAGGTGCTCGGCTTCATGGGCACGACGATCTCCGGCACCTTCCTCTACCTCATCGCCGCGCTCAACCTGGTCGCGCTGGCGGGCATCCTGAGGGTGTTCCGGGCGATGAGGTCCGGCACGTACGACGAGCGGGAGCTGGAACAGCACCTGGACTCGCGGGGGTTCATGAACCGCGTACTGGGGCGGCTGACCAGGTCGGTCTCCCGGCCGGGACAGATGTTCCCGCTGGGCTTCCTGTTCGGGCTCGGCTTCGACACGGCCACCGAGGTCACGCTGATGGTGATGGCCGGGTCGGGCGCGGCGGCCGGACTGCCCTGGTACGCGGTGCTGTGCCTGCCGCTGCTCTTCGCCGCCGGGATGAGCCTGTTCGACACCCTCGACGGCACGTTCATGAACTTCGCCTACCAGTGGGCGTTCTCCAACCCGGTGCGCAAGGTGTTCTACAACCTCACCATCACCGGACTGTCCATCGCCGTCGCCTTCTTCATCGGCACCATCGAGCTGGTCGGCGTCCTGCACGAGAAGTTCGCCCTGGGCGACGCCGTGACCGGCTGGATCGCCGGACTGGACCTGGACAGCGTCGGCTACGTCATCGTCGGGCTGTTCGTGGTGGTGTGGGCGGCCGCGCTGGCCTACTGGCGGCTGGCGCGGGTGGAGGAGCGCTGGACGGCACGGGTCACGGCCACGTCCGACTGACACCCTGGGCCCCGCGTCCCCGGTGACTCACCCCGCCGGAACCCGGGGCCCCTCGACGGTCTCCAGGTACAGCTTCACGAACCGGTCCACGTCCACCTGCAACGCCACGTCCACCAGGGCCTGTTCGCGGACTCCCTCGTGGATCTCGGACTCGCCGGGGCGGGGGCGGCGGTCGACGAGGGTCTGGCCGCGGGCCGGACCGGGAGCCAGCGAGACCTCGACCGGCAGGCGCCGGGTGGCGATGCCCGCCGGATCGGCGACGGCGCACACCGCGCCCGCGTCACCGAGTCCGCCCGCCTCCTCGGCCTCCGGCGCGCCGCCCTGAGCGGTGGGCCGGTGGGCGAGGAGTTCCCCGGCCAGCCGGGTGCCCGGATCGGCGCTGCCGCGCAGCCGGTGCACATCGGTGCCTGGCACGACGACCTGCATGAAGACGTCCAGCCCGTACATCGTGATCGGCACCCCCGCGGTGAGCAGTACGGCCGCCGCCTCGGGGTCGTGCCAGACGTTGAACTCGGCGACCGGCGTGGCGTTTCCGGTGGCGACCGCGCCGCCCATGAACACGATCCGCTCGATGTTGCGGGTCACTTCGGGGTGGGTGCGCAACAGCAGGGCGATGTTGGTGAGCGGGGCCGTGGGCACGAGGGTGACCGGGCGGGGGGAGGCCAGGATCTCCCGGCGCAGCAGGGTCACGGCGTCCACGTCGGCCGGGGTGCGGGTGGGCGCGGGCAGGCCCAGGTCGCCCATGCCGTCCGAGCCGTGCACATGCCGGGCCGAGCGGGCGGGCTCGATCAGCGGACGTTCGGCGCCCCGCGCCACCGGGATGTCGGGGGCACCGGCCCGCTCCAGCACGGTCAGGGTGTTGCGGACCACCCCGTCCACGTCCGTGTTCCCGGCCACGCAGGTGACGGCCCGCAGATCCAGCCCCGGGTGGCGTACGGCGAACAGCAGGGCCAGGGCGTCGTCGACGCCGGTGTCACAGTCGATGATCACAGGAATACCGGACTGCCCGGCCACGACGGTCTCCTTCCACCACCCGACCCGAGGACTCGCCACGAAGGCCACCTCAGCCTACGGCCGCCCGCTCTCCCCGGCCGCACGACGACCGCCCCGCACCCCGGAGGCGGAGACCCCGGACAAGCGCCGAGAGCCGCGGGAGCTGCGACCGGGCACCGGATCGGGCCCGGCCCCTCGCGCGGAAGGCCGGGAAGGGGCACCTCAAGGGCGACGTGAGAGCCGCGGGGGCATTCACCCCTGCTCCGAACCGAGCCGGTGCCGAGGCGGACACCCGGGACAGCGGAGGAGCCGGACCTCGCCAGGAGCACCGGATCGGGCCCGGCCCCTCGCCCGGCCGGACGGCTCGCCCGGCGCGCCCGACGCCGCCGGCCCCGCATCCTCACCCGGACGGCCCGGAGCGCTGGTGAGCCGGTGGTGGCGGTGGTGGCGTGAGAGGTGGCACCACCACCGGCCCGCACAGGAGGCCCCCCGATGACCGCCGCGATACGCCCCCGTGCCCTCCCGCTCGCCGCTCTCGCGGCCGGCCTCCTCACCCTCACCGGCTGCGCCGCCCTCGGCCTGGAGCACCCGCCGACCGCCGAGCAGCCGCTGCCCACCGTCGACTCGGCCTCGCCCACACCGAAGGCGTCCGACCGTGGCGACGGCACCCTGCTCACCGACGATCAGGCCCGGGCGGCGCTCCTGACCCAGAACGACCTCGGCGCCCCCTGGTCGGCGACGCGCGGGGCGGCCACCTGGCGCGACGGCCTGCTGAAGGCGAGCTCGCGGACGGCGGAGTGCCAGCGCCTGCTCGACGCCCTCTACGCAGACGAACTCCTCGGCGCCCCCGGCCGGGTCGCCGTCGGCCTGGACGACGCCGACACCGACGCCCAGCTCCGCTACCAGATCGGCGCGCGGCGCCCGGCTGACGTGGACGCCGCCCTGGCCTGGCTGCGGACCATGCCGGCGCGCTGCGCCCGGTTCACCGCCACCACGGAGAACGGCCTGGTGGAGGACGTCCAGGTGCAGGAGGCTCCGCTGCCGCAGGTCGGCGACGCGCGCCAGGGCCTGCGGCTCACCCTCTACACCACGACGCCCGACGGCCAGGACGTCGTCCTCACCATGGACGTGGCCGCCGTACGCGTCGGGGAGGACTCCTTCGCGCTCACCAACGGCGGCCTGGGCGACGTGCCGAACGAGGCGACCCAGGCGGCCGTCCAGATCGGCGCACTGCGTCTGGCGGACATCCGCAAGCAGGGCCGGGCCGAGGTCTGAGAGACCGGTGCCCGGGAGGCTCGGGGCAGCTCACCCGGCCCGAAGCCGACCGCAACCGGGCACCGGGCCCGGCCGGCGGCCGAGAACACGGCGCGACCGGCACCGCACCGAGCCCCGTCCCGGAAGCTGTCACAGCGGAGGCGGGACCGGGGCCGGGCCGAGGGTGGTGGTGCCCGGGGCGGTGCGGTGGCCCAGGCCGGTGCGGTAGGCGTCGAGGGCCGCTTCCACCCGGCCGGTGCGGCGCAGCAGGTCGCCCAGCAGGCGGCACAGGTCGGCGAGGTCGCCGGCCGCCCCGGCGCGTTCCAGCAGGCTGAGGGCGCGGACGTAGTGCTCCTCGGCCGCCTCGGTGTCGCGAGCGTCCTCGGCGATGATGCCGAGGAGGCGGTGCGCGGCGGCCGCGTGGACGGCGCCGCGCTCGGAGGAGAAGTCCCCGAGGACCCCGTTCAGCAGCTCGGCCGCCTCGGCGGACCTGCCGAGCCGGTGCAGGACGTCGGCCAGCTCGACGGCGGCCTGGCTGCGGTAGAGGGCCGCCCTGGTCTCGGAGAACATGGCGAGGGCCTGCCGCAGCTCGGCCTCGGCGCGGTCCAGTTCGCCGTTCTGGGCGCAGACGTAGCCGCGCATCCAGTGGCAGTTGGCGAGTTCGGTGCGGAGCTGGAGCTGCCGGTTCAGCTCGGCGGCCTTGGCCAGGGAGGCGTCGGCCTCGGCGAGACGGCCCTCGGCGAGCAGCGTGCGGGCGACCGTGCGGTGCATCCGGGCGATCAGCGCCGGGTCGGCGACCTGCGGGGCGAGTGCGAGGGCGAACTCGGCGGCCTGGGCGGCGCGGGCGTGCGCGCCCATGTCCATGTACGGGCCGATGACGCCGGCGTAGAGGAGCAGCAGGGCGTCCGGGTCGTGCAGTCCACCGCGGTTCAGCTCGTCGAGGGCGGACTCCAGGAGGTAGACGGCGTAGCGGAGTTCACCGGCGAGGTAGTGGGAGACCGCCCGGCCGCGGACGGCGGGCACCCGGGCGGCCAGCGACTCCCCGGACAGGCGCTCCTCGGCCCGCTCGAAGTGCTCGCGGGCCCGGCCCAGCTCGCCCGACTGCAGGGCGGACTCGCCCAGCCCGAGCAGCGCGGTGGCCTGCTCGGCCGGCAGCCCGTGGGCCTCCGCCTCGGCGAGCAGCCCGGCGTACTGGGCGGCCGCCTCCTCGCAGTCGCCGTCGGCCAGAACGCGCTGGGCCTCGGCGAGCCGCAGCCGGAGGTGGGTCGCCAGATGGGCGGGCCTCCCCACGGCCAGCTCCTCGAAGGCGACCCCGAGCCGGCCGGCGATGTGCCGCAGCGCCTCGTCGGAGGCGCGGACCCGGCCCGCCTCCAGGGTGGAGATGTAGGCGGGCGTGTAGGCAGGCTCCGCCAACTGCCGTTGCGTCAGCCCCCGTTCGGTACGCAGTTGCTGTACGCGCCGCCCCACGACCTGCGGATCGTCCCGTTCCGGCATCTCCCCGTCACCCCCAACTCCCCTTGCAGGCCTTGCCGTTCACGTCCGCCAGCCTCTAGGTTAAACGGCGGATTAAGCATGCTTAACAGACCGCTGTTGTTGCGAGGTCGTCGTGCCCGGTCGTACATCCGAACCCTACGGACACCCCGGCGCACCGGCCCACGTCCGGGCCCGCCCGGGCGGCCGGACGCCCACCGCCAGGGGAGTGGCAGCGGCCGTGCTCGCCGTGGCGGCGCTGGTCACGGTGGCCAACGTGGGACCGGCCCGGGCGGCGGACATCGCACCGGCCCCGCCGGCCGTGGGCCGGACCCACCCCTGACACCCCCTCACCGCCCGAACTACTGGTGAGTCAGGCCTGGTTCGTCAACCCCTTCGAAGGTTGTACGGGAGTGGCATATCTCACCACTCACCCCATCTCATCGCGTCACGCCGATAATGTGTGCGATCCGGTGCAGCCGGAGACGCGGCAGGCGCCGTCGTCGGGGTGGGAAGGCAGAGAATGACGCTGGACGCACAGCCGCGGCCGGCCGGCCGCGGCCGGCACGACGACGGCCACGGGGACGACGACACATCCGGCAGACCGCGCCGCGCGCGCCGGATACTGCGCTGGTCGGCCCTCGCCCTGGCGGCCCTGATGTTCGGCGGCGCGGTCGCCGGATACCTCTACTACGAGCACCTCAACGCCAACCTCACCAAGGCCAGGCTGAACCTCGGCGACTCCACGCCGCCCAAGGCGGCCCCCAATGCCGAGGGCCAGACCCCGCTGAACATCCTGCTGCTCGGCTCGGACAGCCGGAACACCGCGGCGGACCTGAAGCTCGGCGGCTCCAAGGGCGACGTGGGCCGCCCGCCGCTCGCGGACGTGCAGATGCTGCTGCACGTCTCGGCCGACCGCGGCAACATGTCCGTGGTCAGCCTGCCGCGCGACACGATGATCCCGATCCCCAGGTGCACCGACCCCGACGGCGGCAAGGTGTACGGCGCGCTCACCCTGGCCATGGCCAACGAGTCGCTGGGCCGCGGCGGCCCGGGCTGCACCGTCGCCACCTGGGAGAAGCTCACCGGCATCCACATCGACCACTTCATGATGGTCGACTTCTCCGGCGTGGTCTCGATGGCGGACGCCATCGGCGGCGTCCCGGTCTGCGTCAAGGAGAACGTCTGGTCGCACACCGCCGAGGGCCACGGCTCGGGCCTCAAACTGAAGGCGGGCACCACGTACGTCAAGGGGAAGCAGGCCCTGCAGTGGCTGCGCACCCGCTACGGCTTCGAGGACGGCACCGACATCGGCCGCACCCACGCCCAGCACATGTACATGAACGCGATGGTCCGCCAGCTCCGCGAGAACGCGACCCTGGGCAACCCCACCGAGATGCGCCGGCTCGCGGAGACCGCGACCAAGGCGCTGACGGTCGACGAGGGCCTGGGCACGGTCAAGAAGCTGTACGACCTGTCCACGGAGCTGCAGAAGGTCCCCACCGAGCGGATCACGATGACGACGCTGCCCACCGTGCAGTGGTCCCAGGACCGCAACCGGCTGGTGCCCGCCACCGAGGACGCCGACCAGCTCGTCTCCATGGTCCGCACCGACACCCCACTCGACGGCAAGGCCGGGCAGCAGCTCACCGAGCAGGTGTCGGACGACCCCGCCGCCCCGGCCGGCACCCTCACCGTGCGGGTCCGCAACGCAACCGGGACCAGCACGAAGGCCCCGGTGCTCCACCGGGCCGAGGCAGTCGTCCGGACGCTGCGGGACAAGGGGTTCGCCCAGGCCGCCGTGGACGCCACGGCCGCGACGGGAACCACCACCGCCGCGACGGGAACCACCACCGCCGTCCTGTACCCGAGCCACCACCTGGAGGGTGACGCCCAGGCCGTGGCCAAGGCCCTCGGCATCCCGCTGACCCAGGTGCGCGCGTCCACCGACGTCACGGGCGTCACGCTGACCGTGGGCGCCGACTGGCGCACCGGCGGCACCTACCCGAAGTCCGCGGCCCCGGCCAAGGCACCCGAGTCCGCGGCCGTGCTGAACGGCGGCAGGACCGATGCCTGCATGCCGGTTCAGCCGGGTTTCACCTGGTAGAGCGAGTTTCCCCCGGGCAAGGAAACCTGGGGCCACCAGCGCTTTTACCGGCCACGTGCCTTAGTCTTCGCTCACTCGCCACGCCCGGCACCCAGGGGGCTCTACACCGGCCGTGCCGCGTGGCACTCCATCTCCTCATTCGTTCCGGGGGGTTCGAATCAGCGTGCGTATGCGCACCCTTCCCGCGGCCGCCGCCCTGGCGGCCATGATCGGCTCGATGGCGCTCGCCGCGCCGTCGTACGCCGACACCGACCGGTCCATTCCGGTCTGGAACGTCGACGACACCGTGGTCGACGGCATCCACCAGCAGGTCTTCCTCAGCGACAGCTACAGGAACCAGATCGTCGTCACCGACTACTCGGGCCAGGTCGTCGGCACCGTCACCGGCCTCGGCCAGGTCAAGGACCTGGAGCTGAGCCCGGACGGGGGCACCCTGTACGCGGCGGTCTCCGAAGCCGACAAGATCGTCGCGATCGACACCGGCACGCTCCAGCAGACGGCGGAGTACCCGACCGGCGACAAGACCGCCCCCTCCCGTCTGGCCTACGCCGACGGCAGGCTCTGGTTCGGCTACGGCGACCAGTGGGACTCCGGGCTCGGCGTGGTCGACCTGAGCGCCGGGACCCCGACGGTCACCCTCGCCCTCGAAGGCGACCACGACTTCTCCAGCCCGCCCGAGATCTACGCCGACCCCGACAACCCGGGCACGCTGCTGGCGCTCGACGCGAACATCAGCTCCGGCCCGATCGTCGTCTACGACATCTCCTCCGGCACCCCGACGATCAAGGTCTCCGCCGAGAAGGGCGGCTCCTACGCGGACGCCGCCCTCACCCCGGACGGCCAGAACGTCGTGGTGGCCGGTCCCGGCACCCGCGCCCTGACCGAGTACCGCCTCTCCGACCTGTCCGAAGTGCGCACCTACCCGGTCCCGAGCAGCCCGAAAGCGGTCAGCATCGCCCCGGACGGCACGGTCGCGGCGGCCGTCTCCGACACCGGCGGCGATGGTGACACCTACGTGTTCACCGGCGGCGCCGACGGCACGCCGAGCGTCCGCGACCTCTCCCCCACCTTCACGCCGGGCGGCGGGCACGCGATCAGCTGGACGCCGGACGGCGGCGAGCTGTTCGTGCAGACGGGCTACGACACCTCCACCCGGCTGCACCGGGTCGACGAGCCGCGCAAGTACGCGCCCGTCCTGACGGTGAACGCCCCCTCGACCGGCACCCGGGCCAAGTCGCTCACCGTCACCGGCAAGCTGACCGCGGGCGTCGCCCTGCCCGCAGGCACCCCGCTGAAGGTGACCCGCAAGGACCTGGACTCACCGAGCGGCAAGTCCCTCGGCACCAAGACCCTCGGCACCGGCGGCACGTTCTCCTTCACCGACACCCCGACGGCCGGCTCCAAGGTCACGTACACGGTGACGTACGCCGGCGACGCCACCCACACCTCCGCCACCGCCTCGGACAGCGTCGAGGTCTCCCGCGCCACGCCGAGCCTGTCGATCGACAACAACGGCAAGGTGTACGCGTACGGCAAGGACGTGAAGTTCACCGCGCACCTGGGTTCGACGTACAAGAACCGCACGGTGGAGATCTGGGCCGACCCGTACGGCGCGGACAAGCCGAACAAGCTGGTGAGGAGCGGCACCGTCGACTCCCACGGCAACCTGACCACCGTCGTCGACATGAAGCGCGACACCAAGGTCACGGCGAAGTTCGCGGGCGACTCCCACTACCAGCCGCGGTCGGTGTCGAGCACGGCCGGCGCCGAGGTGAAGGTCTCCACGTCGGTGAGCGGGCACTACAAGACCAAGTACACCTACGGTCACACCTACTACTACTTCCACAAGTCCAAGGACCCGCTGTTCACCACGGACATGACGTACTACCGGGGCCGCAAGCAGCGCCTCGAGATCGACATCTACGCCGACGGCCGGTGGCAGCGCGCCGGAGCCCAGTACTTCGCGCTGGAAACCGACGGTGTCTCCCGGGTCCACCTGACCGGTACGCACAGCACCGGCTGGCGGACGCGCGTCCGCTCCTCGTACTACAACTTCTCGTCGGGTGACAACGTCAACTCCACGACGCACGGCGCCTGGAAGTACTACGTCTTCACCAGCTGATCGGGGTCATCCCGCCTGGAGCTGCCGCAGATGCCGCTGGACGTTCTCCAGCGCGCCCCGCCGGCGGCCCGGCACCCGCAGCCTCAACTCCGCGAGCGCGGGTCCGAGTTCACGGGCCCGCGCCGCGTCCTTGATGCTCCCCCACTGGTGATGGGCCCGGTCCACGGCCGCCTCCACGGCGGGCGTGTCCGGCGCCTGCCCCGCGGCCAGCCGCACCCCGGCCACCGCCAGCCAGGCCCGGCAGCTCCGCGCCGCGTCGCCCGCGAACATGGCGAGGTCCGCCCGGACCTCGGCCCAGTGCAGGGCCTCCCCCGAGGCGGGACCGAAGGCGCGCACGGCGGCCTCCTCCTGCCGCGCGGCGAACGCGTCGGCCTCGGCGTGCCGGCCCGCACGGACGGCGTCGCTGATGGCCGCGTGCGGATCGCCCTGCGCCGGCGGGGCGGTCACCGGGGCGTTTGGCGTGTACGGACGCGGCACCACCGGCAGGGGGACGGGCCGGTGGGCGAAGCCCCCGGGGCCGGCCAGCACCAGGTCCCTTCCCGCGCCCGGCTCGGTGACCCGCGCCAGGGCGTGCTCGTGCAGCTCGGCGAGCGGCGGCCGGTGCCCGCTGCGCAGCAGGGTCGCCACCGCCTTCATGTACGCCGGCTCGGCCGGACCCCGGCCCCTGGCCGGGGGCGCGATACGGCCGTAGACCGCGGTCGTGCGCCCGGAGTCCAGCGGGTGCTCGGCCAGTTGCCGCCAGGTTTCCGCGTCCGCGTGCAGATCGACCACGAGCGCGGTGTCGGCCGCGGAGCGCAGCCGCAGCTCCTCCCGGATCCACGCCCAGGGCAGGGCCGTGTAGCGGACGGTCGCCGGGGTGGTGCGGGCCAGCGCGAGATGCGGTCGGCGCTGGCGCCGGTCCAGGTGCAGCTGGCCGGTGACGTACACGGTGAGCGGTCCGGGCGCGGCCGCGGCGGCGCGCAGCCGGGTGAGGACGGCCTGCGGCTCGAGCGGGTCGGCGAGTTCGACCACGTTCGCGGTGTCGGTGCCGGACAGCACCGCGGGAGCGACCGCGGCGAGGACGGGCAGCACACCGGCCGCGTCCACCAGACGCCCCCGGCCCAGCGGCGAGGCCGCGAGCAGCAGCACGGTTCCGGGCATCGTCCCTCCCCTGTGGATCGCCCTACAGCCAGCACCGTAGCCGCTGCTGCTGCAAAGGGTCGGCTCAGGACCGCAAACGTCCCTGTTCGGGGTCTTCGCGCATCCGCCGAATGGCGAACACCGTGGTGTCGTCGCCCAGGTGACCGCCGGTGTGCCGGAGCACGCCGTCGCGGACCCGGCGCACCAGCCGGTGCGGCTCGGCGCGGCCCGGGTCGGCCGCGACCGCCCGGGTCACCTCCGGGACGAGCGGGTAGAACTCCCCGGCCCTGTCCCGCGCCTCGGTCACCCCGTCGGTCACCAGCAGCAGCGTCTCCTCGCGGCCCAGCGGCACCCGGTGCAGCGGCGGGCAGCCGGCCACCAGGTCGCCGAGTCCGAGGGGCAGGCCGTCACCGGCCGGCAGGGCGCGCACTCCGTGCGGGCCGACGGCGAGCGGCGGCTCGTGGCCGAAGTTGATCAGCTCGACCGTGTCCGGGTCGTCCTCGGGGAAGCCGAGCAGCACGGCGGTGGAGAAGCGGTCGCCGTCGTCCCGGCCGAGCGCGACGCGGTGCAGGCGGTGCCGGGTCATACGGGTCTCCAGCCGCTCGGCGACGACCGTGAGCTCCGCCTCGTGATAGGCGGCCTCCCGGAAGGTGCCGAGCAGCGCGGCCGCCGTCTCCACCGCGCCCAGCCCCTTGCCCTGGACGTCCCCGACGAGGACCCGGGTGCCGTGCGGGCCGGGCTGGATGTCGTAGTAGTCACCGCCGACCCGGGCGTCCACGTCGGCGGCGAGATAGGCACCCGCGTGCTCCAGCCCTCCCCAGTCCGGCGGCAGCCTGCGCAGCACGGTGCGGCGGGTGGTGTCGGCGATGTCCCGCATGTGCAGCAGCTGCCGCTCCCTGCGCGCCCGCGCGGCGGAGGCCAGCGTGGCGAGGGCGCCGCCGAGGGCGACGAGCAGGAGGTCGGCGAGACCGGCCCGGTGCTCGCTGGGGAAGGCGCGGTCCACGGCGACGTACGTGAACAGGGAGAGCACCGCGTACCCGGCGGTCGTCCACACCCCGCAGAGCGCGGCGGCCGTGCCGGGGACCAGCACGATCCAGGAGACGATCCGGAACCATTCACTGGTCCTGAGATCCAGCACCGTGATGCCGGCGAGGAGCAGCAGGGGCAGCGCCTGCACCGCGATCCGCTCACGAGTCCGCAGCGGCTGCCGCCGGCGCCGGGACTCCATCTGCGTCACGGCGGGCAGCGCTCCATGACCCTCAGCGAAGCACGGCATCGAAACGGTCGCATCCGGGCACCCGGCCCGTCCGACCGACTTGCCAGGCCGTCCCCACAGGTGTGCCCTGGAGACCGGGGGCGAGGAGCGAGAGGAGTGCTCTCATGGCTCAAGCGGCACCCGCGCCCGGTGGAATGCCCGGGCGCACGACAGCGCCCGCACTCGGCGGCCCGGACGCGGCCGCCCGCCACCGGCCGCCCGATGTCTTCGACGAGCGGACCCACGCGATGGCGCGGTGGGTGCTGCCCATCGTGCTCGGCCTGATCTACGGCTACTGGGCCGCCGCCAACACCCGCTACGGCGGCCCCATCACCGGCTTGAACGTGCTGTTCGGCGTGGTGACGGGCATCGTCTTCTTCGCCGTCTTCCGGGCCCTGGAGTACTTCGCCGCGCGCTGCCGGCGCGAGGTGCACGCGGTCCTGTGGGCGGCCTTCACGGGAATCGCGGTCGGCTTCCTGTACAGCCTGAGCGGCCGCGGCCACGGCGTGTGGGAGTCCACGGTCCTGGCCCTGGCGATCGCCGTGCCCACGTTCGCGGTGCTGTTCTACCGCTACTACACGCACGAGGACGCGGCCGGCCACCGCATCCGCTGAGCACGCGGTCCCGCGCCGAGCGCGCTGGACCGTGTCCGCGGATCGCGCGGCACGCGCGTGGGCCCCGGCCGGACGACCCGGCCGGGGCCCACGCACTCCCCTGTGCTTCCCTTCCTCACCGGTCGCCGGGCCCGCTTCCCGCGGCCCGGCGTCTCCCAAGCACCAGGAAACACCCGTTCGGGTGAACCCTCCACCGGAGGGCGGATTCGCCCGGTTCCGGCGAGCGGAAGTGGGGGAGGCGGCCCGGGTGGGCCGTTCGGCCGCGCCCCGTCCCCCGAATGCGGGCGCCCCGCTCGCGCACCCGGGCGGGCGGCTCTTGCCTTGAAGGGTGCCCCCACGCCTCAGGAGCGCCCTGTCGGCCGCCCTGATCGCCGTGTCCTGCCTCCTCGTGCCGTTCGGCGCGCTGGCGGCCTGGGCGGCGTACGGACTCGCCGACACGGGCCGGTACGTCACCGCGATGGCCCCGCTCGCCGCCGACCCCGACGTGCGGGAAGCCGTCGCGGAGACCGTGGGGGACGGCATCCTGCGCGAGGTGGACCAGCGGATGCACGTCCGCCCGCTGGAGGGCTCGGTCACCCCGTTCGTGCACGAGGCGGTGCGCTCCTTCACCCAGACCCGGGCCTTCCGGATGGCCTGGGACACCGGCAACCGGGTCACCCACGACGCCGTCCTGCGCGCCCTGCGCGAGGACACCGCCGCCGGCGACGCGGGCGACGGCCCGGTCACCGTCGACCTCGCCCCCGTCACCGCCCAGGTCAAACAGCAGCTCACCGACGACCACATCGCGCTGGCCGCGCGCATCCCGGTGGAGCACACCGCGGTGCCCGTGCTCGAGGCACGCGAGGTGGCCCCGCTGCGGAAGGGATTCCACGTGCTCGAAGTCGCCGGTTTCTGGTGCCCCGTCGCGGCCCTCGTCTTCGCGGTCGCCGGTATCGCCCTGGCCGTCCACCGCCGGGGCGCGATCGTGGCGACCGCGCTCGGCACGGCCCTGGGCGGCGGCCTGCTCAACCTAGCCCTCGTCATCGGCCGCGGCCTCACCCTCGACGGCCTGGCCGAAGGCGTGTCCCATCCGGCAGCGGGAGCGGTCTACGACGCCCTGACCGGCACCCTGCGCACGGCCTCCTGGCTGCTGATCGGCCTCGGTCTCGTGGTGGCCCTCACCGCCCTGCTCACCCGCAGGCTGCGGCCGCCCCGTCCCGCGCGACGCCGGCGAGGATCCGCAGCGCCCGCCCAAGCTCCCGCTCCGGAACCGACCCGAGCCCGAGTCTGACCGCGTCCGGCGTGGTGCTCGGATCCACCCGGAACGCCGTGCCCGGGGTCACCGCGATCCCGTGTGCGCGCGCGGCCGCGGTGAAGGTGTCCGCCCGCCAGGGCGCGGGCAGCCGCCACCAGGCGAAGTAGGCGGCCGGGTCGGACCGTACGTCGAAACCCGCCAGCTCGTCGATGGCCAGCCGCTGCCGGCGCGCGGCGTCCCGCCGCTTGGCGGCGACCAGCCGCGCCACGGTCCCGTCGCCGATCCACCGCACGGCCGCCTCCAGCGCGAAGGAGCCCGCGCTCCAGCCGCCGGACCTGATGGCACGCGCCACCGCCTCGGCCCGCTCGGCCGGTACGGAGGCGAACCCCACGGTGAGCCCCGGCGCGACCCGCTTGGACAGCCCGTCCACCAGGTGCACGAGATCCGGGGCGAGCGCGGCCAGCGGCGGCGGGCCGGCCGGCTCCAGGAAGGACCAGATCCGGTCCTCCACGACCGGTATCCCCAGGCTGTGCACGACATCGGCCACCCGCTCCCGGCGCTCGGCGTCCATGGTCAGCGAGGTCGGGTTGTGCAGGGTCGGCTGGAGGTAGAGGGCGGACAGCGGGGCGGCCCGGTGGGCCGCGGCGACCGACTCGGCGAGCGGCCCCCGGTTGTCGGCCGCGAGCGGGACGAGCACGCAGCCGAGCCGGGCCGCGATCTCCTTGACCAGCGGATACGTCAGCGGCTCCACACCGACCCGGCCGCCCGGCCGGACCAGGGAGGCGAGGGTGGCGGCGATGGCCTGGCGGGCGTTGCCGGTGAAGAGCAGCCCCGCCGGGTCGGGCCGCCAACCCCCCGTGGCCAGCAGCCCGCCGGCCGCCTCCCGCGCCGCGTCCGTGCCGGTGGCCGCGGCGGGCCGCAGCGCCTCGCTCAGCGCGTCCGGCCGCAGCAGCGGCGCGAGCGCGGGGGCGAGCAGCTCCGACTGGCCGGGCGCGGACGGATAGTTCAGCTCCAGGTTCACCGGCGTGGTGGCGGCCGCCTCGGTCAGCGCCCGCCCCGGCTGCCCGTCCGGCTCGGTCGCCCGCACGAACGTGCCGCGCCCGACCTCACCCACCACCAGCCCCCGGCGCACGAGTTCGGCGTATACCCGGCCCGCCGTGGAGGCGGCGATCCCGTGCCGCCGGGCGAACGCCCGCTGCGGCGGCAGCCGTTGCCCCGGCCGGAGCCGCCCGGATCCGATGTCACCGGCGATCCGGTCGGCGATACGCCGGTAGTCCTCCACAAGTCCCCCTGCCGTAACGCACGTTGGATTGCACCGAGGGCAAAGATTTTATTGCACCGAGAAGACGCGGCACCCTAGGGTCGATCACATGCCCCCCTTCCTCGCATACGATGACAAAAACCCCGGAACCTCCACCCGCGCCCCGCTCGTCCTCGTCCACGGCCACCCCTTCGACCGCACGATGTGGGCCCCGCAGCTCGCCGCGTTCTCCGCCGGGCGCCGGGTGATCGCCCCCGACCTGCGCGGCTACGGCGCCTCCCCGGTGACCCCCGGCACCGTCCCGCTCTCCCGCCACGCCCGTGACATCGAGGAGCTGCTCGACTTCCTGGAGGTGGACACCTTCGTCCTGGCCGGGCTGTCGATGGGCGGCCAGATCGCCATGGAGTGCTACGACCGCTTCGGCGACCGCGTCCGCGGCCTGGTCCTCGCGGACACCTTCCCCGACCCCGAGACCCCCGAGGGCAGACGGGGCCGGACCGCCCTGGCCGCCCGGCTGCTCGCCGAGGGCATGCGCGGCTACGCCGACGAGGTCCTGGAGCGGATGGTCGCCCCCTACGCCGATCCCGGGGTCAAGGCCCATGTGCACCGCATGATGACGGCCACCTCGGCCGAGGGCGCCGCGGCCGCCCTGCGCGGCCGCGCCGAACGTCCCGACTACCGCCCGCTGCTGACCCGGGTCTCGGTGCCGGCGCTGGTCGTGGTGGGCGCCGACGACACGTTCACACCGGTCGCCGACGCGGAGGCCATGCACGCGCTGCTGCCCGACTCCGCCCTGCACGTGGCCGAGGGCGCGGCCCACATGCCGAACCTGGAGCGGCCGGAGAAGTTCAACGAGGTACTGGGGAGGTTCCTGGCCCGGGTGGACGCCCCGCCCGTAGGCTCGGCCGGGTGACCGATCGACCCGGACGCGGACCGGGCACCTGGTGCGTGGTACTGCTCCTCACCGGGGCCGGCGCGGTCCTCGGCTGCCGGATGGCCGGCACCGACGGCGTCACGCCCGCACCGCAGCTGCTCGCCTTCCTGCCCTGGCTGCTCGCGCCGGCCGGACTCGGCCTGCTGTGCGCGCTGCTCGCCCGCTGGTGGCCGGGGCTGGTCTGGGCGGTGGCCGTACTCGGTCTGCTGGCCTGGTACCTCGACCCCTACGGCAAGGTCCACGAGCCCGACGGCCCACCACTCGCCTCCCTGCGCGTCCTGACCGCGAACGTCGAGTTCGGGCGCGGCACCCCCGCCCTGGTCCCGCAGCTCCGCCGCCACCACCCCGACCTCGTCCTCGTCGAGGAGTGCGAGCGCACCTGCCGGGCCACCCTGGACGAGGAACTCGCCGACGTCTATCCCCACCGGCGGGCCGTGGCTGCGGACGGCTCCCGGGGCTCCCTGATCCTGAGCCGTTTCCCGCTGAGGCCCGCGGCGGGCGTGCCCGGCACGATGGGCATGCCCGGCGCCGTGGCCGCCGTACGCGGCCACGCCGTACGGGTCCAGCTCGCCCACCCGATGCCACCGCTCCCCGGCCAGGTCGGCCGGTGGAAACGCGAACTCGGCCGGCTCCGCGCCTACGCCGCCGGGGACACCCGTACCCCGACCATCCTCGCGGGCGACTTCAACGCCTCACAGGACCACGAGGCCTTCCGCCGCATCCTCGACACCGGCCTGACCGACGCGGCCCGCCTCGCAGGCCACGACCGCACCCCGAGCTGGCCCTCCCGCACGGCCTCCGTCATCGGCGCCCAGATCGACCACGTCCTGCTCACCTCGGACTTCTCCGCCGAGGACGCCCGATTCCTGCGCCTGACGGGCACCGACCACCGCGCGCTCGTCACCGACGTCACGCTCCACGGCTCCGCCGGAGACCGAAAAGCAACTTCGGGCCGCTAACCTTACGTGTCCGTCCTGGCCAGGGATTAACGGGTACCAACTCACGCAAAGGGTTGCGCACATGGGCATTCTCACTCTCCTGCGGAACGCATTCGGCCGGGGGCGCAAGGCGCGCGCCGCCGAAGCAGAGGGTGCGGACCGACGTCCGTCGCAGGAACCGGAGCCGACGACCACCGACCCGGCCCCGACCGCCCAGGTCCCCGAGCCCCGCACGTCGTCCCCCGACGAACACGATCTGGTCTCGGCGGCCTTCGACAGCATCACGGTCCCCAGGCAGCCGGACCGCTCCGCGGAATCCCCGGCCACGGACACGCCGGCCCCCGAACTGATCCTCAACCTGACACCGGAGCCGGAGGCGGAGGCGACGCCGGATGCGGAGGCCGCGCCGGAGGCGGAGGCCACGCCGGAGGCGGAGGCCGCGCCGGAGGCGCCAGCCAAGGCAGAGGCGGAGGCGACAGCCGAGCCGGCGCCGAAGCCGACCGAGGCGGAGGCCACCCCCGAGCCGCAGGCACCGACGGCCGAGGCGGAGGCCGAATCGACGCCGGAGCCGACCGAGCCCGAGGCGGAGCCGAAGGCACAGGACGAGCCCGAGCGGGCACCGAAGCCGACCGAGGCGAAGGCAGAGGCCGAGGCGGAGCCGAAGGCCTCCACCCCCGAGCCGCAGGCCGCCGACGGCGAGGACACCCCGCAGGGGCCACCCGCACCCGACAACGAGAGCCGCACGGGTGGTGCGGGTGGGAACACTCCCGCCGAAGGCGAAGCCGAGGCGTCCTCCGAGCCGCAGGCACCCTCCGCCGAGGCGTCCCCCGAGCCGCAGGCACCGGCGGCCGAGGCGCCGGCGGAGCCGCAGGCACAGGCGGAGCCCCAGGCCCCCTCCGCCAAGCCCGCAACCCCCCTCACCAAGATCAAGTCCCGCACCCCCAGCCTCATCACCGCCTACAAGGCAGCCACCGCCACCCTCAAGAAGAACAACCTCACCGGCACCCGAGCGAAGCTCTACCTCGTCCTCGACCGCTCCGCGAGCATGCGCCCGTACTACAAGGACGGCTCCGCCCAGGCCCTCGCCGACCAGACCCTCGCCCTCGCCGCCCACCTCGACCCCGAGGCCACGGTCCACGTCGTCCTCTTCTCCACGGAGATCGACGGCACGACCGACCTGACCCTCGCCGAGGACCACGAGACGAAGATCGACGACGTCCACGCGAGCCTCGGCCGTATGGGCCGCACCAGCTACCACGCCGCCGTGGAGGCCGTACTCGCCCACCACGAGAAGAACAACGAACCCGGCACCCCCGTACTGGTGGTCTTCCAGACGGACGGCGCCCCCGACGCCAAGACCCCCGCGACCCAGTCCCTCACCGAGGCCGCGAAGAACCACCCCTGCGTCTTCTTCTCCTTCGTCGCGTTCGGCGAGCACGACAACAAGGCCTTCGACTACCTGCGCAAACTGAAGACCGACAACACGTCCTTCTTCCACGCCGGCCCCACCCCCCGAGAGCTCACGGACACCGAGCTCTACGAGGGCGTCCTCGCGGCCTGGCGCCCGTAACACCCCGTAACGGCGCACAACGCACCGCGCAAAAAATGCCGCCCGCTTCTCACCCCGTAAAACGGGAGGCGGGCGGCATACACATGTCGGCTACGATTTCAAGGTTCGCAAAACAACCCGACCTGGGAGCAGCCCCCGATGGCTCGACACCTCATCACCAGCGCCCTTCCGTACATCAACGGGATCAAGCACCTGGGCAACATGGTGGGGTCCATGCTCCCGGCGGACGTGTACTCCCGGTACCTCCGCCAGCGCGGCCACGACGTCCTGTACATCTGCGCCACGGACGAGCACGGCACTCCCGCCGAGCTGGCCGCGAAGGAGCAGGGCCTCGCGGTGGACGAGTTCTGCGCCCAGGCGCACGACGCGCAGAAGGCGGTCTACGACGGCTTCGCGCTGGCCTTCGACTACTTCGGCCGCAGCTCCTCGGCGGAGAACCGGGACATCACCCAGCACTTCGCCCGCAAGCTCAACGAGAACGGTTTCATCGAAGAGCGCGCCATCCGCCAGGTGTACAGCCCCACCGACGGCCGCTTCCTCCCGGACCGCTACGTCGAGGGCACCTGTCCCCACTGCGGCTACGACAAGGCCCGCGGCGACCAGTGCGAGAACTGCACCCGCGTGCTGGACCCGACCGATCTGATCAACCCGCGCTCGGCCATCTCCGGCTCCACGGACCTGGAGGTCCGCGAGACCAAGCACCTCTTCCTGCTGCAGTCGAAGCTGCAGCACGAGGTCGAGCAGTGGGTGGCCCGCCACGAGGACGACTGGCCGCAGCTCGCCTCCTCCATCGCCCGCAAGTGGCTGAACGAGGGCCTGCACGACCGTGCGATCACCCGCGATCTGGACTGGGGCGTCCCCGTGCCCGCGGACGCCTGGCCGGAGCTGGCGGCCGAGGGCAAGGTCTTCTACGTCTGGTTCGACGCCCCGATCGAGTACATCGGCGCGACGAAGGAGTGGGCGGACCAGGACCCGGAGAACCGGGACTGGAAGTCGTGGTGGTACGACGTGGACACCGAGGTCCGCTACACGGAGTTCATGGCCAAGGACAACGTCCCCTTCCACACCGTGATGTTCCCGGCCACCGAGCTGGGCGTGCGTGAGCCGTGGAAGAAGGTCGACTTCGTCAAGGCCTTCAACTGGCTGACGTACTACGGCGGCAAGTTCTCCACCTCGCAGAAGCGCGGCGTCTTCACCGACCAGGCGCTGGACATCCTGCCCGCCGACTACTGGCGTTACTTCCTGATCGCCAACGCCCCCGAGTCGGACGACTCGTCCTTCACCTGGGAGCACTTCACCGCCACGGTCAACAAGGACCTCGCCGACACCCTCGGCAACTTCGTCAACCGGGTCCTGTCGTTCTCCCGCAAGCGCTTCGGCGACGACGTGCCGGCCGGCGGCGAGCCGGGCGAGGCCGAGGCGAAGCTCGGTGAGGAGATCGCGCGCCTGCTGGCCGAGTACGAGGAGCAGATGGAGGCACTCCAGTTCCGCAAGGCGGCCGCCGCCCTGCGCGCCCTGTGGTCGGCGGGCAACTCCTACCTGGAGGAGAAGGCCCCCTGGCTGGAGATCAAGACGAACAAGGACGGCGCGGCGCTCACCCTGCGCACTGCGATGAACCTGATCCACCTGTACGCGGTGGTCTCCGAGCCCTTCATCCCGGCGACGGCGAAGACGATGCGCGAGGCGTTCTCCCTCAAGGACGACACGGCGACGTGGGTCACGGCGGCCGAGGCGAAGACCCTCTCCTCCGTTCCCGCCGGCACCCCCTTCACGGTCCCGCCGGTCCTCTTCGCCAAGCTCACGGACGAGGACCTGGAGAACTACAAGGAGCGCTTCGGCGGCGAAGAGGGCTGAGTGTGACGGTCGCCGGGGGAACGGCCCTCTTCCAGCGCCTGGCTGCGAAGCCGACCGCGTAGCCCCGTCTCCACATCGAGAGAGGCCCGGAAACATTACGTTTCCGGGCCTCGGCGTGTTCGCCGTCCCCGAGCAAGAAGGCGTGAACCACCGCGGACACGCCAGAGAAACTGTCCACCAGCGACCTGCCACCGGCGCCCGGCCACCCTCCTGGCCCACCGCCTCACCGCCCAGCTCCCACGCCCCGCAGGTTGAGCACAGACCGAAGCCTGCCCGGACCGGACCCTGATCGATGACCTGAACCGGAGTCTTCCGGGCGGGGCGCCCCACCACCCCGCCCCCCTTCTGGCAGAGTACGGATGCCGTGACCCCTTCCGACCCCCAGCTGCGACTTCTCGCGGACGTTCTCGGCGCAGGCAGCACGTATGCGCTGGTGCTCGCGGGCGGTTATGCCCTGCAGGCGCACGGCCTGGTGTCCCGTCCGCACGCCAATGTCGACTTCGCCACCGAGAGCCCCAGGGTCATGGAGCGGATCGTGGCCGCCGTCGACTCGGCCCTGGAGGCGCGCGGACGCCGGGTGCGGGTGGGGGCCGTCACCCCGCTCACCGCGCAGCTCACCGTCACCGATCCGCCGAGCGGGGAGCCCATCGCGCTCGCGCTGCACAAGGAGGCCTTCTGGCAGCCGCCCGAGCTGACCGAGTACGGGCCCGCCCTGTCGCTGGAGGACGCGGTCGGTACGAAGATCCGCGCGCTGTACGACCGGGGAGCGGCCGTCGACCTCGTCGACGCGCGGGGCGCCGCCGCCCGGTTCTCCCTGCCCCGCCTGGAGGAACTGGGCCGCCGTCACGCCCACGACCCCTTCGACCTGCCCACCCTCCAGTCCCGGCTCACCGGCACGGACTTCTACGCCGACGCCGACTTCCGCCGGTACGGCCTGGACGAGCCCCAGGTTCTGGCCCTGCGCGCCTGGGCCCAGCACTGGTCCGACGACATCGCCGAGCGGCTGATGGAGGACGGCGCGTACCCGGACACCGAGCAGGATCCCGACACGGACACGGATACGGACGTGGATACGTAATCCGGTGCGAGTACCGGTGAGCGGCCCGGCACCCTCCCCGTCAACAACGGGAAAAGGGCTGGTAAAGTCCGCTCACTTGGCGAGGGCGGGGGCCCTCGCGGGGAGGGAACCTCACGTGGGCAGACACGCCCCGAGACGGCGCGGCATGGCCGCGGCCGTCTCCTCGTTCGCGGTCGCCGTGGCGGCCGTCTCCGCCGCCGTACTGCCGGAGAGCGGCGCCTCCGCCGACCAGACCGGCACGGCGGCAGGCACCACCGAGATCACACTGAGCCACCCCGGCTCCTCCGCCTACCCGCGCACCGACCGGCCGCTCGTCGCCGGGCAGAGCGGGTTCCTGCACCGGGCGAGCGGGGTCCCCGGGCTGCTGTGGACGGATTACGCCGACGGCACGACCACGGTCGTGAGCACCAAAGACGGCGCCTACACGCCGGTCGGCTCCTGCGCGAACCTGGGCTCGACGACCTGCTCGACGGGCACGTACGGCTCGGACGCCGACCTGGTCGCGCTGCCGTCGAGCGTGTCGGACAAGATCGTGACGCTGTGGGATCCGACGACGCGGACCACGTCGTCGTTCACGGCCGCCACCGCGTACCGGGGACTGGCCGGGAAGACCGTCGTCACCGAGCGCGACCTGATCGACCGCGTGGACGGCCAGTGGCGCGCCCGTGCCATCCAGCCTTCCTGGCTGCGCGTCAACTCCGGCGCGATCACCGCCGTGGACGAACACGGCGCGCTGGTCAGGGTGGACTCGAACCTGTACTACCTCGACCTCGACACGGCCGTGGCCACCCAGGCCTTCACCGGTACGGGCGCCCGCCCGGTCACCGTCCAGAGCGAGGACCGCACCGGCTGGTACGACGCCGCCTCCGGTGACCTGCACCTGAAGCAGCGCACCGACCCGGGCGGCGCCGAGCAGGTGCTCGACCTGCCGGCACCCGGCGCCACCCTGGACGGTGCCCCGGTGCTCAGCGGCGACTGGCTGCTGCTGCCCCTGCACACCGGCACCGGGACCAGCGAACTGACCGCGGTGTCCCTCACGGACGGGTCGTCGCACCCCCTGCTGGACAAGGCCGGCGAGTACGCGGTCCACGCCTTTGGCGACGGCGCCCTCGTCACCGGCGGCACCGGCCCGACCGACTGGTGGGTGCGGCGCGTCGGCCAGGGTCAGGACGGCTCGCCGAGCCTGGAGAAGGTGGCCCAGGTCCCGGCCGTGGAGAACGCCAAGACCGGCCTCGCGCTCAGCCGCGGCAGCCTGCGCGTCGCCGAGGACAAGCCGGGCAGCACCTCGGACACCACCACGGTGCGCACCCTGACCACCGACGGCGGCACCGAACTGACCGCTTCCGAGCCGAAGACCGGTGACTCGGTCAGCTCCGTGTGCCCGTACCAGGGCGCCGACTGCTCGATGCTGTGGGGCAACAGCGGCACCGACCCCGAGGACGTCTTCCTCGGCACCTACTACGACGGCGACGAGGGCGGCAGCGGCCTGGAGAACGCGGACCGGCTGGTCGCCATCGGCGACGAATGGTCCAGCGGCTACCTGGAGTTCCACACCGCGGGCGGCACGATCGTCGACGTCTCCGACGGCTACGCGGTGTACAACTCCGGCGGCGCCTCCCCGGCGCAGTACGTCGGTGAGTTCGGGCAGGGCCAGAAGTTCAAGCGCTCGGTGCGCGCCGCCGCGCTGAACGGCTCCACCCTGTGGAGCGCCGCCACCGCCGGCAAGCTCACCTCGTACAGCCTCACCGAGGACCGCACCCTCGCCACGGTCACCGTGCCGGGCCTCGGCTGCGTGCCGAACGAACTGCAGGCGGCGGGCCGCTGGGTGTACTGGGCGTGCGGCGACGGATCCGCCGGTGTCTACGACACCAAGGCGGCCACCTCCCGTGCGGTGACCGGCGGCGACGTGCTGCTCGGCGACGGCTTCACGATCCACCACGACCACTCCGCCGGCACCCTGGTGCTGACCGCGGCGGCCACCGGCACCACCCGTGTGGTCGCCACCGGTCTCCAGGAGTCGGGCCTCGCCGTGGACCGCCGCTTCCGGTGGACCGTGGACGAGTACACGGGCCTGGTCGCCTGGACCGACCTCTACCAGCGCACGCACATCGCCACCACCGGTGTCCCCCCGTCGGCCGTGACGTCCATCGGCACGGAGACCGAGAGCTACGTGGAGCCCGGCTCGACGCCCCACTGGACCCAGGTGAGGCTGTCCCGCCCGGTCACGTCCTGGTCCCTGAGCTTCACCTCGGTGCAGAGCGGCGCGACCGCCCGGGGCACGCGCACCTACACCGGCGGTGCGACCTCGTCCCAGGTGTCGGTGAGCTGGGACGGGAAGACCTCGGGCGGCACCCCGTTCCCCAACGGTGAGTTCCGCTGGGCCCTGAAGGCGACCGGCGTCGGCGCCGGCACGGCGGACACCGTGGCCTCCGGCGAAGGCTTCCTGACCCGCGGATCGGCCGTGCGGCACGACTTCGGCAGCCTGGACGGCCCGGACGGCCGGGGCGACCTGCTCACCCTGAACTCCTCCGGCGGCCTGACCTTCCAGTACGGCACCGGAACCGGCAAGTTCGGCTCCAAGACCACCGGCACGGGCTGGGCCACCACCATCAAGGCCGTCCCCTTCGGCGACCTGAGCGGCGACCGCTGCAACGACGTCCTCGTGCGCTACAGCAGCGGGGCCCTGCGGCTGTACAAGCCGGGCTGCAACGCGGCCGTCAAGCCGTCCACGTCGTACACCACCCTCGCGAGCAGCGGCTGGACCCAGTACGACGTCCTGACCTCACCCGGTGACGTCAGCGGCGACGGACGTCCGGACCTGATCACCCGCAACGCCTCCACCGGCGCCGTCTACCTCTACAAGGGCACCAGCACCGGCAAGCTGTCGTCCCGCGTGAAGCTGTACGACGACTGGAAGGGCTACAAGAAGATCATCGGTGCCGGCGACCTCAACGGCGACGGCATCGGCGACCTGCTCGCGCAGGACAAGGCCAACACCCTCTACCGCTACAACGGCAAGGGCGACGGCACCTTCGCGGCCCGCGCCAAGGTCTTCGGCGACTGGGGCGCCTCCTACAACGCCGTGGTCGGCGTGGGTGACCTCACCGACGACGGGAAGGTGGACCTCGTATCCCGCGACAGCAGCGGCAACGCCTGGCGCAACAGCGGTGACGGCAAGGGCTCCTTCGGATCCCGCACGAAGATCGCCACCGGCTGGAGCGGCTACAAGTCCCTCTCCTGACAGAGCGGTTCCGGACGGAACAGTTCTTGACGGCTTCTTCATAGGTCCTTCATCACCCCGGATCTACATTCGTCGCCGCCCGGCCGGAACAGGCCGGGCGGCGACGGCGTGAAGGGGGCACGGTGATGAGTGCGCGGCGGAGGTTCGGGACGCGGAGCCGGCTGGTCGGAGTGGCGGTCGCGGTGGCGGCCGTGGTGGGCGTCGCCGGCTGCGGCGGTGACGGCGACAGCGGCGGCGAGGTCGCCTCGGCCGGCGGCGGCAAGGCGGGCGCCGGCGCCTCCAGGAACGCGTCGAGCGAGCTGACCGAGTACGTCGACGCCCAGCGCAAGTGGGTCGGCTGCCTGCGTGACGCCGGGCTCGACGCGCCCGACCCCGACGCCGAGGGCAAGGTGGACCTCGGCGACCAGTCCAGGTGGAAGCGCGATCCCAAGGCCCTCAAGGCACAGGAGAAGTGCGCGGACCTCAGCGTGCCCGTCCCGGACAGCGTCGAGAAGGCCCAGCAGCCCGAGCTGTCCAAGGCGGAGATCCGGAAGAACCAGAAGTACGCCAAGTGCATGCAGGAGCACGGCGCCGCCGACTTCCCGGACACCGACTCCGGCGGCCACTTCCGCGACGTCACCTGGGACTCCACGTCCGCGGGCGCCAAACGGGCCACGCGCGAGTGCGCCTCCATCATCGGCGTGCCCACCGACGCGCCCTCGGCCCAGGGCTGACGGGCCGGTGCCGTGGACGTCATGAAGGACGGGCACCACGAGCCGGTGGCGGGAGCGGCGGGCCTTGAGGACTTGGGGGACAGGGGCCGGGCCCCGGGGCCGGACCGGGGCGCCGCACGCCGGCGGAACAGGCTCGCCCTCGTCGTGGCCGGCCTCCTCGTCGTGTCCGGCGTCAGCGTCGTCGGTGCCCTGGGCCTCGGCGGGGGCGGCGGCTCCGACGACCACCCGGCACCGGGCCGCAGCAGCCAGGTCGTACACGTCACCCGGGCGACCCTCACCGACCAGACCGAGGTCGACGGACAGCTCGGTCACGGGCCCCAGGTCCCTTTCCCGGTCAAGGCGAAGGGCACGGTGACCTGGCTGCCGGCCACCGGCACCACCCTGCGGCGCGGCCGGACGGTGATGCGGGCCGACGACCGTCCCGTGGTCCTGCTGTACGGCAGCCTGCCGATGTACCGGGACCTGGGCGTCGTCGAGCCGGAGCGCTCGGACGCCGCGGGAGCGGGCGAGGGCACGGACGCGGGCGACGGCGGCTCGGCGGCCGGCAAGGCCCCGGCCGGCGCCACCCCGTCCGCCTCGGTCACCCGCCCGGGCGCCACCGCGGCGGCGCCCCTGCACGGCATGGACGTCAAGCAGTTCGAGAGCAACCTCAGCGCCCTCGGCTACTCGGGCTTCACCGTCGACGAGTCGTACACCGAGCTGACCGCGAACGCCGTGAGGCGCTGGCAGAAGGACCTCGGGCTGCCGCAGACCGGCAGGGTCGGCGCCGGCGACGTCGTGTACGCGCCCGGGCCGGTCCGGGTCGCGGGCACCAGCGCCCGCGTCGGGGACGAGGCCGCCGGCGGTCAGGTCAGCTACACCAGCACCTCCCGCATGGTGACGGTCAGTGCCCCTGCCGCCGACACGGACTGGGCGCGGCGCGGCGGCGAGGTCACCGTGGACCTGCCCGACGGCCGCTCGGTCAGGGGAACGGTCGCCAGCCTGGGCTCGGACGCCTCGTCGGCGTCCGGCGGGGGCGGTGACGGCGCGGGTGCGGGTGACGGCGGAGGTGACGGCGGTGGCACCGACGGGGGTTCCGGCGGTGGCCCGGACGGCAAGTCCGCGACGGTCTCCGTCGTGATCACCTTCGACGACCAGGGTTCCCTGGGCCGGATGCAGAGTGGGCCGGTCACCGTCCGCTACACACGGAAGCAGCGCGAGGACGTCCTCACCGTGCCGGTCGCCGCGCTGACCGCGCTCGCCGAGGGCGGCTACGGCCTGGAGCTCGCCGACGACGGCGCCCGGGACGACAGCAAGGACGGGGAGGCCGGTGGTCCGGGACGCTTCGTCCCCGTGAGGACCGGGCTGTTCGCCGGGGGCAAGGTGGAGGTCAGCGGTCCCGGCGTGCGCGAGGGCATGAAGGTGAGGATCCCCAAGTGAACCCGGAGGACGCCGAGTACGCCGCCACTGTCGCCCCCGCCCTCCCCGTCGCCTCCGTGGTCGAGTTCGCGGGGGTCTCCAAGACGTACGCCGGGGGCGTCAGGGCCGTGGCGGACGTGGACCTGACCATCCGGCACGGCGAACTCGCCTGCGTCGTCGGCCCGTCCGGCTCGGGCAAGTCGACCATGCTGCACCTGATGGGCACCCTCGACAGGCCGTCCGCCGGGCGCATCGCCATCGACGGGTACGAGGTCGCCGGCCTCTCCGACCGGGAGCTGTCCGCGCTGCGCGCGCAGCGCGTGGGGTTCGTGTTCCAGCAGTTCCACCTCGCGGTCGGGGTGCCCGTGCTCGACACGGTCGCCGACGGTCTGCTGTACACCGGGGTGCCGCTGCGGGAACGCCGGCGCCGGGCCGCACGGGCGCTGGCCCGCGTCGGGCTCGACCACCGGCTCGGCCACCTGCCGCACCAGCTCTCCGGCGGCGAACGGCAGCGGGCGGCGGTGGCCCGCGCGGTGATCGGGGAACCGGCGCTGCTGCTCGCCGACGAGCCGACCGGCAACCTCGACTCGGCCTCCGGGGCGGCGGTGCTGGCCCTGCTGCGGGAGCTGCACACGGCCGGCACCACGGTCGTCGTCATCACGCACGACCGGGAGATGGCGGAGGTGTTCGACCGCAGGGTGGAGATGAGGGACGGACGTGTCGTGGCCGACAGCGGCCCGCGCACGGCCACGGCGGGTACGGGGGACCGGCGGTGAGGCCGTGCACCGCGGGCGGGGGAACGCTCAGGCCGGCCCGGCTGCGGCCCGCCGACTTCCTGCGGCTCGGCGGCACCGGACTGCGCACCCGGCCGCTGCGCGTCTTCCTCTCCGCGCTGGGGATCGCGATCGGGGTGGCCGCGATGGTCGCCGTGGTCGGCATCTCGTCCTCGAGCCGGGCGGAGGTGGACCGCCGGCTGGACGCGCTGGGCACCAACATGCTGCGGGTCGCCCCCGGGCGGACGCCGGACGGCACGGCGACCCGGCTGCCCCAGGAGGCGGTGCCGATGATCCGGCGGATCGGGCCGGTGGCCCAGGTCGCGGCCACCGGTGGGGTCAAGAACGCGGCCGTCTACCGCAACGAGCACATACCGGTGGGGCGTACCGGCAGTGTGGAGGTGGCCGCGGCCGGAGCGGGACTGCTGCCCGCGGTCGGCGGCGAGGTGCGGGTCGGACGGTGGCTGACCGAGGCGACCGAGGAGTACCCGGCGGTGGTGCTGGGCGCGCAGGCCGCCCGCCGGCTCGACGTCTACACGCCGGGCACCCGGCTCTGGCTCGGCGGCAAGTGGTTCTCCCTGGTCGGTGTCCTGGAACCGGTGCCGCTCGCACCGGAGATCGACGGCTCGGCGCTGGTCGGCTGGCGGGCGGCCCGGACGTACCTGGGCTTCGACGGCCATCCGTCGACGGTGTACGTACGGGCCCGTGACGACCGGGTGTCCCACGTGCGGGCGGTTCTCGCGGCGACGGCCAACCCGGAGAAGCCGAACGCCGTGCTGGTCTCCCGGCCGTCCGACGCGCTGGCCGCCCGGGAGGCCACCGAGTCGACGCTGACCGGGCTGCTGCTCGGCCTCGGTTCGGTGGCGCTGCTGGTGGGCGGGGTCGGGGTGGGCAACACCATGGTGATCTCGGTCCTGGAACGCCGGCCCGAGATCGGGCTGCGCCGCGCGCTGGGCGCCACGAGCGGGCAGATCCGGGGCCAGTTCGTCTCGGAGTCACTGCTGCTGTCGGCGCTGGGCGGTCTGGGCGGCACGGTGCTGGGCACGGCGATCACCGCGGTCTTCGCGTCCGTACGGGGCTGGCCGACCCAGGTCCCGGTCTGGGCGACGGCGGCGGGCGTCGCCGTGACCCTCCTCATCGGAGCCCTGGCGGGCCTCTACCCGGCAGTCCGGGCAGGCCGCCTGACGCCGACGGAGGCGCTGGCGGGGCCATGAGCAAACCGGCCGGTGACCGGCACCCTCGACGTCCGACCGCCGCCGACCGGCACCCTCGACGTCCGACCGCCGGCGACCGGTCCTCCACGACCGGCCGCCGCCCCCTCACCGCCGGGTGGCCGCCGGTCCCTCGCCGCTGGGCCACCGCCCGTCCTCGTGGCGACCGGACGCTGTCCCCTTCCCGCCCGGGGGCCGTCGGTCCCCTTCCGGCGGGTAGCCGACGACGCGCCCTTCCGGACGGCGCAGCCGTCCGCCGTCGTCGCGAGCGTCGACCCCACCGGCGTCACCGCCCACGGCACCCGGCCGCCACCGGCCGCGCCGCGTCCCTCACCGCACCGCCCCCAGCGTCACCGTGAACGTGGTCCCCGTGCCCACCCGGCTCGTTGCCTCGATCGTGCCGTCGTGATCGGTGACGATCTGCTGGGCGATGGCGAGGCCGAGGCCGCTGCCTCCCGTGGTGCGGCCACGTGCCGGGTCCGCGCGCCAGAAGCGGTCGAAGAGACGGGGCAGTTGCTCCGCCGGAATCCCCTTGCCCGTGTCCCGCACGAGGAGCACCGCCGCGTCACCCCGGCGCTCGGCGGAGAGGGTCACCGTCCCGCCGGGCGCGGTGGCCCGCAGCGCGTTGCCCACCAGGTTGCCGACCACCTGCCGCAGCCGGTCGGCATCGGCGTGGACCCGTACCGGACGGGGCGCCTCGGTCCGCAGCGTCACACCGGCGGCCTCCGCCTGGGCCAGGTGGGCGGTACGGCTGGTCTCCAGCAGCTCACCGAGGTCCACGACGGCCCGGTGGTAGGTGAGCGCCCCCGCCTCGGCCAGCGCCAGGTCCTGGAGGTCGTCGACGATCCGCTGCTGCAGCAGCGCCTCCTCGTGCAGGGAGTCCAGCAGTTCGGGCGTCGGTTCGACCACGCCGTCCCGCAGCGCCTCCAGATAGCCGCGCACATTGGCGAGCGGGGTGCGCAGTTCGTGGGCGATGTCGGCGGTGAGCCGGCGCTGGCGTTCCTCGGCGGCCTGCAGCGAGTGGGCCATGCGGTTGAACGCCCGGCCCAGCTCGGCCATCTCGTCCCGCCCGGAGACCGGCACCCGCCGTTCCAGTTCACCCTCGCCGAGGTCACGGGCGGCCGAGGTCAGGGCCCGTACCGGCCGCAGCACCGCCCGGCTGAGCAGCAGCGCACCGAGCACCGCGACCAGGGCGACACCGGAGGCGACGGCCACCGTGGGCGCGGCGGCCAGCCCGGCCGGTGCCTCGCCCCGGAAGCCGAGCCCCACTTGGAGCCGCGGCGGGGCGAGGGCGGCGGTCCGCTCGTTGAAGACCCGCTGCAGACAGGCGGTGAAGCGCTGTTCGCCGGAGCAGCGCGAGACGGCCGCGTGGTCCTCGCCCGCCCGGGGGTCCGCTCCGGGGTCGGACCGGACGCACTGGGCCTGGTCCCGGTCGGTGCTGATCCGCGGGATGCCGGTCCGCCCGGTCCGGGCGGTGACCTGCGCGCCGGCCCTGGTCAGGCAGGTGGCGTAGGTGACGGCGGACCGGTAGTCGGCGATCGCGGCCACCGTCCGCTTGACCGAGGCGAGCGGTACGGAGGTCTCCGGCAACCGCAGCCGGGGCCGGGGGTCGACCAGGACGGGCGGCTGTCCGCCGACCGGGCGCGGGGTGCGGCCGGCCAGGGCGTCGGAGTCGGCGAGGAGGACGTCCGACTCGGTGCTGACCCGGATCCGCTGACCGGTGTCCGCCGCCAGTTTCCGCACGGTCGGGGCCACGCCGTCCCAGGTGCCGTGCCGGAAGCCGTACGACTGGAGGGCGTGGGTGATCCGCGCCACGTCCTGGCGCCCGGCGGTCACCGAGTCCCGTGCCTGACTGGCCGCCTGCCGTAACGTCAGCCAGGCGGTGGCCCCTGTGGCGGTCAGGGCGATGAGGGCCAGCAGGGCCAGTACCCGCAGCCGGAAGCTCACCGCGTCCCGCCGTCCGGCACCGGCGTCCCGGGCGCCCGCGTCGCCAGGCGGTAGCCCCGCCCGTACACGGTCTCCACGTACCGGGTCCCGTCGCGGCCCCGCACCAGCTTCCGGCGCAGGTTCATCACATGCGCGTCCACGGTGCGCTCCAGCACGTTCTGGTCGAACCCGAAGACCCGGTCGATGATCTGGGCCCGGGTGAAGGCCCGCCCCGGCTCGCCCGCGAGCACGGCCAGGATCGCGAACTCCTTGCCCGTGAGCGGCACCGGTTCACCGGCCACCCGCACCTCGAAGCGCGCGGTGTCGATCTCCAGGTCGCCGACCGTGAGCAGGGCCGGCCGTTCGCCCTCGGCGGCCCGGGCCCTGCGCAGCAGCGCCCGTACCCGGGCGGTCAGTTCGCGGGGGCTGTACGGCTTGGTCATGTAGTCGTCGGCCCCGAGGTCCAGGCCGAGCAGCAGGTCCTCCTCGGTGCTGCGGGCGGTCAGCAGCAGGATCGGCACCCGGGAGTCCATGCGCAGGATGCGGCAGACGTCGAGTCCGTCCACGTTCGGCATCATCACGTCGAGGACGATCAGGTCCGGCCGGGAGGCGCGGGCGCGGTCGATCGCGGTGCGCCCGTCGGCCACGAGCTGGACGTCGTGGCCCTCCCGTTCCAGGTAGATACGGATGAGTTGCGCCTGTTTCACGTCGTCCTCGGCCACCAGTATGCGAGCGGGCAACGCGACTCCTTCGCCTGGGATTTCACACCGTACCGGATTGGACCCGTACTGATGAGGGGCGGATACGGAGCTTTCTCATCCGCCGCCGGCCGGAAACGGGAATTCCGGAATCCGTGGATCCATGGGCCCGGCGACCGAACATTTCGAGCCGAACGGCCACCTCGCTCAGGGTTGTACGCATGCCACACAACGGCACAGGAATGGCCTGTTCCCCCATCATTTCTTTTCGGTCGCACATCGAACAGAAACGGACATCCCTTATCGGAAGCATTTCTTCAGTCCGTCCGGCACCGAATCGTACTAGTGCCACTCGGGGCCCGGACGATCCCGGGTGACGCGAAAGGAAAAGCGACAACGACAAGAACAACGACGATGGGGGTTCAATGAAGCGTCGATTCGCAGTCGTTCTGCCCACGCTCGTGGCGGTGGCCGCGAGCCTGCCGATCGCCCTGGCCACCACGCCGGCCTCGGCGGCCGCGTCCTGCGGCAAGACCGTGACGGACAAGGACTCGAGCGCCTGGAACAAGACGGCGGACGGGGCCAACGAGCGCAGCGGCTCCAGCACCGGCTGTGCGATCAACGGGATCGCCTACTCCACCCAGCGGCTGGACTACCACTGTTACACCGTCGCGGGCGACTACACCTGGACGTACGTCCGCAACGACAGCACGGGGGTGTACGGCTGGATCCGTGACGATCTGCTGAGCGACTACGGCAGCTCGGTCTACTGCGGATTCTGACACCGCGAAACGGAATCCGTTCAGGAATCCGAGCACGGCAGAAAAAGGGCGGCCCCCCTGTGGGGGCCGCCCCTCTCGGCCGTCGCGGAAACGGCGCGTGAATTACTTCGGCTGCGGCTTCCGGACGGAAAGGTGCAGCTCGCGCAGGCGGGACTCGTCCAGCTCGGTCGGCGCGCCCATCATCAGGTCCTGGGCGTTGCCGTTGAGCGGGAAGGAGATCGTCTCGCGAATGTTGGGCTCGTCCGCGAGGAGCATGACGATCCGGTCCACGCCGGGCGCGATTCCGCCGTGCGGCGGGGCGCCGAAGCGGAAGGCACGGAGCATGCCCGCGAACTTCTCCTCGACCGTCTCGCGGTCGTAACCCGCGATCTCGAAGGCCTTGAGCATGATCTCCGGCTCGTGGTTCCGGATGGCGCCGGAGGACAGCTCGACACCGTTGCAGACGATGTCGTACTGCCAGCCGAGGATGTCCAGCGGGTCCTGGGTCTGCAGCGCCTCAAGACCGCCCTGCGGCATCGAGAACGGGTTGTGCGAGAAGTCGATCGCGCCGGTGTCCTCGTCCTTCTCGTACATCGGGAAGTCGACGATCCAGCAGAAGCGGAAGACGTTCTCCTCGAACTGCCCGGCGCGCCTGGCGGCCTCGACCCGCACCGCGCCCATGATCTTCGAGACCTCGTCGAACTCGCCGGCCCCGAAGAAGATGGCGTGGCCGGGCGCCAGCGACAGGCGCTTGGTCAGCTCGGCGACGTTCTCCTCGGTCAGGAACTTGGCGATCGGGCCGGACAGCGTCCCGTCCTCGCCGACGCGCACCCACGCCAGACCCTTCGCGCCCAGCGAGACGGCGAAGTCACCGAGCTGGTCGAAGAACTTGCGCGGCTGGTCCTGGACCGCCGGAACGGGCAGCGCACGCACGTGCTTGCCGGCGAACGCCTTGAACTCCGAGCCCTCGAACACGTCGGTGATGTCGACGAGCTCCAGCTTGGCGCGCAGGTCCGGCTTGTCCGAGCCGTACTTCAGCATCGCCTCGCGGAACGGGATGCGCGGGAAGGGGGAGGTGACGTGGCGGCCGCCACCGAACTCCTCGAACAGCTCCGTCATGAGCTTCTCGATCGGCTGGAAGACGTCCTCCTGCTCGACGAAGCTCATCTCGACGTCGAGCTGGTAGAACTCGCCCGGCGAGCGGTCGGCGCGGGCGTCCTCGTCGCGGAAGCAGGGAGCGATCTGGAAGTAGCGGTCGAAGCCGGAGATCATCAGCAGCTGCTTGAACTGCTGCGGGGCCTGCGGCAGCGCGTAGAACTTGCCGGGGTGGACCCGGGAGGGGACCACGTAGTCGCGGGCGCCCTCGGGGGAGGTGGCGGACAGGATCGGCGTCGCCATCTCGTTGAAGTTCATCGCCGCCATCTTGTGCCGGATCGCGGAGATCACGGCCGTGCGCAGCATGATGTTGCGGTGCATGCGCTCGCGGCGCAGGTCCAGGAAGCGGTACTCCAGGCGCCGCTCCTCGTTGACCCCGTCCTCGGCGTTGATGGTGAAGGGCAGCGGGGCGGCCGCGCCGAGCAGCTCGACCTCGGAGACCTCGACCTCGATCTCACCGGTGGGCAGGTCGGCGTTCACGTTCTCGGTTCCACGTGAAACAACGCGGCCGTCGACGCGGACCGTGGACTCCTTGGAGAGCTTGTCCAGGGCCTCGTACGAGGGCGTGCCGGGACGGGCCACGAGCTGCGTGATCCCGTAGTGGTCGCGCAGATCGATGAAGAGGATGCCGCCCAGGTCGCGCCGATTGTGCAGCCAGCCACTCAGCCGGACGTCGGTGCCGACGTCAGAGGCGCGGAGCTGGCCGCAGGTGTGGGACCTGTACCGATGCATCGTCGTTCATCGTCCTTCGTGGTGGGGTGATGAGTGCCGGGACTGCCGCCCCGGCGGGGGCCGGGCACGGGGCCCGGACCCATCAAGGGTACCGGGCACGCCAAGATCGGCTCCCCACCATTTCCGGCGTCCGCCAAGGGTGGCAGTTATCGATCGCTTCTCCTTAAATGGGGGCAATGCGTACAGGCGAGCCCCTGCCGTCCGTCGGTGACGTCCTCGCCGCCCTCGCGACCGGGCTGTGGCACTGGGACACCGCCGCCGGACTGGTCACCGTGGACGGGGAGGCGGCGCGGCTGCTCGGGCTGCCCCCGGAACCGGTCACCCTCACCGAGAGCCAGACCCGGGCACGGCTGCATCCGGAGGACTGGAACGAGATCACCGGCGTGGTGCCGCTGGCGGTCGACGAGGGCACGCTCGCCGAGGTCCGGATCCGGATCATGGACGAGGAGGGCCGGGTCGTACGGGTCGTGCGCAGCCGCTCGAAGCCGTCCTTCGAACCGGACCGGCGGGCGTACGAGCTGATCGGCACGCTCCAGGAGGTCACCGAGCCCACCCCGGGCACCGCGGCGGCCCGCAACGCGGTCACCGGCGACTGGCGTCGCTCACGGGAGGCGTTCCTGCTGGACGCCGGCCGGGCGCTGGCGGAGGCGCGTTCCACGGAGGAGGTGCTGCGGGTCGCGGCCGGGCTGTCCATGCCCGGGTTCTCCCCGGACGGCCTCGCGGTGTTCGGCGTGGAGGGCGAGCGGCTGACGGTGATCGGCCACCACGGGCAGCAGCCCGGTGAGGACGGGCCCTTCCTGCACATGCCGCTCAGCACGGACTACCCGGCGGCCGAGGTGGTCCGCACCGGCCGGGCCGTCTATCTCTCCTCCCCCGAGCAGTACCGGACGCGCTACCCCGCCACCTGGCCGCTGGCCCGGCACTTCGAGCGCCGCTCCTGGGCGTTCCTGCCGCTGACGGCGGCCGGACGCACCATGGGCGCCTGGATGGCGGCCTTCACCTACCCGGTGGCCTTCACCCCGGACGAGCGCGCGGTCCTGACGACGGTCGCCCGGATGCTCGCCCAGGCCCTGAACCGGGCCGGCGCCGCCGACACCCAGCGGGAGCTGACCGAGGGCCTGCAGCGCTCCATGCTGCCGTCGCTGGGCCCGGAGATCCCCGGGATGACGGTGGCCGCCCGCTACATCCCGACCGGCGGCGGGCTGCAGGTCGGCGGCGACTGGTACGACATGATCCCGCTGCCCGGAGGCAGGTTCGCGCTGGCCATCGGCGACGTCCAGGGTCATGACGTCCGCGCGGCGGGCCTGATGGGCCAGCTCCGGATCGCGCTGCGCGCCTACGCCTCCGAGGGCCACCGACCGGACGCCGTACTCTCCCGCGCCGCCCGCTTCCTGCACGGCATCACGCACGACGAGCACATGACCGATGTGCGCTTCGCGACCTGCCTCTACGTCGAGGCGGATCCGGCGACCGGAATGCTGGAGATCGCCCGCGCCGGCCATCCGGACCCGGCGATCCGGATGGCCGACGGCACGGTGATGATGCGGCCGACGGCGGGCGGGGTGCCGCTGGGCGTCGATCCGGACGCCGACTACCCGACCACCCGGTTCACGCTGGAGCCCGGCGAGACCCTGATGCTGTGCACCGACGGCCTGATCGAGACCGGCGGCCACGACATGGAGAGCGGCTGGCGGCGCATACGCGCGATCCTCGAGGACCACACGGGCGATCTGGAGTCGATGGCCGACGCGCTGGTGCAGGGCGTGCACGGACCGTCCTCGCACCACACCACCGGCCCGCTCGCCGACCGCCGCGAGGACGACATCGCGCTGCTGCTGCTGTGCCGGCAGGGCGCGGGCCGCGGCCGCGACGACACCCTGATCCTGCGGCCCCGGCTGCGGCGCACCCTGCTTCCGGTCGCGCAGGACGAGCCCGAGCGGATCGCCGAGGCCCGCCAGCACCTGCGCGAGCTGCTGCACGACTGGGTGTCGGCCGAGCAGGTGGACTCCGCGGTGCTGCTGGTCTCCGAGATGGTCACCAACGTCCTGGTGCACACCGACGCGGACGCGCTGCTGCTGGCCGAGGTCGCCGGGGAGCCGGGCGGGCGCCGGCTGCGGGTGGAGGTCACGGACTCCGGCGACGACCTCCCGCACCGGCGCCGGCCCGGAGAGCTGGCCTCCTCCGGCCGCGGTCTGATGCTGATCGAGCTGCTCGCGGACCTGTGGGGGGTGGACCCGCGCGGCAAGGGCAAGAGCATCTGGTTCGAGCTCTACGAGTCCGACGGCCCGGCCGCCGTGTGACGTTCGCGGAGCTCGTGCACGACCCCGAAGACGGCCGCGGTCAGCGGCACCGAGAACAGCATGCCGAGGATGCCCGCCACGGACGCCCCGGCGGTGATCGCCAGCAGCACCACCGCGGGATGCATCTGCACGGTCCGGCTCTGGATGGCCGGCTGGAGCACGTGCCCCTCCAGCACCTGCACCGCGAGCACCACGCCCAGCGCCCACAGCGCGATGACGAAACCGCGGTCGGCGAGGGCGACCAGCACGGCCACCGCGCCCGAGATGAAGGCGCCCAGGTAGGGGATGTAGGCGCCGACGAAGACGAGCGCGCCGAGCCCGATCGCGCCGGGCACCCGGAGGATCAGCAGGCCGACGGTGATGCACACGGCGTCGATGAGCGCGATGAGCGTGGTGCCGCGCATGAACCCCTGCACCGCCCCGAAGGCACGCCGCGCCATCGCCTCCAGGGCGTCGCCCCGGGCGCCCGGGGCGACGGACCTGAGTGCCCCGGCCACCCGGTGGGAGTCACGCAGGAAGAAGAAGACGAGCAGCAGCGCGAGCAGGATCATGGCCAGGTACTCGCCCACCACGCCGACCCCGCTGATGACGTTGGAGGCCGCGGTCCCGCCGAACTTGCCCAGCAGTTCCTTGGCGTTGGCGGCCAGGTCGTCCAGCCCGGTGCCGGCGGCCCCGAAGTGCCTCGTCAGGGCCCTGACGGCCTGCCGTACCGACGCGATGATCTGGTCACCGGTGTCGACCAGCGCGGCGATCACGATGTACACGGCACCGCCCACGACGGCCACCACGGCGACGCAGGTCAGCCCGGCGGCGAGCGACCGCTGCACCTTGGCCTTCACCAGCCGCCGGTGCAGCGGCCCGAGCAGCGCCGTGCCGAGCAGCGCGAGCAGCACCGGCACGACGGCGGTACGCAGCGCCGCGCACAGCCGGATCGCGACCCACCCGACTCCGGCGACCAGCAGCACGACGGCACACCAGGCGGCGAGACGGCGCACGGACTCGGGCAACAGCGACACACCCCCAGCGGATCACCCCCCGGCCCGTCTGTCCTGCCGCGCGGGCCCGGCCGGGTGAGGGTTCCGGCCCCGTACACGGCCCCGTACACGCCCGTCGCCCGGACCGCTGGACGGGCGGGGCGGGCGACGGGGACGGGCGCGGCGGGTCAGGCCTGGGGGCCGCTCGCGGTCATGCCGTGGACGGCCGGGACGGTGCCGAGGCGGCCCTTCTGGAAGTCCTCGAAGGCCTGCATCAGCTCTTCCTTGGTGTTCATGACGAACGGGCCGTAGTGCGCCATGGGCTCACGGATGGGCTGTCCGCCGAGGAGGACGACCTCCAGGTCCGGGGTGTGCGAGTCCTGCCGCTCGTCCGCGCGGACCGTCAGCGAACCGCCCGCGCCGAAGACGGCGGTCTGGCCCAGGTGGACCGGCCGGCGCTCGGTACCCACGCTTCCGCGGCCCGCCATGACGTAGGCGAGGCCGTTGAAGTCCTCGCGCCAGGGCAGGGTGATCTCGGCGCCCGGGGCGAGGGTCGCGTGGATCATCGTGATCGGCGTGTGCGTGATGCCGGGGCCCGCGTGGCCGTCCAGCTCGCCCGCGATGACGCGCAGCAGCGCGCCGCCGTCCGGGCTCGTCAGGAGCTGGACGTTGCCGCCGCGGATGTCCTGGTAGCGCGGGGCCATCATCTTGTCCTTGGCCGGGAGGTTCACCCAGAGCTGCAGGCCGTGGAAGAGACCGCCGGACATGACCAGCTGCTCCGGCGGGGCCTCGATGTGCAGCAGGCCCGAGCCCGCGGTCATCCACTGGGTGTCGCCGTTGGTGATGGTGCCGCCACCGCCGTTGGAGTCCTGGTGGTCGAAGATCCCGTCGATGATGTAGGTGACGGTCTCGAAGCCGCGGTGCGGATGCCAGGGGGTGCCCTTGGGCTCGCCCGGCGCGTACTCCACCTCACCCATCTGATCCATCATGATGAACGGGTCGAGGTGCCGGTAGTTGATCCCGGCGAACGCCCGGCGCACCGGGAAGCCCTCACCCTCGAAACCGCTCGGGGCGGTCGTGACGGCGAGCACGGGCCGCGCCACCGCGTCGGCGGGAGCTGCCACGCGGGGCAGGGTCAGCGGGTTCTCGACGGTCACTGCAGGCATGGTCGGTACCTCCTTGTGCAACCAGTTTAGTTGAGCATTGAACTTTCTGCCACCCCACAACAGAACGAGCCCGGAGGGCATTCCCTCCGGGCTCGCAGCGGGTGCGGGGTCAGCCGCCGTACATGCGGCGCATGGCGAAGTCGACCATCTGTTCGACCGCCTTGGCGTCGAACACCATCCGGTGCTCGCCCTCCATGTCCAGGACGAAGCCGTAGCCGCTCGGCAGCAGGTCGATCACCTCGGAGCCGGTGATCACGAAGTACTTGGACTCCTTGCCCGCGTACCGGCGCAGCTCCTTGAGCGAGGTGAACATCGGGATCACCGGCTGCTGGGTGTTGTGCAGGGCGAGGAAGCCGGGGGTGTCCCCGCGCGGGCAGTACACCTTCGACGTGGCGAAGATCTGCTGGAAGTCCTCGGCGGGCATCTGTCCGGTGGTGAAGGCGCGCACCGCGTCCGCCAGGGAGGGTGGGGACGGCTCCGGATAGAGCGGCGCCTGCTGGCCGTACCCCCCGACACCGCCCTGCTGCGGGGGGACGTAACTCTGCTGAGCGGCGCCACCGTCCATGGGCTGGCCGTATCCGTACATGCGCAGAAGAGTACTCAGTCACAGATGACCGAATCGGGCTTGCGTCTTATTACCGGCGGGTAGCATCATCGTAGCTACTTGTTGGTACGTGAACCAGATGCGAGGAGTCAGTGCCTCGCCGAGTCCGATACGGAGCCGTCACCATGGGGCACTACAAGCCGAATCTCCGCGACATCGAGTTCAACCTGTTCGAGGTGCTCGGGCGCGACAAGCTGTACGGCACCGGCCCGTTCGGCGAGATGGACACGGACACCGCAAAGAGCGTCCTCGAGGAGCTGACGCGCCTCGCGGAGAACGAGCTGGCCGAGTCCTTCGCGGACGCGGACCGCAACCCGCCGGTCTTCGACCCGGAGACCAACACCGCGCCCGTCCCGGCGTCCTTCAAGAAGAGCTACAAGGCCTTCATGGAGTCCGAGTACTGGCGTCTGGGCCTGCCGGAGGAGATCGGCGGCACGACGGCTCCGCCGTCCCTGATCTGGGCCTACGCCGAGCTCATCCTCGGCTCGAACCCGGCCGTGTGGATGTACTCCTCCGGCCCGGCGTTCGCCGGCATCCTCTTCGACGAGGGCAACGACGTCCAGAAGAAGATCGCGCAGATCGCCGTGGAGCGGACCTGGGGCTCCACCATGGTGCTCACCGAGCCCGACGCGGGCTCCGACGTCGGCGCCGGACGAACCAAGGCGATCCAGCAGGAGGACGGCTCCTGGCACATCGAGGGCGTGAAGCGCTTCATCACCTCCGGTGAGCACGACATGGAGGAGAACATCCTCCACTACGTGCTCGCGCGTCCCGAGGGCGCCGGCCCCGGCACCAAGGGCCTGTCCCTCTTCCTCGTCCCGAAGTACCTCTTCGACTTCGAGACCGGCGAGCTGGGCGAGCGCAACGGCGTCTACGCCACCAACGTCGAGCACAAGATGGGCCTGAAGGCCTCCAACACCTGCGAGATGACCTTCGGCGACCGGCACCCCGCCAAGGGCTGGCTGATCGGTGACAAGCACGAGGGCATCCGCCAGATGTTCCGCATCATCGAGTTCGCCCGCATGATGGTCGGCACGAAGGCGATCTCCACCCTCTCCACGGGCTACCTCAACGCCCTGGAGTACGCCAAGGAGCGCGTCCAGGGCCCGGACCTGGCGAACTTCATGGACAAGACCGCGCCCAAGGTCACCATCACCCACCACCCCGACGTCCGCCGCTCGCTGATGACGCAGAAGGCGTACGCCGAGGGCATGCGCGCCCTCGTCCTCTACACGGCCTCGATCCAGGACGCCATCGCGGTCAAGGAGGCGAACGGCGAGGACGCCAAGGCCGAGCACGCGCTCAACGACCTGCTCCTGCCCATCGTGAAGGGCTACGGCTCCGAGAAGGGCTACGAGCAGCTCGCCCAGTCGCTGCAGACCTTCGGCGGCTCCGGCTTCCTGCAGGAGTACCCGATCGAGCAGTACATCCGCGACGCCAAGATCGACACCCTGTACGAGGGCACGACCGCGATCCAGGGCCAGGACTTCTTCTTCCGGAAGATCGTCCGCAACCAGGGCGCCGCGCTGAACTCGCTCGCCGAGGACATCAAGAAGTTCCTGGCGCTCGGCACCGGCGGCGAGGAGCTGGCGGGCGCCCGCGAGCACCTCGCGAAGGCCGCCGTCGAGCTGGAGGCCATCGTCGGCCTGATGCTGACCGACCTCGCGGCCACCGAGCAGGACGTCAAGAACATCTACAAGGTGGGCCTGAACACCAGCCGCCTGCTGCTCGCCTCCGGTGACGTCGTGGTCGGCTACCTGCTGCTGAAGGGCGCCGCCATCGCCGCCGAGAAGCTGCAGACGGCCTCCGCCAAGGACAAGGCGTTCTACACCGGCAAGATCGCGGCGGCGAAGTTCTTCGCGGCCAACGTCCTGCCGGGCGTCACCCTGGCCCGCAAGATCTCGGAGGGCGTCGAGCTCGACCTGATGGAGCTGGACGAGGCCGCCTTCTAGTACGGCCCCGGTCCGGCCGCGCGCCGGAACACCGGTTCCGCATCCACTGATCGCAGACGTGGGCCCGCTCCTGTACCGGGGGCGGGCCCACGCACGTCGTTAAGGTAAGCCCATGAGCGCACCAGCCCGCTTCGACCGCGGCCACACCGACGACCTGATGTCCTTCCTGGCGGCGAGCCCGTCGCCGTACCACGCCGTGGCGAACACCGCCGAGCGGCTGGAGAAGGCGGGCTTCCGTCAGGTCGCCGAGACGGACGCCTGGGACGGTACGAGCGGCGGCAGGTACGTGCTGCGCGGCGGGGCGATCGTCGCCTGGTACGTCCCCGAGGGGGCCGCACCGCACACCCCCTTCCGCATCATCGGCGCGCACACCGACTCCCCGAACCTGCGGGTCAAGCCGCTGCCCGACACCGGCGCCCACGGCTGGCGGCAGGTCGCGGTGGAGATCTACGGCGGCCCGCTGCTGAACTCCTGGCTCGACCGCGACCTGGGCCTGGCCGGCCGGCTGACCCTGCGTGACGGCAGCACGGTCCTCGTCGACGTGAACCGCCCGCTGCTGCGCGTGCCGCAGCTCGCCATCCACCTGGACCGCGCGGTCAACAGCGAGGGCCTCAAGCTCGACAAGCAGCGTCATCTGCAGCCCGTGTGGGGGCTCGGCGACCACCTGCGCGACGGCGACCTGATCGCGTTCCTGGAGGAGGAGGCCGGCCTGGCGGCGGGCTCGGCGGCCGGCTGGGACCTCATGGTGCACCCGGTGGAGGCGCCGGCCTACCTCGGCCGGGACCGTGAACTGGTCGCCGGTCCCCGGATGGACAACCTGCTGTCCGTGCACGCCGGCACGGCCGCCCTGACCGCCGCCGCGTCCTCCGGCGCCGCGCTCGGCCACATCCCCGTGCTGGCCGCCTTCGACCACGAGGAGAACGGCTCCCAGTCGGACACCGGCGCGGACGGCCCGCTGCTCGGCTCGGTCCTGGAGCGCTCGGTGTTCGCCCGCGGCGGCTCCTACGAGGACCGGGCCCGCGCCTTCGCCGGCACCGTCTGCCTGTCCTCCGACACCGGCCACGCCGTCCACCCCAACTACGCCGAGCGGCACGACCCGACGCACCACCCGCGGGTCAACGGCGGGCCCATCCTGAAGGTCAACGTCAACAACCGCTACGCCACGGACGGTTCGGGCCGCGCGGTGTTCACCGCCGCCTGCGAGCGGGCGAACGTCCCGTTCCAGAGCTTCGTGTCCAACAACTCCATGCCGTGCGGCACCACCATCGGCCCGATCACCGCAGCCCGGCACGGCATCCGGACCGTCGACATCGGCGTGGCGATCCTTTCGATGCACAGCGCGCGTGAACTGTGCGGCGCGGACGACCCGTTCCTGCTGGCGAACGCGCTGGTGGCGTTCCTGGAGGACTGAGCCCGGCCCCGCCGCCGCGGCCCGGCGCCGCCGCTGAACACCCGTCACGGGCCGTCCCACACATGTTCGGGACGGCCCCGGGTACCCGAACGGCACCGGAGATTCCGGAACCGGAAGGGGAGGCGACGACAATGGGCCTCGGCGGTTGCATCATTCTCATCGCCCTGGGTGCCATCCTGACGTTCGCGACGGACTGGCACATGCAGGGAGTCAACCTCGACCTCGTCGGGATCATCTTCATGGCCGTCGGGCTCATCGGCATCGCCACGTTCAGCGGCATCGCCCGGCGCCGCCGGGTCGTGGTGCCCCCGACGCCGGTGGTCGAGGAGGAGCACCACCACCACCATCACGGCCGCGACGGCTACACCGACGGCTACGGCGTGTGAAGCTCTCCCCTGGTCAGGGGCGGCTTTGTGATGACCGCCCGGTGCCGGGGAACGGTCAGCGCATGAGATTCCTCGTACGCGACCGGCTCCTCGGCATCGGTGACGACTACTGGATCGAGGACGAGCACGGCCAGAAGGTGTTCCTCGTCGACGGCAAGGCCATGCGGCTGCGGGACACCTTCGAGCTGAAGGACGCCCAGGGGCGCGTCCTCATCGACATCCACCAGAAGATGTTCGCCCTGCGCGACACCATGGTGATCGAGCGGGACGGCGAAGGCCTGGCCACGATCCGCCGCAAACGGCTGTCCCTGCTGCGCAACCACTACCGGGTGTCCCTGGCCGACGGCACCGACCTGGACGTCAGCGGCAAGATCCTCGACCGTGAGTTCGCCGTCGAGTACGACGGCGAACTCCTCGCCGTGATCTCCCGGCGCTGGCTGCACGTCCGGGAGACGTACGGCGTCGACGTCGTACGGGAGGACGCGGACCCGGCGCTGCTGATCGCGGTGGCGGTGTGCGTGATCCACCTGGCGGAGAAGGAGCGCGAGGACTGAGCCGGGGCCACGGCCGGGTGGGGACCCCGGCCGTGGCCCCACCGCATTCCTCAGTGGCGTGGCGGTTCGAGTCCCATCACGCGGTCCTTCAGGGCCGGGAACTGCTCGCGGGTCGCCGCCACCTTCCCGGGGTCGAACTCCACCGTGAGGACCTCCTCGCCGGCACCCGCCTGGGCGAGCACCTCGCCCCACGGATCGACCACGATCGAGTGACCCGCCTGCGGAACTCCGGCGTGTGTCCCGGCCGTTCCGCAGGCGAGCACGAACGCCTGGTTCTCCACCGCCCGCGCCTGAGCCAGCAGCGTCCAGTGCGCCCGCCGCCGCTCGGGCCAGCCGGCCGGGATCACCAGCGTTTCCGCGCCCGCGTCGACCAGGGAGCGGAACAGCTCGGGGAAGCGCAGGTCGTAGCAGGTGGCGACGCCCAGGGTGGTGCCGGGCAGACGGACCGTCACCACGTCCCGACCCGCGCTCATCAGCACGGCCTCGCCCTTGTCGAAGCCGAAGCGGTGGATCTTTCGGTAGGCCGCGGCCAGCTCCCCGGAGGGAGAGAAGACGAGGGAGGTGTTGTAGAGGGGGCCGTCGCCCGCGGCGGAGCCGCCCTCGGATGCGGCGCGCTCCGGGATGGAGCCGGCGTGCAGCCACACCCCCGCGTCGCTCGCCGCCTTGGCCATCACCTCGTACGTCGGTCCCTCGAGCGGCTCGGCCTCCGTGCCGAACTCCTCGTAGGCGAAAGCGCCGGTGGTCCACAGCTCGGGCAGGACCACGAGGTCGGAACCGGCCTGCTCCCGGATCAGAGCGGCCGCCCGCCGCCGTCGGGAGGCCACCGATTCGCCCTCGTCCACGGCGATCTGGATCAGCGAGGCGCGCACACTACCACCGTCCTGGCATTCGAGTCGTCCATACAGGCCTACGATCGTCACACGAAAGCACTGCCGGGGTGCCTCGGAGCAGCGTAACTTGGGGGTCCCCCGCTCGAGCGAAGTCGAGAGCCGGGGGAGTGCCACGACACCCGCCGAGTGCAGCCACCGTCCGCCGGCAACGCCGCCACAACCTGCCCGTGTACCGACCGCCGAGGGGTCCCGTTCCGTGAGTCTGCATCCCACCCTCCAGCCCTACGCCGACGCCTGGACCCACTCCATCGAAGCGATATCCGAGCTGGTGCAGCCGCTCCCGGAGGCCGAGTGGAACCGGCGGACCCCGTGCCCGGGCTGGTCCGTCCGCGACGTGGTCTCGCACGTCATCGGCCTGGACTGCGAGATGCTCGGCGACCCGCGGCCCATCCACACCCTGCCCCGTGACCTCTTCCACGTCACCAACGAGCACCAGCGCTACATGGAGATGCAGGTCGACGTCCGCCGCCACCACACGGCGCCGGAGATGACGGCGGAGCTGGAGTACACCGTCATCCGCAGGAACCGTCAGCTGCGCAACGAGTCCCGCGACCCCGGCACCAAGGTGCGCGGCCCGATGGGCACCGAGATCACCCTCGAACAGGCGATGCGCACCAGGGCGTTCGACGTGTGGGTGCACGAGCAGGACCTGCGCGCGGCCCTCGCCCGCCCCGGCAACCTCGACTCCCCGGGCGCCCTCGTCGCCCGCGACATGCTGCTGGAGGCGCTGCCCAGGGTCGTCGCGAAGGACGCGAACGCGCCGCGCAGTTCCGCGATCGTCTTCGACGTGCACGGACCCGTCGAGTTCCTGCGCACGATCCGGGTCGACATCCAGGGCCGCGGCACGCTGGAGACCGCGCCCGCCCTCGGCCCGGCGGCCACCCTCACCCTCGACTGGGAGACCTACGTCCGCCTGTCCTGCGGCCGGGTGACCCTGGAGGCGGTGGCGGACCGGGTGAAGACGGAGGGCGACCCAGAGCTGACGACGGCCATCCTGCGGAACCTCAAGGTGACGCCGTAGCGGAACGCGGTCCGCCCCTGGGGCGGGGGCTGCTCGCTGAACGCCGGGACCGCTGGACGCGGGAGGCTCGCTGGACGCGGGGGGGGGCTCGCTGGACGTGGAACGCGTGCGGGTCACGGAGCCGGGCGTGCGGCGGCACCGGGGGTGCGATATTCCGGTGACCGGCGCCGGCCTGCTCACTAACGTGCTCCGCATGACCGACGACGACGGGCCGCCCCGGCTCACCCGCCTCACCTTCCACGGACCCCTCTCCGACGCCCGGGCGACGGCGATGGTCCGCCGGCTGGCCGCCACGCGGCCCCGGACCGTCCTGGACATCGGCTGCGGCTGGGGGGAGCTGCTGCTCCGCCTGCTGGAGGCCGTACCCGGGGCCCGGGGCGTCGGCGTGGACGTCAACGGCGAGGATCTGGCCCGCGGACGGCGGAACGCCGGGGCACGCGGGCTCACGGACCGCGTGGAGTTCGCCGAGGAGTCCGCGCTGGGCACCGGGCGCGGACCCGCCGACCTGGTGCTGTGCCTGGGCGCGAGCCATGCGCTGAGCACGGCCGCCTCCCCGGTCGCCGAGGCGCTGCGCGAGCTGCGGCGGCTGGTGTCCGAGAACGGGCGGGTGGTGCTCGGCGAGGGATTCTGGGAGCGCCCTCCGGCCCCGCACGAGCTGGCCCGGATGTGGCCGGAGGCGTCCGCGGACGACCACTGCGACCTGGGCACCCTGCTCGACCTCGCCGTCGAGGCCGCCTTCCGGCCCGAGTGGACGGAGACCGCGAGCCGCGAGGAGTGGGAGGAGTTCGAATCCGCGTACCAGGCGGACACCGAGGTGTGGCTCGCCGGGCACCCGGAGCATCCCTCGGCCGCCGCGGTCCGCGACCGCCTCGACCGGCACCGGGCCCAGTGGATGGCCTACCGGGGCGTACTCGGCCTCGCCTACCTCACGCTGGTCCCGGTGGCCGGCTGACACGCCTCCAGGAGGCGTCCGCGGGCCCACGCCGCCCCGCGCCCGCCGACCCGCAGCGGGTGGCCGCCGGGCAACCGGTTCACGCGGGCACGTGGACCGTCTCCACCCGGCTCGCCACCAGGCGCTCCCGCTCCCGGCGGGCGGCCCGGCCGCGCAGGCGCAGGATCTGGCTGACGCCGAGGACCTGCAGGACGAACACCGCGGAGAAGGCCACCGTGTAGTCGTCGCCGGTCGCGTCCAGCAGCACACCGACCGCGAACAGCGTCGTCATCGAGGCCATGAAACCGCCCATGTTGGTGATGCCGGAGGCGGTGCCCTGTCGCTCGGGCGGGTTGGCCGGGCGGGCGAAGTCGAAGCCGAGCATCGAGGCGGGGCCGCAGGCGCCGAGCACCGCGCACAGCACCAGCAGCAGCCACATCGGCGCGTGCTCGGCCGGGTAGGCGAGCGTCACCGCCCACACCAGCGCGGTCGCGGCCACCGTGCCCAGCGCCAGCGGCAGCCGGGCCGCGTGGTGCCGGGCCACGACCTGGCCGTAGACCAGGCCGATCACCATGTTGGACAGCACGACCAGGGTGAGCAGCTCGCCGGCCGTGGCGCGGCTGAGGCCCTGCGCCTGGACCAGGAACGGCAGGCCCCACAGCAGCAGGAAGACCATCGCCGGGAACTGGGTGGTGAAGTGCACCCACATCCCCAGCCGGGTCCCGGGCTCCCGCCAGGCCGCCGCGATCTGCCGGCGGACGTAGGCCGCGCCCTGGTGCGCGGACGGCGCGGGCTCGTGCCCCTCGGGGTGGTCCTTCAGGAACAGCAGCGTCAGAACGAGTACGACCGCACCGGCCAGCGCGCTGCCGGCGAACGCGGCGGTCCAGCCGACGCCGTGCAGCAGCCGGGCGATGACCAGGGTGGAGACCAGGTTGCCGGCCATGCCCACCAGGCCCGCGAGCTGGGCGACCAGCGGCCCGCGCCGGGCGGGGAACCAGCGGGTGCCGAGGCGCAGCACGCTGATGAAGGTCAGCGCGTCACCGCAGCCGAGCAGCGCGCGCGAGGCCAGCGCCATGCCGTAGGAGGGCGAGAAGGCGAAGCCGAGCTGGCCCAGCGTGAACAGCACCGCGCCGAGACTCAGCACCTTCTTGGTGCCGAGCCGGTCGACCAGCAGGCCGACGGGTATCTGCATGCCGGCGTAGACCAGGAGCTGGAGGATCGAGAAGGTCGACAGCGCCGAGGCGCCCACGTGGAAGCGTTCCACCGCGTCCAGGCCGGCCACACCCAGGGAGGTGCGGAAGATGACGGCGACGAAGTAGACCGAGACGCCGATCGACCACACCGCGACGGCGCGGCGGCCGCCCGGCGGGTCACCCGGCAGGGTGGCGCTGCTCATCGTGCCTCACCCCGCGCGAGGTGCGAGAACCAGCTCACGTGCCGGTGCACGACCCCGACGGCCGCCTCCGCGTCACCGGAGCTCAGGGCCTGGAGGATCTCCTCGTGCTCGGCGAGCGTCTTGGCGATCCGGTCCGGGTGCGAGTGCATGACGGCGACCCCCATCCGTAGCTGGCGGTCGCGGAGCTGGTCGTACAGCCGCGAGAGGATCTCGTTGCCGCCGCTGCGCACGATCTCGGCGTGGAAGCATCGGTCGGTCACCGCCGCGGCGGCGAAGTCACCGGCGGCGGCCTGCGCCTTCTGCTTCTCCAGCAGCTCCGCGAGCCGCTCCAGCAGGCCCGGCGACGCGGGTACGGCCTTGCGCGCCGCGTGCTCCTCCACCAGCAGCCGGGTCTCGACGACATCGGCGATCTCCTGCGCCGACACCGGCAGGACCAGCGCGCCCTTCTTCGGGTAGAGCCTGATCAGGCCCTCCATCTCCAGCCGCAGCAGCGCCTCCCGGACGGGTGTGCGCGAGACGCCCACCGCGTCGGCCAGCTCGCCCTCGGTCAGCAGCGTCCCGCCCTCGTAGCGGCGGTCGAGTACGCCCTGTTTGACGTGGGTGTACACGCGGTCGGCGGCGGGTGGTTGCTTCACGGGCGTTGCCATGGCCACAGGATAGATACAACACGTACTCAAGAGGGATCGCGTCCACCATGCGGACGTGACGGAAATCGCCCCCAGCGGCCGCACAACCTTCTGTGCTACTTACGTGTCACACTCGTGCGGCCCCACTCGCTCGCCACCTCAACTCGGCCGCATATCAGGGGCATTCCAGACAATCGGGGTATATCGCTTTGATTACCGGCATTACGGGCACCCGCGTCCGCAGAGCTGCCGCCGTCGCCATCACGGCTGGTGCAGTGCTCGCCACCGGCGCCCTCACCGCTGCGCCCGCGCAGGCCCTCACGACGCCCACCATCACCGCCAAGAGCGGGTACGTGATGAACAGCGCGACCGGGACGACGCTTTACAAGAAGTCCGAGAGCACCCACCGGCTCACCGCCTCCACCACGAAGATCATGACCGCGAAGGTCGTGCTCTCGCAGTCGAACCTGAACCTGGACACCAAGGTCACGATCAAGAAGGCGATCAGCGACTACATGGTCCGCAAGGGCTATCCGTCGTCCGCCCACCTGATCGTCGGTGACAAGGTCACCGTCCGTCAGCTGCTGTACGGGATGATGCTGCCGTCCGGCTGCGACGCCGCGATGGCCCTCGCCGACAAGTTCGGCTCCGGTACGACGGTCAACGCGCGCGTGAAGTCGTTCATCTCGAAGATGAACACGACGGCCAAGAGCCTCGGCATGACGAACACGCACTTCGACTCGTTCGACGGCATCAGCAACGGCTCCAACTACTCGTCCGTGAAGGACCTGACGCTGCTCGCCCGCAGCGCGATGAAGAGCTCCACGTTCAAGTCCGTCGTGAAGACCAAGTCGTACACGGCGAAGACGATCGCGAGCTCCGGCGCCACCCGCACGATGGGGACCTGGACCAACACCAACACCCTGCTCGGCTGGAACGGCGTGCTCGGCGTCAAGACCGGCTCCGGCACGGAGGCCAAGTACTGCCTGGTCTTCGCGGCCACGCTGAACGGCAAGTCGATCACGGGCGCCGTGATGACCGCGCCCTCGGCGACCGACCGCACGTCGGACGTCAAGAAGCTCGTCAACTACGCCTACGCCAGGATCAGCTGACCCTCGGACAGCGGAAGGGGGCCCGTCGCGCACACCCGCGGCGGGCCCCTTTCGCATGCGGGCCGACGCCGAGGGGGATGCCCCTACGGGAGCTGGTCGTAGGTTCTGAAGGTGTACGAGGCGTCGTAGGACATCAGGTTCCCGGTGGCCGCCGGTAGGCCGAGGCGTCTGCCGAGGAGCCCGGTCAGCGGTCCGCAGTGTTCGGGCGCGGGCGCCGTGAAGGTGTCGTCGTACGCCGAGAACTCGATCACCGGCGGATCCTGGGAGACCCTCCTCGATGGCCCCGACCGCTTCACCTGGAAGTCGACCGGCTCGCTCGCGCCTATGGCGCAACCGCGCGGCAGCGCGGGGCTCAGCAGCCGGAAGCGCAGGCTGAGCCCTCCGCTGTAGAAGTCCGACCGCCCGCCGTACTCCGGCCGTATCGCCAGGCCCTGACCCGGGGCGTGCTCGCCCGCCGGGGTGCCGGTCAGGCCGCCCGGCACGGCGGTCGGCGCGCTGTGCATCGCGCCCCACACCTGCCCGTTGGCGCCGTCCGGCAGAGGACCCTCGGCGTGCGTCATGGTGATCGGGGCCAGTGTCAGCGTGACCCTGCCCATGGTCAGCTTCGGCGCCGCCGTGTGCACTTCACATCTCCAGCGCGCCGGGTCCACGCCCTCGGGAAGCGCCGGGCAGTCGCCGAACCCGGTGGCGGACCGGGTGCCGGCGGCGGGCGCGGAGTGGGCGACACCCGATGCCCAGACACCGGCAACGCCCGCCAGGAGAGCGGCGGCGGCGACGGGGGCGGCGAGGCGGCGGACGAGAGAGGGACCGCGGCGAGCGGCAGTGGTTTCCGACATGTCACCAGCGTGCCGCCCGCGCCCCACTCGTCATATCGGTGACCTCCCCGGCCCGACCCGGAGGTTCCCCTGACACCTCGTCAGGGTGGGTGTCCAGCGGCCGTGACGACCCTGCCGGGTACCGAAAACCCTTTGTGAGGGCGGAGCCCCGCCACCTACTGTCGGCCCATCGACGTGTAGCTCAGCAGCAGAGCACCGGGCTCTCTACACCCGGAGGGCGCGGGGGCGGAACCCGCCACGTCGGCCATCGACGTGTAGCTCAGCAGCAGAGCACCGGGCTCGGGACCCGGAGGGCGCGGGGGCGGAACCCGCCACGTCGGCTATGAACGACGACGCTGAGCAGCAGCACCTTGCCCAGGCGAACCCCGGATACGCGGCCGGTCAGCTGGCCGCCGCCTTCCGCACGGCCGCCGTCCACCCGGACCCGGAGACCCGCCGGCGCGGCGCGGAACGCGGCCGCAGGTGGCGCGCCGTGCTGGACGGCATGGCGAACGGCCTGCTGACGATCGGTTCCCGCACGCCCGTCGCCGGCCTGCCCGCCTGGGTCACGCCCGAGGTGGTCCGGGGCGGCTTCGCCACCGGCGAGCCGAGCGCGGGCGGCCCGCTGCTCGACCACGAGATCGCCGCCGCGCGCCGCGCCGGCGTGCCCGAGACCCGGCGGGCGCTGTTCGCGCACTTCCTGACCGAGGACGGCCTCGCCCATCTCCACGGTCTTCTCGACAGCGGCCGTTACGAGGTGACCGTTCCCGAGGAGGCCGCGCTGCTCACCGTCGCCTGGCTGGTCCGTGCCGGGGAGCCGGCGGCCGCGCTCGACCTGGTGGAGGAGCTCGCGCCGTTCGCGGACCGGCTCCGCTTCGGCCCGCGGCCCTCAGACCGGCCCGCACCCCGGCCCGACGCCGTGCACCGCTCCACCGTCGCCGACGCCCGCGCGGCACTCGCCGCCCGCCGCCCCAGCACGGCCGTCGAGACACAGCGCGAGGCCCTGGCCGTCTGGCACCCCTTCGGCGACGAACTGCTGCTGCACTGGCTGGAGGTGACCGACGAGCAGGGAGACATACGCGTCCCCGGCCCCGCCGACCCGTGGCACGCCCGCTCCACCGCGCTGCTGCGCCGCTACCACGACCTCGCCCGGCGCCACACGCACTGCACCAAGCATCTGCGGCCCAAGGAGAACCTGGGCATCCTGCGCGCCGCGCTGGAGGAGGCCGTCGCCGCACGGGAGCTCGCGCCGCGGCGGTTCGGGCTGCTGCGGCACGCCGTCGCCTCCATGGTCCGGCGGCGCGGGCGTCCCGGCAGCGCCGAGCACACCGCCCTGCGCCGGCGGCAGGCCGCCCATGCCGCGCTGCCCTCCCACCACGCGCTGGCCGGCGTCGTACTGGGCCGGCTCTCCGGCCTGCCGCAGGACGGCGGGGTCGAAGAGGTGGAGCCCGTCGTGGCCCCGGTGAGCGAGCGGGAGGCGGGCGAGACGGGTGCGCCCGCGGGAGCGGTCGTCCCGGCCGCCGTGCGCCGGCCCGTCGAGGCCGCGCTCAGCGCGCCCGTCGCCACGCTCGTGGAACGCGGCGTCGTTCCGTCGGCGGAGGTCCTGGCCGAGCTGGTCCCCCAGCTCGTCGCCGCCACCACCGCCGAGGCCCACCCCGACCCGGCCCTGCGGTCGCTCGCCGCCGCGCACTACCGTGCGTTCCGCAACCGCCGCTCCCTGCTGCTGCTCGACCTCCAGCGGCAGGTGCGGGTGGAGGAACTGCCGTGGGTGCGGGCCGTCGCCGCCCAGCGGGCCGGCTCCGGGGCGGACGAGGCCGCGGCCGGGACGCTGCGGCAGCTCGGCGGCCTCGCGGTGCGCGCCTTCCCGGGCACGATCCTGCCCAACCCGCTGGTCCGCGAGCTGTCCGCGCTGGCCCGCCAGGCCGAGCTGGGCGCGCCCTTCGTGGAGGAACTCGCGGCCGACATCTTCATGGGCACGTTCACCCCGAAGTTCCTCACCGCCGCGCGCGTCGCGGCCGAACTCCTGGGCGGAGGCTCGCTGTACGAGCGGTACTACGCCATCGACTACGCGGCGGTGCGCAACCTCGCCGTCATCGAGGCGGCCGAATCCCTCCGCCGGTCCGGGGGTGTCCGTACGTCTCCCGGGTTCGCGGCGCTCTGCCGGCAGCGTGCGGCGGAGTTCGCGCCGGGCACGGGGCGGTCCGGCTCCTGGGTCGCGGGGAACGGCACGGTGATCGAGCAGGCGCAGATACTCACCACCCACAACCTGGCCACCCTGGTCCACCGGGTCGGCATCGATCCCGGGGCCGGCTGGGACCACGTGGCCCTGCGCTGCTTCGACACGGTGTGCCGACTGACCGGGCGTGTCCACCACAACCCGCGGCCGCTCGGCACCATAAAGGACGTCGCCTACGCCTGGCGGCAGATGGTGTTCCATCTGTCCCTGTGCACGCCGGACCAGCAGGGTCACACCCTGGACCGCGTCACCGAGGACTGCGCGCGGCAGCCCTGGCACATCGCCGGACGGCTCGCTCCGGCCCTCACCGGACTGCGTCAGGTCATGTCCGGCGAGGAGGCGGAGCGGGGCGCCGGCCGCCGGCTGCTGGGCTGGAGCACGGGCGGCCACTGGTTCCGTGAGGACCCGGCACCCGTGCCGCACCCGCGCTAGACGGCACCGGCTCCGTGCCCACGGCGGCCGGAGCCGGGGCGGAACGGGAGAGGGGGCGGTCGCGAGACGAAGTCGCGACCACCCCCCTCAGCGCTCGGGAACCGCCCGGGCGACAGCCGTCAGGCCCAGGTCATCAGCCGCTTCGGCTGCTCCAGGATCGCCGCCACGTCCGCCAGCACCTTGGAGCCCAGCTCACCGTCGACCAGGCGGTGGTCGAAGCTCAGTGCGAGCGTCGTCACCTGGCGCGGCTTCACCTTGCCCTTGTGGACCCACGGCTGGAGCTTGATCGCGCCGACAGCGAGGATCGCGGACTCGCCGGGGTTGAGGATCGGTGTGCCGGTGTCGACGCCGAAGACGCCGACGTTGGTGATGGTGACCGTGCCGCCCTGCATCGCGGCCGGCGAGGTCTTGCCCTCACGTGCCGTGGACACCAGCTCGCCCAGCGACTCCGCGAGCTGCGGCAGCGTCTTGGCGTGGGCGTCCTTGATGTTCGGCACGATCAGGCCGCGCGGGGTCGCGGCCGCGATGCCCAGGTTGACGTAGTGCTTGAGCACGATCTCCTGGTTCGCCTCGTCCCAGGACGCGTTGACGTCCGGGTTGCGCCTGATGGCTACCAGCAGCGCCTTGGCGATCAGCAGCAGCGGGTTCACCCGCAGGCCCTGGAACTCCTTGTCCTGCTTGAGTTCCTCGACCAGCTTCATCGTGCGCGTCACGTCCACCGTCACGAACTCCGTGACGTGGGGTGCGGTGAAGGCGGAGCCGACCATCGCCGTCGCCGTCGCCTTGCGGACGCCCTTGACCGGGATCCGGGTCTCGCGTGCGCCGTCGTGGGTCACGGCGGCGGGTGCGGCGGCCGGAACCGGTGCGGGGGTCTGAGTGACCGGCGCGGCGGTCTCGGCGGACTGCGGCGCCGCGGCCGCGTGCACGTCCTCGCGGGTGATCACGCCGTCCGGGCCGGACGGGGTGACCGTGGCGAGGTCGACACCGAGGTCCTTCGCCAGCTTGCGCACCGGCGGCTTGGCCAGCGGACGGTTCCGCTCGGGGACCGCCGGGGCGCTGTGGCCGTTCAGCTCGGCCTGGACCGCCTTGGCGGCGGCCGGGACGGTGACCTCCGGGCCCTTGCGCGGACGGCGCTTGGTGGAGGTGGTGGCCACGCCGTAGCCGACCAGGACCGGCTGGCGGCCCGTCGGCTCGGGCTCCGGTGCCTCGGGGGCCTCCGGTGCGGCGGCGGCCGTCTCCGGCTGCCCGGCGGGGGCCTCCGGTGCCGCACCGCCCGACACGTCCACCGTGATGATGGCCGTGCCCACGTCGACCGTGGTGCCCTCGGGGAAGCGCAGCTCGCGGACCACACCGTCGTAGGGGATGGGGAGTTCGACGGCCGCCTTGGCGGTCTCGACCTCGCACACCACCTGGCCGTCGGTGACCGTGTCACCCGGCTGGACGTACCACTTGAGGATCTCGGCCTCGGTGAGTCCCTCGCCCACGTCGGGCATCTTGAACTCGCGTACGGATGCTTCCGTCATCGTCGTCACGAACCCTCTCCTCAGTACGCCAGGGCACGGTCGACGGCGTCGAGCACCCGGTCCAGACCCGGCAGGTACTCCTCCTCCAGGCGTGCCGGCGGGTACGGGGCGTGGTAGCCGCCGACCCGGAGCACCGGGGCCTCCAGGTGGTAGAAGCACCGCTCGGTGATCCGGGCGGCGATCTCCGCGCCGGAGCCGAAGAACACCGGCGCCTCGTGGACCACGACCAGACGGCGGGTCTTCTCCACCGAGGCCTGGACGGAGTCGAAGTCCAGGGGGCTGACCGAGCGCAGGTCCAGCACCTCCAGCGACTTGCCCTCCTCGGCGGCCGCGGCCGCCACCTCCTGGCACAGCTTCACCATCGGGCCGTAGGCGGCCAGCGTCAGATCCGTGCCCTCGCGCACCACCTGCGCCTTGTGCAGCGGGCCGGGGATCGCCTCCGGGTCCACCTCGCCCTTGTCCCAGTAGCGGCGCTTGGGCTCGAAGTAGATCACCGGGTCGTCGCTCTGGATCGCCTGCTGCATCATCCAGTAGGCGTCCGACGAGTTCGACGGGGAGACGACCTTCAGTCCGGCCACGTGCGCGAACAGGGTCTCGGGGGACTCCGAGTGGTGCTCGACCGCGCCGATGCCACCGCCGTAGGGGATGCGGATGACGACGGGCATCTTGACCTTGCCCAGCGACCGGGCGTGCATCTTCGCGAGCTGGGTGACGATCTGGTCGTAGGCCGGGAAGACGAAGCCGTCGAACTGGATCTCCACCACCGGGCGGTAGCCGCGCAGGGCGAGACCGATCGCGGTGCCGACGATGCCCGACTCGGCGAGCGGGGTGTCGATGACCCGGCTCTCGCCGAAGTCCTTCTGCAGGCCGTCCGTCACCCGGAAGACACCGCCGAGCTTGCCGACGTCCTCACCCATGACGACGACCTTGGGGTCCGTCTCCAGAGCGCGCCGCAGCGACTCGTTGATCGCCTTGGCAAGAGCCATCTTCTCGGCCATCTCAGTGACCCCCCTCTGCGTCCGCGAACGACGCCTGGTAGGCGGCGAACTGGGCTCGCTCCTCGTCGACGAGCGCATGCCCGTCCGCGTACACGTTCTCGAAGATGGCGAAGTGGTCCGGGTCCGGCATGGCACGCACCGCTTCGCGCACTCGCCTGCCCAACGCCTCGGACTCGGCCTCGAGTTCCGCGAAGAATCCCTCGTCCGCGTGGTTTGAGGCCTCCAGGAACCGGCGCAGGCGCAGGATCGGGTCCTTCGCCTCCCAGGCCAGCCGCTCCTCGTCGCCCCGGTACCGGCTGGGGTCGTCGGAGGTGGTGTGGGCGCCCATGCGGTAGGTGTACGCCTCGACCAGGGTGGGGCCCTCGCCGTCGCGGGCGCGCTCCAGCGCCCACTTGGTGACCGCGAGGCAGGCCAGCACGTCGTTGCCGTCCACGCGCACGCCCGGGAAGCCGAAGCCCTGGGCGCGCTGGTAGAGCGGCACGCGGCTCTGCTTCTCGGTGGGCTCGGAGATCGCCCACTGGTTGTTCTGGCAGAAGAACACCACCGGCGCGTTGTAGACCGCGGAGAAGGTGAACGATTCGGCCACGTCGCCCTGGCTGGAGGCGCCGTCGCCGAAGTAGGCGATGACGGCCGAGTCGGCGCCGTCCTTGGCCACGCCCATCGCGTATCCCGTGGCGTGCAGCGTCTGGGAGCCGATGACGATCGTGTACAGGTGGAAGTTGTTGCCGTTCGGGTCCCAGCCGCCGTTGTTCACGCCGCGGAACATCCCGAGCAGGTTGGTGGGGTCGACCCCGCGGCACCAGGCGACGCCGTGCTCGCGGTAGGTCGGGAAGACGTAGTCGTCGTCGCGCAGGGCCCGGCCTGAGCCGATCTGCGCGGCCTCCTGGCCGAGCAGCGAGGCCCACAGGCCCAGCTCGCCCTGGCGCTGCAGCGCTGTGGCCTCGGCGTCGAAGCGTCGGGTGAGCACCATGTCGCGGTACAGGCCGCGCAGCTCGTCGGGGGTGATCCCGTCGACGTAGCCGTCGTACTCGGCGTTCTTGACCCGCTTGCCCTCGGGCGTCAGGAGCTGCACCAGCTCCGGGTCGGTGCTCCTCTGGGTGGTGCGGGTGGTGCGCTTGGTGCCGGTGGTGCCGGCCTTGCCTGCGGCGCTGCGTCGCGGCTTGCGCGCGGCACTGCTGTCCACGGTCACGTGTGCTCCTCCGTCGTTCCGGCCCCCGGGGTTGCCGGTAGGCCAGTGCGGCTCACCTGTTCTCGACCACCGGGCACGGGGTGGGTGCCACTCGGCCGGGAACAGGCGTGACAGGTGCCCCGGCGAGCGCCCTGCGACTTTTACGTTACCCAGTGCTCCACATATCTGTGAAACCCCTCCTGACCTGCGTTTTTGCTTGGATTTCCAAGTAAATCCGCAGGAGGCGGAAGGTCGCTGGTCACAGCCTTGCAGGAGGCCGGAGCAACGGCACGTTATCCCGGCGACCCCGGACACGGGAAGAGTCGACTTGTGACTCGTGCCTCGCGGGCGAAAGATGAGAATTCCGGATATGACTGTTGAGCGGTCTCATTATTCGAGACGGAAAGCTGGACATCCGACGGCGCGGTTCACCCCTGTGCGCCCTGTGACCAAATGCGATCGACGATGACTGGCTGTGACAAGCCGCAGCTCACAGGGTCTTTGCGTGCCCTAGCATCTGGCGCGTGCCGCGCTCATGTGTACCACCCCCTGTACCGCACGCGCCCCCTTTGGGCGCCCTGCTGCGCCTGTACGCCGCCGGTACCGCCCTCGCCTGCGAACCCGTCGACCAGGGCCTGCTGAACCGCGGCTACCGGGTGTGCACCACCCGCGGCCGTTACTTCCTCAAACACCACTTCGATCCGGACACCGCCGACCCGGCCGCCATCGAGCGCCGCCACCGGGCCACCCAGCGCCTCGCCGACCTCGGCGTCCCCGTGGCCCAGCCGCTCGCGCACCGCGAGGGCCGCACGGTCGCCGTCGTGGGCGGCCACGCCTACGCCCTGCACCCCTGGATCGACGGGCGGCACCGCCACGGCGGCCAGCTCACCCGTTCCGAGAGCGCACGCCTGGGGGCGCTCCTGGGAGCCGTGCACGCCTGTCTGGAGCGGGTGATGCCCCCCAAGGGGCGCACCCGCCCGGCGACCGGCCCGCATCCGGTCGAGAGCGCCGACCCGGCCGACACGTTCGCGCTGATCGACGAGCTGCTCGGCCACGTACGCCGCCACCGCCCCGCCGACGCGTTCGACGAGCTCGCCCGCCACCGGCTCCTGGAACGCCGTGCCCTGCTGGAGAGCCACGCCGGCCGGCGTCCGCCGCGCGGCGGCCCGGTCGGCTGGGTGCACGGCGACTTCCACCCCTTCAACCTGCTCTACAGGGACGACGGCCCGGCCGCCATCGTCGACTGGGACCGGCTGGGCGTGCAGCCCCGCGCCGAGGAGGCCGTGCGCGCCGCCGCGATCTTCTTCGTACGGGCCGCGGGCGCGCTCGACCTGCCGAAGGTGCGTGCCTACGCGCGCGCGTACCGGCGCGCGGCCCGCGCCACGCCGTCCGAGCTGGCGGCGGCCGTGCACCGGGTGTGGTGGGAGCGGCTGAACGACTTCTGGATGCTGCGCTGGCACTACGAGCGCGGGGACACCCGCGCGGACTGCCAGTTCCCGGCCGCCTCGGCGCTCGCGGTGTGGTGGACGCGCGAGTACGAGGCGGTGTGCGACGCGTTCGCGGGGTGAGGGGCCCCGGGGCGTGGAACGCCACGCGCGCGGGTGAGCCGTGGCCCGCCCGCGCGCGTGGGAGTGGTTCAGCCGGGGTGTCTCAGGGCGACACCGGGGCGGAGGGGGTGACGCCCCCGTCCGAGCCCTCCGTGGCACCGCCGTCGGTGCCGTCCGTGGTCCCCGCGTCCGTGCCGCCGTCCGTCGGGTCCGACGGCGGCGTGTCCGAGGGCTCCGGATCCGACGGCTCGTCGCTCGGGTCGTCGGTGGACGGCTGGGACGGGGTGTACGAGGGGGTGTACGACGGTGTCCCCCAGTTCGAACCGCTGCCGTTGTCCGTCTCGTTCTCGGTGGACGGGTCCGTGGGCTGGTCGGTGTTGTCGTCGGACGGCGACTGGGAGGCCGTCTCGTCCTTCGTGGCCTTGGAGTGGGTCGGCGTCGGCGTGGTCCCACCGCCGCCGCCGCCGTTGTTGTGGTTGAGCGCCAGCGCGACACCGGCCGCGATCGCGATCACGGCGAGCACGGCGAGGATCCACAGCTTGCCGCGGCCGCTGCCCCGGTTGCCGTGTCCCTCGAAGCCGCCGTCTTCGCCGCCCCCGTACCCGCCGGGCAGGATCGGCTGCGGGATCTGCGCGGTGCCGGCGCCGAAGTCACCGGGGTGCTGCATCACGGCCGTCCCCGCGAAGCCCGCCGCCGGCGTGTGCCGGCCGTCGTGCGCGGCCACCGGCCCGGTGTTCCAGGTGCCGGTGTGGCCGCCCTGCTCGTACAGCATCTGCAGGCCGTACTGGATCAGGCCGCGCATCTCCTCGGCGGTCTGGAACCGGTCGTCGGGCTCCTTGGCGAGCGAGCGCATGACCAGGCCGTCCAGCTCCGGCGGGCAGGCGTCGGAGGCCTCGGAGGGCGGGGTGGGGATGTCCTGGACGTGCTGGTAGACCACCGACAGCGGCGTCTCACCGGTGAACGGGGGCCGCAGGGAGAGGAGTTCGTACAGCAGGCAGCCGGTCGCGTACAGGTCGGAGCGGTGGTCGACGGCCTTGCCGAGCGCCTGCTCGGGGGAGAGGTACTGCGGGGTGCCCATCACCATGCCGGTCTGCGTCATCGTCGTCGACGCGCCGTGCAGCGCGCGGGCGATGCCGAAGTCCATCACCTTCACGGCGCCGTTGTTGGTGATGATGACGTTGGCCGGCTTGATGTCGCGGTGCACGATGCCGTGCTGGTGCGAGTAGGCGAGCGCCTCCAGCACCCCGGACACGATGATCAGGGCCTGCTCGGGGCCCGGCGCCTCGGCGTTGAGCAGCAGGTCGCGGATGGTGCGGCCCTCGACCAGCTCCATCACGATGTACGGCACCGACTGGCCGCCCACGACGTCCTCGCCGGAGTCGTACACGGCGACGATCGCGTGGTGGTTGAGTCCGGCGACCGACTGGGCCTCGCGCGTGAACCGGGCCTTGGAGACCGGGTCCTCGGCCAGGTCGGCACGGAGCAGCTTGACCGCGACCGTGCGGCCCAGACGGACGTCCTCGGCCGCGAACACCTCGGCCATGCCGCCCCGGCCCAGCCGGTGGGTCAGCCGGTACCGGCCGTCGCCGACGAGCCCGCCGTTGCCCCACATCTCGGGCGTCTCTGACATGCCGCCGCCAGTCGCCTCGGGGTCGGACGGGCCCTGGGCGCTGTGCGTCTGTGCCATCGGTCCTCGCCGTCGTTTCTGCCCGCGGTGCGCGCGGTGTTGTTACGGTCTCCGTCGGCCACGCTACAGCCTCCGCGTCCGCCTCCGGTCCGGAACCGGAACCGGAACGGGCCCGAGACGGACCGGTCATGAAACCCCTAGCACGCGCTCTCGTGCAAATTCTGTGCACTGCTCGTACGTCCGCTGTAACGCTTGCGCGACGCTTCTTTCGCGTACGGTCACGGAACGGGCACCGAGCTTGACGTGTCAGTGCCCTCGGGCAGACTTGGCCGGGAATGACACATTCGATCAAGGCATGTTCGCCCAGCGACGGCGCCGGACGGCCAGTGGGGGACGCGGAGAGATGAGCCAGGACGGCGCACAGGAGCGGTACGCGGGGCGGACGCTGGCCGGCGGTCGCTACCAGCTGCGCGACCTGCTCGGTCAGGGCGGCATGGCCTCGGTTCACCTGGCCTACGACACCGTGCTCGACCGCCAGGTGGCGATCAAGACCCTGCACTCCGAGCTGGGCCGGGAACAGGCCTTCCGTGAGCGGTTCCGGCGCGAGGCCCAGTCCGTGGCCAAGCTCACCCACACCAACATCGTCTCCGTCTTCGACACCGGCGAGGACGCGCTGGACGGCGCGACGATGCCGTACATCGTCATGGAGTACGTGGAGGGGCGCCCGCTCGGCTCGGTCCTCGACGAGGACGTCCGGCAGTCCGGCGCGATGCCCGCCGACAAGGCGCTGAAGATCACCGCGGACGTGCTGGCGGCGCTGGAGATCAGCCACGAGATGGGCCTGGTCCACCGCGACATCAAGCCGGGCAACGTGATGATGACCAAGCGCGGCGTGGTCAAGGTCATGGACTTCGGCATCGCCCGCGCCATGCAGTCCGGTGTCACCTCGATGACGCAGACCGGCATGGTCGTCGGCACCCCGCAGTACCTCTCGCCCGAGCAGGCCCTCGGCCGCGGTGTGGACGCCCGCTCCGACCTGTACTCGGTCGGCATCATGCTGTTCCAGCTCGTGACCGGGCGGCTGCCGTTCGACGCGGACTCCCCGCTGGCGATCGCCTACGCGCATGTGCAGGAGGTGCCGGTCGCGGCCTCCTCGATCAACCGCGCGCTGCCGCCCGCGGTGGACGCCCTGATCTCCCGCGCGCTGAAGAAGAACCCGAACGAGCGCTTCCCGACCGCCGAGTCCATGCGGGACGAGTGCCTTCGTGTCGCCGCCTCCCTGCAGGCGGCCCCGCCCAGCATCGTGCCGGGTGCCGGACCGACGCAGAGCGGCGCGGGCGTGGGCGCCACGGTGTTCCCGCCCATCGACCAGGCGGCCCCGGCTCCGACCGGCCCGGTGCAGACGCCGTACCAGCCGAACCCGTACGGCACCCCGGCACCCACCCCGGCGTACGGCTATCCCCAGCAGGGCGGCTACCAGACGCCCGCGGCGTACGGGCAGCAGTCGCCCTCGACCCCGCCGCCGTACAACATCACGCCCCAGACGGCCGTGCAGTCCTCGGGCGGGGGCGGCGGCAAGAGCAACAAGCCGGTGATCATCGGCTCGATCGTGGTGTCCCTCGTCGCGGTCGTCGGCCTGATCGTCGCGCTGACCCTGAACAGCGGAGGCACGGACGACCAGGGCGGCAACGACCCCAGCCCCTCGGCGTCGACCCACGCGGCGGGCTACCGGGGACCGGACACGTCGAAGACGGTCAAGGAGACCGACTGCACGGAGCCGGAGGAGTCGTACAACGACCCGAAGAAGATCGAGCTCCCGGACTTCCGGTTCAAGTACATCAAGTCCGTCAAGGAGTGTGCGGCGGCCGCGGGCTGGCGCGTCTCGACCAAGAACGTCGACGAGAACACCTTCGGCCAGGGCGCGATCATCGACCAGTTCCCGAAGGCCGGCACGGACGTCGACCCGAAGAACGTCGAGATCCAGCTCAACGTCTCGACGGGCAACCCCTGACAGCATCCGGCCGCTCGCGCGGCCACGTACGAAGGGCCCGGCGGAACACCGCCGGGCCCTCTGTCTTCCTGGGCGGCTCGGACCGCCCGGGCGGACTACAGGTACGGGCCGCCCGAACGGCCGCCCGCGCGCGGGTCGTCACCGCCCTCGTGGCCGCCCACACCCGGCGGCAGCGCCCGGCGCATCTGCTCCAGCTGGGCGCGCGCGGCCATCTGCTGGGCGAACAGCGTCGTCTGGATGCCGTGGAACAGGCCCTCCAGCCAGCCCACCAACTGGGCCTGCGCGATGCGCAGTTCCGCGTCGCTCGGGGTCGTGTCGTCGGTGAACGGCAGCGACAGCCGTTCCAGCTCCTCGACCAGCTCCGGCGCCAGACCGTCCTCCAGTTCCTTCACCGAGCTGCGGTGGATGTCCTTGAGCCGGGCCCGGCTGGCCTCGTCCAGGGGAGCGACCCGGACCTCCTCGAGCAGCTGCTTGATCATGCTGCCGATCCGCATCACCTTGGCCGGCTGTTCGACCTGGTCCGTCACCGGCGTCTCACGGGAGTCCTCGTCCCCGCCGCCGATCGCCATGCCGTCCTGGCCCACGACCAGGATCTGGGGATTCTCCGGCGACCGTTCGTTCCTCGGCATCTCCATGCCGCCATTGTCTCGCACGCCCTCACCTCATCACCGTGCTGCCCCCTCATGGGGCAGATCCACCCTTTAGCTCCGACGGCGCAATCCGGAATGCCCGTTCTGCACCACGATGTGAGGCTGGCTTGCGTCGATGTTCGACGAATGGGCTCCGGGAGGTCACCGCCGTGACTCCATGGCTGCGACTCACGCTCCGCCTCGTACCACTGCTGCTCGCCCTCGTGGCGGCGGTGCCGGTGTACGGCACCGCTCCCGCGTACGGCGCGCAGGCCGCGCCGCCGGACCCGCCCGCGGCCCGGCCCACCGTGCCGGCCACCCCGGCCGCTCTGGTCTCCGCCACCCCGGCCGCTTCGCACTCCGCGTCCCGCCCCCACGGCCACTCCGATCCGGCCGCCGAGCCGTCCCGGGCCGGGAGCAGGGCGGGTGAGGGCCGGATGCGCCCCGGCCGCCCGGACGGGCCGGCCGCAGAGGAGGAGGGCGACGACGGCTCCGGGACGGTGACCTGGGCTCCCGACCCCTTCGATCCGCAGGAGCCGGAGACCGCCGACATCCCTGCCGGGACCCCGACGGCGTCCGCGCCGCCCGAGGAGGCCGGACTGGATCCCGCCCGGCCCCCGCGGCAGACCGCGGCGCAGAACGACGTTCACCAGGACGCCGCCCCCGCCGAGCCGACGCTGGAGATCCTGCCGCTGGGGACCGGGCTGGTCCTCGTCGGTCTCGGACTGGGTTTGGCGTTCCTGGGCCTGCGGATCCGCCGTACCTGACCGGTCCGATCCGGTTCGGTCGTCGCGAGCCGGTGGCGGGAGTGGCCGAGGCCGTACGGGTTACGGCGCTACCAGCACCACCTTGCCGATGTGGCCACTCTCCTCCACCACCCGGTGCGCCTCTGCCGCCTCGGGCATCGGCAGCTCACGGTCGACGACCGGACGGACGTGCCCGTCGGCCAGCAACGGCCACACATGCTCGCGTACGGCGGCCACGATCGCGGCCTTCTCGCTCAGCGGACGGGCCCGCAGCGAGGTCGCGCTGATCGCGGCCCGCTTGCTCAGCAACGTGCCGATGTTCAGCTCGCCCTTGACCCCGCCCTGCATGCCGATGATCGCTAGCCGGCCGTTGACGGCGAGGGCCTGGACGTTGCGGTTCAGGTACTTGGCGCCCATGTTGTCGAGGATGACATCGGCGCCGGCGCCGTCCGTGGCCTGCTTGATCTCGGCGACGAAGTCCTGGTCGCGGTAGTTGATCAGGACGTCCGCGCCCAGCCGGGCGCAGTAGTCCAGCTTCTCCTTCGTCCCGGCGGTCACCGCGACCCTGGCTCCGAGTGCCTTGGCCAGCTGGACGGCCATGGTGCCGATACCGCTGGAACCGCCGTGCACCAGCAGGGTCTCGGCCGGACGCAGATGGGCGACCATGAAGACGTTGGACCAGACGGTGCAGACCACCTCGGGCAGCGCGGCCGCCTGCCTCAGTTCGACGCCCTCGGGCACGGGCAGCAACTGCCCGGCCGGCACAGCGACCTTCTGGGCGTAGCCGCCGCCCGCGAGCAGCGCGCAGACCTCGTCGCCCACGGCCCAGCCGGAGACCCCGGGGCCGAGCGCGGCGATCCTTCCGGAGCACTCCAGGCCGGGATAGGGGGACGCGCCCGGCGGCGGGTCGTAGAAGCCCTGCCGCTGCATGATGTCGGCACGGTTGACGGCGCTGGCCACCACCTCGACCAGAACTTCGCCCTCGCCGGGCAAGGGGTCGGGAACCTCGTCCCACACCAGCGCCTCGGGCCCACCAGGTTCGGGAATCGTGATCGCATGCATGCCCGTGACGCTACTCCTCGCCGGTGCCGTCCCCGGGGCAGGCCCGCTCAGTCGCTCGGCAGCGGACGGTGGTGCGGGGTGATCTGGGCGCCCGGGCTCGCGCGGACGATGGTGATCAGGCGGTCAGTGAGCTGCAGGGAGCCGATGGACGGATCGTCGTAGCCGAGGACCCGGTGCCCGCGTACCACGCTGACCACGAGGTCGTCCGTCTCGCGCGGGCCCTTGCCCACCTCGGCCCGCACCACGGGCCGTTCCATGATGTCGAGACCGCTGCCCTGCTGGATCAGGTCCTCCATCACCATGCCGGCGGCCGGGCTGAGCACGGAAAGGCCGAGCAGCCGGCCGGCCGCGCCGGAGCTGGTGATGACGGCGTCGGCACCGGACTGCTTGAGCAGCGGGACGTTCTCCTCCTCACGGACCGCGGCCACGATCTTGGCGCTCCGGTTGAGCTGCCGGGCGGTAAGCGTCACCAGCACGGCGGTGTCGTCGCGCTGCGGGGCGATGATGATCTGCCGCGCCTTGTGCACCTCGGCCCGCCTGAGCACATCGCTGCGGGTGGCGTCGCCTATGACGCCCGCGTAGCCCTCGGCCGTCGCGGCGTCGACCGCCTTGGAGCTGGGGTCGACCACGACCACCTGCTCTGCCTTCAGACCTGTGGCACAGACAGTCTGGATGGCCGACCGCCCCTTGGTGCCATAGCCGATGACGACGGTGTGGTCGCGCAAAGTGGACCTCCAGCGGTTCAGGCGCCATTCGTCCCGGGTGCGTTCGGTGAGGACCTCCAGCGTGGTGCCGACCAGGATGATCAGGAACAGCACCCGCAGGGGCGTGATGACGAAGATGTTGGTGAGCCGGGCGCCGTCGCTGACCGGGGTGATGTCGCCGTACCCGGTGGTCGAGAGAGTGACGGTCGCGTAGTAGAACGCGTCCAGCAGGTCCACGGAGCCGTCGGAGTTGTCGTGGTAGCCGTCATGATCGGCGTAGACGACGAACGCGGTGGCGACCAGCACCAGCAGGGCCATGAGCAGCCGTTTGAACACCTGGCGGATCGGGCGCTCCACCACCGTCCTCGGGAGCTGCACCCGGTGAGCCACCAGGTGCTCGTCCGCACGGCGGGCGATGGCGTCATGACCCGGAAGTTTCACGTGAAACACACCCCGATCCCGGCTGCCGCCCACGGCAGGTCCAGCAGCTCCGTCTCCTCCCCCTGCTGTGCCCCGCCCGGCGGCACGACCGCCATCGCGTCGGCGGCGGCGATCCCGCGCAGCATGGCCGGGCCGTTGTAGTGCAGGGGCACGGCACGGTCGCCGCGCAGCACCACGGGGACGAGCCGGGTGTCGTAAGGATGCCCGTGCACCGCCTCGCCGAGCGCCAGCGTGTACGGCTCCGGGGCCGGACGGGCGGCGAGGGTGCGCAGCAGCGGCTCGGCGAGCGTGAGCAGGCCGGAGACGGCCGCGAGGGGGTTGCCGGGCAGGCCGACGAGGTGCTGGTTCTCCGTGGTGCGGGCCAGCAGCATGGGGTGGCCTGGGCGCACCTTGACTCCGGCGACGAGGAGTTCGGCGCCCATGCGCTCCAGGGTGGGGTGGACGTGGTCGACGGGACCCGCGGCGGTACCGCCGGTGGTGACGACGAGATCGGCCCGGGAACCGGTGAGCGCCTTGTGCAGGGCCTTGGCGTCGTCCCCCAGCCGGCGCACGCCGATGACATCGGCGCCCATCGCACGCAGCCAGGGCGGCAGCATGGGGCCGAGCGCGTCCCGGATCAGTCCGTCGTGCGGGCGCCCTTCGGTGAGCAACTCGTCGCCCAGGACCAGCACTTCGACGCGGGGCCGGGCGACGGCGGTGACGGTGTCGTATCCGGCGGCCGCCGCGAGGCCCAGCACGGCGGGGGTGACGAGGGTGCCGACCGGGAGCAGCTGGTCACCGCTGCGGCACTCCTGGCCGCGCGGCCGGATGTCCTGCCCGTGGTTCATCTCGCGGGTGGCGTGCAGCCGCCCCTGGGCGTCCGTGCGGCCGTGTTCGGTGCGCAGCACGGCGGTGGTGTCGGTCGGGATGCGGGCGCCGGTTGCGATGCGGACCGCCTCACCGTCGGTGAGCGGCTCGGGCAGCGCGTGGCCGGCCAGCGCGCCCTGTTCTCGCACCGCCCAGGGACCGGGTCCGGCGACCGCCCAGCCGTCCATCGCGGAGGTGTCGAAGGAGGGCAGGTCGGTGAGCGCGTCGAGAGGGGCGGCGAGGACCAGGCCGAGGGCCTCGGCGAGGGGGACGGAGACGGGGGTGCGGCGGCTGCCCGAGCGGGCGGCGCGGGCGGCGATCTCCCGGGCCCGGGGCCATGGGGTGGCCCGGTGCCGCTCGTGGCGCCGCTCGTCGGGGGTGGCGGCGGGCGCGGCGGGGGCGGCGTAGTCCTTGGGTTCCCTCACGAGGGCCAGGGCCTCCTCGACGTCGAGGTCGTCGCTGTCCTCGGCGGGCGCTCCGGCCCGGGTGCCGGGGGTCATCGCGGGTCCGGGGCGGGCGCGCCCCCGGCGCCGTCCTGATCGCCCCCGCTGTTCCCTTCCTCCCAGCGCAGCGCCAGCGCGGCGGCCTTGCGGGCGGCCTCGGCGACGGCTTCGGGGCCGCCCTCGGCCCGGGCGGCGGCGTAGCCGACGAGGAACGTGGTCAGCGGCGCGGCCGGCCGGGCCACGCCGTGTGCGGCGTCGCGGGCCAGGTCGAGCAGGAGACCGGTGTCGACGTCCAGGTCGATGCCCAGCTCGTCCTTGACTGCGGAGATCCATTCATCCAACACGTGCCCATGCTCCCTGATGCGTGCCCTGGCGTCGGCGATGTCGTCCCAGGTGTCGCAGTCGAAGGACGCGAGCGGGTCCGGGACGCGGGTGAGCTCGAGGGCGCCGGTCAGCCGGCGCAGGGGCAGCCCGGTGAGGCCGCCTTGCCCGGCGGCGAGGGCGGCCAGTTCACGGCGCAGCGCGGCGGTGCGGTAGGCGGCCACGAGTGGCTGGTCCCGGCCCTCGGCGTCGGTGAGCAGCGCACCGTCGGAGCCGGAGTCCCGCAGGGCCGCCAACAGCCGCTCCAGCGTGGCTGATTCGAGGAACGGCAGGTCGGCGGAGAGGACCGCGGTGTATTCGGCGGTGATCAGCCGCAGCCCGGCCTCCAGCGCGGCTACGGGGCCGCCGCCGGACGGTTCCTCGCGCGCCCAGCGCACCGGGCGGGCGGTGGGGCGGGCGCCGGCGACGACGACGGTCGTGGCCGCGCCGGCGCAGGCCGTGAGCACCCGGTCGAGCAGCGCCCGGCCGCCGACCCGCACCGCGGGCTTGTCGGCACCGCCGAGCCGCCGGGCGGCACCGCCGGCCAGCACGACGGCGTCGTACGGCGCGGCGGTCCCGGGTGCGGCGGGGGCGTTCTCGGTCACCCCCCGAGTATGTCCTCTCGGGTCCTCCTTATGGACCCGGCGTAGGTCACAGGGCGCGCAGCAGCACCGCCGGCTGTTCCACGCAGTCCGCCACGTACCGCAGGAAGCCACCCGCCGTGCCGCCGTCGCACACCCGGTGGTCGAAGGTGAGGGAGAGCTGCACGACCTGGCGCACCGCCAGTTCGCCCTCGTGCACCCACGGCTTGGGGACGATCCGCCCCACGCCGAGCATGGCCGCCTCGGGGTGGTTGATGATCGGCGTGGAGCCGTCGACGCCGAAGACGCCGTAGTTGTTCAGCGTGAAGGTGCCGCCGGTGAGTTCCCCGGGAGTGAGCGTTCCGGTCCGGGCCGCCTCGGTGAGCCGGGCGAACTCCGCGGTCAGCGACTCGGCGTCGCGGGTGTGGGCGTCCCGTACGACCGGGACGACCAGTCCGCGTTCGGTCTGCGCGGCGAACCCGATGTGCACTTGCTCGAGCTGGACGACCTCGCGGGCCTCGGTGTCGACGTAGGAGTTCAGCTCGGGGTGACGGGCGAGGGCGGCGGTGCAGATGCGGGCGAGGAGCGCCAGGAGGGAGATCTTCGGTCCTCCGGCAGCGTTCATCGCGGCGCGTGCGCGCATCAGTTCCGTCGCGTCGGCGTCGACCCAGCAGGTGGCGTCCGGGATCTCCCGGCAGCTGCGGGAGAGCTTGTCGGCGACAGCACCGCGGACGCCCTTGAGGGGGATGCGGAGTCCGTCGCGGGCCGCCGGGGAGACCCGGGCGGCGGGCTGCGGCGTCACGGGAGCGGGAGCGGCCTTGGCGCGCAGGGCGTTCTCGACGTCGGCGCGCAGGATCAGCCCTTCGGGCCCCGAACCGGAGAGCTCCCGCAGGTCGAGGCCGCCGTCCCGGGCGAGCCGCCGCACCAACGGGGAGATCACGGGAACCGGGCCCTCGACGGGAGCGGGGGCGGGGGCATGGGCGGGCGCGGGCGTGGGCGGTGCCTGTACGGCCTGCTTCACGTGCCCGTTCGCGCCGGTCGCGCGCACCCTGCGTCGCCGAGCCGGGGCCTCGGAGGTGCCGTAGCCGACCAGGACGTTGCCCGAGCCGGCGTCCTCGCCGGCCGTCGCGGGACCCACGGCGACCGTCAGCAGCGGTGCGCCGACGGGCAGTTCGGTCCCCTCCTCGCCGAAGCGGGCGGTGACCACACCGCCGTAGGGACAGGGGACCTCGACCATCGCCTTGGCCGTCTCGACCTCCACGACCGGCTGGTCGATGGCGACGACGTCGCCGACCCGCACCAGCCAGCGGACGATCTCCGCCTCGGTCAGGCCCTCGCCGAGGTCGGGCAGCTTGAACTCCAGCACCTGTGCCATCAGCCTTCGGCCTCCCACTGCAGGCGGGCCACGGCGTCCAGGATGCGGTCGACGCCGGGCAGGTGGTGCCGCTCCAGCATGGGCGGCGGATAGGGGAGGTCGAAGCCGGCCACCCGCAGCACCGGGGCCTCCAGGTGGTGGAAGCAGCGCTCGGTGATCCGGGCCGCGATCTCACCGCCCGGACCGCCGAACCCGGTCGACTCGTGCACGACGACGGCACGTCCGGTGCGGCGCACGGCGGCGCAGACCGTCTCGTCGTCGAACGGCACCAGGGAGCGCAGGTCGAGGACCTCGAGGTCCCAGCCCTCCGCCCGGGCGGCCTCGGCGGCCTCAAGGCAGACCGGCACGGACGGACCGTAGGTGATGAGCGTCGCGCTGGTACCGGGCCGCCGGACCACCGCGCGCCCGATGGGCTCCACGTCCGTGGGCTGCTCGGGGTTCCAGGTGTCCTTCGACCAGTACAGCCGCTTGGGCTCCAGGAACACGACCGGGTCGTCGGAGGCGATGGCCTGGCGCAGCAGCCCGTAGGCGTCGGCGACCGTCGCCGGGGCGACGACGTGCAGGCCCGGGGTGGCCATGTAGTAGGCCTCGGAGGAGTCGCTGTGGTGCTCGACGCCGCCGATGCCGCCGCCGTAGGGCACGCGAACGGTGATCGGCAGGGGCATCCTGCCGCGCGTGCGGTTGCGCATCCGGGAGACATGGCTGATGAGCTGCTCGAACGCCGGATAGGCGAAGGCGTCGAACTGCATCTCCACCACCGGGCGCAGGCCGTACATGGCCATGCCGACGGCGGTGCCGAGGATGCCCGCCTCGGCGAGCGGGGTGTCGGTGCAGCGGTCCTCGCCGAACTCCTTGGCGAGCCCGTCGGTGACCCGGAAGACCCCGCCGAGGGTGCCGACGTCCTCGCCCAGGACGTGCACGCTGGAGTCGGCGGCCATCGCGTCGCGCATCGCGCGTGTGAGGGCCTGCGCCATGGTGGCGGGCTTGACGGCGACGGTGGTCATCGAAGGTCGCCTTCCTGGTCGTCCTGCTCGGCCTCGAGCTCGGCGCGCAGTTGGGCGCGCTGTTCGCGCAGCTGCGCGGTGGTCTCGGCGTAGACGTGGTCGAAGAGGTCCATGGGGTTGAGCTCGGGGTCCTGGTTCATGCGTTCCCGCAGATCGGCGGCCATCTCCTCGGCGTCCTGCCGGGCGGCTTCGAGGCCGGCGTCGTCGAGCAGGCCGCGCGCGGTGAGTTCTCGCTCCAGCAGCTGGACCGGGTCGTGTGCCCGCCAGGCCTCGACCTCGGAGTCGCCGCGGTACCGGGTGGCGTCGTCGGCGTTGGTGTGCGCGTCGATGCGGTACGTCACCGCCTCCACCAGGGTCGGTCCGCCGCCCGCCCGCGCCTGCCGTACGGCGTCGCTGAGGACCTCGTGCACGGCGGCCGCGTCGTTGCCGTCGACCAGCCTGCCCGGCATGCCGTAGCCGACGGCCTTGTGGGCCAGCGAGGGCGCCGCGGTCTGCTTGGCGAGCGGGACGGAGATGGCGAAGCCGTTGTTCTGCACCAGGAAGACCACCGGCGCCTGCCAGACGGCGGCGAAGTTCAGGGCCTCGTGGAAGTCGCCCTCGCTGGTGCCGCCGTCACCGACCATGGCCAGCGCGACCACGTCGTCGCCCTTGAGGCGGGCGGCGTGCGCGAGACCGACGGCGTGCGGGAGCTGGGTGGCCAGCGGGGTGCTGAGCGGGGCCACGCGGTGGGCCTGGGGGTCGTAGCCGTTGTGCCAGTCGCCGCGCAGCAGCGTGAGCACCTCGACCGGGTCCACGCCCCGGGCGACGACGGCGAGGGTGTCGCGGTAACTGGGGAAGAGCCAGTCGCGCTCCTCCAGGGCCAGCGCGGCGGCGACCTCGCAGGCCTCCTGACCGGTGCTGGAGGGGTAGACGGCGAGGCGGCCCTGCTTGGTCAGCGCGGTGGCCTGGGTGTTGTAGCGGCGGCCGCGCACCAGCTGTGCGTACAGCCGGCGCAGCAGGTCCGGATCGGCCTTCGCGGCCGCCTCGGTGCCGAGGACGCGATACGGCTCGGCGTCGGGCAGCAGCGGCGCGGGGTCCATACGGGGCTGCCAGGCGGGCGGCGGCGATGGCCGGTACGCGCCCCGCTGCTCCATGACCGTCATGACGGCACCTCCTCGTGGGAGTGGCTACGGGAGGCGCGTCGGCTGTGACTCGCCTCACCTACCGATTGTTCGGTCGTCGGCACATTTTGGCTACAGGCCCCGGGAGGCTGTGGACAAACGGTTCTCCACAACCTGCAATGAATGCAGGACGTCCACGACGGTGAAGCGGGGGGACATGACAGCTGAACAAATGGCCGACGGGCCGCAGGACGGCGCCGCCCCGCCGGCCCGCCCACTGGACGCGATCGACCAGGACATCCTGAAAATCCTGCAGGCGGACGGCCGCGCCTCCATACGCTCCGTCGCCGAACGCGTCCATGTCTCCCGCGCCAATGCCTACGCGCGCATCAACCGGCTGATCGACGACGGCGTGATCAGGGGGTTCAGCGCCCGCGTGGACCACGAGCGGGCGGGACACGGCACCTCGGCGTACATCACGCTGAAGATCGTCCAGAACACCTGGCGCACGGTCCGCGAGCAGCTCAGGCAGCTGCCAGGCGCCTCCCACATCGCCCTGGTGGGCGGCGACTTCGATGTCCTGCTCCTGGTGCACACCCCCGACAACAGGGCGCTGCGCGAGCTGGTGCTCACCCGGCTCCAGGCGATCCCCGAGGTGCTCAGCACCCGCACACTGCTGGTGTTCGAGGAGGAGGACACCGAGCCGGAAGCCTGATTCCCGGGTGCGCCGGTGGCCGGAGTCCGGAGCGGACCGGCGCGGCCTCAGTCCCGCCGCAGGCCCGAGAAGGCGAGCCGGACCACCGCGTCGGCCACCTCGCGGCCGCTGACGCCCCGGCTGTCGGGCCGGTACCATTCCACGACGGAGTTGATCATCCCGAAGACCAGCCGGGTGGCCAGGCGCACCTCCACGTCGCCGCGTACGTCCCCGTCGGCGGCCGCGGCCTTCAGCAGGGCGGCGACCCGGTGGTCGAAGTCGCGGCGCCGCTCCAGCGCCCAGCGCTCGGTCTCGGTGTTGCCGCGCACCCGCAGCAGCAGCGTCACGTACGGCAGCTCGGATATGAGCACCTCGACCGTGCGCCGTACGACGTGCTCGAGCCGGTCGGCGGACCGCCCCACGCGCGCGGGCTCCTCCTCGAGGATCCCGAACAGCCCGTCCAGCGCCCGGCTGACGGCCCGCCGCAGCAGCTCCTCCTTGCCACTGACGTGGTGGTAGATCGAGGACTTGGAGATACCGGCGGCCCTGGACAGGTGCTCCATGGAGGTGCCGTCGTAACCGCGCTCGTTGAAGACCTGCACGGCGACCGAGAGCAGCGTCTCGGGGGTGTACGTGTCGCGCTTGGCGGTGGTCATGGGGTGCCCTCCCGCTTGTCGGTGGCGTACGCGTGACGGTAGAGGGCGAGGGACGGCGCGTAACGGCCGGAGGGGTCGCGCAGGTGCAGGTCGTCCAGGAGGTCGTACGCCCAGCCGTGGCCGAGCCTGCGGCTCCACTCGAAGGGCCCCAGCGGGTAGTTGACGCCCAGGCGCATCGCGGTGTCGATGTCCTCCTCGGTGGCCACGCCCTTGGCGACGGCGTCGTGGGCGAGGTCCACGATCCGGGCGACGGTACGGGCGACGATCATGCCGGGGACGTCGCCGATGACGCTGACGTCCTTGCCGAGCGCCTGGAAGAGGCCGATGGCCTCGGCGAGGGTCGCCGGCGAGGTGTCCTGGGAGGCGGACAGGGCGATGCGGGTGGCCCGGCGGTAGTCGAGGGCGAGGTCGAAGTAGACGACGTCGCGGAACTCCACGGACGTCTGGCCGTCGGCGAGCACCAACTGGCCGCCGCTCGGCAGCACCAGGCGGGTGCCGTGGTCCTCGTCCTCCTCGCGGACCGGGATGCCCGCCTCGCGGATCAGGGTGAGCAGTTCGGCGGCGGGGCCGAGTCCGCCCTCGGCGGTGACGTGGGCGGGCGGCTGCCGCTTCTCGGCGGTGTGCGGCTCGGGGCGCTCGGCGCCCTCGGAGTGGTCGTACCAGCCGTGCCCCGCCTTGCGGCCGAGGCGGCCGGACTCCACGAGGCGGCGCTGGGCGAGGGAGGGCGTGAAGCGGACGTCCTCGAAGAAGGACCGCCACACCGAGTGGGTGACGGACTCGTTGACGTCCTGCCCGATCAGGTCGGTCAGCTCGAAGGCGCCCATCCGGAAGCCGCCGCACTCGCGCAGGACGGCGTCGATGGTGGCGGGGTCGGCGGCCTGGGCCTCGTACACCGCGAAAGCCTCGGCGTAGAACGGCCGGGCGATGCGGTTGACGATGAAGCCGGGGGTGTCCGCGCAGGCCACCGGGGTCTTCCCCCAGGCACGCGCGGTCTCGTACGCGCGCGTGGCCGACGTGACGTCGGTGGCGAACCCGGAGACGACCTCGACCAGCGGCAGCAGCGGCGCCGGGTTGAAGAAGTGCAGGCCCACGAAGCGGCCGGGGCCGCGCAGGGCACCGGCGATGGCCGTCACCGACAGGGAGGAGGTGTTGGTGGCGAGCAGGCAGTCCTCGGAGACGACGTCCTCCAGCTCGCTGAAGAGCCGCTGCTTGACCTCCAGCCGCTCCAGGACGGCCTCCACGACCAGGGAGCAGTCGGCCAGCTCGGCCAGGCTCTCCGCAGGGGTGAGCCGGGATCGGGCCGCGTCCCGCTCGGCGGCGCTGAGCCGGTCCTTCTCCACGAGCCTGTCGAGGCGGGCGCCGATCGCGTCGGCCGCCTCCCGGGCCCGCCCGGGCAGGGCGTCGTAGAGCCGCACGGGGTGGCCGGCCACCAGCGCGACCTGGGCGATGCCCTGGCCCATGGTGCCGGTGCCGACGACGGCCACGGGGCTGCTGAGGTCGAGTGCTGTCATGTGCGCGATCCTCCCGCACGGGGTTGTCCACAGATGCGGCAGGCCCCCTTGTCCCGACCGATCGTTCGGTTACTCTAGCCCTGTCCGCCCGTTCCTGCCTCTGTTTCCGCCCAGGTCATGAACTCGAGGAAGAGTTCCTGAGACGAGGAGTTGGTCCCGCATGGCCGCCGAACTGACCGCGCACGACCTGATCGCCAGGCACCGGCCCACGCTCGACCAGGCCCTGGAAGCGATCCGCACGCGCGCGTACTGGTCACCGCACCCCGAGCACCCCAAGGCGTACGGGGAACAGGGCAGCCTGGACGCCGCTGCCGGCAAGGCCGCCTTCGACGCCGTCCTCGGCACCCGCCTCGACCTCGGCCAGCCCGGCACCGACGACTGGGTGGGCGGCGAGGTCTCCCCCTACGGCATCGAGCTCGGCGTGACCTACCCGCACGCGGACCTCGACGTGCTGCTGCCCGCGATGAAGGCCGGACAGCGCGCCTGGCGGGATGCGGGCGCGGAGACGCGCGCGATGGTCTGCCTGGAGATCCTCAAGCGGATCAGCGACCGGACGCACGAGTTCGCGCACGCGGTCATGCACACCAGTGGTCAGGCCTTCATGATGGCGCTCCAGGCGGGCGGCCCGCACGCCCAGGACCGCGGCCTGGAAGCCGTGGCGTACGCGTACGTGGAGCAGGTCCGCACACCAGACAGCGCCGAGTGGACCAAGCCGCAGGGCAAGCGCGACCCGCTGGCGCTGAACAAGCGGTTCACGCCGGTCCCGCGCGGCATCGGCCTGGTCATCGGCTGCAACACGTTCCCCACCTGGAACGGCTACCCGGGCCTGTTCGCCTCGCTGGCGACCGGCAACGCGGTCCTGGTCAAGCCCCACCCGCACGCGGTACTGCCGCTCGCGCTGACCGTGCACGTCGCGCGGGAGGTGCTCACCGAGGCCGGTTTCGACCCGAACCTCGTGGCACTGGCCGCCGAGCGCCCCGGCGAGGGCATCGCCAAGACCCTCGCCACCCGCCCCGAGATCCGCATCATCGACTACACCGGGTCGACGTCCTTCGGCGACTGGCTGGAGGCCAACGCCCGCCAGGCGCAGGTCTACACGGAGAAGGCCGGCGTCAACACGGTCATCGTGGAGTCGACCGACGACTACAAGGGGATGCTGTCCAACCTGGCCTTCTCGCTGTCCCTGTACAGCGGCCAGATGTGCACGACCCCGCAGAACCTGCTGATCCCGCGCGACGGCATCAGCACCGACGAGGGCCACCGGACCTTCGACGAGGTGACCGCCGACCTCGCTCGCGCCGTCGACGGCCTGCTCGGCGACGACGCCCGCGCGAACGCCCTGCTGGGCGCGATCGTCAACCCGGACGTCAAGGCCCGCCTGGAGGCGGCCTCCGGTCTCGGTGAGGTCGCCCTGGCCTCCCGGCAGATCACCAACCCGGACTTCCCGGGCGCGGTGGTCCGCACGCCGGTGATCGTCAAGCTGGACGGCGCCAAGCCGGACGCCGAGGCCGCCTACATGAGCGAGTGCTTCGGCCCCGTCTCCTTCGCCGTCGCGGTCGACTCGGTGGCCGACGCGGTGGAGCTGCTGCGCCGCACGGTCCGCGAGAAGGGCGCGATGACGGTCGGCGCGTACACCACCGACCCGGAGGCCGAGCGGGCCGTCGAGGAGGTCTGCCTGGAGGAGGCCGCCCAGCTGTCGCTCAACCTGACCGGCGGGGTGTACGTGAACCAGACGGCCGCCTTCTCCGACTTCCACGGCTCGGGCGGCAACCCGGCGGCGAACGCTGCCCTCACCGACGGCGCGTTCGTGGCCAACCGCTTCCGGGTGGTGGAGGTCCGCCGCCAGGCCTAGAAGTCCGTGACCGCCGGGGGCGCCGTCGCCGCGCCCCCGGTGGCACTCCAGTGGTACAGCGTCATGGCCACACTGGTGGCCAGGTTGTAGCTGGAGACCTGGGGGCGCATCGGCAGCGCCAGCAGATGGTCGGCCCGCCCGCGCACCTCGGGCGACAGGCCGCTGCGCTCCGAGCCGAAGGCCAGCACGGCGTCGTCGGGCAGCGTGACACCCCGGATGTCCTCACCCTCCGGGTCGAGGGCGAACAGCGGTCCGGCGGGCAGCTCGTCGACGCCGAGCCGCTCCACGGCCGTCGCGAAGTGCAGTCCCGCACCGCCGCGCACCACGGTGGGGTGCCAGGGGTCGAGAGTGCCCGTGGTGACCACACCGGTCGCCCCGAAACCGGCGGCCAGCCTGATCACGGCGCCCGCGTTGCCCAGGTTGCGCGGGCTGTCGAGGACCACGACGGGCGCCGGGCGGGGCGTGCGGGCGAGTGCGCGCAGGTTGGCCTCCCGGGGCGGCCGCACGGCCAGCGCCGCCACCCCGGTCGGATGGGGCCGCGGCACGAGCGAGGCGTACGTCGCCGCGGGAACCTCGGTCAGCAACTCGTCCAGGGTGTCCCTGACGTCCCCGGCCAGCTCCTCGGCGAGGGCGAGCGCCGCCTTGCGGTCGGTGGTGACCGCCACCGGGACCTGAGCGCCGAAGCGCAGCGCGTGCTTGAGGGCGTGGAAGCCGTCCAGCAGCACGGCGGTACCGGCGCTCGCACGCCAGCGGGCCAGGGGATCGGTCATGCGCTGAACCCTACGTGGCCCGGCGCAGGCTTCTCGGCCGAGCCCGGGGCGGTCTCCCCGGAGGCGCGCGGCGCCGGCAGCACGGGGTCACGGTCCGGGCCGCGCCGCACCAGCCGCTCACGCGCGCGTGCCGCCCAGCCGCCGAGCAGCAGCAGGACGGACGTCGGCAGGAAGACGGCGTCCGCCGTGATCATGGCCAGCGAGAAGAACGGCAGCCCGAGGACGACCGCGATGACCGCGTGCTCGAGCATCATCAGCACCAGCAGAACGTTCTTCACCCGCCGGTTGAACAGCGTGAACGGGAAGGCGACCTGCACCATCACCGTGCCGTAGGTGACGACCATCATGATCGTGCCGCTGGAGGACATCAGGTCGGCGAGGGCCGGCCAGGGCGAGAAGTAGTCCAGATGGAGCGGGTAGTAGACGGCGGTGCCGTCCTGCCAGCGCGAGCCCTGGATCTTGTACCAGCCGGCCGTCGCGTAGATCAGGCAGGCCTCCGCCATGATCACGAACAGGGCGCCGTTGTGCAGGACGTTGGCGATCACGTCCAGCAGGATCCGCGGCTCCTCGGACCTCGCCCGGCGCCGTACCACCGCCCACAGGCCGAGGACGGCCCAGACCGTCCACAGCAGCGAGGGCACCAGCCAGCCGTTGTCGAACAGCCGGCCCGTCAGCGTCACCCCGGCGAGCACCAGGCCCAGCACCGCCCACAGCAGCGGCCCCAGCCGGTCGGGGCGGACCCGCTCCCCGCGCGCGCGTGCCGCGGCCTCGCGGTCCGCCCGGCGGGCGTCGAGCGACCACACCTGGCCGCAGCGGGTGAACACCAGATAAAAGGCCATCAGATGCAGGACGTTGTCGCCGCCGTCGCCCATGAAGACGCTGCGGTTCTGCAGCGACAGCACACCCACCATGAACAGCACGGAGGCCGTCCGGGTGCGCCAGCCCAGCAGCAGCGCCGCCGTGGCGAGGATCGCCAGCACATAGAAGATCTCGAACCAGGCACCCGCGCCGGACCACATCAGGGCCGTGAAGGCGTGGTTCTCGTCGGTGAGCTGCCGGCCGAGGTCCCAGCCCCAGGGGCCGTCCGGACCGTACATCTCCCGGCGGTGGGGAAACTCGCGCAGCAGGAACAGCAGCCAGGTGCCGGAGAAGCCGATGCGGATCACGGCGCTCTGGTACCGGCCGAGCGCCGACTCGGTGACGCGGGCTATGCCCCGCGAGAGTGTCAGGGACAGACCGTTCACGCCACACCTCCGGCGGCCTCGTCGGCGCTCACCGTCCACCACGGCAGTACACGGTAGACGGGCTTGCTCGAGAAGCGTTCACGGCTCCACACGGGCGGCTGCACGTTGGTGGTGCGGGAGCGGACCTGCACGCGCTGGACGACTCCCTGCCGGCCGATCGCGTCCTCCCGGTACAGGCGCATCGTCACGATCCGGCGCATGTAGGTCTCGGACAGGGCGCCACGCAGGCCCACCGGCCGGTTGTCGGTGCCGTGCGTGGCGACGAGGAAGTCCCAGGCCCGGCGCAGCTCGTTCTGCTGGGTGTGGCTCGGCAGCAGGTTGCCGTCGATGGCGGCACCGTCGCGGGCGGAGAGGTCCCTCCAGCCGGTGGTGCGCAGATCACCGTCCTTCGTCCGCACCTCGGCGCGGACCTGCACGGCTATGTTCTGCTGCAGCGGGTTCGGTGCGAACAGCTTCCAGTTCTGCTCGAACTCCGGGTACACCCACTCCTCGATCGCCTTGCCGTGCTGCTTGGTCACCGTATTCGCGGGCGCGAGGCTCAGGAACACCATCCCCAGGTGCACGCAGGCGGCGACGGCGACGGCCGCGAGCGCCACCGCCGCGCCGGCCTGGTAGCGGGGGGAGAGGGCGGCGACGCCGCTGCGGAGCGGGGCGGGCGGGGCCACCGCCGGCTCGGCGCCGCCGTCGGCGGGGTCCGTGTCCACGGGCGGCTGCCCGTCAGCGTGCGCGCCCACGGCCGGGGACTCGTTCGCGTCCGTGCCCACGCCCGACGCCTCATTCCCCTCCGCGCCGCCGGTCGGCTTCCCCTCCGCCTCGTCGGTCACCGACTCGTCCGCGGCCGCACCCGTGACGGACGGGCCGCCCTCCCCACGGGCGCCCGGCGGCTCGTGCCCGTCCGTGCCGCTCTCCGGGAGACGCGCCCCCGTCGACCCGTCCGGCCCCCGCCGGTTGTGCGAGTCCTCGTCGTACGCGTCCATTCCGCCCCGATCCCCGATTTCCGCCGACGTCGTACGGCCGCCCGCCACAGGCGCCGCATGGTTCACGGGCGCCACGGCTCGGCGCCCGCACGGAACGGTACTCAGCCGCGCCCACCGGGCGCAGCCCCGGGGAACCACCGGAGACCGTGGCCATCACCACGTCGTCCACCCGGGCGGACGTCCGTCACGTCGGTACGACCAGCCGATCGCCACCGCAAAGACCGCGCGAGGTCCGGCCCGAACCGTTCGCGGCGACCTCGCCCGGAAGGGCCGTCAGGCACCGCCCGGCGCGTTGTCCACAGGACGTTCGCGGGGTTTTCCACAGCGGTTGACAGCGGCACCGGCCCGGCACACCATTAATGCGCACGGACCGAACGATCGGTCGGGACAGTGTTCGCAGCAGAGCCCTAGGTCAGGGGGACCGCATGGCCACAGCAGCCGCGCACCGCACGGCACGCACAGACGCCGACGGCACACCGGACACCGCCGGAGCGCCGGCGGAGTACCAGCACGCCTTCGACGCGGCCGTGGCCGCCGACGAACGCATCGAACCCCGCGACTGGATGCCCGACGCCTACCGCGCGACGCTCGTCCGGCAGATCGCCCAGCACGCGCACTCCGAGATCATCGGCATGCAGCCGGAGGCCAACTGGATCACGCGCGCGCCCTCGCTGCGCCGCAAGGCGATCCTCATGGCCAAGGTCCAGGACGAGGCTGGCCACGGCCTGTACCTCTACAGCGCGGCCGAGACCCTCGGCACCAGCCGCGACGAACTGCTCGACAAGCTGCACAGCGGCCGCCAGAAGTACTCCTCGATCTTCAACTACCCCACCCTGACGTGGGCCGACGTCGGCGCCATCGGCTGGCTGGTGGACGGCGCCGCCATCACCAACCAGGTCCCCCTGTGCCGCTGCTCCTACGGGCCCTACGCCCGCGCGATGGTGCGCGTCTGCAAGGAGGAGTCCTTCCACCAGCGGCAGGGCTACGAACTGCTGCTGGCCCTCAGCAACGGCACCCCCGAGCAGCACGCCATGGCGCAGGACGCGGTGGACCGCTGGTGGTGGCCCTCCCTGATGATGTTCGGCCCGCCCGACGACGCCTCCCAGCACTCGGCCCAGTCCATGGAGTGGAAGATCAAGCGCCACTCCAACGACGAACTGCGCCAGCGCTTCGTCGACATCTGCGTACCCCAGGCCGAATCCCTCGGCCTCACCCTCCCCGACCCGGACCTGCGCTGGAACGAGGAGCGGGGACACCACGACTTCGGCGCCATCGACTGGACCGAGTTCTGGGACGTCCTCAAGGGCAACGGCCCCTGCAACGAACAGCGCATCACCCAGCGCAGGCGCGCACACGAAGAGGGCGCCTGGGTGCGCGAGGCGGCCGCGGCGTACGCGGCCAAGCACACCGGCAGCACCGGCGGAACGGGAGAGACACGAGGATGACCAACACCGACTGGCCCTTGTGGGAGGTCTTCGTACGCTCCCGCCGCGGCCTCTCCCACACCCACGCCGGCAGCCTGCACGCGCCCGACGCCGAGCTGGCCCTGCGCAACGCCCGCGACCTGTACACCCGGCGCGGCGAAGGCGTCTCGATCTGGGTCGTGCCCGCCGCCGCGATCACCGCGTCCTCACCCGACGAGAAGGACCCGTTCTTCGAGCCGGCCGCCGACAAGCCCTACCGGCACCCGACCTTCTACGAGATCCCGGAAGGGGTGAAGCACCTGTGACCGCCACCGTCCCCGCGACCGCCGCGCTCGCCCTCGGCGACGACGCCCTGGTGCTCTCCCACCGCCTGGGGGAGTGGGCCGGGCACGCCCCCGTCCTGGAGGAGGAGGTCGCCCTCGCCAACATCGCCCTCGACCTGCTCGGCCAGGCCCGCGTACTGCTGTCGATGGCCGGCGACGAGGACGAACTCGCCTATCTGCGCGAGGAGCGGGCGTTCAGCAACCTCCAGCTCGTCGAGCAGCCGAACGGCGACTTCGCCCACACCATCGCCCGCCAGCTGTACTTCTCCACCTACCAGCAGCTTCTCTACAGCGAACTGGCCGCCTCCGAAGGCCCGTTCGCACCGCTGGCCGCGAAGGCCGTCAAGGAGGTCGCCTACCACCGCGACCACGCCGAGCAGTGGACCCTGCGGCTCGGCGACGGCACCGACGACAGCCACGAACGGATGCGGCGCGCGTGCGACGCGTTGTGGCGGTTCACCGGTGAGATGTTCCAGCCCGTCGAAGGCCTGGACGCCGACTGGGCGGCCCTGGAGGCGAACTGGCTCCGTTCCGTCACGGACGTACTGGGCCGCGCCACCCTGACCGTGCCCGAGGGACCCCGCACCGGCGCCTGGTCGGCGGGCGCCGGCCGGCAGGGCCTGCACACCGAGCAGTTCGGACGGATGCTCGCCGAGATGCAGCACCTGCACCGCAGCCACCCGGGGGCCTCATGGTGACGGCCACCGCGCTGGAGGCGGAACTGCTGGAGCTGGCAGGTTCGGTACCCGACCCCGAGCTGCCCGTGCTCACCCTCCAGGACCTGGGCGTCGTACGCGCGGTGCACATCCACGGCACCGACACGGTCGAGGTCGACCTCACCCCGACCTACACCGGCTGCCCCGCCATCGAGGCGATGAGCCTGGACATCGAGCGGGTACTGCGCGCCCACGGCATGCGTGAGGTCTCCGTCCGCACCGTGCTCAGCCCCGCCTGGACGACCGACGACATCACCGCCGAAGGCCGTCGCAAGCTCCAGGAGTTCGGCATCGCTCCCCCACGCGCGCGCCGCGACCCCGGCCCGGTGACCCTGACCCTCGGCCCGACGAGGACGGACGAGGACAGCGAACCCGTCCGCTGCCCGCATTGCGGGGCGGCCGACACCGAACTGCTGAGCCGGTTCTCCTCCACCGCGTGCAAGGCGCTGCGCCGCTGCCTGTCCTGCCGCGAACCGTTCGACCACTTCAAGGAGTTGTGATGGCGCGCTTCCACCCACTCCCGGTGGCCGCGGTCGACCGGCTCACCGACGACTCCGTGGCGCTCACTCTCACCGTCCCGCCGGAGCTGCGCGAGGAGTACCGGCACGCGCCCGGCCAGCACCTCGCCCTGCGGCGGCGCACGGACGGCACCGAGATCCGGCGGACGTACTCGATCTGCTCCGCGGCCCCCGACCCGGCCGGCGAGGGCCCGAGCACACTGCGGGTGGGGGTACGCCTCGTCGACGGCGGCGCCTTCTCCACGTACGCGCTGAAGGAGATCAACGTCGGCGACGAGCTGGAGGTGATGACCCCCGCCGGGCGCTTCACGCTGGAACCCGCGCCGGGCCTGTACGCGGCGGTCGTCGGCGGCAGCGGCATCACCCCCGTGCTGTCGATCGTCTCCACGCTGCTGGCGCGTGAACCGCAGGCCCGCTTCTGCCTGATACGCGGGGACCGCACGGCCGCCTCGACGATGTTCCTCGAAGAGGTCGCAGATCTGAAGGACCGCTACCCGCAGCGGCTGCAGCTGGTGACCGCGCTCTCCCGGGAGGAGCAGCAGGCCGGTCTGCCGACCGGCCGGCTCGACCGGGAACGGCTGGCGGGACTGCTGCCCGCGCTGCTGCCGGTGGAGCAGGTGGCGGGCTGGTTCCTGTGCGGGCCCTACGGACTGGTCGACGGCGCGGAGCGAGCGCTGCGCGAGCTGGGCGTGGACCGGGCCCGGATCCACCAGGAGATCTTCCACGTGGACGCCGGATCGGCCCCGTCGGCCGGCATCCCGGCGCCCGCGCACAGCACCGTCACCGCCCGGCTCGACGGGCGCGGCGGCACCTGGCCGGTGCAGGACGGCGAGTCACTGCTGGACACGGTGCTGCGCAACCGGCCCGACGCGCCCTACGCCTGCAAGGGCGGAGTGTGCGGAACCTGCCGCGCCTTCCTGGTCGCGGGCGAGGTGCGCATGGACCGCAACTTCGCCCTGGAGGCGGAGGAGACCGAAGCCGGCTATGTACTGGCCTGCCAGTCGCATCCGGTGACGGAGAAGGTGGAGCTGGACTTCGACCGCTGAGTTCCCGCCCGGCGCACGGAGATAAGGCCCGGTCACCGGCGGCCCGGGGCCGAGCCACCAGGATCCGGCCGACCCGGGGCCGGGCCGACGCGGATCGGACGACGCGGATCAGACGACGGCGCCAGGCGCCCCGGCGTCGGTGACGACGGGACGGCCCGCGGCCTGCCAGACCTGCATGCCGCCGTCGACGTTCACCGCGTCGACGCCCTGCTGGATCAGATACATCGTGACCTGCGCCGAACGGCCTCCGGACCTGCAGATCACATGCACCCGGCCGTCCTGCGGGGCGGCCTCGGTCAGCTCGCCGTACCGGGCAACGAACTCGCTCATGGGGATGTGCAGCGCGCCATCGGCGTGACCGGCCTGCCACTCCTCGTCCTCGCGGACGTCCAGCAGGAAGTCGTCGTCCTTGAGGTCCGTGACCCCGACGGTGGGCACCCCAGCTCCAAAACTCATGCCTCCGACGCTACCGGAAGGACGGCTGGATCAGTCCTGGGCCAGCAGGGCCGCCAGCTCCTTCTCCCGCTGCTCGATGTCCGCGCGCAGCCGGCCGGCGATCTCGTCGAGCAGGCCGTCGGGGTCGTCCGGGGCCAGCCGCAGCATGCCGGCGATGGCACCCTCCTCGAGCTCGCGGGCGACCAGCGTGAGCAGCTCCTTGCGCTGGGAGAGCCACTCCAGGCGGGCGTACAGCTCGTCGGCGGGGCTCGGCCGGCGCTCGGGCGGCACCGGGCCCGCCGCCCACTCCTCGGCCAGCTCCCTGAGCAGCGCCTCGTCACCGCGGGCGTAGGCGGCGTTGACGCGGCTGATGAACTCCTCGCGCCGCTGCTGCTCCTCTTCCTCCTGGGCGAGGTCGGGGTGGGCCTTGCGAGCCAGCTCGCGGTAGAGCTTGCGGGCCTCCTCGCTGGGCCGCACCCGCTCCGGAGGGCGTACCGCCTGGTCGGTGAGCATGGCGGTGGCCTCCGGGAACAGGCCGTGGCCGTCCATCCAGCCGTGCAGCAGCTCCTCGACGCCGGGGATCGGCAGCACATGCGCCCAGGCCTCCTCGGCCCTGCGGATGTCCTCCGGGTCCCCGGTGCGAGCCGCCTTCGCCTCGGCGATCTCCGCGTCCAGGTGCTCGATGCGCAGATAGAGCGGGCCGAGCTTCTGCTCGTGCAGCCGGGAGAAGTTCTCGACCTCGACGCGGAACGTCTCCACGGCGATCTCGTACTCGATCAACGCCTGCTCGGCTGCCCGTACGGCCTGTTCCAGCCGTTCCTCGGGCCGCGGTGCCTGGGACTGCTCAGCTTCCGGGGTCGTCACCCGACCAGCGTAGGCCACGGCCGGAACCCGCCGCCGCGGATGACCCGGTTCACACGCGCGGCACCGCGTCGGGGCAGTCGGCCGGTATCCACTCGGCCACCAGGTCCCGGCAGGCGACCACCAGCGTGCCCGGCCGGCAGGCCAGCTCATGGGTGCAGCCGGCCGGGCCCGGGAGGATCTCGTCGAGGATCACATCACCGAGCGAGGCGGGGTCGCAGCTGCCCAGGACGTCGGACTGGAATCGGGAGACGCCGGTGTAGCGGACGAGGAGGTCCTCGTCGTGCTTGAAGCAGTTGTGCCGGAAGCGGATCTCGAGGTCCCCGCCCCCGCCACGGCGCACCCGTGACGGCCGCAGGTCCTTCACACAGCGCCTGCCACCGAAGTCGTAGTGCCCGGGGTCGGTGGCGAACGCACGGGCGCCCGGCGGCAGTTCGGCCGCGAAGCCGGGCAGCCGCTCGAGGTAGGGCCGGGGGTCGATGAACCCCGCCTCTTCCCCCGCACCACCGCTCAGCTCGACGTACTTCATCGCGCCACCCCCGTCACACGCCCGTCTCGGCCGCGATCCGCCCCGCTCGCACCCCCGCCACCAGTTCCCCGTGGTCCGCCTCCGTGCGGTCGGCGTAGGCGACCGCGAACGCGGCGATCGCCTCGTCCAGCTCCTCGTTCTTGCCGCAGTAGCCGGCGATCAGGCGCGGGTCGGCGCTGTGGGCGTGGGCGCGGGCCAGCAGGGCGCCGGTCATGCGGCCGTAGTCGTCGATCTGGTCGGCGGCGAGCGCGGCCGGGTCGACGCTGCCCTTGCGGTTGCGGAACTGACGCACCTGGAAGGGCCGCCCGCCGACCGTCGTCCAGCCGAGCAGGATGTCGCTGACCACCTGCATCCGCTTCTGGCCGAGGACCACCCGGCGCCCCTCGTGCTCCACCGCAGGCGCCTGGAAACCGGCCGCGGCCAGGTGCGGGACGAGCGCCGACGGACGTGCCTCCTTCACCTGGAGCACCAGCGGCTCCCCGCGGTGGTCCAGCAGCAGGACCACGTACGAGCGCGTGCCCACACTGCCCGTGCCGACCACGCGGAAGGCCACGTCGTGCACCGCGTGCCGGGCGAGCAGCGGCAGCCGGTCCTCGGAGAGCGTCGCCGCGTACGGCTCCAGCGCGGCGGCCACCGCGGCCGCCTCGGCGTCCGGGACCCGGCGCAGCACCGGCGGCGCGTCGACGAAGCGCCGTCCGCCGGCCTCCGTCTCCTCCGTCGACCTGGCCGCGAACCGGCCGCTGGTGTTGGCCCGCGCCTTCTCCGAAACCCGCTCCAGCGTGCCGAGCAGGTCATGGGCATCGGTGTGGGAGACCAGCTCCTCGTCCGCGATGGCGTTCCAGGCGTCCAGCACGGACAGTCCGGCCAGCAGCCGCATGGTCCGCCGGTAGGCGCCCACCGCGTCCTGGGCGGCCTCCCGGCAGGTGTCCTCGTCGGCGCCCGCCTCCCGCCCGGCCAGCACCAAGGAGGCGGCGAGCCGCTTCAGGTCCCACTCCCAGGGGCCGTGCACCGTCTCGTCGAAGTCGTTGAGGTCGATGACCAGGCCGCCCCGGGCGTCCCCGTACAGACCGAAGTTGGCCGCGTGCGCGTCACCGCAGATCTGGGCGCCGATACGGGTCATCGGCGTGCGGGTCAGGTCGTACGCCATGAGCCCGGCCGAGCCGCGCAGGAAGGCGAACGGGGTGGCCGCCATCCTGCCCACCCGTATCGGTGTCAGCTCGGGGATACGGCCGGCGTTGGAGTCCGCCACCGCGGTGACCGCGTCCGGGCGGCCGGCGTCCACGTCGAGGACGCGGTGCGCGTCACGCGGGACGGCGGTCCGTAGAGCCTTGCCCTGCTTCTTGGGCGAACCCTGCGGCGGCCACTGGGCGAAGCCACGCACCTGCGGCAGCCGGGGCGCCGTCACCGCCCGCTCCGCCGCCTCAACACCGGATCCCGTCACCAGGACCGCCTCCCCCGTCCGCACGCTCGAACATCAACTCGTGCAGACCGTACAGCCGTCGGCCGGAACGCGTCAGACCTGTGGACGACCGAAGACCTGTGGAAAACCCCGCCCCCCACACCGCCCGGCACCCCTGAGAGCTTCCTCACAGGGAAGGAACGCCAAAACGACTACGGGCCCACCGTTTTCACGATGAGCCCGTAGCCTCTGTGTGCGCGAGGGGGGAGTTGAACCCCCACGCCCTTGCGGGCACTGGAACCTGAATCCAGCGCGTCTGCCTATTCCGCCACCCGCGCATTGGGTGTGTCTTCCGGCTCCGTCCCTTGCGGGCTGGCCCCTTCCGACATCCAGAACATTAGCACGTCGTTCGGGGTGGATTCACATCCCTTACCTGCCACCCGACCGGGTAGGGAGAGCGCAGGCGACAGCCACGTATCAAGGAGAGCCTGTTCACGTATCAACCTCGTACCGGTCATGGCCATCTCTCCAGGAGGCGGGCCGGGTCCACAGCCGGGTGCGGGACACTGGTCCTTGCCCGCCTCTACGATCCTTGTCTGCAGGAGTTCGAAGGGGAGCCGCTGGGGGAACCGGCTGATTGCCGGACGCGTAGATACGATCAGTGAGCAGTACGGGCGGAACAGCGGCCCACAGCAGGCACAGAGCAGGGCAAGGCATATCGGCAGCGACGGAGGAGGTGCCCCATGGGAGTCCTGAAGAAGTTCGAGCAGCGTCTCGAAGGTCTGGTCAACGGCACCTTCGCCAAGGTCTTCAAGTCCGAGGTCCAGCCCGTGGAGATCGCCGGCGCGCTCCAGCGCGAGTGCGACAACAACGCCACCATCTGGAACCGCGACCGCACGGTCGTACCCAACGACTTCATCGTGGAGCTGAGCGCGCCCGACCACGAGCGCCTCAGCCCCTACTCCGGGCAGCTCGGCGACGAGCTGGCCGGCATGGTGCGCGACTACGCGAAGCAGCAGCGCTACACCTTCATGGGTCCGATCAAGGTCAACCTGGAGAAGGCCGACGACCTGGACACCGGCCTGTACCGGGTGCGCAGCCGCACCCTGGCCTCCTCCAGCAGCCAGCAGGCGCCCCCCGGCCCGCCCGCCGGGCGTCCCGCCCCCGCCCAGGGCGGCGGCTACGGATACCCGCCCGCCGCTCCCGCCGGAGCACCCCCCATGCCGTCCGCCCCGCCGCCCGGCACCCGCCCCGGCGGCTACGGTTACCCGCAGCCCGCCACCCAGCGGCCCGCGGCCGCACCCATGAGCGGCGGACGCACCCGCTACTGGATCGAGATCAACGGCACCCGCCACCAGATCTCCCGCCCGACCCTGGTGCTGGGCCGCAGCACCGAGGCCGACGTGCGGATCGACGACCCCGGCGTCTCCCGCCGGCACTGTGAGATCCGGACCGGAACGCCCTCGACGATCCAGGATCTCGGCTCCACCAACGGCATCGTGGTGGACGGGCAGCACACCACCCGCGCTACGCTCCGCGACGGCTCGCGGATCGTCGTGGGCAGCACCACCATCATTTACCGGCAAGCCGAAGGGTGAAGCGGGGGCAATGTCAGAGCTGACCCTCACGGTCATGCGGCTGGGTTTCCTGGCCGTACTGTGGCTGTTCGTGATCGTGGCCGTGCAGGTCATCAGAAGTGACCTGTTCGGTACACGCGTCACCCAGCGCGGAGCGCGCAGGGAGGCGGCACGGCCGCAGCAGGCCGCCCGGCAGCAGTCCGCGCCCCCTCAGCAGCGCGGCCAGCAGGGCGGCGGCCGGCGCGGCCGCAACGCCCCCACCAAGCTTGTCGTGTCCGAGGGCACCCTCACCGGCACCACCGTCGCGCTGCAGGGCCAGACCATCACCCTGGGCCGGGCGCACGACTCCACGATCGTGCTGGACGACGACTACGCCTCCAGCCGCCATGCCAGGATCTACCCGGACCGCGACGGCCAGTGGATCGTCGAGGACCTCGGCTCCACCAACGGCACCTACCTGGACCGGTCCCGGCTGACGACCCCCACGCCGATCCCGCTGGGCGCGCCGATCCGCATCGGCAAAACCGTCATCGAGCTGCGGAAGTAGTACGTCATGAGTGAGCGCGAGCGGAGCGAGCACGCAGCGGCAGGCCGCACCCCGGTCTCCGGCGCGCTCCCGACCGGAGGGTGGGCAGTGTGGCTCGACACGACCGGCTGTACCCGGAGCCGACGGGCGAGGTGCGCATGAGTCTGTCACTGCGCTTCGCCGCCGGATCGCACAAGGGCATGATCCGGGAGGGCAACGAGGACTCCGGTTACGCCGGTCCCCGCCTGCTCGCGATCGCCGACGGCATGGGCGGCCAGGCGGCCGGCGAGGTCGCCTCCTCCGAGGTCATCTCCACCCTGGTCACGCTCGACGACGACGTTCCCGGCTCCGACATCCTCACCTCCCTCGGCCACGCCGTGCAGCGCGCCAACGATCAGCTGCGCGCCATGGTCGAGGACGACCCGCAGCTCGAGGGCATGGGCACCACGCTCACCGCCCTGCTGTGGACCGGGCAGCGGCTCGGCCTGGTGCACGTCGGCGACTCGCGCGCGTACCTGCTGCGCGACGGGGTGCTGTCCCAGATCACCCAGGACCACACCTGGGTGCAGCGGCTCGTCGACGAGGGCCGCATCACCGAGGAAGAGGCCACCACTCATCCGCAGCGCTCCCTGCTGATGCGCGCCCTCGGCAGCGGCGACCACGTCGAGCCCGACCTGTCCATCCGCGAGGTCCGGGCCGGCGACCGCTACCTGATCTGCTCCGACGGTCTGTCCGGCGTCGTCTCCCACCAGACGATGGAGGAGACCCTCGCCAGCTACCAGGGCCCGCAGGAGACCGTGCAGGAGCTGATCCAGCTCGCGCTGCGCGGCGGCGGCCCGGACAACATCACCGTCATCATCGCCGACGTGCTCGACCTGGACACCGGCGACACCCTCGCCGGGCAGCTGTCCGACACCCCGGTCGTGGTCGGCGCCGTCGCCGAGAACCAGCACCACCTGCACGACAACGGCATCATGCAGACCCCGGCCGGCCGGGCCTCCCACCTGGGCCGCCAAGGCCACCCCGGCGGCGGCGGCGAGTTCGGCCCGCCCGGCTCCGGCGACACCACCGGCTACGTCCCCGCCGACGGCTACGGGGACTACACCGACGAGGACTTCACCAAGCCGCGCAAGAACCGCAGGTGGCTGAAGAGATCGTTCTACAGCGTCCTCGCCCTCGCCGTCATCGGCGGCGGCCTGTACGGCGGCTACCGCTGGACGCAGACCCAGTACTACGTCGGCACCAACGGCGAGCACGTCGCCCTGTACCGCGGCATCAGCCAGGACCTGGCCTGGGTGTCGCTGTCAGAGGTGGAGAAGGACCACCCCGAGATCGAACTCAAGTACCTGCCGCCCTACCAGCAGAAGCAGGTCAAGAACACGATCACCGCGGGCGGCCTGGACCAGGCCCGGGCGAAGATCGACGCCCTGTCCGTGCAGGCCTCCGCATGCCGCAAGCAGGCGGAGCGCGCGGCCGCCGAGACCGAGAAGAACGCCAAGACCGGCGAGGGCGAGGCCGGAGGCACCACGGGAACCACCCCGGCCTCCTTCACGTCCAAGGCATCACCCACGCCGAACCCGTCGGCGTCGTCGAAGTCCCCGTCGTCCCCCTCGAAGTCCCCGACCGCCAAGCCCAGCCCCGGCCCGAGCCTCTCCGAGAATGAGCAGAAGGTCGTCGATCAGTGCGGCAAGCAGTAAGCACGCCGTGAGAGGCCCTGTCACACGATGAGCAGTACTTCGAACACACCGACGCACCACACGTCCACGATCGGCGCCATCGGCGCACCGAGCCGCCGCAACACCGAGCTGGCCCTGCTGGTCTTCGCGGTGGTCATCCCGGTGTTCGCCTATGCCAACGTGGGCCTCGCCATCGACGGGTCGGTCCCGGCCGGCCTGCTCGGCTACGGCCTGGGCCTCGGCCTGCTGGCCGGCATCGCCCACGTCGTGGTGCGCAAGTTCGCCGCCTACGCCGACCCGCTGCTGCTGCCGCTGGCGACCCTGCTGAACGGGCTCGGACTGGTGGTCATCTGGCGGCTGGACCAGTCCAAGCTGCTGCAAAGCATCGGCGTCGCCGGCGGCAAGGCGACCAACCAGCTCATCTACACCGCGCTGGGCATCGCGCTGTTCGTCGCTGTGCTGATCTTCCTCAAGGACCACCGCACGCTCCAGCGCTACACCTACATCTCCATGGCGGCGGCGCTGGTGCTGCTGCTCCTCCCGCTGGTGCCGGGCCTGGGCGCCGACCTCACCTACGGCGCCAAGATCTGGATCAAGGTCGGCAGCTTCACCATCCAGCCCGGTGAGTTCGCCAAGATCGTGCTGGCGGTGTTCTTCGCCGGCTACCTGATGGTCAAGCGTGACGCGCTGGCCCTGGCCAGCCGGCGCGTCATGGGCCTGTACCTGCCTCGCGGCCGCGACCTCGGCCCGATCCTCGTCGTCTGGGCGATCTCGATCCTCATCCTCGTCTTCGAGACCGACCTCGGCACCTCGCTGCTGTTCTTCGGCATGTTCGTGATCATGCTGTACGTCGCCACCGAGCGGACCAGCTGGATCGTCTTCGGTCTGCTGATGTCCGCCCTCGGCGCCGTCGGCGTGGCCAGCTTCGAACCGCACATCCAGACCCGTGTGCAGGCATGGCTCAACCCCATGCACGAGTACCTGGCCAGCCGCTCGGGTGTACACGACGGAAAGGTCCACTCCGAGCAGCTCCAGCAAGCCCTGTGGGCCTTCGGCTCCGGCGGCACCCTCGGCACCGGATGGGGCCAGGGCCACTCCGAGCTGATCCGGTTCGCCGCCAACTCCGACTTCGTCCTCGCCACCTTCGGCGAGGAACTGGGCCTGGCCGGCGTCATGGCCATCCTCCTGGTCTACGGCCTGATCGTGGAACGCGGCGTGCGCACCGCCCTCGCCGCCCGAGACCCGTTCGGCAAGCTGCTCGCCATCGGCCTGTCCGGCGCCTTCGCGCTCCAGGTGTTCGTCGTGGCCGGCGGTGTGATGGGCCTCATCCCGCTGACCGGTATGACGATGCCGTTCCTCGCCTACGGCGGTTCCTCCGTGATCGCCAACTGGGCCCTGATCGGCATCCTCATCCGGATCAGTGACACCGCGCGCCGCCCGGCACCCGCCCCCGCCGCCAATCCCGACGCCGAGATGACCCAGGTGGTCCGCCCGTCATGAACAAGCCCCTGCGCCGGATCGCGATCTTCTGCGGCCTGCTCGTCCTGGCCCTGCTGATCCGCGACAACTGGCTCCAGTACGTCAAGGCCGACCAGCTGCGCACCGACACGGCCAACCGCCGGGTCGCCATCGAGCGGTACGCCAACCCCCGGGGCGACATCGTCGTGGACGGCGACCCCATAACCGGGTCGGTCGAGTCCAAGAGCGGCGACTTCAAGTACAAGCGCACCTACAAGAACGGGCCCATGTGGGCCCCGGTCACCGGCTACTCCTCGCAGGCCTTCGGCGCCAACCAGCTGGAGAGCATCGAGGACGGCATCCTCACCGGCAACGACGACCGGCTGTTCTTCCGCAAGACCCTCGACATGATCACCGGCAAGGACCAGCAGGGCGGCAACGTCGTCACCACCCTCAACGCCGCCGCGCAGAAGGCCGCGTACAACGGCCTGAGCGCCCAGGGCGGCAAGGGCGCCGTGGTGGCCCTCGAGCCCTCCACCGGCAAGATCCTCGCCCTGGCCTCCTACCCGTCGTACGACCCGTCGAGTTTCGCGGGCAACACGGACAAGGACTCCAAGGCCTGGAACAAGATCCTCAAGAAGAACAACCCGTCCGACCCGGCGCTCAACCGGGCGCTGCGCGAGACCTACCCCCCGGGCTCCACCTTCAAGGTGGTCACCGCGGCGGCCGCGCTGGAGAACGGGCTGTACAAGTCGGCCGACGAGAAGACCGACTCACCGCTGCCCTACATCATGAAGGGCACGACCACCGAGCTGAAGAACGAGGGCAACATCCCCTGCAAGGACGCCGACATGCGCGAGGCGCTGCGGGTGTCCTGCAACACCGTCTTCGGCAAGATCGGCGCCGACCTCGGCAACGACAAGATGCTGGACGAGGCGAAGAAGTTCGGCTTCGACGCCGAACAGTTCACCCCGATCCGCTCCAGCGCCTCGGTGTTCTCCGACGACATGAACCCGTCGCAGACCGCGCTGTCCTCCATCGGCCAGTACAACACCGCCGCCACCCCGCTGCAGATGGCCATGGTCGCCTCGGCCGTCGCCAACGACGGCAAGCTGATGAAGCCGTACATGGTCGACCAGCTGCAGTCCTCCAACCTCGACCCGGTCGCCAAGACCGACCCCGAGGAGCTGAGCCGGCCGCTGTCTCCGCAGAACGCGCAGATCCTGCAGTCGATGATGGAGACGGTCGTCAAGAGCGGCACGGGCCAGAGGGCGCAGATCGGCGGCGGAGTCACCGTCGGCGGCAAGACCGGTACCGCCCAGCACGGCGTGGCGAACAGCGCGAACCCCTACGCGTGGTTCATCTCATACGCCAAGCTCAGCGACAACAGCTCGCCGGTCGCCGTGGCCGTGGTGGTCGAGGACGAGAACGCCAACCGTGACGACATCTCCGGCGGCGGCCTGGCCGCGCCGATCGCGAAGAACGTCATGGAGGCGGTCATCAACTCCAAGAAGTGAACCCGCTCACGTCCCCTTCACATCGTTGCACGTTGCGATACCGGTCCTGTATCGGGTTCCGGGCTTGGCCAGGGCACACGGAGCGAGCCGGGTACGGTAGGCCCGGACGGCAGCCTCCGACCGCACACGACATGTGCGCGGCCGGGACCGACGGAGAGGGCTGGTAGGTAGCTATGGAAGAGCCGCGTCGCCTCGGCGGCCGGTACGAGCTGGGCCAGGTGCTCGGTCGTGGTGGCATGGCGGAGGTCTACCTCGCGCATGACACCCGCCTCGGCCGCACCGTGGCGGTGAAGACGCTGCGCGCGGACCTCGCGCGCGATCCGTCCTTCCAGGCCCGGTTCCGCCGGGAGGCCCAGTCGGCCGCCTCGCTCAACCATCCCGCGATCGTCGCGGTCTACGACACGGGCGAGGACTACATCGACGGGGTTTCGATCCCGTACATCGTCATGGAGTACGTCGACGGCTCCACGCTCCGTGAGCTCCTCCACTCCGGCCGCAAGCTGCTGCCGGAGCGGACGCTGGAGATGACCATCGGCATCCTCCAGGCCCTGGAGTACTCGCACCGGGCCGGCATCGTCCACCGTGACATCAAGCCGGCCAACGTCATGCTGACCCGCAACGGCCAGGTCAAGGTGATGGACTTCGGCATCGCCCGCGCCATGGGCGACTCCGGCATGACCATGACCCAGACCGCGGCGGTCATCGGCACGGCCCAGTACCTCTCCCCTGAGCAGGCCAAGGGCGAGCAGGTCGACGCCCGCTCGGACCTCTATTCGACCGGCTGCCTCCTCTACGAGCTGCTGACGGTCCGCCCGCCCTTCGTCGGCGACTCCCCCGTGGCCGTGGCCTATCAGCACGTGCGCGAAGAGCCGCAGGCCCCCTCGGTCTTCGACCCGGAGATCACGCCCGAGATGGACGCCATCGTCCTGAAGGCGCTGGTCAAGGACCCGAACTACCGCTACCAGTCGGCCGACGAGATGCGCGTCGACATCGAGGCCTGCCTCGACGGCCAGCCGGTCGCCGCCACGGCCGCGATGGGCGCCGTGGGCGCGGCGGGCTACGGCGGCTACCCCGACGACCAGCCGACGACGGCGCTGCGCTCGGACGCGGGCGCGGGAGCGACCAGCATGCTCCCGCCGATGAACCCGGACGACGGCGGCTACGGCTACGACGACCGCCCGGACCGCCGCCGCCAGCAGAAGAAGAACAACTCCTCGACGATCCTCCTCGTGGTCGCGGGCATCCTGGTGCTGGTGGGCGCGGTCCTCATCGGACAGTGGATCTTCAGCGGGCACGACGGCGAGAACGACACCTTCGCCGCCCCGACCTTCGTCGGCAACAGCTACGGCACGGCCCAGAAGATGGCCAAGAACCGGGGCCTGAAGCTGGCGCCGCCCACGCGCAAGCCCTGCGAGGACCAGCCGAAGGGCAACGTCTGCGACCAGGACCCGACGCCGGGCTCGGACGTCAACAAGGGCGACACCATCACGCTGGTGGTGTCCACCGGCGCGCCGAAGGTCACCGTCCCGGACGTGCTCGGCATCCAGTACGACCAGGCCGAGGCCCAGCTGAGGAAGAAGGGCTTCGAGGTCCAGAAGAAGACCGAGGTGTCCAGCCAGACGCCCAACGTGGTCACCAAGCAGGACCCGGACGGCGGCACCAGCCGGCAGAAGGGCTCCACCATCGTCCTCACGGTCGCCAAGGCCGAGGAGAAGGTCGCGGTCCCGGACGTCACCGGCAAGACCTGTGACGAGGCCAGGGCCGAGCTGCAGTCGAAGGGCCTGGCCCCGAACGCGACCTGCAACGACACTCCCACCGACAACCCCGACGACGACGGCAAGGTCCTCTCGACCACCCCGACGGCGGGCAGCGAGGTCGCCAAGAACACCCCGGTGGCCATCAACGTCGGCAAGGTGCAGAACCAGCAGGTACAGGTCCCCAACGTCCAGGGCCAGAAGCTCAAGGACGCCAGGAAGCTGCTGGAGCAGGCCGGCCTGCAGGTCGGCAACATCACCCCGACCCAGGACGACAACGCGATCGTCTTCACGTCGAACCCGGGCCAGGGAAGCACGGTCCAGCGCGGCTCGACCGTCGACCTGGTCACCGTCGGCGGCCAGAACGGCAACAACGGCGGAAACGACGGCGGCACCAACTTCTTCGGCGGCGCCGGAGGCTGACGCCTGACACACACGAGTGGGCCCCTGCCGGACAGTTCCGGCAGGGGCCCACTCGTTCTCACACCGTCAAGGCGCTGTCGCTGCTGCCGGACGGGATGCGTGTGACGACGGCGATGGTGGCGGCATATCTCGGGGTAGGACTTGAAGCCGTCAAGTCGCTGGTCGAGGACCACCGCAGGCAGGTTGCGGCTTCGGGCCCAGTCATGCCGGGTGACCGGCCCCCAATGGAGGCCGGTCACCTCAACGCAGCTCCGCCGGCGGCGTCCGTCTGCTGTTCACCTTGTCCACGCGGACCAGTTCGCCCCACACCACGTACCGGTAGCGTGAGGTGTATACGGGGGTGCAGGTCGTCAGGGTGATGTAGCGGCCCGGCTTCTTCCTGCCGGATTCCTCGGGGACCTGGGAGAGGACCTTGACGTTGTACTTCGAGGTCTCCGGGAGGATCGAGTAGACCTTGTAGACGTACCAGTCGTCCTTCGTCTCGAAGACGATCGGATCGCCGTCCTTCAGCTTGTCGATGTTGTGGAACTTCGCGCCGTGGCCGTCCCGGTGGGCGGCGAGGGTGAAGTTGCCCTTCTTCCCGGTGGTGGGCAGCACGGCCTTGAAGGGGTCCGTGTAGTAGCCGGCCACACCGTCGTTGAGGATGTCCTCATCGGTGCCCTTCTCCACCAGCACCGCGCCGTTCCGCATCGCCGGGACGTGCAGGAAACCGATGCCGTCCTTGGTGTCCAACGCGCCGGGACCCGTGGCGGCGGACCGGGCCCAGTGGTCGCGGACCCGGTCGGCCTGCCGGTCCGCCTTGCGGTCCGCTATGACGTTCGTCCACCACAGGGAGTAGACGACGAACAGACCCATCACCACGCCTGCGGTGATGAGCAGTTCACCGAAGAAGCTGACCGCCAGCGCGACCCGGCCGGGGCCGCGGCGGCCCGGGACGGGCGTCGCGCCGGACGCGTCCGTGTGGTCTTCGGTCTCGTCGGCGGTCGCTGCCACAGTCTTGTCTGCCCCTACTCGATGAGCGCGTCCGGCTTGCCCTTGCTGCGCGGGCGTTCCTCGACCATCTTGCCCCAGACGATCAGCCGGTACTTGCTGGTGAACTCCGGCGTACAGGTGGTGAGGGTGATGTAGCGGCCCGGCCCGGTGAGCCCGGAGCCCTTGGGCACCGGGTTCAGAACGCTGGTGTTGGACGGCGGAGTCACCGGCAGCATCGAGGTCACCTTGTACACGAAGTACGTGTCCTGCGTCTCGACCACGACCGGGTCACCCGGCGTCAGCCTGTTGATGTACCGGAACGGCTCGCCGTGCGTGTTCCGGTGCGCCGCCAGGCCGAAGTTGCCCGTCTTCGCGTCCGGCATCGCCGTCTTCAGCGGAGCCTCGCCGTAGTGCCCGACCATCCCCTTGTCGAGCACCTTCTTGTTGCTGACGCCCTCGGCGATCGGCGCCACCACGTCCAGCTTGGGAATGTGGAGTATCGCGAAGCCCTGCCCCGGTTCGAAGACCCCCGGGGCCCGCTTGCCGCTCGCCCAGTCGTCCTGCAGCTGATGCGTCTCGCTGCCCGCCTGCGCGTGCGCCCGGACGTTCGTCCACCACAGCTGGTAGGTGACGAACAGCAGCATCAGCACGCCGGTGGTGATGAACACCTCGCCGATCGCCCGGCTCGCGATGACCCCCGGGCCCGGCTTGCGCAGCCGCGCCCGCCGCCGGGCCTCGACCCGGGACAGCGGCCGGCCGCTCTCCGGCTCCACCGGGGCCGCTGCCTCCCGGTGTGCTCCGCCATGACGCCCACCGCGCCGCTTGGCGGCCTTCCTGCGGGCCGCACGGCCCCCCGCCGGGGGTCCAGGGGCGGAAGAGGCGGAAGAGGCTTCTGAGGCGCGCAGAGCCCCGTTCTCGGGACCGTGCGCCGGATCGGGGAGCCGCAGCGCCATGGTCTCGTCGTCCAGGCCGGCCCGGTACGGCTCCCCCGGCGCCGACCCCGCCATGTGCCAGTCCCCAAGCGCACCGGAAGCCTCGTACGACTGATCCCCGTACGAGGCATCGGTCTCGCGCTCCGGGCGCAGCGCGGTCACGCCGTGGCCCTGCCCACCACCGGGGCGAGCCCCGCCGACCTCGCCACCGCGCCCTCGTCGCCGCACTCGACCAGCCAGTTGGCCAGCATCCGGTGCCCGTGCTCGGTCAGCACCGACTCGGGATGGAACTGCACGCCCTCCACCGGGAGTTCACGGTGCCGCAGGCCCATGATGATCCCGTCGTGGGTACGGGCCGTGACCACCAGCTCGTCCGGGACGGTGGCGGGCTCCGCCGCCAGCGAGTGGTAGCGGGTCGCCGTGAACGGCGAGGGCAGCCCGGCGAAGACGCCCCGCCCCCCGTGCTCCACCAGTGAGGTCTTGCCGTGCAGCAGCTCCGGGGCCCGGTCCACCACACCGCCGTACGCCACCTGCATCGACTGCATGCCCAGGCACACCCCGAAGACGGGGACGCCGGTCGCCGCGCAGTGCCGGACCATGTCCACGCACACGCCCGCCTGCTCCGGCGTGCCCGGGCCCGGCGAGAGCAGCACGCCGTCGAAGCCGTCCTGCGCGTGCGCGGTCGACACCTCGTCGTTGCGCAGCACCTCGCACTCGGCGCCGAGCTGGTACAGGTACTGGACCAGGTTGAAGACGAAGCTGTCGTAGTTGTCGACGACGAGAATCCGCGCGCTCACTGGTTGTCCACCGTCACATCGTTGAAGGGCAGCAGCGGTTCGGCCCAGGGGAAGACGTACTGGAAGAGGACGTAGACCACGGCCAGGACCAGGACGAGCGAGACCAGCGCCTTCACCCACACGTTCCCCGGCAGATGCCGCCAGATCCAGCCGTACATGCCGTCCCTTCCCGTCTCACCACGGCACCGGTAACCCACGCCGTACGGCACCAGACTAACGGCGTGGAGCCCCCGGTTGGCCTGACTCGGCGGGCCGCGTGGTCAGCGCGGGGGACCCGTCCGGACGCGTGTACCCGGACGTACGTGACAGGGGGCCGATCACCTCAACGCAGGCCGCGACGGTTTCGCGGGGGCCGAGCACCGCCGGCCCCCGGGTGGGTGGCTACTGCACCGGCTTCGCGTAGTGCAGGTCCACCGTGCCCGAGTAGCCCGGCAACGTCACCACTCCGTCCTCGGTGACCTTCCAGCCGAGACCGTAGACGTTGACGTACACCATGTACGTCTGGATCGCCCTGCTCGCGGCGAGCGCCTGCTGCAGCCGCTCCGGGTCACCCACCGCCGTGATCTTGTACGGCGGTGAGTAGACGCGGCCCTGGAGGATCAGGGTGTTGCCGACGCAGCGCACCGCGCTGGTGGAGATCAGCCGCTGGTCCATGACCTTGATGCCCTTGGCCCCGCCCTGCCACAGCGCGTTCACCACGGCCTGCAGGTCCTGCTGGTGGATGACCAGGTAGTCGGGCTGCGGCTCGGGGTAGCCGGGAAGCTTGGCCGTGGCGTTCGGCGGGGCGTCGTTGAGGGTGACGGTGATCGCGCTGCCCTTGACCCGCTGGGTGCCCGCGCTCCTCTCCAGGCCGCTCAGCTTCTCGTCCTGCGCCCTGGTGCTGCCGTCGTCACCCTCGGCGAGCGACTCCACGTTGTCCCGCAGGGCCGCGTTGGACTCGTCCAGCTGCTTGTTCTTGTGGCTGCGCTCCTGGATCAGGTCGGACAGCTTGAGCAGGGACGCGTCCTGCCGGATGTCGGTGCCCTTGGCCGTGTTGAAGCTGGTGAAGAAGATCAGGCCGGCCAGCGCGAACACGGCCACGGTGAGAATCCGCGCCGGGCGCATGCGCGACGAACGAACGGGGCCGGAACCCGTTGCTCCCGTCCCGGGGGAGTCGGCAGAATTGCTCAACGTACCCTTATCTCCTTCGGCGCCGCGGAAGCACTACGCTAACGGACGCCCGGGGGAGCGCTAAGTGTCCCCTTGTACGCTGCCCCGGACCGACCCAGTTACCTGCGCGGCCACGCAGCGCATCGACAGGAGAGACCCTCGTGCCGAAGTCACGTATCCGCAAGAAGGCCGACTACACGCCCCCGCCCGCGAAGCAGGGGCAGGCCATCAAGCTCACCAACCGCGCCTGGGTCGCGCCGGTCATGCTGGCCATGTTCCTCATCGGCCTGGCCTGGATCGTCGTCTTCTACGTCACGGACGGCTCGCTTCCGATCGACAGCCTGGACAACTGGAACATCGTGGTCGGTTTCGGCTTCATCGCCGCCGGCTTCGGTGTCTCCACCCAGTGGAAGTAGCCTGCTCCGGACCGGCTCTGCCCAGGGCTGTTCACTGAGTTATCCACAGGATCACAGCGTCGTCCACACCCTCCTGGGGAAAAGACTACGATCTGTGGATAACCCCCCGGCCGTTGACGCCGGTGTGACTGCCCTACCGGCCCCCGGACAACCGTTCGCCCCCTGCCCCACCTGCGGAAACACATCCGAGCGGCAGGGGGCGCAGCTGTGGCCGCACAGTATGCACAAGATTCACCACACACTGTGGACAACGGTTCGACGTCAGGTGAGCTGAGCGGTTCTGACCAGCACCAGAACCACGACCACGGCCAGTACGAGAGCACATGTGCCGTACTGGATCAGTGACCGCCGCTCACGCGGAGCGTGCACCATGGCGTAGCCGGTGACGACACCGGCAACCAGGCCGCCGATGTGGGCCTGCCAGGCGATACCGCCCCAGCCGAAGGTGATGATCAGGTTGATCACCAGCAGGGCGATGACCGGGCGCATGTCGTAGTTGAGCCGGCGCATCAGCACCGCCGTGGCCCCGAAGAGCCCGAAGATCGCGCCCGAGGCGCCGAGCGAGGCCTGGTTGGGCGGGGCGATGAGATAGCTGAGCGCGCTGCCTGCCAGACCCGAGACGAAGTACAGGGCAAGGTACCGGGCGCGGCCGAGGGCGGCCTCCAGTGGGCCGCCGATCCACCACAGGCTGAGCATGTTGAACGCGATGTGCACATAGCCGCCGTGCAGGAACATCGAGGTCAGCAGGCGGTAGTACTGCCCTTCGGCCACCCCCTCGAGGGCGCCGAACGGGGCGAACTGGGCACGTGCGACCAGGTCGAACCGGTCGGTGAAGCTGTCGCCGACGGCCATCTGGACCAGGTAGATCGCCAGGTTGATCCCGATGAGGATCTTGGTGACCAACCGCGGGTCCGCCGCCACCGTGCCCCCCGCGACCGTACGCGGGCGGGAGGCGGCCGGAGAGTGGCCGGTGCCTGAGCCGGCCCGGACGCATTCGGGGCACTGGAAGCCGACCGAGGCGCTGACCATGCACTCGGGGCAGATGGGGCGCTCGCAGCGAGTGCAGTGCACGCCGGTCTCGCGGTCCGGGTGCCGGTAGCACACGGGCACGCTCCGGGCGTCGTGCGTGCGGTCTGCGGCGTGGTCCATGAGCACCCCTTGCTGGTCGTGGGCCTTCCCCCGGCATACCCCGCCCCGCTCTTCCTTACGGACGAGCGGGGCGTTTGGTTCCCTGCGACGGCTCGGGGGGCGCGAGCGCGCCCGCGCTCAGCTTGCGCGCTTCTCGATGACGACCGACTCGATGACGACGTCGTTGACCGGCCGGTCGTTCGGCTTGGTGGTGGGCACGGCGGCGATGGCGTCCACCACCTTCTGACCGGCCGGATCGCTGACCTCGCCGAAGATGGTGTGCTTGCGGTTCAGCCAGGTCGTCGGGGAGACGGTGATGAAGAACTGCGAGCCGTTGGTGCCCGGGCCGGCGTTGGCCATGGCGAGCAGGTACGGCTTGCTGAAGGACAGGTCCGGGTGGAACTCGTCCTCGAACTCGTAGCCGGGGCCGCCGATGCCGCTGCCCAGCGGGTCGCCGCCCTGGATCATGAAGCCGCTGATCACCCGGTGGAAGACCGTGCCGTCGTAGAGCCGGTCCGTGCTCACGGTGCCGGTGCCCGGGTGCGTCCACTCACGCTCGCCCTGTGCGAGTTCGACGAAGTTCCTGACGGTCTTCGGCGCGTGGTTGGGGAACAGCCGTACCTCGATGTCGCCGTGGTTGGTCTTCAGGGTGGCGTAGAGCTGCTCGGCCACGGTGTGCCTTCCGTTGTCCTCGTGTAACCCCCTGATCCTCGCACGGTCGGGGTCGGGTGGCGCCCGGCCGTGGCGAGTTCCGCGGAGAGGGAGCGCGCGGCGGCGATTCGTGGCAGTGTCGTCGACAAGCCCCTGTTGCACCCATATGCCCGCCCGCGCATGCCGCACCGGCTCCCGGGAGGCATGATCCGTAAAAGGGTGGAAAGTCGAATTACCGTACGCCACCGAGGAGGAGGAACCCGTGACCCGCATTGAAAGCGTGCGCGCCGCGACCGGCTCGGCGAAGGACAGCGTGCTGCACGCCGCGGAAGTGGTGGCGCCCTACGCCGACACGGCCAAGGAGCGTGCCGCGTATTACGCGCAAGAGGCACGTGTACGGCTGGCGCCCGTGGTGTCGCAGGCCGCCGAACAGGCCCGCGAACAGTACGACGCCCGGCTCGCCCCACGTCTGGAGCAGGCCCGTGCGCATGTACCGCCGAAGGTGGACATGGCCGCACACGAGGCCGCCGTCCGCACCCGTAAGGCCGCCCGGCAGGCGGCCGAGTACTCACGTCCGAGGATCGAGCAGGCGGTGGCGGCGGCCGCGCCGGTGGCTGACGAGGCCGCCACGCGGGGCGCCGCCGCTCTGGCCGCGCTGCGGGGCCAGGTCACGGCCGAGGAGATCCGGAAGCTCGCGCGCAGGAACGAGCGGCGCCGCCGGGCAGGCCGCGCCATGAAGGTGCTGGCGCTGGTCGGCCTGGTGGCGGGGGGCGCGTTCGCGGCCTGGAAGTGGTGGGACAAGCAGGCCAACCCCGACTGGCTGGTGGAGCCGCCCGCCGCGACCGAGGTACCGGAGTCGGGTCTGGGCTCGGTGGACGGCAGCGGCTCCGCGGTACTGGACCCCGAGGTCCAGGCGAAGCAGGCCCAGGACGAGGCCGCCGACCGCGACGACAAGGATTGAGGCGGCGGTATCCCACCCTGCCGGACGTAGCTGTGGGGCGGACGACTCGACGGTCGTCCGCCCCACAGTCGTTTCACGTGAAACGGCCCCGCAGGAGCCCACGAAGAAGCCCTCCGTAGCTGCGTCGTCGCAGTTCGGAGGGCTTTTCCAGGTGGAGCCTAGGGGAGTCGAACCCCTGACATCCGCCATGCAAAGACGGCGCTCTACCAACTGAGCTAAGGCCCCGGAAAGGAAGCGTCCGGCCGGAGGAACCACGTCCCGGGCGGGCGCCGGGCACCAGAGTACCGGGTCACCCCCCGTATCCCGCAAAAAGATTGGGGGTCCCGGCGAATGACCACTCTCCGTAAGATGCTCGACGTGGTTCGCTACAGCGAACCGCGGTTTCAGGGGAAGCGATGGGGAGACGCAATGGACGCCGCACAGCAGGAAGCCACCGCGAGAGCGCGGGAGCTGCAGCGGAACTGGTACGGAGAGCCGTTGGGGGCGCTCTTCCGTAAGCTCATCGACGATCTCGGGCTCAACCAGGCCCGGCTCGCGGCGGTGCTGGGGCTGTCGGCTCCGATGCTGTCGCAGCTGATGAGCGGCCAGCGCGCGAAGATCGGCAATCCCGCCGTGGTCCAGCGGGTACAGCTGCTGCAGGAGCTGGCGGCCCAGGCCGCGGACGGCAGCGTCAGCGCGGCCGAGGCGACCGAGCGGATGGACGAGATCAAGAAGTCCCAGGGGGGCTCGGTGCTGAGCAACACCACGCATACGACGAACAGTTCCGGTGCTCCGACGGTCAAGCGTGTGGTGCGCGAGATCCAGTCGCTGCTGCGCTCGGTGGCCGCCGCCGGCGACATAATCGAGGCGGCCGACAGCCTCGCCCGGACCCACCCCGAGCTGGCAGAGTTCCTCCGGGTCTACGGGGCCGGCCGTACCTCCGACGCGGTCGCGCACTACCAGTCCCACCAGAACTGATCCCACGGCCCGGTTCTCGGAGGGGGTCCGGGGCCGGGCCAGGGGTGTGTTTCTTGGGGGGTGCGGGAATGACCGTTTCCCGGTGGGGCCGGGGTTGTGTCACTCATCAAGGGGGCTGGGGGGGGAGGAGCGGCGGACTGTCATGGGTGAGGTCTTCGCCGGCCGGTACGAACTGGCCGACCCGATCGGGCGCGGCGGCGTGGGTGCCGTCTGGCGTGCCTGGGACCACCGGCGCCGGCGCTATGTGGCCGCAAAGGTGCTCCAGCAGAGCGACGCCCACTCACTGCTGCGCTTCGTACGCGAGCAGGCCCTGCGCATCGACCATCCGCATGTCCTCGCCCCGGCGAGCTGGGCGGCCGACGACGACAAGGTCCTGTTCACCATGGACCTGGTCGGGGGCGGCTCGCTGGTCCACCTCATCGGTGACTACGGCCCGCTTCCGCCGGGCTTCGTGTGCACCCTGCTGGACCAGCTTCTGTCGGGGCTGGCCGCGGTGCACGCGGAAGGCGTCGTGCACCGCGACATCAAGCCCGCCAACGTGCTGCTCGAGGCGACCGGAACCGGCCGGCCGCGGCTGCGGCTGTCCGACTTCGGCATCGCCATGCGGTTCGGTGAGCCGCGCCTGACGGAGACCAACCTCGTGGTGGGCACGCCGGGTTATCTGGCGCCCGAACAACTGCTGGGCTCCGAACCGGACTTCCCGGCGGATCTGTTCGCGGTGGGCCTGGTCGCCCTGTATCTGCTGGAGGGGGCGAAGCCGGACTCCAAGGCGCTGGTGCAGTACTTCGCGGAGCACGGAACGCCCGGCCCGCCCAGGGGAGTTCCGGAGCCGCTCTGGCAGATCGTCGCCACTCTGCTCCAGCCCGATCCGACGGCCCGCTTCCGCACCGCCACGGGTGCGCGCAAGGCGCTCGCCTGCGCTGTCGAACTCCTTCCGGAGCCGGGTCCGGACGACGAGTCGATCGAGATTTTCGACCAACTCGGGCCTTTGCCCTCCGGGTTCGGACCCGACGGCCCGCTGAAACCCGCCTCCGGGATACGGGTACGGGAAGCGCCCTTGGCCACGGGCACCCGCACCGGTGCCGATGGCGGCGGCACCGGTGCCGATGGCGGCGGCACGGGGAGTGCCGGGGCGGAGCACTCCGTCACCGGCTCGATGTCGGACACCGGGAGCTTCCACCTTCCGCCCCCGCAGCCGACGCCCAGTCCACAGCCGTACGTCCGGCGTGCGGAGCAGGCGGCTGCCCCGGTACCGCGGAACGACGGGCCCCCGGCCGGGCACGCGCCGACTCCCGTCACGGAGCCCGCCGCCCGCGCCCCGCACGCCCCGGCACACCGTCCGGAGCCCTCCCCCGGGTCGTACGCCGGCAGGCATCCCGCGCCGGAGGCGCCGATGGCCTCGGTGACCCCGGGATTCCGTGCGGGCTCCGTGCCCCCGATCCCGTGGGCGCAGCCGCGCGCCGATGCCTCCACCGCGTCGTACACCGCCCAGGACCCCCGCTTTCCCCCGCCTGCCGGTCCCACGAGCGGTCCCGCGGCCGTGCCGGCCGCCGGTTCCGCGGCCAGACACACGTCCGGACACGGCCGCCGGGCCCGTCGGGCGATCCGGCGGCCCGGGCCTCCGGCGAAGGCGGCGCTCCCGATCCTGCTCCTGGCGCTGGCCTGCTACGCCGTGGGCTTCTGGGCGCTGGCCCGCGTCTGAGCCCGCCGGGCCGCCACGGTCCAGCCGCCCAGCACCAGCAGCAGCGCGGTCCCGGTGCCGATGCCGCCGGCCGCGAGGGCCTTCATCGCGATGCCGCCGCCTCCGGTGTCGCCGGCCGCCGCGGCCTGCCGGTCCTGTTCCGTGACGGTGAAGACGTCCCGCGGCTCCGGCCGCCCGGCGTACCGCGGCCCGTCGTGCGCCTGTCCGCCGACCCGCACCCGCAGCGTCACGTGGAACGGCCCCGTTCCGAAGGTGCCGGCCATCTTCTCGCTGAGGTGCAGCACAAGGTAGTAGTCGCCGGCGAAGCGCACCGCGTTCTCCCCGGTGAGGACGGCGTACCGGTTGGCGTACTCCACCGGCGGCAGCGGCTCGAGGGCCGTGGATCTGCGGGTGCCGGTGTAGCCGACGGAGGCGCCGTCGACGTATCCGCGGACGGGGCTGTACAGCGAGAGGTTCAGGGCTCCGCCGACATAGCCGTGGCCGCTCGTGGAGGCGTCCAGTTCGGCGACGGCGTGCATCTGGCGGCCCCAGTCGACCGGGACCTTGTAGAAGAGGGTGCTCCCGGGTGTGATGCCGGTCCGCCAGACCCCTTGGCCCAGCGGGCGGGCGGAGGTGAATCCGGCGCCGCCGGTGCGGTCACGGGGGTCGCCGGAGAGCGGCTCGGGGGAGGCGGAGCCCTGGTCCGGGGGCGCGGTGGTGGGCCCGGCAGCGACCAGGCCGGGTTCGGTGACGGGTGCGATCTCCAGGTCCCAGCGCGGTGCCGAGGACGCCGTAGCGCTCGCGGAGCCGCCGGCGCTCAGGCGCTCGACGCGCAGGTAGTAGGTTCCGGCTCCCTGACACAGTGAGCGCCCGGTCTGCCGCTGCCCCAGGGCGGTCACCGGGCGGGCGCTGAGCCCCGCGCCGAAGAGCGCGGAGGCGGTCGAACAGCGGGTGCCGCGCGCGTCCTCCAGGGACACGCGGATGCCGTCGGTGGCGTTGCCGGTGGTGCCGGGCGGGGGTGCGGCGGTGACCGGGGCGTAAGCCGACTCGGCGGCGGTGAGGTCGAGGCGGTAGGTGAGCGAGCCGCTCCCCGGAAGGGAGTCGCGGTAGGTACGGCCCGCCTCCAGCCGCGGCGCGCCGGCGGTGCCGGTGGCGCCCGCTATGGACCGGCCGGCCGGGTCGAAGGCGTACGGGTCCTGGGTCCCGGCCGCCGCCGCGAACCCGCCCGGCAGCGCTGCCACGGCGCACGTCGCGGCCGTCACGACGCCCGTCCGGGCCGCGGCACCCATCGGCCGGCCACCGCCCAGCCGCCACCACGTTCCACGCCCTCGCCCCCGCACGTGCCGCTCCCTCCCGTTCCGCGCCGCGCATCCGGCCGTGGCTCATCCTGCCCCGAGCACCTCTGCGCCATCCGGGGAATGCGTACGGCCGTCCGAATCACCGGGACCGGCCAACCGCACCGCCTCCGGCCCGTCCGGTGACGCCTACACCACCTCTCGCGAACCGGCAACACGAGCCGTAGGACCACCGGACAATCGGACAAGAGGACCGGATGGTCGATGAAGAAGGCCCCCAAGGCCGCGGCGGCCCGCGTCCACCCGGTCAACGGGACAACACAAAACCCCGACCGCAAGGGCGGCCGGGGTCTGATCAGATTCTGAATCGGTACTCACGAACCCGTGGGCACGGAGTCAGTCGCCTCCGTCCACAGGTCCTGCTCGGCGCGATCCGCCTGGATCTGGCGGTACACGAGGAGCCCGCCGATGGCGGCCAGTGCGACCAGGAGCAGCTTCTTCACCGCGCGACCTCGTCTTTCCTTGACGTAGGGGACCTCTGGCGCCCGACTATACACACCGGCCGATATCGATCGGTGACCTGCGTCGGGCCCCAACTCCCGCTCCCGGGCGCGCGATAGGCCAGGTCGGCGCCACCGTGGCCGGAGGGTGATCACACCCCCACGGGCCGTCACTTTGCTCGCGTTTCGCTCAGCCTCGCCCGGTTTCAGGGGATTTCCGGGGCTCTTACGTCCATCCGAGTGGTGTTGATCAGAACATCGACGCGCCACGGCCCCAGGTCCACCACTTCGCGATGCTCATACACATCATGAGGAAAGTACGCAAATCGCCCAACCTGAAAGTGAGGGGCCATGACCAAGAACAACAAGGTCGTGCAGCTGTGGACCGCCATCGTCACCGCCTTCCTCGCGCTGTGCACGGCGCTCGGACTCGTCACCGCGACCACCGCCACCGCCGCGGCGGCCGCACCTCGGACCGAGACGCCGCAGGACCGCATCGCGCAACGGATCGTCCCGACGAGCCCCATGGCGAATCACTGGACCCGGTCCCATGCCAGGGCCCTGCCCCCCACGATGAAGCAGCGCATCCGGGCCGAGGCCCACGGAAAGTCCCCGAGCTGCCGGCACCGCCCCCTCACCGAGACGGAAGCGGAGACCGACCCCGACCTTCAGTCCGCGGACCCACTGAACTGCTGAATCCTCCGCGGTACTGAGAACGCAGACGTTTCGACATCAGGGCGACTTGCGTACGCATCAGTCGACACGGACAGACCCCCGGCCGGGATCGGCCGGGGGTCTCGCGCTGTTCAGGGGCGTCCGTACCGGGTCGTCAGGTCAGCTTCAACGCCGTAGCCTGAGCGGATGCCCAGGGTCTCGGACCTCGTGCTGCCCGGCGACCGTACGGAACCGCTCCTCACCACGTGCCCGGAAAGGTGGTGAATGCCGCCGTGCCCCGGCGCGTCACCGTTGTCACCGCTGTCCACGCCCCGTCCGCCCGCTTCCTGCCGGATGCCTACAAGTCCCTGCGCGAGCAGTGGCTCCCGGACGGCTGGGAGTGGCGGTGGCTGATCCAGGAGGACGGCCGGACCGACGAGGTGCGCCCGTACGTGCCGGACGACGAGCGGGTGAGTTTCCGGCAGGGGCGGCCGGGCGGACCGGGCGTGGCCCGCACGATCGCGCTGGCCCGCGCGGACGGCGCGTATGTGAAGGTCCTGGACGCCGACGACCGGCTCACGCCCGGCGCGCTCGCCCGTGACCTGGCCGTCCTGGAGGCCGACCGCACCATCGGCTGGACCACCTCGCGGGCGCTCGACCTGTTCCCCGACGGTTCCACGGCCGGCTTCCCCGGCGATCCGGACGACGGCCCCGTCGAGCGCGGTGCCGTACTGCGCTCCTGGAAGCAGCACGGGTTCCGGGCCCAGGTCCATCCGGCGTCGCTCTGCGTCCGCCGGGACCTGCTGACGGCCCTGGGCGGCTGGATGGCCCTGCCCGCCTCCGAGGACACCGGACTGCTGCTGGCGCTGAACGCGGTCAGCCGCGGCTGGTTCACCGGAGAGGCCGGGCTGCTGTACCGGAAGTGGGAGGGACAGGTGACCGGTCAGGCCGCGCACACCGACCCGGCCGAGCGGGATTCCCGCATGGCCGTGGTCGAGGCCAGGGCCCGTGCGCTGGCGGACCTCGGCTGGTCCTTCCCGGCCGGCCGGTGATCCGCGGTCACCCGTGTCATTCGGTGAGCACGACGGCCTGGGAGGGACACTTCTCGGCCGCCTCGCGCACCCGCGGATCCTCCCCGGCGTCCTCCTGGCCGGGCCGGACCACGCCGTACCCGTCCTCGAACGCGAACACGGACGGGGCACGGTGCGCGCACTCGGCGGAGCCGTAGCACACGGCGCGGTCCACGGAGACCTTCATGCGTCCTCCAGCCTTGCGGGACCCCGGCGCCCTCGCGGGCCGGCCGGCGGTCGGTGACTGACTGCCGGGACGTGACTGCCCGGTCCGGCCACCCGGTGAACCGCCGCTTCGTACCCGGCCCGTCCGGCACCGGTCCCTCCCCTCGTGGGGACCGGTACCGGACGGATCGGGTGGCGTCGCCCGCACCGCGTCGGCGGATCGGTGCGGGGGCTGATGTCCGGGACCGCGACGTCCCTCGCGCCGTCGGTCTCCACCGCGCCCGTCGGGCACTTTGGCCGAGAACGATCGGCGTCTCGGGCCGTCCGCCCGGGTACCGGGCCGGTGGCCTGTCCGGACCGAGTGTGACGATTCCGCTACCGCGTCGTGATCCTGCCATTTCCGGCCCCGTCCGAGGAGGTCCCGGTATCCGGTCCAGGGCGTAGCCGCAGGTCAGCCGTATAGGGTGAGTTTTCCGGTCCGGACGTCCTGATACGGGGGGAGTAAGGGGTGGGACCTTGAGTTCCGACTCAGGGACACGCACGGCCTTCGCCGAGCGCCTCGCACTGCTCTACAAGGAGGCCGGCAATCCACCCCTGAAGAGCGTGTCCGAGGCGGTCGTACGACTGCAGCGGGTGGACGAGCGCGGACGGCCGGTCCGGGTGTCCGCCCAGCGGATCAGCGACTGGCGGCGGGCCAAGAACGTACCGGCCCAGTTCGCCGCCCTCGCGGCCGTCCTGCAGATCCTCATCCCGGAGGCGCGCCGCGCGCGGCCGGTCCCGGTCTCCAGCGGGCTGTACGACCTGCCCCAGTGGCAGCGCCTGTGGGAGCGCGCGCTGGCCGACCCGGCCGGCGACCGACCCGCGGTGCCCGCTCAGGAGAACCGGCGGCCACCGGCCCAGGCGCCGCCGGTCGCCGGCGGCGTGTGCCCGTACCGGGGCCTGGCTCCCTACCGCCAGCAGGACGCCCGGTGGTTCTTCGGCCGGGAACGGAGCACCGAGTCCCTGGTGGCCCAGCTGCGCGCCGCGGAGCGGACCGGCGGACTGATCATGATCGTCGGCGCCTCCGGTGCCGGGAAGTCGTCCCTGCTGAACGCCGGTCTGGTGCCCGCGGTGCGGGACGGCGCGCTCGGGAACGGCGACGGCCGGCCGACGGCCGTGCTCCAGCTGGTGCCGGGCGCCGATCCGCTGGGCGAGCTGACCCGCCGGGTCCCGGAACTGGCCGCCCTCGCCGCCGACGCGCGCGTCGCCGAGGCGGAGGCCGCCCACCAGCCGGCCGCGCCGGGATCCGACACCCCGCGCTTCGCCCGCGCGGTGCGCGATGCGGTCACGGCATGGGCACTGCGGGAGACGTCCGCCCCGCACGGGGAGCCGCCCGGCGGCACGTCCCCGGGCCCGCACCCGAACGGAACCGGCTCGCCGGACGCACGGGCGCCCGAGACCGGCGCGGTCGGCACGCGGACGGACGGCAGCGACACCCGGGTCACGCTCCTCGACGGGACCGGCGTGCGCCCGGCGGCCACGGCCGAGTCCACGCTCCCGATTCCACACCGGTCCGGCGCCCGGCTCCTCCCCCCGGACGACGTCACCGGCTCACCGTCCCCGCACCCGGCCGGCCCCACGCCGGCCGCCACCTCCGCCCGGCCGCGGGCGGTGATCATCGTCGACCAGTTCGAGGAGACCTTCACCCTCTGCCCCGACGAGGCCGCCCGCCGCGCCTTCGTCCAGCTGCTGCACGCGGCCTGCACCCCACCCCCGGACTCACCCGGTCCCGCCCCCGTCCTCGTGGTCCTCGGCATCCGCGCCGACTTCTACGAACAGTGCCTCGGCCACCCGGAACTGGCCGACGCGCTGCAGCACCGGCACATGGTGCTCGGGCCGCTCACCACGGCGGAGCTCCGCGAGGCGGTGACCGGCCCCGCCAAGGCCGTGGGCCTGGAGCTGGAGCCGGGGCTGGCGGAGCTGATCGTGCGGGAGGTCAGCGCGGACGGCCCGCGCGGGGCGCACGACGCCGGAGTGCTCCCGCTCCTCTCGCACGCCCTGCTCGCCACCTGGCAGCGCCGCAAGGCGGGCCGGCTGACCCTGGCCGGCTACCGCGCGGCGGGCGGCATCCAGGGCGCGGTGGCGGCGACCGCCGAACGCGCCTGGACCAGCCTCGACCCGGCCGCCCGCACCGCGGCCCGGCTGCTGCTGCTGCGCCTGGTCCGGCTCGGCGAGGACACCCAGGCCACCCGCAGGCGCGGCACCCGGCGCCAGTTGGCGCAGGAGTCGGTGGACCCCGGAAAGACGGAGGAGTCCCTCGAGGCGCTGGTGCGCGCCCGGCTGGTCACGCTCGACGCGGAGACCGTGGAGATCACCCACGAGGCGCTGCTGCACGCCTGGCCACGGCTGCGCCACTGGATCGACGAGGACCGGGGCGACCACCTGCTGCGCCAGCGGCTGGAGGAGGACGGCCGCGCCTGGGAGGCCTCGGACCGGGACAGCGCGCTGCTCTACCGGGGCTCCCGCCTCGAACAGGCCCGGAGCTGGGCGAAGTCGGCCGGGGACACCTATCTGACCCGGGGCGCGGTGCAGTTCCTGGCCGCCTCGGTCCGGCTGCGCCGCCGTACCGTCCTGATCAGCCGCGCCGCCGTGGCGGCGCTGGTCGTGCTCGCCGTATTGGCGGCCGGTTCGGCGGTGGTCGCCTGGCAGCAGCGGGACGACGCCGTGTTCGAGCAGGTGATCGCGGAGGCGGACCGGGTCCAGCACACCGATCCGTCGCTGGCCGCCCAACTGGACCTGGTGGCCCACGACCTGCGCCCCGACGACGAGGGGACGTACAGCAGGCTGATCTCGATCGTCAACGCCCCCCTGGCCACCTCCCTGCTCGGCCACCACGGGGCCGTCTACCTCACCTCGTTCAGCCCCGACGGCAAGCTTCTCGCCACGGCCGGCTACGACCGGACGGTCCGCCTGTGGAACGTGGCCGACCGGAGCCGGCCCGAGCCGCTGGGCAAGCCCCTCACCGGTCACACGAGCTGGGTCAGCAGCGCGGTCTTCAGCCCCGACGGCCACACCCTCGCCAGCGCCGGGGACGACGGCACGATCCGGCTGTGGGACGTCACCGACCCCGCTCACCCGGTCCCGCTCGGCAAGCCCCTCACCGGCCACGAGGGCACGATCTACCTGGTCGCCTTCAGCCCCGACGGGCGCACCCTGGCCTCCGCGGGCGAGGACCGCACCGTACGCCTGTGGAACGTCTCCGCACCGCGCCGGCCCGAACCGCTCGGCGCGCTGGGAGGTCACACGGCCGCGGTGCGCTGCGTGGCGTTCGGCCCCGACGGACGCACCCTCGCGGCCGGTGGCGACGACGGCACGATCCGGCTGTGGAACACGGCCGACCCGCGCCACCCGCGACCGCTGCCCAAGGTGCTCACCGGCCACACGGACCTGGTGCACTCGGTGGCGTTCAGCCCCGACGGACGCACCCTGGCCAGCGGCAGCGCGGACGACACCATCCGGCTGTGGAACGTCGCCGACCCCGCGCGCGCGGCACCGGTCGGCTCACCGCTCACCGGTCACACGGGCCCCGTCTGGTCCGTGGCCTTCAGCCCCGACGGCAACCGGCTCGCCGCGGCCAGCGCGGACAGCACGGCGAGCCTGTGGAACGTCGGAGACCCGGGGTCGGCGTCCCAGGTCGGCGAACCGCTGGCGGGCGGCAGCGGCGAGATGTACGCCCTGGGGTTCAGCCCGGACGGCCGTACCCTCGCCACCGGCAACGGTGACGGCAAGGTCCGCCTGTGGTCGGTGCCGACGTCCGACATGACCGGCCGCGGCGGGGCGTTCCGCCCGGACGGCAAGGTGCTCGCCACGGCCGCGCGCGACGGCGCGATCCGGCTGTGGAACGTGGCCGCTCCCGGCCGGCCCGTGGCCCTGGGCAAGCCCTTCATGCGCACGAACGGCGACCAGCGGTCCCTGGTGTTCTCGCCGGACGGCCGCACCCTCGCGGTGCTCACCGGGAACCGGACGGTGCGCCTGTGGAACGTCACCGATCCGGCCCGCCCGGTCTCCGCCGGGCCGCCGCTGGCCCTGCGGACCCGGTTCATGGGCCCGGACGCGCTGGCGTACAGCCCCGACGGGCACACCCTGGCCACCGCCTACGACGACCGCACCATCCGGCTGTGGAACGTCACCGACCCCTCCCACGCCGTCCCGCTCGGCAAGCCCCTCACCGGGCACCGGGGCTTCGTCAACTCGCTCGCCTACAGCCCCGACGGGCGCACCCTCGCGAGCGGCAGCGCGGACAGCACCGTCCGGCTGTGGGACGTCACCGAACCGGCCCGCACCGTGCCGCTCGGCAAGCCGCTCACCAGGCACTCGGGCCCCGTCAACACGCTCGCCTACAGCCCCGACGGACGCACCCTGGCCAGCGGCAGCGACGACGACACCGTGCGGCTCTGGGACGTCACCGACCCCCGCGCGGCGACCGAGCCGGGCCGGCCGCTCACCGGACACACCGAGGCGGTCACATCGCTGACGTTCGGCGAGTCCGGCCACATCCTGGCCAGCGGCGGCAACGACAACACCGTACGGCTCTGGAACGTGGCCCGGCCCTCGTCGGCCAGCCCCATCGGCCAGTCGATGAGCCCCTACGCCAAGACCGGCAACTTCCTGGCGTTCAGCCCCAACAGCCATGTGCTCGGCGTGTCCAGCGGCGCGGACACGGTCCGCCTGTGGCGCCTGGACGCCGACGCGGCCATCCGGCACATCTGCGCGGTCACCCGGGGCGTGCTGACCCCGCAGAAGTGGCACGAGTACCTGCCCCGCCTGTCCTACGACCCCCCGTGTCACTGACCGATCAAGATCGGCCAACTCCCCGCCCCAACAAGCCGGTTGCCTCCCACAACCACTCCAACCTTGTTACCCTTGGCCATGGCCCGATCGCTGGTGCATCCCCCGTCGCCAGCGGTCGGGCCTTCTGCGTGCCCGAGACCGGCGAGCACGGCTCCCAGGGGCTGTCACTGAGGCCGTCGGCCCAGGAGACAGAACTCGTTGCAAGGTCATCAGCAGAGCCTAGGCTCACCGGGGTTTCGGGAGCAGGCGCTTGAAACGCCCGACCGGATGCATCGTCGGCACGTCGGTCCTCACAGCGCTCTCCCGGCCACGCTCGCGCGGAAGCGCCCCGCGGCGCGTGGCTGCGGGGCGCTTTGTGGGGGTCAGTCGACCTGCTCCCCGTCGTGCGTACCGCCCTTGCAGACGTTGTCCACCAGATCGGGCATTCCGCCGCCCTGCTTGCACTCAGAAGGGGAGACGACGGATGGGGCACCCGGTGCGGTGGCGGCGGTTGCGGTGACGGCGCCTGTGAGGCCGAGTCCGGCGAGGGCTGCCGTGGCGATGACGGCGGCGAGGGTTCGTCGAATGCGCATTTGGTTCGCCTTTCACGGATTGCCTCGGTTGGGGCATTAATCAGCTTGATCTTCACCCATGTGGGTGGCACGTCACGTTGGGCCATTCGGGTGACAGTGCCAGCCTCCCGAAGGTGCACCCCCAAGGTGGCCCGAGCGATCCTGCGGCACAGCCGGATCAGCATGACCATGGATGCCAAAGACCCCCAGCCGGTATCGACTGGGGGTCTTCTCGCATGTGGCGCCAGCAGATTGGAACCTGTGGCCCCATCCTCATCAGGTCGATCAAGGGGGTCTGTCAACGTCGGCCAACGGCCCTTGCGCCCTGGTCGATCATTCACCGAGGTCCGGCGCTGACCGCTGCGTTTCGTGCGTGTCGGTGTCAGCCGCTGGTGTCAGACGCCGCATGCGGTCTTGACAAGGCTTACTTCGCCGCTCTGCAGCACCCGTCCTACTCCTCCGGGTCCCACGCGCGGAGCAGGTCGAACAAACCTGCGTCTCCCTCGATCTGCAGGGAGTCCGCCGGGATACGGTCGTACACGAAGAGGACCAGCTCACTGGCCGTGCCGCGAACGGAGACGCCAGCCGTGTTCGGGCCTTCGTCGGCAGCGTTGACAGGCGTCGTGCCGGGCGCGGAGATACGGGTGGAGCGTGCGCCGTCGCCGTCGACCGTGAGGCGCCAGGACCGGCCCTCGGTGGCGTGGAAGTCGAAGGCAGTGGGCTTGTGCGGCCAGGCACTCGTCGTTGCGACGCAGGTGAACAGGAACTCCTCGACACCGTCGAGTGCCACCTCGTCCGGCAGCGGCTCCGGGGCACCCACAGTGACCTGGGCGTCGTAGGTGTGCACCGCGAGCTGCTGGAGCTGGTGCCGGGCGACGGCGCCACAGGTCTGCGGCGACTGGGACGCACCCCACCACGTCCAGCAACCGCGATCCGGTCCGGCCTCCCGCAGTGCGTCCAGCAGTTGCTCCGTGGACTCCGCCAACCAGGCCGGAAGTCCCTCGCGCTCCCGAGGCGCAGCCGGGGCGCCCTCCGCCGCGGACTTGGCCGGAGCAGGCCCTGCGACGACGGTGGCGGCCCAGGAGCGGCGCCCCTCGCCGATGTGCTGCGCCAGATCGAACAGCGTCCACTCGGGGCAGGTCGGCACCTGCACGTCGAGGCTGGGCGCGGAGGCGACCGCGGCGCGGAAGGCGCTCGACCGTTCGTCGATCAGTCGCAGTAGAACGGGGAACGCAAGTGTCGTTGTCACATGGCCTCTCTACCACCGCGTTCCGACGATCGGACAGTGATTTTCCCGCAGGTGCGGCGGGTCAAGGGCGTGGGCCTGGTCCTCGAGGACCTCAAGACGGAGTCCTCCCAGGCCGTGCTCCCGCTCCCGGAGTTCCGCGCTCGCGTCCTGGAGGAACGCCGGGAGCTCCAGGAGCTGGACCACACCTGCGGCATCCTGCTGGCCTTCCCTAAGGTGCACCCCGAGGTGGCCCCAAGCGATGTCGGCCATGGATGTCAAAGACCCCCAGCCGGTATCGACTGGGGGTCTTTTCGCATGTGGGGCTAACAGGATTTGAACCTGTGGCCTCATCCTTATCAGGGATGCGCTCTAACCAACTGAGCTATAGCCCCGCCGCGCTCTGCGGTGTGTGTCCCGCGCGCTGACTCCTGAAGATTAGCGCACGAGGGCGGCAGTCCCAAAATCGGTTGTCGGGGGGCCGCCGGGCGAGCCCGGAAGGTGGGTCACTCGTCCTCGGCCAGCGTCAGTTCGACACCGCCGACGAAGCCCGCGGACAGGTTGTAGATGAAAGCGCCCAGGGTGGCGAGGGCCGTGGCGAGGACGACGTCGATGACCGCGATGATCGACGCGAAGGTCAGCACATGCGGCAGCGAGAGGAAGGACTGCAGGTCGAAGCCGTTCGCCTCGTTGGAGCCGGTCGCCTCCGAGATCGTGCCGCCGACGGTCGAGAACACGCCCATCGCGTCCATGACCATCCACAGCACCGCCGACGCGACGACCGTGCAGATGCCCAGCGCGATGGAGAGCAGGAAGCTGACCTTCATCACCGACCACGGGTCGGCCTTGGCCACGCGCAGTCGCGCCTTGCGGGTGCGCGGCGCGGTCCGCGCGCCGGTGCGCGGCCGGCGTACGGCACCGGTGGGCGTCTGCGCGGGATAGGCCTGCGGCGGGTGGTAGGGCCCGGAGTGCTGCTCGGGGCGCCGCTCACCGGGGAGCGGGGAGGCCGCCTGCCCCTCGGCCGGGCCCGCGCCGGGCTGGGTCTGCGGGCCTCGGGTGTCCGTCACGGTTCCCCCCTGGGATGCCGGCGTATCGGTGGAGGGCACATCCTTCGCCGAGGGCTTGACCGCCCTCAGCTGGGTCGTGTGCGGGTCCGCCGCACCCGCCCCGTGCGCGGCGGAGCCACGGCCGCCGCCCGTTTCCGTACCCGTGGGGGTACCGGCCGATCCGGCGCCCGTGGCTCCGCTCACGATGACTCACTCCTCGTGCTACTCGGCCGAGGGCGCCTCACCCTCGTCCGTGCCGGTGGTCGCGGCAGCCTCGGCGGTCTCGTCGACGACGTCCCCGCCGTCGACCTCCTCCGCCTCGCGCCCCGCCTCGGCGTTACGTGCGATACCGACCACGGCATCGCGCTTGCCCAGGTTGATCAGTTGGACGCCCATGGTGTCACGGCCCGTCTCCCTGACCTCGCTGACTCGCGTACGAATCACACCGCCGGACAGGGTGATGGCGAGGATCTCGTCGCTCTCCTCGACAATCAGCGCGCCGACGAGCGAGCCGCGGTCCTCCACGATCTTGGCGGCCTTGATGCCGAGGCCGCCGCGACCCTGGACGCGGTACTCGTCGACGGCGGTCCGCTTCGCGTACCCGCCGTCCGTAGCAGTGAACACGAACGTACCGGCTCGAACGACATTCATCGAGAGAAGCTCGTCGGCCTCACGGAAACTCATGCCCTTGACGCCCGAGGTGGCACGGCCCATCGGTCGCAGAGTGTCGTCCGAGGCGGTGAACCTGATCGATTGCGCCTTCTTGCTGACCAGAAGGAGATCGTCATCGGCCGAGACGAGTTCGGCACCGATCAGTTCGTCGTCGGTTCCGTCCTCCCGCTCACGCAGATTGATCGCGATCACACCGCCGGCGCGGGGCGAATCGTAATCCTTCAGAGGCGTCTTCTTGACCAGACCGGACTTCGTGGCCAGGACCAGGTACGGCGCCGCCTCGTAGTCACGGATCGCGAGGATCTCGGCGATCGCCTCGTCCGGCTGGAAGGCGAGCAGGTTCGCCACGTGCTGCCCGCGCGCGTCCCGGCCGGCCTCCGGCAGCTCGTACGCCTTCGCCCGGTACACCCGGCCCTTGTTCGTGAAGAACAGCAGCCAGTGGTGCGTGGTGGAGACGAAGAAGTGGTCGACGATGTCGTCTTCCTTCAGCTTCGTACCGCGCACGCCCTTGCCGCCGCGCTTCTGCGCCCGGTAGTCGTCCGTCTTGGTCCGCTTGACGTAGCCACCGCGCGTGACGGTGACGACGATGTCCTCCTCGGCGATCAGGTCCTCGATGGACATGTCGCCCTCGTACGGGATCAGCTTGGTCTGCCGGTCGTCACCGTACTTCTCGACGATCGCCGCCAGCTCCTCGCTGACGATCCCGCGCTGGCGGACCGGCGAGGCGAGGATCTGGTTGTACTCGTTGATCTTCGCCTGGAGCTCGTCGTGCTCCTGGACGATCTTCTGCCGCTCCAGGGCGGCCAGCCGCCGCAGCTGCATCTCGAGGATCGCGTTGGCCTGGATCTCGTCGATCTCCAGGAGGCCCATCAGGCCGCCGCGCGCGATCTCGACGGTGTCGCTGCGCCGGATCAGCGCGATGACCTCGTCGATGGCGTCCAGGGCCTTCAGCAGACCGCGCAGGATGTGCGCCCGCTCCTCGGCCTTGCGCAGCCGGAACCGGGTCCGGCGGACGACGACCTCGATCTGGTGCGTCACCCAGTGGCGGATGAACGCGTCCAGGGACAGCGTGCGCGGCACTCCGTCGACGAGCGCCAGCATGTTGGCGCCGAAGTTCGTCTGCAGGTCGGTGTGCTTGTACAGGTTGTTCAGGACGACCTTGGCGACCGCGTCCCGCTTCAGCACGATGACCAGGCGCTGGCCCGTACGGGACGACGTCTCGTCACGGACGTCGGCGATACCGCCGATCTTCCCGTCCTTCACCAGGTCGGCGATCTTCTGCGCCAGGTTGTCCGGGTTCACCTGGTACGGCAGCTCGGTCACCACCAGGCACTGGCGGTTCTGGATCTCCTCGACCTCGACCACCGCGCGCATCGTGATGGAGCCGCGACCCGTGCGGTACGCCTCCTCGATGCCCTTGCGGCCCACCACCAGGGCGCCGGTCGGGAAGTCCGGGCCCTTGATCCGCTCGATGAGCGCGTCCAGCAGCTCCTCGTGCGAGGCCTCCGGGTTCTCCAGGTACCACTGGGCGCCGGCCGCGACCTCGCGCAGGTTGTGCGGCGGGATGTTGGTCGCCATACCGACCGCGATACCGGCCGAGCCGTTGATCAGCAGGTTCGGGAACCGGGACGGCAGGACGGTCGGCTCCTGGGAGCGGCCGTCGTAGTTGTCCGTGAAGTCGACGGTCTCCTCGTCGATGTCACGGACCATCTCCATCGACAGCGGCGCCATCTTGCACTCGGTGTAGCGCATCGCCGCCGCCGGGTCGTTGCCCGGGGAGCCGAAGTTGCCGTTGGAGTCCACCAGCGGCATCCGCATCGACCACGGCTGGGCGAGTCGCACCAGGGCGTCGTAGATCGAGGAGTCGCCGTGCGGGTGGTAGTTGCCCATGACGTCGCCGACGACGCGGGCGCACTTGTAGAAGCCGCGTTCGGGGCGGTAGCCGCCGTCGTACATCGCGTACAGCACGCGGCGGTGCACCGGCTTGAGTCCGTCGCGTACGTCGGGCAGCGCACGGGACACGATGACGGACATCGCGTAGTCCAGGTACGAGCGCTGCATCTCCGTCTCGAGCCCGACGGGCTCGACGCGCAGGGTGATCTCGCCGCCCTCGGTCTCAGGCGTCTCGGGAGTGTTCTCGTCGGCCATTGCTGGTGAAGATCCTTCCTGGTGCGGTCAGCTGAGACCGACTCAGATGTCGAGGAAGCGGACGTCCTTGGCATTGCGCTGGATGAACGCGCGGCGGGCTTCGACGTCCTCGCCCATCAGGACCGAGAACAGGTCGTCGGCCTGGGCGGCGTCGTCCAGGGTGACCTGGCCGAGGACCCGGTGTTCCTGGTCCATCGTCGTCACACGCAGCTCCTCGGCGTTCATCTCGCCGAGACCCTTGAAGCGCTGGATCGAGTCCTCGCGGACGCGCTTGCCACGCTGACGGCCCATCTCCAGCAGCGCGTCGCGCTCACGGTCCGAGTACGCGTACTCGGTGTCGTCCCGGCCCCACTTGATCTTGTACAGCGGAGGACGCGAGAGGTACACGTGCCCGCGCTCGACCAGGTCCCGCATGAACCGGAACAGGAAGGTCAGCAGCAGGGTGTTGATGTGCTGGCCGTCGACGTCGGCGTCCGCCATCAGGATGATCTTGTGATAGCGGAGCTTCTCGATGTCGAAGTCCTCGTGCACGCCCGTGCCGAACGCGGAGATCAGCGCCTGGATCTCCTGGTTCTGCAGGATCTTGTCGATCCTGGCCTTCTCGACGTTGAGGATTTTGCCGCGGATCGGGAGGATCGCCTGGTACTGCGGGTTCCGGCCGGACTTGGCCGAACCGCCGGCGGAGTCACCCTCGACGATGAAGATCTCGCACTTGGTGGGGTCGTTCGACTGGCAGTCGGAGAGCTTGCCCGGCAGGGACGCCGACTCCAGCAGGCCCTTGCGCCGGGTCAGGTCACGGGCCTTGCGGGCCGCCACGCGCGCGGTGGCCGCCTGGATGCCCTTGCGGATGATGTCCGCCGCCTCGACCGGGTTGCGGTCCAGCCAGTCGTTGAGGTGCTCGTAGACCGCCCGCTGCACGAAGGTCTTCGCCTCCGTGTTGCCCAGCTTGGTCTTCGTCTGGCCCTCGAACTGCGGCTCGCTCAGCTTGACCGAGATGATCGCGGTCAGACCCTCACGGATGTCGTCACCGGTGAGGTTGTCGTCCTTCTCGCGCAGCAGCTTCTTGTCACGCGCGTACTTGTTGATCAGGCTCGTGAGGGCCGCCCGGAAGCCCTCCTCGTGCGTACCGCCCTCGTGCGTGTGGATGATGTTCGCGAAGGAGTACACACCCTCGCTGTAGCCGCTGTTCCACTGCATCGCGACCTCGAGGGACAGGCTCTTGTCCTTGTCCTCGGCCTCCAGGTCGATGACGGTGGGGTGCACCGCTTCGCCCTTGCGGGAGTTGAGGTACTTCACGAAGTCGACGATGCCGCCCTCGTAGTGGTACGTGACCGACTTGACCTCGGCCTTCTCGTCCGCGCCCGCCTCGTCCGCACCACTGGTGGCCTTCGCCGACTCGCGCTCGTCGGTGAGCTTGAGCGTCAGCCCCTTGTTGAGGAACGCCATCTCCTGGAAACGCCGCGACAACGTCTCGAAGGAGTACTCGGTGGTCTCGAAGATCTCCGGGTCGGCCCAGAACGTGACCGACGTACCGGTCCGCTCGATGGCCTCGTGCTTGGCCAGCGGGGCGGTCGGAACGCCCATCTTGTAGTCCTGCGTCCAGCGGTGGCCGTCGGTCCTGACCTCGACGGAGACCCTGGACGACAGGGCGTTCACGACGGAGACACCGACACCGTGCAGACCGCCGGAGACCGCGTAGCCGCCGCCGCCGAACTTGCCGCCCGCGTGCAGCACGGTCAGCACGACCTCAAGAGCCGGCTTGCCCTCGGAGGGCACGATGCCCACCGGAATACCACGCCCGTTGTCGACGACACGCACGCCGCCGTCGGCGAGGATCGTCACGTCGATGGTGTCCGCGTGACCGGCCAGCGCCTCGTCGACCGAGTTGTCGACGACCTCGTACACCAGGTGGTGCAGACCGCGCTCACCGGTCGAGCCGATGTACATGCCGGGTCGCTTGCGGACCGCGTCCAGCCCTTCGAGCACGGTGATGGCGCTGGCGTCGTAGGAGGCGGAGACCGTGCCGGATGCCGCGGCCTCGCCGGTCACGCCGGCGTCGGTGGACGGGATGTTCTCGTTGGGGTTGCCGGAATCGGCCACGAAGCGCCCTTTCTGGCACAGCACGAGCCAGGCTCCTGACGGTGCCCCCTCCTGGGAGGGTTACCGGAGCGGCTGCGGCATGTTGCGTCGGTAAGCCTTGATCAGCGTTGCTCAGCTTTTCCCGGACGTCCCCACGACTGGGGCGGGATTGTCTCCCAGTCTACCGGTAGCGCCGACAGTGATGGGGGTTTGCCGGTACCTGAGTCCCCATGTGCCGCCCTGAACCGGTCTCGGCCGGGTACCGATATGCGGAAGGGGGCTCCAAGGGGCTCACAGCGGCACTCAGCGCTTCGAGCCGTCAACCCTTGGCTACTGGCGGGTCAGCACGTGCTCCACCCCTGTGCGCAGCACCGCCGGACGGGCCACCGCGGCACCGTGCGACGACCGCCGGACGTGAGGTACGTCACCCATAGGTGTCGCCGGGTCCGGTGCTCCCCGGAGCCCGCAGCGGGCCGTAACGCCGGGCCGGACCAGCCGGGCCGTTCACCTTGATCAGCCGGACCGTGCCTTGCCCGAGGTCCTCGTTGAGCCGGGCCACCAGCGTCGGGGCGAGCAGCCGCAACTGGGTCGCCCAGGCCGTCGAGTCGCAGCTCACCGACAGCACCCGCTCGTCCTCGTCGTACCGCTGCGGCACACAGTGCTTCGCCAGGTCCTCGCCCACGATCTGCGGCCAGCGGCCCATGACCCCGCCCACCGCGGCCGGCGTCTCCCAGCCCCGCTCGGTGAGCAGCCGGTTGATCGCCGCCCCGAGCGCCATCGGGTCACGGCCGTCGGCCCGCGCACCCGAGCGCAGTCCGCCGCCGCGCCGCGCCTGCTTCTTCTGCCGCGCCGCGTCCCCACGCGCGCGTGCCTGCTCCTTCGCCGCGCGCAACGCCACGCGCGCGAGGTCGACACCGGACGGCTCGTCCTGCTTCGGGGTGGGTTCCTCGGTGCTCATACGCGCTCCACCGTCCCGCCGGCCACCGCGTACCGCGCACCGGCCAGCACATGAGGTACGTCGTCGTCCACAGCGGCGGTGACCAGCACCTGCTCACCGGGCGCGACCAGCTCCGCCAGCCGCTCCCGGCGACGGGCGTCCAGCTCGGCGAAGACGTCGTCCAGGACCAGCACCGGCTCGTTGCCCTCCGCACGCAGCAGGTCGTACGAGGCCAGCCGCAGCGCGAGGGCGTACGACCATGATTCGCCGTGCGACGCGTACCCCTTCGCGGGCAGCTGACCCAGCTTGAGAACCAGATCGTCCCGATGGGGGCCCACGAGGGTCACACCCCGCTCGATCTCCTGCTTGCGCGCCTCGCCCAGGGCCGCCAGCAGCTGACCGTGGAGATCCTCGCGCGTGTGTGCCTCACCGGGCGCCGACGGCTTGTACTCCAGCGCCACCGGACCGCCGCCGGGGGCCAGCTGCTCGTACGCCTTGTCCGCCAGCGGCTGCAGCGCCGCGATCAGGTCCAGGCGCCGGGCGAGCAACTCGGCGCCCGCGCGCGCCAGATGCTGGTCCCACACGTCCAGGGTGGACAGGTCCATGGAACGCCCGCCGTGCCGGCGCGCGAGAGCGGCGGACTTCAGCAGCGTGTTGCGCTGCTTGAGCACCCGCTCGTAGTCGGAGCGCACCCCCGCCATGCGCGGGGAGCGCGCGGTGATCAGCTCGTCCAGGAACCTGCGCCGCTCACCCGGATCGCCCTTGACCAGTGCCAGGTCCTCCGGCGCGAACAGCACCGTCCGGACGATCCCCAGCACGTCCCGCGGTCTGACCTGCGAGGAACGGTTGACACGGGCCCGGTTGGCCTTGCCCGGGTTCAGCTCCAGCTCGATCAGCTGCTGCCGCTCGCCCTGCCGAACCTGCGCCCGGACGACCGCGCGCTCGGCGCCCATGCGGACCAGGGGGGCGTCCGAGGCGACCCGGTGACTGCCGAGAGTGGCGAGGTAGCCGACGGCCTCGACCAGGTTCGTCTTGCCCTGCCCGTTGGGGCCGACGAAGGCGGTGACGCCCGGGTCGAGCGGGACCTCGACCCGGACGTACGAGCGGAAGTCGGCCAGCGAAAGATGCGTGACGTGCATGGTCGTCCGCCGACCTCCCCCAGGGTTGTGGATCCCGGAGGGATCCTGTGGATTACTTCTTCTCTACGGCGTGGCCGCCGAACTGGTTGCGCAGCGCGGCGATCATCTTCATCTGCGGCGAGTCCTCCTGCCGGGAGGCGAACCGCGCGAACAGCGACGCGGTGATCGCGGGCAGCGGCACCGCGTTGTCGATGGCGGCCTCCACGGTCCAGCGTCCCTCACCGGAGTCCTGTGCGTAACCGCGCAGGCCGTCGAGGTGCTCGTCGTCGTCCAGCGCGTTCACCGCGAGGTCGAGCAGCCAGGAACGGATGACCGTGCCCTCCTGCCAGGAGCGGAAGACCTCGCGCACGTCCGTGACGGAGTCGACCTTCTCCAGCAGCTCCCAGCCCTCGGCATAGGCCTGCATCATCGCGTACTCGATGCCGTTGTGGACCATCTTCGCGAAGTGGCCGGCGCCGACCTTGCCGGCGTGCACCGAGCCGAAGTCGCCCTCCGGCTTGAGCGCGTCGAAGACCGGCTGCACCTTGGCGACGTTCCCGGCGTCGCCGCCGTACATCAGCGCGTACCCGTTCTCCAGGCCCCAGACGCCGCCGGAGACACCGCAGTCCACGAAACCTATGCCCTTGGCGGCCAGCTCCCCGGCGTGCTTCTCGTCGTCCGTCCAGCGGGAGTTGCCGCCGTCCACGACCACGTCACCGGGCTCCAGCAGCTCGGCCAGCTGGTCGACCGTGGTCTGGGTGGCCTCGCCGGCCGGGACCATCACCCAGACCACACGGGGAGCGGACAGCTTGCCCACGAGCTCCTCGAGGCTGTGGACGTCCGCGAGGTCCGGGTTGCGGTCGTACCCGATGACGGTGTGGCCCGCGCGGCGGATCCGCTCGCGCATGTTGCCGCCCATCTTGCCGAGGCCGACGAGACCGAGCTCCATCAGTTGTGTTCCTTAGGTCGGTGTGTGCCGTGACAGGCATCGGAGTGCCGAGCCGAGCCTAACCCGGACGCGCGTGCACAGTTGTGGGCATACGCGCTCATACGCACGGCCTGACCTGCGGAATCCCATCCGGCTGCGGGGCTCGTCGCCCGGTCACGGTGCCGGGCACCGCAACGGTGCCCGGCAACTGTGCACAGCTGTGGACGGCCTCAGCCGCTGAGCCGCACCGGCATGATCAGGTACTTGTAGGCCTCGTCCGCCTCCGCGTCCATCGCGGGCTTGCCGCTGAGCAGCGCCGGCTTGGTGGACGTCGTGAACGACAGCTGCGCCACCGGGGAGTCGATCGCGCTCAGGCCGTCCAGCAGGAACGTGGGGTTGAAGGCGATCGAGATGTCGTCGCCGTCCAGCTGGGCGTCCACCCTTTCCACAGCCTGTGCGTCGTCGCTGGAACCGGCCTCGAGGATCAGCACGCCCTGCTCGAAGCTCAGCCGCACCGGGGTGTTCCGCTCGGCGACCAGCGCCACCCGCTTGACGGCCTCCACGAAGGGGGCGGTCTCGATCACCGCGACGGAGTTGAACTCGGTCGGGAACAGCGTGCGGTACTTCGGCAGGTCGCCCTCGAGGAGACGGGTCGTCGTACGCCGACCGGCGCCCTCGAAACCGATCAGGCCCTCGCCGGCGCCCGAGCCGGACAGCGCGAGGATGACACTGTCACCGCTGGTCAGCGCCTTGGCGGTGTCCTGGAGCGTCTTGGCGGGCACCAGGGCGACCGCGGAGACGTCCGGGTTCTCCGGCTTCCACAGGAACTCGCGGACCGCGAAGCGGTAGCGGTCGGTGGAGGCCAGGGTGACGGTGTCGCCCTCGATCTCGATGCGCACACCGGTGAGGACGGGCAGCGTGTCGTCGCGGCCGGCGGCGATGGCCACCTGGGACACGGCGGCGGCGAAGACCTCGCCGGGCACGGTGCCGGTCGCGTTCGGCATCTGCGGCAGCGCCGGGTACTCCTCCACAGGCAGGGTGTGGAGTGTGAACCGCGAGGAACCGCATACCACGGTCGCCCGTACACCGTCTGTGGAAATCTCCACCGGCCGGTTGGGGAGGGCGCGGGAGATGTCGGCGAGCAGACGGCCGGAGACGAGGACGGTGCCGTCCTCGTCGACCTCGGCCTCGACGCTGACCTTCGCGGAGACCTCGTAGTCGAAGCTCGACAGGCTCAGCTGGCCGTCCTCGGCCTTCAGCAGCAGGCCGGCGAGGACAGGCGCCGGCGGACGGGCCGGGAGACTGCGTGCCGCCCAGGCCACTGCCTCCGCGAGTACGTCGCGTTCCACCCGGATCTTCACCGTAAGCCGCCTCCTGCTGTTGCTACTGAGTCCTCCGACTCGGTGTCACCGCCCACTGCGACGGGAAGGACACCGGGGACCAGTCTGACGCACCGCACTGACAGTAGGTGCCTGTCGGGGTCAAGTCGCTCCGAGGGGCAGCCGGGCTCGAGACGGCGAGTTGTGCACAGGCCCCGCTTCGAAACGGATTCCCAGCTCTCTCTAGTTGGGAGTAGTAGTAGGGGCTGTGGATACCGTGGATAACCACGTTTCCCCAGCTCAGGGCCGGAATTTTGTCCACTGACCCTGTGGGTGGAGGCGGTGGACAACTGAGGGTCTCTGTGGAGAACGGAAAGTTCTGCACACACCGCCCACAGCCCGAGCGCAGTTCTCCCCAGCTGCGTCCCCAGGTTTACCCACGTTTCCCACACCCCAATCCGGCAGCCTTGTGTGACGGCTTTCACTCGACGCGGTGATCAGGTCCGTCGCGTTGCCGAACAGTGGACAGCCATGTGGAGAAGCTGGGGATCGCTGGGGACAACCGGCTCCAGCCTGTGGGCTGCCCGTGGACAACTCCGTGCACAGCCTGTGGATCTCTGCCTCGTCCACAGTCTGTGGAGATCCGTCGTCCACGATTCCACAGGCCGCTGAGCTGCGCGGACGTCACTTCCTCAGGGTTCCTGTGGACGCGGTTCGGGACAACTCCACAGTCCCCAGGATGTGGAGGGAAGAAAGTCGGCGAATCTGTGGAGAGTGGCCGTAACCACGCAACTATTCGAACACCCGGGGGCCGGGGAGGGACGGCGGCGAACGTCACCGGCCCGTCGACGGCCCGTCGGCAGCCGGTCCTGGCCGTACGCGGCAGGGGCGCCGGCGACCGCACGGAAGGCTCCGGCCCACACAGAAGAGCGCCCCCGGGATCTCCTCCCGGGGGCGCCCTCCTGCGCGGTCCTGCGGCTGGGTCAGCCGTTCTTGATGCGGTTCGTCAGCTCGGTCACCTGGTTGTAGATCGAGCGCCGCTCGGCCATCAGCGCGCGGATCTTGCGGTCGGCATGCATGACGGTGGTGTGGTCGCGGCCGCCGAACTGCGCGCCGATCTTCGGCAGCGACAGGTCGGTCAGCTCACGGCACAGGTACATGGCGATCTGCCGGGCGGTGACCAGCGCGCGGCCGCGCGAGGTGCCGCACAGGTCCTCCACCGTCAGACCGAAGTAGTCGGCGGTGGCCGCCATGATGGCCGGCGCCGTGATCTCCGGAGCGGAGTCCTCGCCGCCGGGGATCAGGTCCTTCAGCACGATCTCGGTCAGACCCAGGTCCACCGGCTGCCGGTTGAGCGAGGCGAACGCGGTCACCCGGATCAGCGCGCCCTCCAGCTCACGGATGTTGCGTGAGATGCGGGAGGCGATGAACTCCAGGACCTCCGGCGGGGCGTTGAGCTGTTCCTGGACCGCCTTCTTGCGCAGGATCGCGATGCGCGTCTCCAGCTCGGGCGGCTGCACATCGGTGATCAGGCCCCACTCGAAACGGTTCCGCAGCCGGTCCTCCAGCGTGACCAGCTGCTTGGGCGGCCGGTCGGAGGACAGCACGATCTGCTTGTTGGCGTTGTGGAGCGTGTTGAAGGTGTGGAAGAACTCCTCCTGCGTCGACTCCTTGTCCGCCAGGAACTGGATGTCGTCGACGAGCAGGATGTCCATCTCGCGGTAGCGCTTGCGGAAGCTGTCGCCCTTGCCGTCGCGGATGGAGTTGATGAACTCGTTGGTGAACTCCTCGGAGCTGACGTACCGCACCCGCGTGCCCGGGTAGAGACTGCGCGCGTAGTGCCCGATGGCGTGCAGCAGATGCGTCTTGCCGAGCCCCGACTCGCCATAGATGAACAGGGGGTTGTACGCCTTCGCCGGTGCTTCGGCGACGGCCACCGCGGCCGCGTGCGCGAACCGGTTGGAGGCACCGATGACGAAGGTGTCGAAGAGGTACTTGGGGTTCAGCCGCGCGGTGGGCTCACCGGGACCGCTCGCCGGCGCGGGCTGCGCGGCCAGCGGTCCGGGGGCGCCGCCCGCACCGGCCGGCGGCAGGTCCGGGCGGACCGGACCGCCGCGGTGCGCGGGACCGCCGCCCGACGGCTGATCGGGCAGCTCCCGGCGGACCGGATCGCGCTGGTCGTAGTCGGCGCGGGGCGCGTCGTAGTCCGGGCGGTCGTATTCCTGCCGGTCCCGGCGGTCGTCCGGGCGCTCGTAGTCCTGCCGGTCCTTGCGCTCGTAGTCCTGCCGGGAGTCGTAATCCGGGCGGTCGTATTCGGAGCGGGGGCCGTCGTACTCGCCGCGCTGCTGCTCGTACGCCTGCCGCTCCCGGGCCGGCGAGCGGTAGTCCTGCGACGGAGGCCCGTAGCCGTCCTGGGGGGGACTGCCGTAGGAGTCCTGCGGCGAGGAGGCGTAGGGGTCGCGTTCGGGGAAACCGAGCCGCGGCTGCTGCCAGCCGCCGTACTCGTCCCGTGCGGGGCGCGGCCAGGCGCCGGGCTCGGGACGCTGGTACTCGGAGGGGTACGCGGGCCGCGCGGTGGGGAGCTGGTCCCCGCGGGACGGCGGCTCACCACCCTGCTGCGGATCGGCCGCACGGTGGCGGCCGTAGCCCTCGTAGGGGCCGGAAGGCAGCTCGGGCTCCTCGTAGCGCGGCTGCGAGGGGGGCGTCGACGCCTTGGGGGCGGGCGGCTCGCCCGCGGAGTCGTCGACGGTGATCGCGATGCGGATGGGGCGCCCGCACTCGCGGCTGAGGGTCTCGCTCACGATCGGCGCGAGACGGCCCTCCAGTACGCCCTTCGCAAATTCGTTCGGCACGGCGAGCAGAGCGGTGTCCGCGACCAGCGCGAGCGGCTGGCAGCGCCGGATCCAGTGCTCGTCCTTCACCTCGACACCCTGTCCGCGGCCCTCGCCGCCCAGGAGCTGCTCCAGTACTCGTGGCCACACTGCGGCAAGATCGGCAGGTACGTCAGCCACAGGGCACGCTCTCTCACAGGTCCCACGAACGTGTGGTCCGGGGACGGGTTCGGGATGAAGATCGGGTGGAGGGGGTGGGGCAATCCCGCTCGGGCGGGGGGCAAGGGAACGAATCGGAGTCCAGCCACGGTAGTCAGCGCGGCGGGTACGGTTCAAGTTGTTGTCCCCAGCCTGTGGACAGTGTCCCTCCTGACCCCTGGTTTGACCGAATGGCGCGGCCCCGCGTACCGTAACCAGGTCGAGTTGTCGATGGCTGCTGCCGCCTGCCTCCGATGGGCACAGATCACTAGCAGGTGATCGGGAAGCGGTGCACTCGGGCGTGACGCGAGCTACTCGTGGGCGCACGGTGACAGCCAGGACGGCACCCCGCCACTACCGATACTTTTCTGGAGCCCCCGAGTGAGCAAGCGCACCTTCCAGCCGAACAACCGTCGTCGCGCGAAGACCCACGGCTTCCGGCTGCGTATGCGCACCCGTGCCGGCCGCGCGATCCTCGCGACCCGCCGTAGCAAGGGTCGCGCCCGCCTGTCCGCCTGATCCCGATCAGGTCATGACGTCGTGCTGCCCACCGAGAACCGGCTGAGGCGGCGCGAGGACTTCGCGACCGCGGTACGACGAGGTCGCCGGGCAGGTCGCCCGACCCTCGTCGTCCACCTTCGTAGCGGTGCCACGGACCCGCACGCGCCTGGGGAGAGCGCTCCCCCGACGCGTGCGGGTTTCGTCGTGAGCAAGGCAGTGGGTGGCGCGGTCGTGCGCAACCAAGTCAAGCGCAGACTGCGCCACCTGATGCGTGACCGAGTCGCCCTTTTCCCCCCCGGTAGCCTGGTAGTCGTACGAGCGCTGCCCGGAGCGGGCGACGCAGACCACGCACAGCTGGCCCGAGACCTGGACGCCGCCGTGGAGCGGCTGCTGGGAGGGGGCGCGCGATGAAGTACCCACTGCTGGTCCTGATCAAGCTGTACCAGTGGACGATCAGTCCACTCCTTGGGCCGGTGTGCAAGTACTACCCGTCGTGCTCCCACTATGGCTACACGGCCATCGACCGGCACGGTGCGATCAAGGGAACGGCACTCACGGCCTGGCGCATCCTCCGGTGCAATCCGTGGTCGCTCGGCGGTGTGGACCATGTCCCGCCGCGCAAGCGCCCGCGGTGGCACGAACTGCTGCGCAACGCTTGGCGCGCACGCAAGGGCGGAACCTCCGCCGCCGAACCGGCCACCGAGGAGAGGACTCGATCCGAGCTTCCTTCGAGCCCGGCCGCAGAGACTTCGTCCCATGCCCAAGGAGCATGATTAGTGGACACGATTGCCAGTCTTTTCAGCTTCATCACGACACCCGTCTCATGGGTCATCGTCCAGTTCCACACGGTGTACGGCGCCATCTTCGGCCCCGACACCGGATGGGCCTGGGGCCTGTCCATCGTGTCCCTGGTGATCCTGATCCGCATCTGCCTGATCCCGCTCTTCGTGAAGCAGATCAAGGCGACCCGGGCCATGCAGACGCTCCAGCCCGAGATGAAGAAGATCCAGGAGCGCTACAAGAACGACAAGCAGCGCCAGTCCGAAGAGATGATGAAGCTGTACAAGGAGTCGGGTACCAACCCGCTCTCCTCGTGCCTTCCCATCCTGGCGCAGTCGCCGTTCTTCTTCGCCCTGTATCACGTGCTCAACGGGATCGCCTCGGGCCAGACCATCGGCGTCATCAACGCCTCGCTGCTGGAGAGCGCCCGTAAGGCGCACATCTTCGGTGCCCCGCTCGCTGCGAAGTTCAAGGACAGCGCCAGCACGATCGAGGCGCTGGGCGCCTCGGTCACCGATGTCCGCGTCGTGACCGTCGTCATGATCGTCCTGATGTCGGCGTCGCAGTTCTACACGCAGCGCCAGCTGATGACGAAGAACGTCGACACGACGGTGAAGACGCCGTTCATGCAGCAGCAGAAGATGCTGATGTACGTCTTCCCCATCATGTTCGCCGTCTTCGGCATCAACTTCCCGGTCGGTGTCCTCATCTACTGGCTGACCACCAACGTGTGGACCATGGGCCAGCAGATGTACGTCATCCACAACAACCCGACCCCGGGTTCCAAGGCCCAGGCCGCCTACCTCGAGCGCCTGACCAAGCACGTGACCCAGCACGGCAAGATCCGTCGCCGCAGCGAGAAGACCATCGTCAAGGCGATCGTCGCCAAGGGCCGGGACCGCAACGAGTCCGAGCGCAAGTTCATCAACGGCCTGACCAAGGCGGGACTCGCGGCTCAGGCCGACGGCACCGTGGTGAAAAGCGAGAGCCAGGCCCTGGCACAGGCCGAGGATGGTACGGCCACCGCCACCGCCACCGCCGCCCGGCGTCAGCAGCCCAAGCGCCAGAGCAAGGCTCAGCGTCAGTCCGGAGCGACCAGGCAGGCGGACGAGGGTCTCTCGCTGGAGAAGTCCGACGACGAGCCGCAGGACGACGTCAAGCCCGCCGCTGCCAAGCAGCCCCAGAAGCCCGGCTCCGGCACCCGTAGCAAGGCCCAGTCCGGGCAGCGCAAGGGTGGCCCGCAGCGGCCCAAGTCCCCGTCCAAGAAGTAAGAAGGAGCCCATCCCGTGACGGAAGGCACCACCTCCGCCGCTGCCGAGGGTGCAGACACCCTCACCCGCCTGGAGCAGGAGGGCGACATCGCGGCGGACTACCTGGAGGGCCTGCTCGACATCGCCGACCTCGACGGCGACATCGACATGGACGTCGAGGCCGACCGCGCCTCCGTGTCGATCATCAGCGACGCCGGCAGCCGCGACCTGCAGAAGCTGGTCGGCCGGGACGGCGAGGTGCTCGAGGCTCTCCAGGAGCTCACGCGCCTGGCCGTGCACCGCGAGACCGGTGACCGCAGCCGGCTGATGCTGGACATCGCGGGCTACCGCGCCAAGAAGCGCGCCGAGCTGTCCGAGCTGGGGGCCAAGGCCGCCGCCGAGGTAAAGAGCACCGGCGAGCCCGTGAAGCTCAAGCCGATGACGCCGTTCGAGCGCAAGGTCGTGCACGACGCGATCAAGACCGCCGGGCTGCGCAGTGAGTCCGAGGGCGAGGAGCCCCAGCGGTTCGTCGTCGTACTGCCTGCCTGATCGGCCCCTCTCGTTTTACGGCCCCGTCTGCCTGCAGACGGGGCCGAACTTTGTCAGCCTGGTAGTTCTGGTGGCCGGTGCACGAAGCCCGGCGCTGTACGGAAGGACGGTCCCCGTGACGGAGGCAGCGGAGCTTCCCCCCGCGCCCGAACAGGCGCGGGAAGTGTTCGGTGAGCGCTTCGCCGATGCGGTTCGTTATGCGGAGCTGCTCGCGGAGGCGGGGGTGCAGCGTGGCCTGATCGGCCCGCGCGAAGTGCCCCGTCTCTGGGAACGGCATCTGCTGAACTGCGCGGTCCTCTCGGAGGCGGTCCCTGAGGGGGTGACGGTGTGCGACGTCGGCTCGGGAGCCGGCCTGCCGGGCATCCCGCTGGCTCTGGTCCGGAACGACCTGAACATCACCCTGCTGGAGCCCCTGCTGCGGCGCACCAACTTCCTCACCGAGGTGGTCGAGCTGCTGGGCCTGGACCATGTCACCGTGGTGCGTGGCCGGGCCGAGGAAGTCATGGGCAAGCTGCCGCCGGTTCATGTTGTGACGGCCCGTGCCGTGGCTCCGCTGGACCGACTGGCCACCTGGGGCATCCCCTTGCTGCGTCCCTACGGTGAGATGCTCGCGCTCAAGGGAGACACCGCCGAGGAGGAGCTGAAGTCGGCCGCCACGGCCCTCAGCAAGCTGGGTGCGGTGTCGACGTCCATTCTTCATGTCGGCGACGGTGTGGTGGATCCGCCGTCCACCGTGGTCCGGGTGGAGGTCGGTGAGAGCCCAGGTGGCGTGCGGTTCGCCGCCAAACGGGCCAAGGCCGCTCGAACGGGACGGGCGCGGCGACGTCGCTGACCCATAAGACCCACGTCTCGGGGTCGCGCTGGGAACGAGACGTACTCCACACAAGCTGCCAAACCCATGCAAGCCGGAGTGTCGCGAAGATCCGGTCGCTGTAGCTGTGCATCGTGTTTCACGTGAAACGTCGCTCACTGCTGCACGGCATCATCAGTCGGGGCCGCGCTGCGGCCGAACCCCGTGACCGTAAGCCTCTCGGTTCACTCGGAAGGGCAGCGGAGTTGTCCACAGAGGTGGATTTCTCCACAGAACAACAGGCCTCACTGGTTCACGACCCCGAAGGCATGGGAGGCTCTGTTCATTGCGAGCCTGAAGTCGAGGAGAGTGAATCCTTGCGGTCCGACGCCAACATCGCGGGACCGATGACCGATCCGGTCCCCGGTCCCCGTACCGAGTCGATGGGGGCGGATGTTTCACGTGAAACACCGCCTCCGATGGACGACACTCCCATCGGTCGTGCTGCCCAGCTGGCGGTGGAGGCTCTGGGGCGGGCCGGCGAAGGCCTGCCACGACCGGAGCAGACCCGAATCATCGTGGTCGCCAACCAGAAGGGCGGCGTCGGCAAGACGACGACGACCGTCAACCTTGCCGCTTCGCTGGCTCTGCACGGCGGTCGCGTCCTGGTGATCGACCTCGACCCACAGGGCAACGCCTCCACCGCGCTGGGGATCGACCACCACGCCGAGGTTCCGTCGATCTATGACGTCCTGGTGGAGAGCAAGCCTCTCGCCGAGGTCGTCCAGCCCGTTCCGGACGTCGAAGGTCTCTTCTGCGCTCCGGCCACCATCGATCTCGCCGGTGCTGAGATCGAGCTGGTTTCCCTGGTGGCCCGGGAGAGCCGGTTGCAGCGAGCTATCCAGGCGTACGAGCAGCCGCTGGACTACGTCCTCATCGACTGCCCGCCCTCGCTGGGCCTGCTGACGGTCAACGCTCTCGTCGCCGGCCAGGAGGTCCTCATCCCCATTCAGTGCGAGTACTACGCGCTGGAGGGGCTGGGGCAGTTGCTGCGCAACGTCGACCTGGTGCGGGGCCACCTCAATCCGACCCTGCATGTATCGACCATCCTGCTCACCATGTACGACGGCCGGACGCGTCTCGCTTCGCAGGTCGCCGAAGAGGTGCGCACCCACTTCGGTGACGAGGTGCTCCGGACGAGCATTCCCCGCTCGGTCCGTATCTCCGAGGCGCCGAGCTACGGGCAGACGGTGCTGACCTACGATCCTGGATCGAGTGGCGCCCTCTCCTACCTTGAGGCCGCCCGAGAAATCGCGCTGAGGGGCGTTGGCATCAGCTACGACGCGAGCCAAGCCCACATCGGCGCCCAGAACGATCCGAACATGGTGGAGGGCATCCAGTGAGCGAGCGACGGAGGGGGCTGGGCCGCGGGCTCGGCGCACTGATCCCTGCTGCCCCGACCGAGAAGGATCCGGCTCCGGCCACGAGGGGGAGCCAGGCTTCCACATCCCCGGCCGCAGTGCCGCTGGTGTCGGACCGCGGGGTGGCCGCGGCGAAGGTGGCCACGCTGCCGTCTGTTTCACATGAAACCGAGGAGCTCCCGGCGAACCCGGCCGCGGAGGCGCCGGCGCCTCCGGTGGGGGCCCACTTCGCTGAGCTTCCCCTGGACTCGATCACGCCGAACCCGCGCCAGCCGCGTGAGGTCTTCGACGAGGACGCGCTCCACGAGCTGATCACCTCCATCAAGGAGGTCGGTCTCCTCCAGCCCGTCGTCGTACGGCAGCTCGGCCCCGCCCGCTATGAGCTGATCATGGGTGAGCGGCGCTGGCGGGCCTGCCGTGAGGCTGGCCTGGAGGCGATCCCGGCGATCGTCCGGGCCACCGACGACGAGAAGCTCCTTCTCGACGCCCTGCTGGAGAACCTGCACCGTGCGCAGCTCAACCCGCTGGAAGAGGCAGCCGCCTACGACCAGCTCCTGAAGGACTTCAACTGCACCCATGACCAGCTGGCCGACCGGATCGGACGTTCACGTCCGCAGGTCTCCAACACCCTGCGTCTGCTGCGGCTCTCACCGGCCGTGCAGAAGCGGGTGGCCGCTGGTGTCCTCTCGGCCGGCCACGCCCGAGCGCTGCTGTCCGTCGAGGACTCGGAGGAGCAGGACCGGCTCGCTCACCGCATCGTGGCCGAGGGGCTGTCCGTTCGGGCCGTCGAGGAGATCGTGACTCTGATGGGCTCGCGGCCCCAGAAGGCTTCGCGGTCCAAGGGCCCCCGGGCTGGAGCGCGGGTCTCTCCGGCGTTCAATGAGCTGGCGACGCGGTTGTCCGACCGCTTCGAGACGCGGGTGAAGGTCGAGCTGGGCCAGAAGAAGGGCAAGATCACCGTGGAGTTCGCCTCCCCGGAGGACCTCGAACGGATCCTGAACACGCTCGCCCCCGGTGAGCGTCTGGCCCTCCAGCAGAGCCTGCAGGAGAGTGCGGTCGACGGGGCCGACGACTGATCGTCACTACCGCCCCAGTGAGCTGAAGAGCGGACGGCGTCCGGTTGCACCGGAAGGCGGTCCGCTCTTTGCTTTGAGGCGGTATCGAGGCACTCGCATCGTGGATACGATGCGAGTGGGTATGGCGCATCCACCTGGCGGATCTCTGAGTGGGGAGACAGGGGCCATGCGATCGATGAGCCGCACCGGATTGGTGAGCGCGGGCCTGGGTATCGGGGTGATCGGCGGATTCGTCGGCAGCCTGCTCAGGCAACGGAGCGTCCTGTCGGCAGCTCGCGATGCGGCGGGCGAAGGAAGCGAGGAACGGCTTTCATGGGGCGTCGGCTTGTACCGCTCACGCTGGACAACCTCGAGGACCTTCCCCGACGCTGCCGCTCGTGTGTCTTCTGGGAGCTGGATCCCGTCAGCGGCGAGGCCGCGGTAAAGGCCGGTACGTCCGCGCTGGAGAAGGAATCCTGGATCTCCGCCGTGCTGCTGGACTGGGGATCGTGCGGCCGGGTGGTCTACGTCGACGACGTCCCCGTCGGCTTCGTGCTCTACGCGCCGCCGGCCTATGTGCCGCGTTCCATGGCCTTTCCCACGAGTCCGCTCTCACCGGATGCCGTCCAGCTCATGACGGCGTTCATCATGCCCCGCTATCAGGGGCAGGGGCTGGGCCGAGTGATGGTCCAGACAGTCGCCAAGGATCTGCTGCGCCGCGGCTTCAAGGCGATCGAGGCGTTCGGTGACGCCCGCTGGAAGGAGCCCGCCTGTCTGCTGCCCGTAGACCACCTCCTGGCCGTGGGGTTCAAGACCGTCCGGCAGCACCCCACGCATCCCCGTCTGCGGTTGGACCTTCGCTCGGCTCTCTCCTGGAAGGAAGACGTGGAGCTGGCGCTGGACCGACTGCTGGGGGCGGTTCAGAAGGAGCCGGCACTGCGGCCACTGTAGAGGGCGCGGACTGCGAAGCCTCATCATGCGAATGGGCCAACCCGTTGGGGTTGGCCCATTCGTGTTTCACGTGAAACATGCGCCGCCGGTTCGACGGCATCGACCGACTACTCGGCGATGAACTCCTCAAGGTCACGCACGATGGCGGCCTTCGGCTTGGCACCCACGATCGTCTTGGCGACCTCGCCGCTCTGGTAGACGTTCAGCGTCGGGATCGACATGACGCCGTACTTGGCGGCCGTACCCGGGTTCTCGTCGATGTTGAGCTTGACGATCTCGATCTTATCGCCGTACTCGGCGGCGATCGCCTCCAGCGACGGGGCGATCTGGCGGCACGGACCGCACCAGGCGGCCCAGAAGTCCACCAGGACGGGCTTGTCGTTCTTGAGGACGTCCTGCTCGAAGGAGTCGTCGGTCACGTTCTTCAGAGTGCCGGCCACGGCGGGCTCCTTAACTTGGTCGTGCGGTGAGGCGGGAGTGGGCGAGGGTCGGACGGCGGCGGTTCAGACGGCGGCGGTCTTCTCGGGCTCGGCCTTGTCCTCGTCCGCGAGGGCGGCGAGGAAGCGCTCGGCGTCGAGTGCGGCGGAACAGCCGGTGCCGGCCGCGGTGATCGCCTGCCGGTAGGTGTGGTCGACCACGTCACCGGCGCCGAAGACTCCGGTCACGTTGGTGCGAGTGGACGGGGAGGCGACCTTCAGGTACCCCTCCTCGTCGAGGTCCAGTTGGCCCTTGAAGAGCTCGGTGCGCGGGTCGTGGCCGATCGCGATGAACAGACCGGTCACCGGCAGCTCCGACAGCTCACCGGTCTTGATGTTGCGCAGCTTGAGCCCGGAGAGCTTCTGGTCGCCCTGGACCTCGGCGACCTCGCTGTCCCAGACGAACTTGATCTTCGGGTCGCCGAAGGCGCGCTCCTGCATCGCCTTGGAGGCGCGCAGCGTGTCCCGGCGGTGGACGATCGTGACCGACTTGGCGAACCGGGAGAGGAAGGTAGCCTCCTCCATCGCGGTGTCGCCACCGCCGATCACGGCGATGTCCTGGTCCCTGAAGAAGAACCCGTCACAGGTGGCGCACCAGGAGACGCCGCGGCCGGAGAGGGCGTCCTCGTTCGGCAGACCGAGCTTGCGGTGCTGGGAGCCGGTCGTGACGATCACGGCCTTGGCCTGGTGGACCGTTCCGGCGGTGTCCGTGACGGTCTTGATCTCACCGGTCAGGTCGACGGAGACGATGTCGTCCGGGATCAGCTCGGCGCCGAAGCGCTCCGCCTGGGCCCGCATGCTGTCCATCAGGTCGGGGCCCATGATGCCGTCGCGGAAGCCCGGGAAGTTCTCCACCTCGGTGGTGTTCATCAGGGCACCGCCGGCGGTGACGGCACCCTCGAACACCAGGGGCTTCAGCGACGCGCGCGCGGTGTAGAGCGCCGCCGTGTAGCCTGCGGGCCCGGAGCCGATGATGATCACGTTACGGACGTCGCTCACGGCTTGTTTCCTCGTCTCTGGTCTGTGTCAGTCGACCGGTGGAGCCCCTTTCGGAGCTCTCACCCCACCCAACGGATCCTAGGGGGTCCGCATTCCCGGTGTGTCCGGGCACACGGGGATGGCACAGGGTACGGATGACCGCACAGGCGCCGAGAAATCCTCCGAGGCACTCAGGACCGGGGAAACGACTGTTTCATCAGTACCTTGCCGGCGGACTCAGGATGCTGATGGATGCACTCCGCCTCGACGACGTAGGCGGTTACCCGGGTGCTGTCGTCGGCGTCGGGGACCACGACCAGGTAGGCGCTCTTGCCGGCGTAGATGCCGGTCCTGGAGCCCAGGACGTCGCCGTGGCTGTTGATCGCCTGGCGGACACAGCCGGGGACCGGGGGCTGGGCCTGGAGCAATGTGTTGGCGCTCTGGGTGGACCCGGGGCTGGTCTGCTCGGTCTCGACGCCCGACCGCGGCTCATTGGAGTGATGCTGCCTGGTCTTGCCCGCGGCCAGCAGACCCTTGACCTGGCTCTGGACGCTGTCTCCGGAGAAGCTTCCGGCGGACGGTGCCGTCGTGCCATGAGCCGTCGTACCGGAGCCCCCGCCGTTCAGAGACTGCAGGACGAGGGACCCCGCGCCCAGGACCGCGGCGGTGAGCAGGGAGCCCAGGACTACGGTCCTTCGGCGACGCCCACGCCGGGAATCCTTGCGTCCCGGACCTGTCGCCGCGGGGGACCGTCCGGCAGGGCGATCCGACGGGATCGATGTTTCACGTGAAACATGACCACCGCTCTCCTCGGGGGCGGTCGAGGCCGGCAGCGCCTCGGCGGCAAGAGCGGCGTCGAGGCGGCCGACGATGTCCGCAGGCATACGAGGGGGTTCCTCGAAGGTGCCCAGCAGCCCTCGGATCTCCTCCAGTGAGGCGAGGACGTCCGCACACAGCTCGCACGCTTCCAGGTGCCGCCGTACCTCGGTGTTCCGGTCCGCCGGGAGCAGGCCCTCGGTGAGGTCGGAGATCTCCGCGACGTCCGGGTGCCCGGCCGTGTCTGTCGTGGAAGTCACGCTCGCCCACCTCCGCCCTTCGCTACGGCTGAATCGCTCGGACCCGTCCCACCGGCATCGCTGCCGCTAAGGCCCGTTGCAGGTGGGACGGATGTCCCCTGCAGCCGGTTCCGTCCCGGAGCGGGTTCTTTTTCGTCGCTGGTGTTCCCGGGCCGTAGGTGGCCGAGCAGGGGAAGGAGCCTGGCTCTGCCCCGGGCACACCGGCTCTTCACCGTCCCGGTCGGCACATCGAGAATCCGGGCGGCCTCGGCGACGGGGTAGCCCTGCATGTCCACAAGGACCAGAGCCGCGCGCTGGTCGTAGGGAAGCGTGCCGAGGGCCTCCAGAAGCTGCCGATGCAGATCGTTCCGCTCGGCGGGAGCCGAGGCGGACTCATGCGGCTCCAGCAGCTGTTCCAGCCGCTCGGTGTCGTCGACGGGGCTGGTCTTCCGGGTGGCCGCCTTCCGCGCGCGATCAAGGCAGGCGTTCACGGTGATCCGGTGCAGCCAGGTTGTGACGGCCGATTGCCCCCGGAAGGTGTGCGCGGCCCGGTAGGCGGAAACCAGAGCGTCCTGGACGGCGTCAGCGGCTTCCTCCCGGTCGCCCAGCGTCCGCAGCGCCACGGCCCAGAGCCGGTCCCGATGCCGTCGGACGATCTCAGCGAAGGCATCGGGGTCGCCTTCTACGTGTCGGGCGAGGAGGTCCTCGTCCCGTGCGTCGCCGTATCCGGCGCCATCTCCCATCGGCCCCTCCCGAGTGGAGACCTCAGCTGGTCACCTTGATGTCTGCCACTCGGCCTCGCCAGTGGCCCTCGTTGTCCGCGGGCAGCTTGGTCAACCACACGAGGAGGTACTGCGTCTTGAGGGACTTGCCGGGCTTGAGCGTCACCGTGGTGCCCGAGCCGCTGGCAACCTTGCTGTAGGCGTTGAAAGTCGTCGGCTCGGATCCCGCACTCGCGTCCGCGGCACGGAGTTCGACCGAGGTCTCGCCCACGAAGGTGATGCTCACCTTCCCGACCTGCTGAGCCTTGCCGAGGTCGAGTTTGATGCCGACACCGGACTTCAGATTTCCGAACTCCGGGCTCAGGTAGAAGTCCGTCTGCCAGTAGGAGGCAGTGCTGTTGTCGTAGGCCTTGTCTATGTCGGCCGGCTTCTCGGACTGATCCTCACCGAAGGGGTCGAAATCCCGGGCGCCCGCGATGGCGATGGGCTTGCCGTCCGTGGGCTTCTTCGGGCTCTTGTCGCCGCCGTCCTGCGTCTGGGTGTTGTTGGTGTCGTTCGGGTTGTCCTTCTGGCCCATCAGGGCGTCCGCGAGCTGCCAGCTGCCCAGGCCCAGCGCGGCGATGAGCAGGGCGGAGACCGCCCACTTCAGGACCTTGCCCGTACGGCTCTGCAGCGGGGGCGGCGGGGACGTGAGCGGCTGGGTGATACCGGGGTGCGGCGCGGGCCGGCCGTAGGTGCCCTGCTGGTACGTGGTGCGCTGGTACTCCGGCGGCGCGGTGAAGGCCGGCTCCGGCGGGCGGATGCGGGGCATCTCCCCGATCGCCTTGACCAGTTCCTCAGGCGTGGTGCACGCGGCCTCGTGGCGCGAGGCGGTGGCACCGTCGTTGACCAGGGCCCGCATGGCCAGCTCGGACAGGCCACGGTGCACACCGGCCCGTACCTGGTCCGGTGCGATCAGGCCGATGTCCTTGGGCAGCCCCGCCAGGCCGTAGGCGTCGTTCTCGTACGGCCAGCGCTGGGTGAGTGCCGCGTAGAGCAGGGCGCCGATGGATTCGGTGTCCGTGCGCTGCGGGGTGTCGGAGCTGATGCCGCGCAGCGCCGCGTTCACGGCGAGACCCCGGATACGCCACTGGCCGGTGGAGGCACGCAGGACGGCGTTCGGGTTCAGCCGGAGGTGGGCGAGACCTTCGCGGTGGGCGGCGGACATGGCGGAGGCGACCTGACTGACCATCTGGTAGGCGTCGTGCGGCTCCAGTGGGCCGGCCGCGAGCAGGGCGGTCAGTTCGGTGGCGTCGGGCAGCCATTCGTGCACGACGTAGACGAGGTCGTTCTCCTCGACGGCGTCGAGGACCTGGACGAAGCGCGGATCACCGAGCAGCGCCGAGGACCGGGCGGCGGCCAGCACCGCCCGTGCCCGCACATGATCCGCGGGGAGGATGTGGACGCCTACGGCACGACGGAGTTTCTCGTCGACCGCACGCCAACTGCTGAATCCGTCCAGACGGGTGACGCACTCCTCGAGACGGTAGCGTCTGGCGAGCTTGTGACCGCTGTGCAGTTCGGGCGGCGAAGCCTTCTTGCCAGGGCCCTCAGTCCCACCGCTCCCCTGTGCCTCGTCGCTGTCCGTGTCCCGCTCCGGGTTCTGGGCCACCCCGTCGGCCGTGGACTGGTCCGCCTTCGCGGTCAGCGGCTCGTCACCGCTGTTGTCTGCCACGTCGACGGCAGCCGTGCTCCGTTCCGCCACCGTCGTCCCTGCCTCCCCATCCGTTGCACGCTGTCCGACGCCGAATCCAATTGTGCCCACAGTCCGACGCTATGCACGACACACAGCCGCGGACGATGGTTGTGCGCCTACCCCCGCCTCAGCGCCCCAGACGCCCGCGGACCATACCCACGAGCGAGTTGAGTTCCTCGATCCGCATCTTGCGGGCGGCTACGAAGAAGACGCCGAGCAGGACCGCGCCACCGGCGATCAGCGCGGCGAACGAACCGACGACGCCCTGGCCGAGGGTATGCCCGATGCCGTAGCACGCCGCACCGCTGAGCAGAGCCGCCGGCACCGAGGCGATGCCGAGCCGGGCGTAGGTCCGCAGCACGCGGGCGCCGTCCAGGTCACCACCGAGCCGCTTGCGCAGCCGCCGCCAGGCGACACCCACTCCGATCGCGTAGGCGAGGCCATAGGCGGCGGCCATGCCCGCCACCGCCCAGCGGGCCGGCAGCAGGAAGTAGCAGAGCCCGGAGACCGCCGCGTTGACCGCCGCCACGATGACGGTGTTGTAGAAGGGGGTGCGGGTGTCCTCGTACGCGTAGAAGGCGCGCAGGACGACGTACTGCACCGAGTACGGGATCAGGCCGAGGCCGAAGGCCATCAGCATGTAGCCCATGTTGGTGGCCGAGCCGATGCCCGCCGAGCCGAAGATCAGCGTGCACATCGGGATGCCGAGCGCGAGGAAGCCGAAGGCGATGGGCACGATGGCGACCGCGGTCGTGCGCAGCCCCTGCGAGATGTCGTCGCGGACGGCTCCGCCGTCGCCCTCGGCGGCCGAGCGCGAGATGCGCGGCAGCAGCGCCGCCATCAGGGACACCGTGATGATGGCCTGCGGCAGACCCCAGATGAGCTGGGCGTTGGCGTAGGCGGCGAAGCCCGTTCCCTTGACACCGGAGTCGTCACCCGCGGCGGTGGACAGCTGGGTCACGACCATGGCACCCAACTGGTTGGCGAGCACGAACAGGACCGTCCACTTGGCGAGCATCGCGGCCTTGCCGAGGCCGTGACCCTTCCAGTCGAAGCGCAGCCGGATCCGGAAGCCCGTCTCCCGCAGGTACGGGATCATCGCGAGCGACTGCACCACCAGACCGAGCAGCACACCGGCGCCGAGCAGCCGCTGCCCCTGGGGCGGGATGCTCTCGACGGCCAGGTGGGAGTTGGCCGCGGTGCCGTAGACCCAGATGAACATGCCGAGCGAGATGATGATGACGATGTTGTTCAGGACCGGGGTCCACATCATCGCGCCGAACCTGCCGCGTGCGTTCAGGATCTGACCCATCACCACGTGGATGCCCATGAAGAAGATGGAGGGCAGGAAGTAACGGGTGAAGGTGACCGCGACCTCGTTGGCCGCCGGGTCGTCCGCGATGGTGGGGGACAGCAGCCGCACCAGCAGTGGCGCCGCGAACATCGCGAGACCGGTCAGCGCGGCCAGGGCCACCATCACGAGGGTCAGCAGGCGGTTGGCGAAGGCCTCGCCGCCGTCCTCGTCCTCCTTCATGGAGCGCACCAGCTGCGGCACGAAGACGGAGTTGAGGCCACCGCCGACGGTGAGGATGTAGATCATCGTGGGCAGCTGGTAGGCCACCTGGAACGAGTCGGCGAGCAGGCCGAGACCCAGCGCGGCGGCGATCAGCGCGGAGCGGACGAACCCGGTGAGCCGGGAGACCATCGTGCCCGCCGCCATGACCGCGCTGGACTTCAGCAGCCCCGCTGCCTTCCCGCCCTTCTTGGGGGCCGGCGGGGCGGCCGTCGCGGTGGCGGCCGTACCGGCGGGCTCGGGAGCCGCGGCCGGCGCCGGCACCGAAGTCGGCGCGGGGCCGCCGGGAGCGGCGGGTCCGGCCTGGTACGAGGCGTCCGCGTACCGGTTCGGGTGCTGCGGGCTCTGGGCGTGCGGCGGAGCCGGGTAGGAGCCCGCGGGTCCCTGACCGGCGGCCGGGCCGGGGACGGCAGGGGGATCCATGGGCGCGGACCCACCACCCTGCTGCTGGTCCCGGAAGAGGTGCGCGAAGGCGTCCGGCTCGTGGTACTCCTCACCGGAGTGCGTGACCAGGTCGTCCACGCCCACGAACTGGGTCGTGCGGGGATCGTCGCCGTACGGCAGGTACGGGGCCGCGCCGTCGGGCTCCGGTGCCGGGGTCTGCGCCCAGACCCGAGGGTCCGGCGCGTGCGGCGACTGGGCCGGCGGGGCGTACAGCGGCTGCTGCTGCTCGTACGTGCCCGGGGGCGGAGGCGGGTGCGCGGCACGGTCGTACAGCGCCTCGGCGACCGGGTCCTGGGCGGCGAGGTCCCGCGCCCGGTAGGGGTCCTGGTCGTAGGCGTCCTGGAGGTACATGTCCGCCGCGTGCTGCGGCGGCACCTGGCCGGGCTCGGGCGACGGCTCGGGGTGGCCCGAGCCGGCCGCGCCCTGGCCGCGATCACCGTCGTACGGCGCGTTCATGGTTACCCCACCTCATCGTCCCGGGCCACACCGGCCACGACATCGCTCAACGGTCCACTCTCTCACCCGTCCCGGACGGGTCGGTGTTTTCCGGTGCGGTGTCCGGCGCAGGGTCACTCGGCTGCTCCGGGTCCTCTGCCCCGGACGGGGCGTCGGGCTCGTCGGGGAGACGATCGTCGGGGGTGTCGGGGTTCCCAGGGCCGTCGTCGGTCTCCCCGCCCTCCGTGCCGGGACCGTCGTCGTCCGCCTGGCGGGACGCCGCCCGCTTGCGCTGGGTGTACATCCGGAACCCGGCCAGGACGAGCAGAAGCACACCGCCGCCGATGACCAGCATGACGGTGGGCGTGACCTCGGTGACCTTCACGTCGAAGCTGACCGGGTCGCCGTACTCCTGGCCGTCCTGGGTGTAGAGCTGGGCGAAGACCGTGACGCGGCCGTTGGCGTTTGCCGCCGTGGTGAACTTCACGGACTGGCTGTGGCCGCCGGACACCTCGACGGGCTGCTCGTCGTAGCCCTTGCCGTGGATCTTCAGGCGGGTCGGCATCGTCGAGGTGAGCCGCAGGACAAGATGGCTCACGGGCTGCACGAGGTTGTTCTGGACGGTCACGGGGATGGTGGCGCTGCGCCCGGAGAGCTTCGTCTCGGACTTGTCGATCAGCTTGACCTGGTCGGCCAGCTCATCGAGCCAGGCCTCGACGTCGCCCCGGAAGCTGTCCGCCTCGGCACCGCGGCCGCGCCAGGACGTGGACATCTCACGGTTTATGGCCCGCCCGAACGGGGTGATCACCCGGGACTGGTCGCTGAGGATCACCTTGAAGTTGTCGAGCTTGTCCTGCGTGCGCGCGATCTGCTCGAAGGCCGTCCTCGGGAGCTCCCGCTTGCGCAGTGCGGAGGGGTAGGCGGACGTCGACGGGATGCGGGTGGTGGCGTCCGGGTCCGGCTTGGCCTTGGCGGCCGCGGTGAGGCTCTGCGCCTGGGACCAGGTGCCGCCCTGGAGCTCCTTCACCGCCTTCGCCATCGCCTGTGCCTGGCTCGCCGACGGCATGCGCTGCGGGGCGACCACGATGCTGCGCTGCGCGTCCGTCTGCGCGTTCACCTCCAGGCTCTGCGCCAGGAACTGCTGGACGGCGAGTGTCGCCGAGCCCGCCTTGGTCAGGTCGCCCTCGAAGGCCGTGGACAGCCGTGCGTCGGAGACCACCGCCGTCGTGCCGCCGCCGACCGGGCGAGCAGCGGACGGGGTGTACGGCAGTCCGGCGGTCTCCTGGAGGCTGTCGCTGCGGGCGATCACGCGGTCGGCTCCGGCGGAGGTGGCGACCTTCATGATCGACGGGTCGACGGCACCTTCCACGGGCCAGGCGAAGTCGGTCGTCGGTGTGACGTGAAGCACGGTCTTCACGGTGGTGGCGGCGACGTCGGTGGCGTCCTTGAGGTGACTGAGTGAGCCGGTGACGCTGGTACCGCTGTGCGCCAGGGAGGCCAGGTCCGGGTCGGCGAATGGCAGGGCGACGACCTCCTTGCCCACGACGGCCTTCTGCAGCTTGGCGAGCCACTGTTTGGCGACCGCCTGGTCCGTGCCGGCCTTGGTGGTGCCGTCTTCGCCCTGGAGCCGGTAGCTGCCCGCCATGGCGTCCACCGAGGCCAGCAGGTCCGGGTCGATCACCCAGGTGACGTCGAGGTCCTTGCCCTGGTCCAGCATCTGCGTCAGCCGACCGCCGGGTGCGATCTCCTTGGCCAGGTCGTCGTTGAGGAAGACCGGCGTCTGCAGCTCACCGGCGCCCGTCCTGGCCGTCATGTGGGACGTGGAGATCAGCGGCCACAGGAAGGTGGTCCGGGTCCTGGTGTCCGCCTCGGACTGCTGCCACGGCAGGAACGTCCGCTGGATGCCGAGCACCTGGTCCCAGGGCCGCGCGGAGGTCTGCCCGGACAGGGCCACACCGAACTCGTAGACGCCGTCCTGGCCGAGATCGAGCTGGTCCACCGGGACGGAGATGCTGAAGTGCTGCGCGACGCCTGGCGCGAGCTTGGCGAACTTCTCCACGTACTTGCCGCCGACCTCGGGGCCGGTGCGGGTGCGGAGGTCGTCGGAGTGCCGGGAGACGGCGTCGATCGCCGAGCGGGTGTTCAGCAGGGGGCCCATCCGCAAGCCGACATGAGCGCCGGTGACGTTCTGCCTGCCGGTGTTCGTCACCGTCCCGGACACGGTCACGGTGTCCCCGTCCGTGGGGGCGCCGGGACTGAGCGAATCCAGGGAGACGGACACCGGGCTGGATGAGGCGGCCTGTGCGGGCGCCGCGGCAGGCAGCTGCAGGAGTCCCGCCAGCAGCGGCACGCCGGTGAGTAGTGCTCCGGTGCGCCGCAGCCACCGGCGGGCAGGTGAGGCACTGGTCCCCTGGAAGTCAGCCGCCTCGGCCACGCGCTCGCCCGTCCCTCGTCGTCGTCAGTGGTCGTCGGAATGTGCGTCCACGCATGGTAACGAGACACGCTGAGTGGAAGTGCCAGGGTCTGCTCCACGAGACCAGGGAGCGGTGGCGCCTCGTCCTCTATATCCAGTATCGAGGGGAGAGCGCTTGTACGCCGTAAGCACTGCGCTTGTGCGGGTATGCCGGGAGGTGTCCGCGCCGCTCAATGGAGGCGACCCGGGCCGCCGGGGACACGTACCCTCTTCTGTTGTGCCGAACGCCAACGAAGACACTCCCTCTGCCCTGAGCCAGGCGCAGCACCGCGCGGTCAGCGAGCTGCTGCGGGTGGCCCCCGTCGCCGACGACCTCGCCCGCCGCTTCCAGGCGGCCGGGTTCTCGCTCGCCCTGGTGGGCGGCTCGGTCCGGGACGCGCTGCTCGGCCGGCTCGGCAACGACCTGGACTTCACCACCGACGCGCGTCCCGAGGACGTACTGAAGATCGTGCGGCCGTGGGCGGACGCCGTCTGGGAGGTGGGGATCGCCTTCGGGACGGTCGGCGTGCAGAAGAGCGCCCGTGTCGCGGACACCGACTGGCAGTTCCAGATCGAGATCACCACCTACCGGTCGGAGGCCTACGACCGCACCTCACGCAAGCCCGAGGTGTCCTACGGCGACTCGATCGAGGAGGACCTCGTCCGTCGCGACTTCACGGTCAACGCGATGGCCGTGGCGCTGCCGCAGAAGGAGTTCATCGACCCGCACGGTGGCCTTCAGGACCTCGCGACCCAGGTGCTGCGCACCCCCGGTACGCCCGAGGAGTCGTTCTCGGACGATCCGCTGCGGATGATGCGGGCCGCCCGGTTCGCCGCCCAGCTGGACTTCGAGGTCGCTCCCGAGGTCGTCACCGCGATGACGGAGATGTCCGGGCGGATCGAGATCGTCTCCGCCGAGCGGGTCCGGGACGAGCTGAACAAGCTGATCGTCTCCGAGCAGCCGCGCAAGGGCCTGGCCCTTCTGGTCGACACCGGGCTGGCCGACCATGTCCTGCCCGAGCTGCCGGCTCTGCGGCTGGAGAGTGACGAGCACCACCGGCACAAGGACGTCTACGAGCACACCCTGATCGTGCTGGAGCAGGCGATCGCGCTGGAGCAGGAGGGCCCGGACCTCACGCTCCGCCTGGCCGCGCTGCTCCATGACATCGGCAAGCCGCGTACCCGGCGTTTCGAGAAGGACGGCCGCGTCTCGTTCCACCACCACGAGGTGGTCGGCGCGAAGATGACCAAGAAGCGTATGACGGCCCTGAAGTACTCGAACGAGCTGGTGAAGGATGTCTCACGACTCGTCGAGCTCCACCTGCGCTTCCACGGCTACGGCACCGGCGAGTGGACGGATTCGGCAGTGCGGCGCTACGTCCGTGACGCGGGCCCGCTGCTGGACCGCCTGCACAAGCTGACCCGATCCGACTGCACGACGCGGAACAAGCGGAAGGCTGTCGCGCTGTCGCGGGCCTACGACGGCCTGGAAGAGCGCATCGGCCAGCTTCAGGAGCAGGAGCAGCTGGACGCGATCCGCCCGGACCTCGATGGCAACCAGATCATGGAGATCCTGGGTGTGGGCCCGGGCCCCGTCATCGGCAAGGCGTACAAGCACATGCTGGAGCTGCGCCTGGAGAACGGCCCGATGGCGCACGACGAGGCGACGGCGGCCCTCAAGGAATGGTGGGCCGGGCAGGGCTGAAATGTTGCGGGGGGTCGTGTTTCACGTGAAACACGACCCCCACTGCCCTATCGCGGGGGCGATGTTTCACGTGAAACATCGCCCCCTCGGCTGTCCCGGTTGATGTGGCGCTCCAAGCGGGCCATGCCCACGGCCACTCCGCCATAGACCAGTGCGACGAGAACCACCAGCAAGGCCGAACGCCCGTCGGGCGGGAGCATCAGCGCGGCGACTCCGGCGGCGCCGACGAAGGCGATGTTGAAGAGGACGTCGTACACCGCGAAGATTCTGCCCCTGAAGGCGTCCTCCACCGCCGCCTGGACGACGGTGTCCGTAGCGATCTTGGCTCCCTGGGTGATCAGGCCCAGAACGAACGCGGCCACCAGGAGTGGACCGGTGGCGAACGGTAGGCCGAGCGCGGGCTCCAGCACGGTGGCCGTGGCGGCGCACACCGCGATCCAGCGGCCCGGCCCTAGCCGGCCCACCGCCCAGGGTGTCACCACGGCGGCCGCGAAGAAGCCCGCACCGGACACGGCCAGGCCGAGTCCGAGCAGCCGCAGTCCCTCCTCGCGGGTCGTGGAGAGGGCGTAGCGGCAGAGCATGAGCAGCAGCACGAGGAGCGCTCCGTAGCAGAAGCGCATCAGTGTCATGGAGGCCAGCGCCCAGACCGCCTCCCGGCGGCGGGGTGCGGCCAGATGCCGGGCGGCCGAGAGCAGGTCGCGTGCGGTGTCGAGGAGCGCGGTCCGCAGGTGGGGCCGTGCGGGCTCCCGGTCGGGACCGAGCAGCGCGGGAGCCATGCTCAGGGCGGTCAGTGCCGCACACAGATAGAGGAAGGCTCCCAGCAGAACCACCGCGGCATCGGAGTCCGACGCCGCCAGCCGGACCACGAAGGCGAGGCCGCCCCCGGCTGTCGCCGCGAGTGTCCCCGCCGTGGGCGACAAGGAGTTGGCGATCACCAGGCGCTCGGTGTCGACCACGTGCGGCAGCGCGGCCGACAGCCCGGCGAGGACGAAACGGTTGACGGCCGTGACGCACAGCGCGGAGGCGTAGAACAGCCAGTTCGGCACATCGCTGATCATCAGTACGGCGGTGGCTCCCGCCAGCAGGGCGCGCAGCAGATTGCCGTACACGAAGACCTGGCGGCGCCGCCAGCGGTCCAGCAGGACGCCGGCGAAGGGGCCGATCAGCGAGTAGGGCAGCAGCAGGACCGCCATCGCCGAGGCGATCGCCGCCGCCGAGGTCTGTTTCTCCGGGGAGAAGACGACATACGCGGCCAGTGCGATCTGGTAGACGCCGTCGGCTCCCTGGGACAGCAGGCGCACGGTCAGCAGGCGGCGAAAGTCCCGTAGACGCAGCAGGACACGCAGATCACGGACGACGGGCATGGGCCCCACCCTCACATATGTGAAGGGTCCCCAGGTCGGCAGACCCGGGGACCCTTCACAGCCCTGGCAGGAGCGTTCTCTTCGGCGCGCTGGACGGCCGTACGGCGTGCTTAGCGCTCGACCTCGCCGCGGATGAACTTCTCGACGTTCTCGTAGGCCTCGTCGTCGAAGTACTGGACCGGCGGGGACTTCATGAAGTAGCTCGAAGCCGAGAGGATCGGGCCGCCGATACCGCGGTCCTTGGCGATCTTCGCGGCGCGCAGCGCGTCGATGATGACACCCGCGGAGTTCGGGGAGTCCCAGACCTCGAGCTTGTACTCCAGGTTCAGCGGGACGTCACCGAAGGCGCGGCCCTCGAGGCGGACGTACGCCCACTTGCGGTCATCGAGCCACGCGACGTAGTCGGACGGGCCGATGTGGACGTTCTTCTCGCCGAGGTCCCGGTCGGGGATCTGGGAGGTGACGGCCTGCGTCTTGGAGATCTTCTTCGACTCGAGGCGGTCACGCTCGAGCATGTTCTTGAAGTCCATGTTGCCGCCGACGTTGAGCTGCATCGTGCGCTCGAGGCGGACACCGCGGTCCTCGAACAGCTTCGCCATCACGCGGTGCGTGATGGTGGCGCCGACCTGGGACTTGATGTCGTCACCGACGATCGGCACGCCGGCCTCGGTGAACTTGTCCGCCCACTCCTTGGTGCCGGCGATGAAGACCGGGAGGGCGTTGACGAAGGCGACCTTGGCGTCGATGGCGCACTGGGCGTAGAACTTCGCCGCGTCCTCCGAGCCCACGGGCAGGTAGCAGACGAGAACGTCGACCTGCTGGTCCTTGAGGACCTGCACGACGTCCACGGGCTCCTCGGCGGACTCCTCGATGGTCAGGCGGTAGTACTTGCCCAGACCGTCGAGAGTGTGACCACGCTGGACCGTGACGCCCTTGTTCGGGACGTCGCAGATCTTGATGGTGTTGTTCTCGCTGGCACCGATGGCGTCCGAGAGGTCGAGGCCGACCTTCTTCGCGTCGACGTCGAACGCGGCGACGAACTCGACGTCACCGACGTGGTAGTCGCCGAACTGCACGTGCATCAGGCCCGGGACCTTCGACGCCGGGTCGGCGTCCTTGTAGTACTCGACGCCCTGCACCAGCGACGCGGCGCAGTTGCCCACGCCGACGATGGCTACGCGAACCGAACCCATTCCGGTTGCTCCCTGTGTGTACGAGTGAGGCCCTGAGTGGGACTCACGTGGCGGTGTCGCCGGGCGTATCCGTACCGAAGTGCTCTCCGGTACGGGGCAGGCCGCCCGTCGATCCAGTGGTGGTGTCCTGCTGAGCGGACCCCCCGGACGCGGAACCCTTCAGGTCCCGCCCGGCCCGCTCGCTCTCGATGAGCTCGTTCAGCCAGCGCACTTCGCGCTCCACGGACTCCATTCCGTGGCGCTGGAGCTCAAGCGTGTAGTCGTCGAGGCGCTCCCTGGTGCGCGCCAGGGAGGCGCGCATCTTCTCCAGACGCTCCTCCAGGCGGCTGCGCCGGCCCTCCAGTACGCGCATGCGCACGTCCCGCGAGGTCTGCCCGAAGAAGGCGAACCGCGCGGCGAAGTGCTCGTCCTCGTACGCGTCGGGGCCGGTCTGCGAGAGCAGCTCCTCGAAGTGTTCCTTACCTTCTGCCGTCAACCGGTAGACGATCTTGGCGCGGCGCCCGGTGAGGGGAGCGGCCAGGGCGTCCTCATGGGTGCTGCCCGGTTCCTCGATCAACCAGCCGTTGGTGACCAGCGTCTTGAGACAGGGGTACAGGGTCCCGTAGCTGAACGCCCGGAACACACCCAGTGACGTGTTGAGTCGTTTGCGCAGCTCATAGCCGTGCATCGGCGACTCGCGCAGCAGGCCGAGGACGGCGAACTCAAGGATGCCGGAACGCCGGCTCATGATCGCCCCCTCTCGGTCCGCCGCGTCTTTATCTCACGCTGATGTATCGACTCGATACATCACGACGATAGAACGGCCTTCCGCACGCGACAAGAGGGAGGACGGTGAACGGGATCACATCACCGATTCGCAGGAGGCAAGTTGCCTGTTTTGGGGTGAACTTCGGGACTCGGTGGGTTTTGGCGGTGCGTAGTCTGTGCGGCATGCACATCAGCGGGAACCGAGTGACGCCTGGGGGGCGTCCTCGTCCCCGGAGCAGTACGGGTGAATGCGGAACCGACCACATCCGTACTTCGGGGGGACCGGAAACCAGCCGCCGTTTCCAGGCGCGCAAGGGTGCGCCTGCCCGAGGAGTAGTCGTTCGATGAGCGAGCACCGTCGCAAACCGCCGCAGCCGCAGGGAGGCGGGCGTGCCGCGGGCCGACGCGGCCAGTCCGGCCCGGCCTCCGGCCACCGCGCGGCACCGCGAGGCGCCACCGGGCCCTCTGCCGACTCCTATGGGTCCAGTTCCTATGGGTCGGAGTCCTATGGCTCAGGGGGTGAGGAGCGCCCCTACGGCGGCCGGGCCGAGGCCCGCCGGGCGGCGCAGAGAGGCGGCGGCCGGCGCAGGGGCGCCGAACCGACCGGCCCCGGACGTGGCAGAGGCCGTGCGGTAGCGCCTGCCAAGAAGCGTTTCATCGACTACCCGCGCCACAACAAGGACGGGTGGCACCGCTGGGTGCCTTCCTGGAAGCTCTTCACCGGGCTGTTCATCGGCCTCGTCGGCAGCCTTGTGGCCATGGTCGGCGTGGGCTACGCCATGGTCTCCATCCCCAATGAGAACGACGCGGCCAAGTCCCAGAACAACGTCTACTACTGGGCCGACGGGTCGCAGATGGTCGCGACGGGCACCGGTGTGAACCGTCAGAACGTCACCATCGACAAGATCCCCGAGGCCATGCAGTACGCGGTGATCTCGGCGGAGAACAAGAGCTTCTACCAGGACTCGGGCGTCGACCCCATGGGTATCGCGCGCGCCCTGGCCAACATGGCGCGAGGCGGTCAGACGCAGGGTGGTTCGACGATCACCCAGCAGTACGTCAAGAACACGTACCTCAGCCAGGACCAGACGGTCACCCGTAAGTTCAAGGAGATGTTCATCTCCATCAAGGTGGGGACGAAGCTCAAGAAGCCGCAGATCCTCCAGGGCTACCTCAACACCTCGTACTACGGCCGTGGCGCCTATGGCATCCAGGCCGCCGCGCGGACCTACTACAACAAGGACGCCGTCGAGCTCAAGCCCAGCGAGTGCGCCTTCCTCGCCGCGCTGCTCAAGGGCGCCACGTACTACGACCCGGCGGGCAACGAGAGCCTCGACAAGTCGGCGACGGCCAGTGCCAACCGCAAGCGGTCGGAGGAGCGGTGGTCCTGGATCCTCGGCGAGATGCACAAGGACAAGCACCTCACCGACGCCCAGTACCAGGAAGCCATCAAGAAGTACCCCATGCCGCAGGACCGCAAGGCGACCAAGGGCATGACCGGCCAGATCAGCTACCTGGCCGACACGGCGAAGAAGTACGTCCTGAACCACTCGAACATCTCTGAGCAGGCGTTCGACCGGGGCGGATACCAGATCTACACGACCTTCAAGAAGGACAAGGTCAACGCTCTGAGTGCCGCCGTGAAGAAGATCCAGAAGGAACGGCTCAACCCGAAGCGCGAACTCGACAAGTACGTCCAGTTCGGCGCGGCGTCGGTGGTCCCCGACAGTGGGGCGATCGTCGCCCTCTACGGCGGTGACGGCTACGAGAACGGCCACTTCACGAACAACGCCGACACCCAGGGTGTCCCCGTCGGTTCGACGTGGAAGCCGTTCGTGCTGGCCGCGGCCATGCAGTACGGCACGTACGACTCCGATGGCGAGGGGATCTCGCCGCTGAGCAAGTACAACGGCAACGACCACCTCAAGGTGAAGAAGCCCGACGGGTCGTACTACCTCAACAAGGACAACTCGTTCTTCTTCCAGAAGAACGAGAGTCCTCACCCGTGGGGTTACATCACCCTGCGCAAGGCGATGGAGCAGTCCATCAACACGCCGTTCGTGCAGCTCGGCGTCGATGTCGGCATGTCGCACGTCCGCGACGTCGCCCGCTCGGCCGGCATCCTCGACCAGAGCATGTCGGTGGACCTCAACCCGTCGTTCGCCATCGGTACCTCCACCCCCAGCGCGATCCGCATGGCCGACGCCTACGCGACCTTCGCCGCGTCCGGCAAGCAGGCGGATCCGTACTCGGTGACCGCCGTCAAGAAGGACGGCGTGGACCAGCCCGGCTTCGAGCGGCCCAAGGTCAAGCAGGCGATGGAGTCCAACATCGCCAACAACGTCACGGACGTCCTGCAGAACGTCATCCAGAACGGTACGGCTCAGAACGCCAAGGCCCTCGGCCGTACGGCGGCGGGCAAGACCGGTACCACCGACAAGAACAAGTCCGCCTGGTTCGTCGGCTACACCCAGCAGCTGTCGACCTCGGTGGCGATGTTCCGGGAGAACCCCAAGAACCACAAGCTGCTTTCCATGAACGGCACCGCGGGCAAGGACTCCATCCACGGTGGTGACATCCCGACGCAGGTGTGGACCGAGTACATGAAGGCCGCGCTGAAGAACGCGAACGACCCGGGCTTCCCGGACGCGATCAAGATCGGCAAGGTTCATGACGAAGCCGGCGCGCCCTCGCCGACCCCGTCGGTCACCATCACGCCGAGCCAGACGCCGAGCGACTCGCCCAGCCCGTCGCCGAGCCTGACGTCCCCGTCCCCCTCCCCCTCGGCCAGCGAGACCTGCCAGTGGGGCTGGGGCAACAACTGCAACGGCAGCAACGGTGGCACGGACACGGGCGGGACGGACGGAGGAACGACGCCCACGCCCACGGTCACGGACACGAGCGGGACCGGCAGCACCAGAGGCAATGGCAATGGAGGCCTCTTCTCGGGCCAGAACGGCTAGCTCGCCGGTCTGACCGATTGGTGGTCATTTCGCCCGCCGAGCGCGTTTCACGTGAAACATGGGGCCGTCGCACCACCAGGTGCGGCGGCCCCCGGCGTATTCCCAGACTGGTACGGCAGGATGTGCCCCATGCCCAGTGCAGAGATGACGCCCGCGGGCGTGCACGAGCCCGAGCCCGTACGGCCCGTCGGCGCAGAACCGGTGCGGCCGACCCGTGAGGACGAGGTCGCCGCAGCGGGGAGCGAGCTGATCGGCGGACCGATCGGCCGGCGCGCCCTGCTCGGGACGACCTGGTGGACCCCGCTACGGGTCATCGTGCTCGTGGCGATCGGCATGTTCGCCCTCGGCCTGGTGCAGAAGGCGCCCTGCTACCAGAGCGCCTGGTTCTTCGGCGCGAGTTCGCAGTACACCCACGCCTGTTACTCGGACATCCCCCACCTCTATCAGGGACGCGGGTTCGCCGACGGGCTGGTGCCGTACTTCGACCGGCTCCCGGGCGATATGGACTACCTCGAGTACCCGGTGCTGACCGGCGTGTTCATGGAGGTGGCCGCCTGGCTCACCCCGGGCAGCGGCGACATCCAGCACCAGGAGCAGTGGTACTGGTTCGTCAACGCAGGAATGCTGATGGCCTGCGCGGCCGTCGTCGCCGTCTGCGTGACCCGCACCCATGCCCGGCGCCCCTGGGACGGTCTGCTGGTCGCTCTGGCGCCTGCGGCCGCCCTGACCGCCACCATCAACTGGGACCTGCTCGCGGTGGCCCTGACGGCCGCCGCGATGCTGATGTGGTCGAGGGGCCGCCCACTGGCCTTCGGCGTTCTCCTGGGACTCGCCACCGCCGCCAAGCTCTACCCGGTCCTGTTGCTCGGCCCCCTGCTGGTGCTGTGCTGGCGGGCCGGCAAGTGGCGGGAGTTCTTCCAGGCCGTGGGCGGCGCGGCCGTCGCCTGGCTGGTGGTGAACCTGCCGGTGATGCTCTTCGCCTACGAGGGATGGTCGAAGTTCTACACGTTCAGCCACGACCGGGGTGTCGACTTCGGGTCGCTCTGGCTGATCTGGGCGCAGAACTCGAGCAACCCGCCCTCCACCGACTTCGTGAACAACGCCGCCGTCGTGCTGGTGGCCCTGTGCTCGCTGGGTATCGCCGCGCTGACGCTCACCGCCCCGCGCCGGCCGCGCTTCGCCCAGCTGGCCTTCCTGATCGTCGCGGTCTTCATCCTGACCAACAAGGTCTACTCCCCGCAGTACGTCCTGTGGCTGGTGCCGCTGGCCGTCCTCGCCCGGCCCAAGTGGCGGGACTTCCTGATCTGGCAGGCCTGCGAGGTGGCGTACTTCCTGGGCATCTGGTTCTACCTCGCCTACACGACCAGCGGGGACGCTCACAAGGGACTGCCCACGCTGGGATACGACTGGGTGATCGCGGTGCATCTGCTCGGCACCCTCTACCTGTGCGCCGTCGTCGTGCGGGACATCCTGATGCCCGAGCGGGACGTGGTGCGCCGGTCCGGTGACGACGACCCCTCGGGCGGAGTGCTCGACGGCGCCGAGGACGTCTTCGTGCTGGGCGCCGCGGCCCATCCGCCGCGCCACGCCGCCCACTTCGACGGGCCTCAGGTGGACTGGGGAAGGCCCGGGCTGCCACCGAACGGGCAACGTTCGCTCTGAGCGAACCAGCGCCTGGGCGCACAGGAAGAAGGCCGTACACGCGCGATGCGTGTACGGCCTTCCCGGTCCGGGGCCCGTGCTGTCCGGCCGTCCGGACTAACGGTCCACGATCCGGTCGAACTGCGTTGTGGTGTGCCGCAGATGGGCCACCAGCTCGTCGCCCACCTTCGGCTCGGGGGCGTCCGAGGGCACGAAGAGGATCGACACCTGCATGTGCGGCGGCTCGGCGAACCAGCGCTGCTTGCCGCCCCAGACGAACGGAGCGAGGTTCCGGTTCACGGTCGCCAGGCCGGCCCGTGCGACGCCCTTGGCGCGCGGCATGACGCCGTGCAGCGCCTTCGGGGCCTCCAGACCCACTCCGTGCGACGTACCGCCCGCCACGACCACCAGGAAGCCGTCCGAGGCCGCCTTCTGCTGCCGGTAACCGAAGCGGTCGCCCTTGGTCACCCGGGTGACGTCCAGGACGGCGCCGCGGTACTCCGTGGCGTCGTGGTCCCCGAGCCAGAGCCGCGTGCCGATGCGGGCGCGGAACCGCGTCTGCGGGAACTGCTGCTGCAGCCGGGCGAGTTCATCCGCCTTGAGATGGCTGACGAACATCGTGTGCAGCGGCAGCCGGGCCGCGCGGAGCCGGTCCATCCAGCCGATGACCTCCTCGACGGCGTCCGAGCCGTCGGTGCGGTCCAACGGCAGGTGGATGGCGAAGCCCTCCAGCCGGACGTTCTCTATGGCGGAGTGCAGTTGCGGCAGGTCCTGCTCACTGATGCCGTGCCGCTTCATCGAGGACATCACCTCGATGACGACGCGCGCGCCCACGAGGCCGTACACGCCGTCGACCGACGACACCGAACGGATCACCCGGTCCGGCAGCGGAACGGGCTCCTCGCCCCGCCGGTACGGCGTCAGCACCAGCAGGTCGCCGCCGAAGAAGTCCTTGATGCGCGCGGCCTCGTACGTGGTGCCGACGGCGAGGATGTCCGAGCCGAGCCGGGTGGCCTCCTCCGCCAGCCGTTCGTGTCCGAAGCCGTAGCCGTTGCCCTTGCAGACCGGGACGAGGCCCGGGAACTGCTCCTGCACGTGCTTGTGGTGCGCCCGCCAGCGCGCGGTGTCGACGTAGAGCGTGAGCGCCATGGCCGGACCCGGACCCTTTCTCGTGGCTGCCGTGTGTCAGTGGGGTGGAGAGCTGTGAAGGCTATGGAATCAAACGTCCCGCGCTCAGCGGCGCGACATGTAGATGTCGAGCGCCTTGTGGAGCAGCTTGTTCAGCGGGAAGTCCCACTCGCCGAGGTACTCGGCGGCCTGGCCGCCGGTGCCGACCTTGAACTGGATCAGGCCGAACAGGTGGTCCGTCTCGTCCAGCGAGTCCGAGATACCGCGCAGGTCGTAGACGGTGGCGCCGAGCGCGTAGGCGTCGCGCAGCATCCGCCACTGCATCGCGTTCGAGGGCCGGACCTCACGGCCGATGTTGTCGGAGGCGCCGTAGGAGTACCAGACGTGCCCGCCGACGATCAGCATGGTCGCGGCAGACAGGTTCACGCCGTTGTGGCGGGCGAAGTACAGCCGCATGCGGTTGGGGTCCTCGGTGTTGAGGGCCGTCCACATGCGCTGGAAGTACGACAGCGGGCGGGGCCGGAAGTGGTCGCGTACGGCCGTGATCTCGTACAGCCGCTGCCACTCGGCGAGGTCCTGGTAGCCGCCCTGGACGACCTCGACACCGGCCTTCTCGGCCTTCTTGATGTTACGGCGCCACAGCTGGTTGAAGTTCTTGTGCACGTCTTCCAGGGAACGATTCGCCAGCGGCACCTGGAAGACGTAGCGGGGCTGGACGTCGCCGAAGCCGGCGCCGCCGTCCTCGCCCTGCTGCCACCCCATGCGGCGCAGCTTGTCGGCCACCTCGAAGGCGCGCGGCTCGATGAAGTCGGCCTCCATGTCGCGCAGGCGCTTCACGTCCGGGCTCTGGATGCCCTTCTTGATCGTCTCCGCGTTCCAGCGGCGGATGATCACCGGCGGGCCCATCTTCACGGAGAAGGCGCCCTGCTGCTTGAGGTGGGCCAGCATCGGCTGGATCCAGTCGTCCAGGTTCGGCGCGAACCAGTTGATGACCGGGCCCTCGGGGAGGTAGGCGAGGTAGCGCTTGATCTTGGGCAGCTGGCGGTACAGGACCAGGCCCGCGCCGACCATGTCGCCGGTGCGCTCGTCGAACCAGCCGAGGTGCTCCGAGCGCCACTCCGCCTTCACGTCGGCCCACGCCGGGACCTGCATGTGGCTCGCCGACGGCAGGCTCTGGATGTAGGCCAGATGTTGCTCGCGGCTGATGGTCCTCAGGGTCAGGCTCATGTCGGGGCGCTCCTCGGGCTGGTGTGTCCCCATGGGTTCAGGGGCTCCGGCTCACGCGCCGAAGCCTACTGCGCCTTGCGACCACCCCGACTGGGCACACGGCACCTTCGCCCCGGCCTGTCGCCTGCCGGGGCGTCTGCGCGGTGCTCAGCGGGGCGTCGTCGGAGGGCCGGCGGCTCAGCCGACGAGCCCGCCGAACAGTCCGCCGTTCGCCATACCGAGCATGAAGCCGACGCCGGAGGCGCCCAGGCCCAGGATCAGGCCGAACCGTTCACGCGTCGTCACCGAGATCCACTGGCCGTAAGCCCCGATCACGAGTCCCGCGAGGCCGGCCCAGGAAGCGATCAGATGCAGACCGGAGAAGAAGGACGTGATGAAGGCCAGCACGCCCAGGACGAGCGTCACCGCCATGAGGGCGTCCTGGAGCGGATGGGGCTTGCCGTCCGTGGCGAAGAGGGATCCGGCGGTGTTGGGTTGCAATGCCTGCTGTGCCATGGGGCACCTCCTGCGGATCGCGGCGCACGGTAGCGCCATACACACCCGATGTGTACAGACTGACGGTGCCCACCGCCGGATTTCAACCGGAAGCCGGTGTGCAGGTAGTCTGTACCGTCTGCACCGGTGTCTGCCCAGGCCTGCCAGAAATATCTGCGGCCGCACTGCGGGATCCCCAGCGGAAGCCCTTCGATTGTCAGTGGCGGCCGATACCGTTGCGTACGCATCACGACCCTCCTGCCACGGAACGACCGTGGCCGCTGAGTCCAAAGGAGGTGGGTTCCACATGCGTCACTACGAGGTGATGGTCATCCTCGACCCCGATCTCGAGGAGCGCGCTGTCTCCCCGCTGATCGAGAACTTCCTGTCCGTCGTCCGCGATGGCGGCGGCAAGGTTGAGAAGGTCGACACCTGGGGCCGTCGTCGTCTCTCGTACGAGATCAAGAAGAAGCCCGAGGGCATCTACTCGGTCATCGACCTGCAGGCCGAGCCTGCGGTCGTCAAGGAGCTCGACCGCCAGATGAACCTGAACGAGTCGGTCCTCCGGACCAAGGTCCTCCGTCCCGAGACCCACTGAGCCTCCCGCTCAGCTGATCTCGGGATTCGAGTAGCAGCAAGCAGCCAGCAGCAAACCCGCCGAGAGGTTCCCCATGGCAGGCGAGACCGTCATCACGGTCGTCGGCAATCTTGTCGACGACCCCGAGCTGCGCTTCACCCCGTCCGGTGCGGCGGTCGCGAAGTTCCGCGTCGCGTCCACTCCCCGCACCTTCGACCGCCAGACGAACGAGTGGAAGGACGGCGAGAGCCTGTTCCTGACCTGCTCGGTCTGGCGTCAGGCGGCGGAGAACGTCGCCGAGTCGCTCCAGCGAGGCATGCGCGTCATCGTGCAGGGCCGGCTGAAGCAGCGGTCCTATGAGGACCGTGAGGGCGTCAAGCGCACGGTCTACGAACTGGACGTCGAGGAAGTCGGCGCCAGCCTGCGCAACGCCACGGCGAAGGTCACCAAGACCTCCGGTGGCGCCCGCGGTGGCCAGGGCGGGTACGGCGGCGGTGGCGGCCAGGGTGGCGGCGGCTGGGGCGGCGGCCCCGGTGGCGGCCAGCAGGGCGGCCAGCAGGGCGGCGCTCCTGCCGACGACCCGTGGGCGACCGGCGCTCCCGCCGGTGGCAACCAGGGTGGCGGCGGCTGGGGCGGTGGCTCCGGCGGCGGTGGCGGCTACTCGGACGAGCCCCCCTTCTAGGGCTCGTATTCCCACTTCTTGATCACACAGGAGAAACACCATGGCGAAGCCGCCTGTGCGCAAGCCTAAGAAGAAGGTCTGCGCTTTCTGCAAGGACAAGGTCACGTACGTGGACTACAAGGACACGAACATGCTGCGGAAGTTCATTTCCGACCGCGGCAAGATCCGTGCCCGCCGCGTGACCGGCAACTGCACGCAGCACCAGCGTGACGTCGCCACGGCCGTCAAGAACAGCCGTGAGATGGCGCTGCTGCCCTACACGTCCACCGCGCGCTAAGGGAAGGGTGACCGACTAATGAAGATCATCCTCACCCACGAGGTTTCCGGCCTCGGTGCCGCGGGCGACGTCGTGGACGTCAAGGACGGTTACGCTCGCAACTACCTGATCCCGCGGAAGTTCGCTATCCGCTGGACCAAGGGTGGCGAGAAGGACGTCGAGCAGATCCGTCGCGCTCGCAAGATCCACGAGATCCAGACCATCGAGCAGGCCAACGCTGTGAAGGCCCAGCTCGAGGGCGTCAAGGTCCGTCTGGCCGTCCGCTCCGGCGACGCCGGTCGTCTCTTCGGTTCCGTCACCCCGGCCGACGTCGCTTCCGCGATCAAGGCTTCCGGTGGCCCCGAGGTCGACAAGCGCCGTATCGAGCTGGGTGCGCCGATCAAGACCCTGGGCGCCCACGAGACGTCCGTGCGTCTGCACCCCGAGGTTGCCGCCAAGGTCAACATCGAGGTCGTCGCGGCGTAACGTCGCGCTCGGCTTGAACAGCTGAGAGAGGGGCCACCCCACTGGGGTGGCCCCTCTTCGTATGGCGGTGTGGCCTGCTGGGGCGCGGTCTTGTTTCACGTGAAACCGGGCCAAGGTGAGCGGGCTGGTCCCGCTCAGCGAGTCGCGCCCGTCACGACCCATCGGCCCGAGCGCGTCCGCAGCCACAGGGTGATCATGCGGACCGTCATCATCAGGGTCATGGCCGCCCAGAGGGCGGTGAGGCCACCGCCGAGCGCGGGGACGAGCAGCGCCACCGGTGCGAAGACGGCCAGGGTCACGACCATGGCCCCGGCCAGATACGGGCCGTCGCCGGCGCCCATCAGGACACCGTCCAGGATGAACACGATTCCGCAGATGGGCTGCGAAACGGCCACCATCAGCAGCGCGGGCAGTGCCGCGTCCTTGACCACTGAGTCGCTGGTGAACAGCGGCAGGAACAGGGGGCGGGCGGCCACCACGAGCAGCCCGAGCCCGGCGCCGGTGGCGATGCCCCACTGGACCATGCGGCGGCAGGCCAACCGGGCGCCCTCGGAATCGTTCGCCCCGAGATAGCGGCCGATGATGGCCTGACCGGCGATGGCGATCGCATCGAGGGCGAAGGCCAGCAGACTCCACAGGGACAGGATGATCTGATGGGCGGCGATGTCGGCGTCGCCGAGGCGTGCGGCGACCGCTGTGGCGATCATGAGGATCGCCCGCAGCGACAGGGTACGGACGAGCAGCGGGGCTCCGGCCTGCGCCGAGGCCCGGATACCGGCCGCGTCCGGTCGCAGCGAAGCCCCGTGCCGCCGGGCCCCACGGACCACCACGATCAGATAGGCCGCCGCCATGCCGCACTGGGCGCTCACGGTGCCCCAGGCGGATCCGGCGATGCCGAGTCCGGCGCCGTAGACGAGACCCACGTTGAGCGCGGCGTTGGCGACGAAACCCGCGATGGCGACGTAGAGAGGTGTCCTGGTGTCCTGCAGGCCGCGCAGCACACCGGTGGCGGCCAGGACGATCAGCATGGCCGGGATGCCGAGCGCGGAGATGCGCAGGTAGGTCGTGGCGAAGGGCGCCGCGGTGGCGGATGCGCCGAACAGGTCCACGATGCCTGGGGCCAGGGGGAGGACGGCGGCGATGACCGCCGCCCCGAGGAGCAGCGCGAGCCAGATGCCGTCCATGCCCTGGCGGATGGCCGCCTGAAGATCGCCGGCGCCGACTCGCCGGGCCACGGCGGCCGTGGTGGCGTACGCGAGGAAGACGAAGACGCTCACCGCGGTGGTGAGGAGGGCCGACGCCACCCCCAGGCCCGCGAGCTGGGCGGTCCCCAGGTGGCCGACGATCGCGCTGTCGGCCATCACGAACAGCGGCTCGGCGACGAGGGCACCGAAGGCCGGGACGGCCAGCGCGATGATCTCTTGGTCGTGCCGGCGGCGGGTGGCCTTGGGGATCGCGGGAGCCTGTGTCATGAGCACCAATCTAATCGTCCACAGGTAAGAGATGCAATTGACTAATGACCCTTACTGCCAGTCGGGGGTCGCGCGGCTGTGCGTACCGGCCGGGGTGATCTTGATCCGACCGGGAAAGTTTTTCTTCTGCACAGCCGGTGGACGGTAAAGCCGCAGCTCAAAGGGGTGGCATGTGTCATAGGGAGGGCTTGTTCACAGGGCTGTCCACCGGGTCGTGCACAGGTTTGGGGAGGTTCTCCACAGCATCTGGGCCGTCGTCCACATGGCCTGTGGATAACCAGATTGGCTGACGCTGCCGACAGGCCTAACGTTGTCCGGCGCCCGCTCCTTCCTCCGACCCGGGAAACCTCACAAAACAGACCCGCGCGAACCGGAGTTGGGCCTCTTATTTGTCAGTGTCGTGCCGTACAACAGAGGGCACGGCTAGGTCCGCCGTGCGGACGGGAGGAGGTGGCTCGGTGAGCATTTCCGAGCCCTTGGACGATCCGTGGGCCGAGGCCGGGCCCAGCGATCGTCTGCCGGCCTCCCGTAGGCGGAGCGACGGTGGCCGGGGTCGTGACGAACAGCACGACCGGGGCCGGGAGAGCGGTGGCTGGGACGGCGGGGGTTCCTCCTTCGAACGGCTGCCCCCGCAGGACCTGGACGCCGAGCAGTCCGTTCTTGGTGGCATGCTCCTGTCCAAGGACGCCATCGCCGACGTCGTGGAGATCCTCAAGGGCCACGACTTCTACAAGCCCGCGCACGAGACGATCTACCAGGCGATCCTCGACGTCTACGCCAAGGGCGAGCCGGCCGACCCGATCACCATCGCCGCCGAACTCACCAAACGGGGCGAGATCAACAAGGTGGGCGGGGCGTCGTATCTGCACACCCTCGTGCAGACCGTGCCGACGGCGGCGAACGCCGAGTACTACGCCGAGATCGTGCACGAGCGCGCGGTGCTGCGCCGTCTGGTCGAGGCCGGTACCCGCATCACGCAGATGGGATACGCGGCCGACGACGACGTGGACGAGATCGTCAACCGTGCCCAGGCCGAGATCTACGCCGTCACCGAGCAGCGCACCAGCGAGGACTACCTCCCGCTGGGGGACATCATGGAGGGCGCCCTCGACGAGATCGAGGCGATCGGCTCGCGCAGCGGCGAGATGACCGGTGTACCGACCGGGTTCACGGACTTCGATTCGCTGACGAACGGCCTGCACCCGGGCCAGATGATCGTCATCGCGGCCCGTCCGGCCATGGGTAAGTCCACTCTCGCGCTGGACTTCGCCCGGGCCGCCTCGATCAAGAACAACCTCCCCAGCGTCATCTTCTCCCTTGAGATGGGGCGCAACGAGATCGCGATGCGTCTGCTGTCGGCGGAGGCCCGCGTCGCCCTCCACCACATGCGGTCCGGCACGATGACGGACGAGGACTGGACCCGGCTCGCCCGGCGTATGCCGGACGTGTCCGCTGCCCCGCTCTACATCGACGACTCCCCGAACCTGTCGATGATGGAGATCCGCGCGAAGTGCCGAAGGCTGAAGCAGCGCAACGACCTGAAGCTGGTGGTCATCGACTACCTCCAGTTGATGCAGTCCGGCGGCTCCAAGCGCGCCGAGAGCCGTCAGCAGGAGGTATCGGACATGTCCCGTAACCTCAAGCTGCTCGCCAAGGAGCTGGAGCTCCCGGTCATCGCGCTCTCCCAGCTCAACCGTGGCCCCGAGCAGCGCACCGACAAGAAGCCGATGGTCTCCGACCTGCGTGAGTCCGGCTCCATCGAGCAGGACGCCGACATGGTCATCCTGCTGCACCGTGAGGACGCGTACGAGAAGGAATCCCCGCGCGCGGGTGAGGCCGACCTGATCGTGGCCAAGCACCGAAACGGCCCCACGGCGACGATCACGGTCGCCTTCCAGGGCCACTACTCACGCTTCGTGGACATGGCCCAGACCTGACCGTCTACTGAAGGGTCGTGGCCGTCACGCGCGGGGCCGGTGAAATGGACTCGACGTGTGTCGGCACAGCCGCTGAACTGGGGGCATGACGACATCCCAGGAAGAGCTGCTCCCCGGTACGCGGCGGGCGTTGCTGCACCGCATCGCTGTCGCTCAGACCGAAGGGCGGACACCCTCGCTGGTCGCCGCGGTCGTTCGGGACGGGCGGACCGTGTGGCACGGCGCGCGATCCTCGGTCGACGGGCACGCGCCGGACGAGAACGTGCAGTACCGGATCGGTTCGATCACCAAGACGTTCACCGCCGTCCTGGTGCTACGACTGCGTGATGAGGGTTTGCTCGACCTCAACGACCCGCTGGAGAAGCATCTGCCGGGCACCGGCGCGGGGGAGGCGACCATCGCCCAACTGCTCGCGCACACCAGTGGGCTGGCGGCGGAGTCACCCGCACCCTGGTGGGAGCGGACGCCCGGTTCGCTGCGTCCCGAGCTGAGTGACGTCCTGGGAGAGCGGCCGGTACTGCACCCCGTCGGCCGGCGGCACCACTACTCCAATCCCGGCTACACCCTGCTCGGTGCCCTCGTGGAGCGGCTGCGCGGCGCTGCCTGGACGGACGTGCTCGGCAGGGAGGTGCTGGAGCCCCTGGGGCTGACCCGTACCAGTGCCCAGCCGCAGGCGCCCCACGCGGGAGGCTGGGCCGTCCATCCGTGGGCCGACGCGCTGCTGCCCGAGCCTTTGGAGGACCTGGGCCGGATGGCGCCGGCCGGACAGCTCTGGTCCACCACGGCCGATCTGGCGCGCTTCGCCGCCTTCCTGGTCAGGGGAGACGACGGGATATTGAGCGCGGAATCGGTCCGGGAGATGCGCACACCGGCCGCCCCGGCGGAGACCTCGGACGTCGTCGACGGCGCCGCGTACGGCCTCGGTATGCAGATTCAGCAGCGCGACGGCCGGCTGATCGTGGGGCACTCCGGCTCGCTGCCGGGGTTTCTCGCGAACCTCAGCATCAGCGTGGAGGACGGGGTGGCGGCCGTGGTGCTGACCAACTGCACGTCCGGCCCGGTGGTGTCAGCGGTGGGCGCCGATCTCGTCCGCATCGTCGCGGAGGCTGAACCCCGGATTCCCGCTCCGTGGCGCCCGCTGAGCGAAGCCGACCCGGTCGTACTGGAGTTGGCAGGGCAGTGGTACTGGGGAACGCATGCCTTCGCCCTGCGCGTGACGGCGGACGGCCTCGTCTCCCTGGGGCCGATGTCGGGCGCCGGGCGTCGGGCGCGCTTTCGGTCCAACGGTGACGGCACCTGGACCGGACTGGAGGGCTACTACGCGGGAGAGGTCCTGCGTGCCGTGCGGCGTCCGGACGGTTCCGTGAGCCATCTGGACCTCGGGTCGTTCGTGTTCACACGGCAGCCCTACGAGGACGGCGCCGGGGTGCCCGGCGGAGTGGACCCGGCGGGCTGGCGGGGGATCGCGGACTGACTGAACGAAGCGGCTGTTGGTGGTGTTTCACGTGAAACACCACCAACAGCCTTTTTCACAGCTGGAGCTTGAAGCCGACGTGGGAGGCGGCGAAACCGAGCCGCTCGTAGAAGCGGTGGGCGTCGGTACGGCTGCTGTCGGAGGTCAGCTGTACCAAGTGGCAGTCCTGACGCCTTGATTCCTCGATCGCCCACTGGATGAGCTGCGTACCCAGTCCGCTGCCCCGCTCGTCGGCGTGGATGCGAACGCCCTCGATGATCGAGCGGGTGGCTCCCCTGCGGGAGAGGCCGGGAATGATCGTGAGCTGGAGCGTGCCGACGACCCGGGTCTCGCGCACCGCGACGACGAGCCGCTGGTTCGGGTCCGCGGTCAGCCGCTCCAGGGCTGACAGGTACGGCGACAGGTCGTCGGGTGACTCGCGCTGGGCTCCGAGTGGATCGTCGGCGAGCATGGCCACGATCGCGGGCAGGTCGGGTGCGGTTGCCCCGCGTATCTCAAGATCTCCCATGCCCGAACCCTATGCGGGCACGTTCAGGGACTCCACGACCCTTACCAGGGGGGCCAGCTCGGGATTTCTGGCCGCCTCGTCCAGGGCTTCGCGGAGAGCGGCGTCATTGGTGGGCCGCGCCTCGTTCAGCAGCCGCAGACCCGCCTCCGTGACGTTGGTGTAGATGCCGCGACGGTCGGTGGGGCACAGGTAGCGCTCCAGTAGACCGCGGTCCTCCAGGCGGGTCACCAGCCGAGTTGTGGCGCTCTGGCTGAGGACGACCGCGTCGGCGACCTGCTTCATCTGCAGATGGCCGCCCTCACCCTCGTGCTGGCGGCTGAGCACGTCGAGCAGGGAGTACTCGCGCACGCTCAAGTCGTGCTTCGCCTGCAGAGCGCGCTCGATGTGCGCCTCGATCCTCCCGTGCAACAGGGAGAGGGCGCACCAGCCCTGGGCGAGGGCGGTGAGCGCAGGGTCCGTCGCTGTCATTGGCGTCTTCCTCCGTCCCGGAGCGGCTGGATCCAGGGTAGAGCATTTCCGCAATAGTCGGCGCTTGCACGTAGCCCGCGTCTGCAACTATTGTGAACGCACGCAAAGCGCTCCTGCAATCGTCTGGGAAGGTGTACCCCCACATGCCTCTCGCGCTTCTGGCCCTCGCGATCGGGGCCTTCGGAATCGGAACGACCGAGTTCGTGATCATGGGCTTGCTGCCCGAGGTCGCGGGTGACTTCGGGGTCTCCATCCCCACGGCCGGCCTGCTCGTGACCGGGTACGCCCTCGGCGTGGTGATCGGCGCCCCGTTGATGACCGTGCTCGGCACCAAGGTCCCGCGCAAGCGGATGCTGATGCTCCTCATGGGGCTCTTCATCGCCGGCAACCTGCTCTCCGCGGTGGCCCCGGCCTTCGCGGTCATGCTGATCGGACGTGTGATCGCGTCTCTCGCCCATGGCGCCTTCTTCGGCATCGGCTCGGTCGTCGCGGCCGAACTGGTGGCTTCCGACAAGAAGGCCGGAGCCATCGCCATGATGTTCACCGGTCTGACCGTCGCCAATGTCGTCGGCGTCCCGCTCGGCACGCTGATCGGCCAGAGCGTCGGCTGGCGTGTCACCTTCGGCATCGTCGCCGCCCTCGGTGTCGTCGGCCTGGCGGGCATCGCCCGGCTGGTGCCGGACCTGCCGCGGCCGGAGGGCGTACACCTGCGTCATGAGCTGGCCGCCTTCAAGAACGCCCAGGTGCTGCTCGCCATGGCGATGACCGTCCTCGGCTTCGGCGGGGTCTTCGCGGCCATCACCTATATCGCGCCGATGATGACGCACATCGCGGGCTTCGCCGATGGCTCGGTCACCTGGCTGCTGGTCCTGTTCGGCCTCGGCATGGTCGGCGGCAACCTCATCGGCGGCAAGTTCGCCGACCGCGCGCTGATGCCCATGCTGTACGTCTCCCTGGGCGCGCTGGCCGTGGTCCTCGCGCTCTTCACTCTCACCGCGCACAACAAGATCGCCGCCGCCGTGACCATCGCCCTGATCGGCGCCCTCGGCTTCGCGACCGTGCCGCCGCTGCAGAAGCGCGTCCTCGACCAGGCGCACGGCGCCCCGACGCTCGCGTCGGCCGTCAACATCGGCGCCTTCAACCTGGGCAACGCCCTCTCCGCCTGGCTCGGCGGCATGGTCATCGCGGCCGGCCTCGGCTATACCGCGCCCAACTGGGTCGGTGCCGCCCTCGCCGCGAGCGCCCTGGTCCTGGCCGTGCTCTCGGCCACCCTCGAGCGCCGCGACGGCACGCGCGGCATGGTGGTCGCCTCGGAGGCGCCTGCCGGGCAGCGGACCCCGGTCCACCACTGAGCCCACCCCGGGCCGTCGGACAGAGCGTCCGTACCCGGCCGTCGCACGGAACACGGGGGCGTGAGCGCACCGGACCGTGCCACATCACCTCACCTCACGCACCACCGCACAAGGAGAACGCTCCACATGAGCACCATCACCGTCGCCCCGCTCACCATCGAGGACGCCGACCTGCTCGTCGCCACGGCACGACGCGCGGCCGAAGAGGCCGGCGTCACAGTCAGCGTCACCGTCCTGGACGCCGGCGGCAACCTGCTCGCCTTCCGTCGGGACGACCGGGCGGTGCTGATCTCCGGTGAGACCAGCACCCGCAAGGCCTACACGGCGCTCCAGCTCAACGCGGCCACCGCCGACCTCGTGGACGCCGTGCAGCCGGGCGGCCTCTTCCACACGCTGCCCACCGCCCTCGACCGGCCCCTGCTCTTCATCGCGGGCGGTCTCCCCGTCCACCGGGACGGCCGCCTGATCGGCGCGATCGGTGTCGGCGGCGGTGCGCCCGAGCAGGACCACGGTTTCGCCACCGCGGCCGTTGCGGCACTCGTCTGACCGACCCCTCCGGTCCGGCAGCGTCGGCCCCGCTCCCGAGTGAGGGCCGACGATCAGCCTGCGGCCACCGTCAGCGGCGCGAACCGGCGCCGCCAGTCCCCCGGCAGGTCCGTGATGCCGTAGGTCATGACGGCGTTGACGGCCACGGCGCCCAGTCCCCGGGCTTTGGCCCAGGTCAGCAGCTCCTCGTGGCGTACGTCGATGTCGGTGCGCAGGGGGCGGCGTGTGTGGGCCGCGAGCGAGGCGATGAGGGCCTTGGCCGTCTCCGTGTCCCGGGCGATCAGCGGACCGACGACATGGGTGTCCATGTTGGGCCACGCGGCCGTGTAGCCGATGATCCTGCCGTCCTCCTCGGCCACGCGCAGCTGGTCGGCGAACGAGGGGAGACGGGTGATGAGGGGAGTGCGGTCGGTGCCGAACGCCTCCTCGTCGAGCCGGAGGATCGAGGGCAGGTCCTCGGCGACGGCCGGCCGTGTCGCCACTCGGCATTCCGGCCCGCCGGGAGTGAAGTGCCCCCTCAACATCTCCGACCGACCCGTGACCTTGAAGCCCAGCTCCTCGTAGAGCGGACGCCCGAAAGGCGTGGCGTACAGGGTCAGCGGAGTCGTGTCCATGAGTGACACGACATGCCGCATCAAACGGCGTCCGACTCCCTGGCGGGCATGGCGTCCGGCCACGAGGACCATGCCGATGGCGCCGAGGGTCGAGCGCTCCCAGGAACCGTACTCAGTGACGACGCACGCGGCGACGAGGCCGCCATCGGGGTCGTCGATGCCGTGTCCCTTGCCGGCTGTGAGCAGGAGGCCCCACTTGTGTTCCTCACGTGGCCACCCCCGGTCCTCGGACAAGTCGGCGCAGGCTTGGAGATCGTGGAGCGTCAGACGCCGGATGGGCAGGGCGGCGAGCGAAGGAGTCGGCACGCAGGTCAGGCTGTCCGACCGGCCCCCCGTACGTCCACCTGTTTCGATGCGGACATGGACGCTTTCGGCCACGTCATGGCCCATTCACGCGGGCCTGGGTGAGCGCACGAGTTTCACGTGAAACACCGGTGGGCCACGGGCCACGTGCCCGTAGTGGCCTCCGGGACGGGCCGTGTGTTCTATCCGAGGTCGGGGGCGTGCATGGCGCGTACGCCTTCGATATTGCCGTCCAGGTAGTGCCGCAGGGACAACGGCACGAGGTGGACGGAGGCAATGCCGACCCGGGTGAAGGGAACACGGACGATCTCGTACTCGCCCAGAGGTTCATCCACTTCGGGGCCGTGACGCAGCGACGGGTCCATGGACTCCAGTCGGCAGACGAAGAAGTGCTGCACCTTCACACCGGTCGCGCCGCCGTCCTCGCCGATGTGCTCCACGGTGTCCACGAAGCAGGGCACGACGTCGGTGATCTTGGCGCCGAGTTCCTCGTACACCTCTCGGTGCAGGGCGTGGACGACGGTCGGGTCCGCGGCTTCCACTCCGCCACCGGGGGTGACCCAGTAGGGATCGACGCCGGGCTTGGTGCGCTTGATCAGGATCAGGTCGTCACCGTCGAGCAGGACGGCGCGGGCGGTGCGCTTGACCACGGGTCGGACGGTCATGGAGGGAATGTGGCCCGGCTCGTTCCACGTGAAACATCACGCCTTCGACACCGCTCGACTGCGAGCCGTGAAGTCAGTCCGGCTGTCTCAGCACCAGGCGGTCGCCGCCCGCTGGAGCCATTCGTGCGCCCGGGCGATGTGCGGCATGCCGAGGGTGCCGGTGCGCGCGGTCAGGAAGTAGGTGCGCAGCGGCGGCACCGCGGGCTCGTACAGCGTCGTGATCTCGCCGCGGTCCAGGGCGGAGGCGCTCAGATAGCGGGGCAGTACCGCGAGCCCCGCGCCCGAGATCGCGCAGGAGAGCACGGCACGCAGATCGGGAACGATGACCGTGCCAGAGGCGGCCGGACGGGAGTCGAAGACGGAGGCCCAGTAGCGCGAGACGAACGGCAGCGACTCGTGGACCTCCACGACGGGCAAGTTCTCCAGGGCTTTTGCTCCCTTGAGGCGCAGGGCTCCGGGTCGGATCCGCTCGGCCCAGCGGGGAGCGGCCACCAGCACGTGCTCCTCGTCGCAGAGCGGGGTCGCGGTCAGCAGGGCGCCGCGCGGTCGGGCGGTGCTGATGGCCAGGTCGTGGTGTCCGGCGGCGAGCCCTTCCAGCGCCTCCTCCGCGGTGCCGAAGGAGGCGCGCAGCGCGAAGGCCTGGCCGTCCTCGCCGGTCAATCGGGTCAGAGCGGGAAGGGCACGCTCGGCGGTGAACTCCGGCGGGCCCACGAGGTGCAGCGTTCGTAACGAGGATCCGTCGTCCGGGGCGCTCTCGGCTATCTCCACCAGGGCGTCGAGGTGGGGCGCGGCCTTGTGGGCGAGTTCGTCGCCGATGGTCGTGGGCGTCACCCCGCGGGCCTGTCTCAGGAACAGGGGACTGCCCAGCTGCCGCTCCAGGGTGCGGATCTGGGAGGTGACGGCCGGCTGGGAGAGGCCCAGCAGGGCCGCGGCGCGGGTGAAGGAACCGGCCCGGTGCACGGTGACGAAGGTGCGCAGCAAGGCCAGGTCCATGGCGCGCCCTCCCCCTTTCCCTGCCCTCTTCCGGCCCCCGGGCAGGCACCAACTATAAATAAGTCGATAGGTCTCTGTCGCCACCGTGATTGGACACTGACAGAGAGTCAACTAGCCTTGTTCGCGCGGTTCTTCGCGCGCAGAACCGAGGACGGTCCGAGCCACGAGGGGGGAGGCTCGGACCGTCTGCCGACCGGGATTGCCGTCGTTAACCGGCTCACTCGGCCGACTCGTCGAGCGCGCGCAGCACGTCCGCCACCAGGTCCTCGGGGTCCTCCGCGCCGACGGACATGCGGATGAAGCCCTCGGGAACCGCGTCCCCGCCCCAGCGTCGGCGGCGCTCGGCCGTGGACCGCACTCCGCCGAAGCTCGTCGCGTCCTCGACCAGGTGCAGCGCCTCCAGGAACCGCTCGGCACGCGCGCGCGTGGGCAGCGTGAAGGAGACCACGCAGCCGTAGCGGCGCATCTGCTGCGAGGCGACCTTGTGCGAGGGGTCGTCGGGCAGCCCCGGATAGCGCAGCCCCGAGACCTCGGGCCGGTGCCGCAGGGCCTCGGCGACCGCGAGCGCGGTGGTGTTCTGCCGGTCGACGCGCAGCTGGAGCGTGGCGATGGAGCGGTGGGCGAGCCAGGCCTCCATCGGCCCGGCGATCGCTCCGACGATCTTGCGCCACCGTCGTACGGCGGCCATCGCCTCACCGTCACGCCCGGCGACGTAGCCCAGCAGGACGTCCCCGTGACCGGTCAGCTGCTTGGTACCGCTGGCCACGGAGAAGTCGGCACCCAGTTCCAGCGGACGCTGGCCGAGCGGGGTGGCGAGCGTGTTGTCGACGGCGACGAGGGCGCCCCGCGCATGCGCGGCCTCCACCAGCCGCCGGATGTCGCACACGTCGAGCCCCGGATTCGACGGCGACTCGATCCACAGCAGCCGGGCGCCGTCGAGAACCTCGAGCTGGGCGTCTCCACCCGTGGGTGCGGTGCGCACCTCGACGCCGTAGGCCTCCAGCTGGGCGCGGACCAGTGGCAGCACCTGGTAGCCGTCGGAGGGCAGGACGACCGCGTCGCCCGCGCGCAACTGGGAGAACAGCACCGCCGAGATCGCGGCCATCCCCGATGCGAATACCAGCGTCTCGACGTCGTCCCGTCCCGGTGCCTCCAGCTCGCCGACGGCGCGCTCCAGGTTGGTCCAGGTGGGGTTGTCGTCACGGCCGTAGGAGTACGGCCCCGTCACCTCGCCCGGGAGGTGGAAGTGCGCGGCGAACACGGGCCCCGGCAGGGTCGGCTCGTGCTTGACCGGCTCGGGCAGTCCGGCCCGTACCGCGCGTGTGCCGTCGCCGGTGTGGTCCGCGCCCCTGGTGGATTCGCTCATGCGATCCGTCCCTCCAGTTGTTCCCGTACGGCGGCGAGCAGACCGGTGCTCGCCTCCTCCACCATCTCAAGGCATCCCTGGAAGCCGTCCGCGCCCCCGTAGTACGGGTCCGGCACGTCGAGGTAGTCGCAGGCGCCCTCGGGAGCGCCGGCCGTGCCGCGTCGGTCGGAGGAGGGGCGGGCGTAGGAGCGCAGCAGGCGGACCTTGCGAGCGTCCTCCTCGGTGGGCGCGAGACGGCGCAGGGCCTTGAGGTGGCCGGTGTCCAGGGCGATCACCAGGTCGAGTCGGCCGAACCAGGCGGGCTGGAACTGCCGTGCGACGTGCTCGGTGCGGTAGCCGTGCTCGTCGAGGACCGTGACGGTGCGCGGGTCGGCGGCTTCCCCCTCGTGCCAGTCGCCGGTGCCGGCGCTGTCGATCTCCACCAGGTCCTCCAGGCCCGCCTCCTCCACGCGCGCGCGGAAGACGGATTCGGCCATCGGGGAGCGGCAGATGTTGCCGGTGCACACGAAACAGACGCGGTAGGTCATGGCGAGCTCAGTCCTCGTCGGGCAGGACGAGGTTCAGCGCCCAGGAGACGACGGAGATGATCAGTCCGCCGAGCACGGCCGTCCAGAAGCCCTCCACGTGGAAGCTCAGGTCGAGCTTGCCGCACACCCATGAGGTCAGCAGCAGCATCAGCGCATTGACGACCAGGGTGATCAGCCCCAGCGTCAGCAGGAACAGCGGGAAGGTGAGCACCTTCACGATCGGCTTGACCAGGAAGTTGACCAGACCGAAGATCAGCGCGACGACGATCAGAGTGCCGGCCTTCTTGCCCGTGCTGTCACCCGTGAGAGTGATCTTGTCGAGCAGCCAGACGGCGATGGCGAGAGCGGCCGCGTTGGCGATCGTCTTGACTACGAAATTCTTCATGTGTCTGATCGTGGCAGACCGGATCCAGGGCGAGCAGGGGCGAGGGCGGACAAGGCGATGAAGGCATTCCGGCTGGACGAACTGGAGGCGGAGCGCGCCGCCAACGAGGGGGCCTACCTTCAGTTCCTGCGGGAGCGGAACATGTCGGTCGGCCTGTACGCCCTCGACGCGGGCGAGCACGACCCGCAGAAGCCGCACAACCAGGACGAGGTGTACTTCGTCGTCAGCGGCCGCGCGTCGATCACGGTCGGCCTGGAGACCACCCAGGTGGCGCGGGGCAGCGTGGTGTACGTACCGGCCGGCGTCGCCCACAAGTTCCACCACATCAGCGAGGACCTGAGGGTACTGGTCGTCTTCTCTCCACCCGAGGCCTGAGCTCGGGGCTCGGGGTTCCCTAGGGGTCGGGTCAGGGGAGGACAAGGGGTGCGAGGCGCCCGCACGCCCGCTCGGCGGCCCTAGCATCGATGGCAGACATCGGGACTGTGTCCAGGACAGAGCGCAGCACGTCGGGGACGCAACGGAACGCAAAGGACGAGGGCAATGCGAGAGATCTTCGCTGGGCTGCCGTGGTGGGTGAAGTGGGTCGCGGTGCCGGTCATCGCCCTGGTCGTGTTCGGCAGCCTGATAGCGACCGTCATCGGCTTCGTGATCGGCCTGCTCTTCAAGGCACTGGTCTTCGTCGCGCTGGTCGGCGGACTGATTTACATCGTGCGCAAGTTCATGTCGAACTCCTCGTCGCGCAGCGACTGGTGACGGGCGCGGGAGCCGGTGACCGGTAACGGAAATCACCGGTTCCCTCGGGGGAGGGAAGTTTCCCCGCGGGCCGTCCGCACGCGGTGGAGGACGGTTAGGTTCGGAACCCACGCGGGGCCGAGCCCCGCACGCGGCACACACCCTCACCCGTGTTTCCCCGCACGGGCCGCCCCACCCTCGCGCTCCCGGAGTGACCCTTGGCCACGGTTGACACCGCACCGGCAGAACCCCACGCACCCGCCGCTCCACCGCGACCCTGCGTGCCCCAGGTGCAGCGGCCATGTGCGGCGGCCGTCCCGGGACAACCGCGTCCCGCGAACGGCCCCGGACGCGCACGGCCCCCGGAGGTTCCGGAGCAACCGCAGGCGGCGACCCTCATCGGCTCCGTCCAGCGGGCGATGCGCCTGTTGGAGACCGTCGCGGTCCACGAGTACGGCGCGCCCGCCAAACAACTCGCCCGCGAGACCGGCCTCGCCCTCCCCACGGCGTATCACCTCCTGCGCACCCTGGTGCACGAGGGCTATCTGCGCCGCGACAAGGGTCTGTTCTTCCTCGGCGACGCGGCCGAGCGGCTGAGCAGCAGCGGAGCGCAGCAGAAACGTCGCAGCACGGTGGCCGACACCCTCGCGTACTGGCGCGAATCGATCGGGGCTCCGGTGTACTACGCCATGTACCGGGCCGGTGAGATCGAGGTCATGTGCGTATCCGACTCTCGGGAGACACCCGCCGTCGAGGAGTGGGCCGACTTCCGTGAGACCGGGCACGCGCACGCCATCGGACAGTGCCTGCTCTCCCAACTGGACGAGGAGGCACGCCGGGACCACCTGAGCCGCTATCCGGTGCGGTCCCTCACGCCGTACTCGGTGCGGGACAACCACGCTCTCCTGCGCCGGCTGGCCAGGACGCCGCGCATGGAGCCGGTGGTGGAGCGGCAGGAGTACGCGCTCGGGACGGTCTGTGCGGCGATCCCCATCACGGTCGGCACGACGGCGGCCACGATGGCCATCTCACTCCCCGTACATCAGAGCGAACAGCTGCTGCCCGCCGCCCTGCGCCTGCAGGCCGGGATCGGGCGGCATCTGGGCGCGCTGTCGCTCTCTATCAGTATCTGAAAACTCACTCCTTGTGATCTGCTGTGTACGTTGAGCAAGATTTGGTGCACAGTCGAGGGGGATCATTCCCGGCCAGTCGACGTCATATGACGGGGTAGGCGATGCGCGAATCCGTACAGGCAGAAGTCATGATGAGTTTTCTCGTGTCCGAGGAGCTCTCCTTCCGCATCCCGGTGGAGTTGCGCTACGAGACCTGTGATCCCTACGCCGTCCGGCTCACCTTTCATCTGCCCGGTGACGCCCCGGTGACCTGGGCCTTCGGGCGGGAACTGCTGATCGACGGGGTCGGGCGGCCGTGCGGGGAGGGTGATGTGCACATCGCCCCCGCCGACACCGAGGTGCTGGGCGAGGTGCTGATCCGACTTCAGGTGGGCACTGACCAGGCCCTGTTCCGCTCCTCCACGCCGCCGCTCGTGGCCTTCCTCGACCGCACGGACAAGCTGGTGCCGCTCGGCCAGGAGGGCGCGCTGGCGGACTTCGACGCCCACCTCGACGAGGCTCTGGACCGGATCCTGGCCGAGGAGCAGAGCGCCGGCTGAGGGTTCGTGGCAGCGGGGCGCCGGGGCGCTCAGGTACCGCCGCCCGGTACGCCGCAGGAACGCTTCTTCGGTGGTGCCCCGGACTGATGCCCTTTCAGCGCTTCCGCCGCCGTCCCCTGCCGGCGCGCGCCGGGACGGGCCGCGTCCCGCCGTCCCCCGCACCGGCCGGACCGGACCGGTCGGCCGACACCACCAGGGCCGCGAGGGCGGTGGTGACCGGGACCGAGGCGACCAGGCCGATCGAGCCCACCAGCGTGCGCACGATCTCCTCGGCCACCAGCTCGCTGTTGGCCACCGTACCCACGCTGCTCTGCGCGATCGAGAACAGCAGGAGCAGCGGCAGGGCGGCACCGGCGTAGGCGAGGACAAGGGTGTTGACGACCGAGGCGATGTGGTCGCGACCGATCCGGATACCCGCCCGGTACAGGTCGCGCCAGCCCATCGCGGGATTGGCCTCGTGCAGCTCCCAGACCGCAGACGTCTGGGTCACCGTCACATCGTCCAGCACACCCAGTGAACCGATGATGACTCCGGCGAGCAGCAGACCGCTCATGTCTATCGACGGAAACAGGCCGTGGATCAGACCGGTGCTGTCGTCCGTGTTACCGGTCAGCGCCGCCCAGTCGATGAACCCGGAGCCCAGAACGCCGATCAGCAGCAGGGAGGCCAGGGTGCCGAGCACCGCGACGGATGTACGCGCCGAAAGGCCATGGCACATGTAGAGCGCGATGAGCATGATGGCGCTCGACCCGACGACGGCGACCAGCAGTGGATTCGAGCCCTGCAGGATCGCGGGCAGGATGAAGAACGTCAGCACCAGGAAGCTCACGGCCAGCGCCACCAGGGCCATGACCCCGCGCAGCCGGCCCACGACCACGACGGCGAGCGCGAAGATGCCCGCCAGCAGTGCCATGGGGAACTTCCGGTTCACATCGGTCACCGAGTACTGCAGGTCCTTCGGCGCCGAGGGCTCGTAGGCGACCACGACCTTCTCGCCCTGGTGCAACTGCCGTGACTGGTCCGGCTGCACGATCTCGGCGAAGGTCCGGCCCTCGTCCTTGCCGGTGTCGACCCGGATCGTCGCCTTCCTGCAGGTGCCCTTCGCCTCGTGGCCCGCCGAGCCGTCCCCTGGAGTGGAGGTGCCGCCGGCGGTCGTACCGCCCGATGCGGTCACCGACTTGCAGCTCAGCTCGACCACCTCGGTGACCGTGGCCTGCTGCGTCTGTCGGTCGAAGCCCACACCGGTGCGCTCGTGCGGCGGCGCACCTCCGGGCCACAGAATCACCAGGCCGACCACGACGGCCGCGGTGAACGGGACGAGGATCGCCGCGATGACCTTGCGCAGATGCTTCGAGACGGGCGCGGCAGGCCCATGGCTGTGACTGTGACCGTGGGAGTGGCCATGACCACGGTCTGGTTCGGAGCCGCCTCGGCGCGGCGGCTCGGAGGGCGGATGAGGGTGCTGCTCCATCGTGGTCACCGCCCGATCATCGCAAGAACGAAGGGGGCCCTCTGTTCACCGCGCCCGAACTGACGCTAGCGTGGAGGCACCTTTGCACACGCGGGAGCTCGGAGCACCGGGCTGAGAGGGCGCTGACCTCCGTACACGCGATGTTTCACGTGGAACGTGGTTTCCCGGGAGACATCCGAAGTCGGAAGCCGCTGCGTCGACCGCCGAACCTGTTACCGGGTAATGCCGGCGTAGGGAGTAGGTCTCATGACCAACAAGGACGCACGCACGCCTGCCTCCGTTCAGGACGAGAAGTCCCAGGAGGCCGGAAAGTCCATCGGCTGGCACAAGGCGTACATCGAGGGTTCACGCCCCGACCTGTGCGTGCCGGTCCGTCAGGTGCACCTCACCAACGGGCAGTCCGTCACGCTGTACGACACCTCGGGCCCGTACACCGATCCACTCGTCGACACCGATGTCCGCAGGGGGCTGTCGCCGCTGCGGGAGAACTGGATCATCGCCCGCGGTGACACCGAGGAGTACGCGGGCCGCCCCGTCCGCCCCGAGGACGACGGGATCAAGCACACCTCGCCGCGCGGCGGGCTGCGCAACCTGGACGCGGTGTTTCCCGGGCGCCCGCGTCAACCGCGGCGCGGCCGTGAAGGCCAGGCGGTCACACAGCTCGCATACGCGCGCAGGGGCGAGATCACGCCCGAGATGGAGTACGTGGCCCTCCGGGAGAACCTCTCTCCCGAGGTGGTCCGTGAAGAGATCGCGGCGGGGCGCGCGGTGTTGCCGGCCAACGTCAACCACCCGGAGATCGAGCCGATGATCATCGGCAAGCGCTTCCTGGTGAAGGTCAACGCCAACATCGGCAACTCCGCGGTCACTTCCTCGATCGAGGAGGAGGTCGAGAAGATGACCTGGGCGACCCGCTGGGGCGCCGACACGGTCATGGACCTCTCCACCGGCCGCAACATCCACACCACTCGCGAGTGGGTGCTGCGCAACTCCCCCGTGCCCATCGGCACCGTTCCGCTCTACCAGGCGCTGGAGAAGGTCGACGGCAGGGCCGAGGAACTGACCTGGGAGATCTACAAGGACACCGTCATCGAGCAGGCCGAGCAGGGCGTGGACTACATGACCGTCCACGCCGGCGTACGCCTGCCGTATGTGCCGCTCACCGCCAACCGCAAGACCGGCATCGTCTCGCGAGGCGGTTCGATCATGGCCGCGTGGTGCCTGGCGCACCACAGGGAGTCCTTCCTGTACGAGAACTTCGAGGAGCTCTGCGAGATCCTCGCCGCCTACGACGTCACGTACTCGCTGGGCGACGGTCTGCGACCCGGCTCGATCGCGGACGCCAACGACGAGGCGCAGTTCGCGGAGTTGCGCACGCTCGGGGAACTCAACCGGATCGCCAGGCGTTTCAACGTACAGACCATGATCGAGGGCCCGGGCCACGTCCCGATGCACAAGATCAAGGAGAACATCGACCTTCAGCAGGAGATCTGCGATGAGGCTCCGTTCTATACGCTCGGCCCGCTGACGACCGACATCGCGCCGGCGTACGACCACATCACCTCCGGCATCGGCGCCGCCATGATCGCCTGGTGGGGCACGGCGATGCTCTGTTACGTCACGCCCAAGGAGCACCTGGGCCTGCCCAACCGTGACGACGTCAAGACCGGGGTCATCACCTACAAGATCGCCGCACACGCGGCGGACCTCGCCAAGGGGCACCCGGGCGCGCAGGAATGGGACGACGCGCTGTCCGACGCCCGCTTCGAGTTCCGGTGGGAGGACCAGTTCAATCTCGCCCTGGACCCGGACACGGCACGGGAGTTCCACGACGAGACCCTGCCGGCCGAACCCGCCAAGACGGCCCACTTCTGCTCCATGTGCGGGCCGAAGTTCTGCAGCATGAAGATCTCCCAGGACATCCGCCGGGAACACGGCGGCACCCGGGCCGAGGTGGAGGAGGGCATGGCCCAGAAGTCGAAGGAGTTCGCGGCGTCGGGCAACCGGGTGTACCTGCCGATCGCCGACTGATCCGGCCATGACGGCGGCCGGCCCGGGGCGTGCCGGGTCCTGGGCACCGGGCGACGCGGAGAGATCGGCGTCGTGCCGCCTCGGCACCGTCCCTGCCGGGCGCCGACCCGGGTCCGGCAGGCGTCCCGTCAGGGGGCGCCTGCCGGCTATTCCGGCTGGTGGTCCGGGCCGCCGAAGTCGGGGCTGGTGTAGTCGGGGCTGCTGAAGCTCGGGCGCTCGGAGACGGAGCCGTCGTCCGGGCTGCTGAAGCCGGGGCGGCCGTAACCGAGGCGCGGCATGCGGCTCGTCGGGGCCGCAGGTGCCGTGCGGTGCAGCGGGGCCGTATCGGGCTGGGCGAGCGCGTCCCGCAGGAACGGAACGACACCGCGTTCCAGCAGGGCCTCCCGCCAGGCCTCTCTGGCCCTGGTCACGTCCTCGTCGGCCGCGTCACGGGCTCCGGCTTCCGCGGCGGCGCTGTTGCGCAGGGCGGTGAGCAGCAGCCCGGCACCGGCGACGAGGATCGCGGCGGCGGTGACGGCGCCGAAGACCCAGCCCGCGGTGAGCATGGTCCGGGCGAAGGCCTGGCCGGGGGCCAGCATTCTCAGGATGTAACCGACGAGCAGGAAGATCGCCGCGGCGGTCCCGGCGAGGACGGGCGCCAGCACCGCGATCACGGCGACGGCGCCCGCGCCGGTGGCCTCGGCGGCCTCGCCAAGGGCGGTGGCGAGACCCACCGGGTCCGCGCCCGGCTCCGCGGAACCGGTGTCGTCGGCGGCCGGAGCGACGTACGGCGCCGGGCGGCGCAGTTCCTCGCGGACCTTCACGTAGTGCTGGTACTCGGCCGCCGCTGCCGTCGTGATGAGCGCGGTGGCGTTGAGTGCCATGGTGCGCAGTTGTTCCGGGTTGAGCCGCTGACCGACAGCGGCGAGTTCGGGTCGCTGGGGTGCGGAGCGCAGCGCCTCATCGAGGATCCGCTCGAATTCCTGGCGGTCCTCGCTCAGCAGGTGCTGCGGAACGCTGTTCATGTGCATCCCCCGATGCTCCGTAGGGCTTGGGGCTCGCACGCCGGCGAGCCGTCGGGCAGAAACGGAGGGGAGCCTGCTACGGATAAGCCGATGGTAGAGCCGTGACGCCATGCGGTGACAGGGGGTTGCCGGAAATTGCGTGCCGACCTGGGCGCATCCGGTCGGACTCGATCAGTTCGGTGAACGCTCAGGCATTCAGCGGCAGTTGCTGGACCAGCAGCTTCCCGGCCATGGTCACGCCGCCGTCCATGGCGATGGCGAGCCCGTCGGCGTAGATGTGCGGTCCCTCCACCGAGGGGCCGTCGTCCTCCTCACCGTCCTCGGAGCCGACTTCGCCGAGCAGATAGGGAATGGGGCTGTGACCGTGAACGACGCGGGTGCCGCCGTATGTATCGAGGAGGGAGCGCACGGCTTCCGCGCCGCCCTCGTCGCGGAAGGAGAACCGCTTGGTGAACTTGCGGAACAGGTCCCAGACTTCGTCCGCGTCGTTACGGGTGATGGTCTCGCGGACGGTGTCGTTGACCGCCTCGATCGAGTCGCCGTAGTCGAGGTAGGCGGTGGTGTCGGAGTGGATGAGCAGATGCCCGTCGACCTCCTCCACGGCGTCGAGGCGGGACATCCACTGCAGGTGGTGGTCCTGGAGGCGGTCCATGTCGGTCTTCTGGCCGCCGTTGAGCAGCCAGGCCGCCTGGAAGGTGGCGGTGCCCGCGCCGGAGTGGACCGGGGTGTCGCCGAACCGCTTCGCGCCGAGCAGCAGCAGCTCGTGGTTGCCCATGAGGGCCTTGCAGTAGCCGCCGGCCGCGGCCGCCTCGGCGGACAGCCGCATGACCAGGTCGATGACGCCGATGCCGTCAGGGCCGCGGTCGGTGAAGTCACCGAGGAACCACAGCCGGGCGGTGCCCGCGCTCCACTGGCCGTCGGCGTCTACCAGCCCCTTATCCCGCAGGGCGGCCAGCAGTTGGTCCAGGTAGCCGTGGACGTCACCGACGACGTACAGAGGGCCCGGGCCGGTCGCCGGCTGCGGGTCGGGGATCGCGGGGCCCGGCTCGACGGTCACCTGCAGCGTGTCGCCGCGGTTGACGACGGGCAGGTCGCGCTGGGTGGGCGTGTAGCCCTCGGGGTAGGCCTCGTCCATGGGCGGCACGGTGTCACCGGGGTGGGTGTGGACGTACGGGCCGGTCTCGTTGACGTACGCGGGCACCCGGAAGTCGCGCAACGTCGCCGTCCGCTCCACCTCGGGTCCCTGACCGGCCCCCTGAGTCATCAGACCCCTCCACCATCGCGCCGCAGCTGCACCGCTTCGGACTGCCTGGTCGCAGCGGCCCGCGGTGTCGTGCGCCCATCATAGGAATGCGCGTCGTTCCGTGTGATGACCCAGGGGTGGTGAATCGGAGCGAGACTCCGGTTCATCGCGGCTTTCGATCCGTTTGGGCGGGGTTTCGACCGGTTGCCCGACGCCGGTGGACCGTACCGCGCGACGGCCGGCCGGCCCGTCCGGGGGCGATCGGAGCCGCGGGCCGGTCGGGCCGGGCGGGCCGTGACCTTGCCGCTCCGGGCCCTTCGCGTCCCACCGCCCGGCGCCGGCCACCGCGTGCTCTTCGGTCGCCCGCCGGGCGGCGAGCCCTCCGCTACCCCTTCTCCGGGGCCCGCGGCGGGCTGATGGTCGTGCGCGGAGGACGTCGCTGGGACGAGGTACGCACGATCAGCTCGGTCGGTATCACCTGTTCGACGGGTTGGTCCGAATCGAGGCCCTCGATGGCGTCGATGAGCAGCTGCACCACGGCCGTACCGATCCGGCGCGGCTTCAGGGACAGCGTGGTGATGGGCGGCTCGGTGTTGGCGTACACCGTGGACTCGCTGCAGCACACCAGCAGCAGGTCATCGGGGACGCGCAGGCCGTAGCGGCGGGCGGCGGCGAGGAGATCGGTGCCGTTGGGGTCGAAGAGGCCGTACACGGCGTCGGGCCGGTCGGGCCGGGCGAGCAGCCGGTCGGCGGCGACGGTGCCGGCGCAGGGGTCGTGCGCGGGGTAGGCCTCGTAGACCGGGTCCTGGCCGACCCGCTCGCACCAGCGCAGATAGGCGGTGGTGGACAGATGGGTGTACGTGTCCGTCGTGGTGCCGGTGAGGAGGCCGATGCGGCGGGCACCGGCGTCGGCGAGGTGGTCGAGGATGTCGAGGACGGCGGCCTCGTGGTCGTTGTCGACCCAGGCGGTGACCGGGAGCGAGCCGGCCGGGCGGCCGTCGGAGACGACCGGCAGGCCCTGCCGGACGAGCTCGCTGACCACCGGGTCCTGGTCGGAGGGGTCGATGACGACGGTGCCGTCCAGGGCGACGTTGGACCACACGTCGTGACGGGAGGTGGCGGGGAGGATGACCAGGGCGTAGCCGCGGGCGAGCGCGGCGGAGGTGGCGGCCCGGGCCATCTCGGCGAAGTAGGCGAACTCCGTGAAGGTGAAAGGTTCATCCCCGTACGTCGTCACGGTCAGGCCGATCAGCCCCGACTTGCCGGTACGGAGGGTGCGGGCGGCGGCCGAGGGGCGGTACCCCAGCCGGTCGGCGACCTCACGGACATGGCGCCGGGTGGCGTCCGGGAGCCTGCCCTTGCCGTTGAGGGCGTCGGACACGGTCGTGATGGAGACCCCGGCGGCGGCGGCCACGTCTCTGATGCCCGCCCGGCCCGGCCGGCTGCCTCGACGTGAGGTTTCCGCGCGGCTCACCTGGTGCTTCCCTGCTGCTGTCATGGCGAGCCGATAGTAGGGCTCATGCGGTGGGGTAGTGCGGACGCATATGCACGCGTTGACAGGCACGTTTCTGCATGGTGGAAGGTACCTAACAGCCATGGAAAACAAGGCAGTTGAACGATCCGGTGATAGGACGTGACGTACTGACGGGCGTGGGCCTGCCAAGGGGCCGATGTCTCGAAGAGGTCTCAACTCACCTTCACGAGGGATGCGCGCCAGGGCGTGAGCCACCGGCGCGTAGATATATGTGTGGCACGCCCCCTGGTACGTACGCCTTCGTACGGTGATGCCCCTGATGCCTGTGTGACGGAAGAGGCCGGACTCCCGTAGTCCCGCACCTGTACGCAGCGGAGCCGAATCCTCATAAGGTGTGGAGTATTGGAAGCCGGCGGCGTCGACGGGCCGCCGGTGGTCGCGAGGAGGACTGCGGTGAGCGAGACGAGCCCCAAGCTGCGCGCCGAGCTGGAGGGTATCCCCACCTACAAGCCGGGCAAGCCGGCCGCGGCCGGCGGCCCGGTCGCCTACAAGCTGTCCTCGAACGAGAACCCGTATCCCCCGCTCCCCGGCGTGATGGAGAGCGTGACCGCGGCCGCCTGCAACTTCAACCGCTACCCGGACATGGCCTGCAGCGGGCTGATGGAGGAGCTGTCGGAGCGGTTCGCCGTCCCGCTCGCCCACCTCGCGACCGGCACCGGCTCGGTGGGCGTCGCCCAGCAGCTGATCCAGGCGACCAGCGGGCCCGGTGACGAGGTGATCTACGCCTGGCGCTCCTTCGAGGCGTACCCGATCATCACGCAGATCAGCGGGGCGCGCTCGGTCCAGGTGCCGCTCACCCCCGGTGATGTGCACGACCTGGACGCCATGGCGGCCGCGATCACCGAGCGGACGCGTCTGATCTTCGTCTGCAACCCCAACAACCCGACCGGCACGGTGGTGCGGCGGGCCGAGCTGGAACGGTTCCTCGACCGGGTGCCCAAGGATGTGCTGGTGGTCCTGGACGAGGCCTACCGCGAGTTCATCCGCGACCCCGAGGTGCCCGACGGGGTCGAGCTGTACCGGGATCGCCCCAACGTCTGCGTCCTGCGCACCTTCTCCAAGGCCTACGGTCTCGCCGGGCTGCGCGTCGGTTTCGCGATCGCCCATGAGCCGGTGGCGGCGGCGCTGCGCAAGACGGCGGTGCCCTTCGGTGTCAGCCAGCTCGCACAGGAGGCGGCGATCGCCTCACTGCAGGCCGAGGACGCGCTGCTCGGCCGGGTCGGCTCGCTGGTGTGCGAACGCGCGCGCGTGGTCGACGCGCTGCGTGCCCAGGGGTGGACGGTGCCGGAGACGCAGGCCAACTTCGTGTGGCTGCGGCTGGGGGAGCGCACGGTCGCGTTCGCCGCGGCCTGCGAGGAGCACGGTGTGGTGGTCCGGCCGTTCCCGGGTGAGGGTGTGCGCGTGACGGTCGGGGAGAACGAGGCGAACGACATCTTCCTGAAGGTCGCGGAGGCGTTCCGCAAGGAGAGCTGAGAGCAGGTGGCCCCGGCTGGAGTGCCGGCGGCTTCGGCTGGGCCCCGCCATGTGCGGGGCCCTTCTCGTTGATCCGTTCTGCCCCGGAGCCCCCGAGGGGTACCCCCTTGCGGTTGCCGAATATCAGTGCGTCATAATGGCTTGTGAATGTGAACGCGTTCACAAGCGCGTCCCGATTGCTCCTGTATGGACGTGACAAACGGAGCAAATCGCCGCTGTATCGCGGCGTAGTAAGGAGAGTGACGACGTGGACCTGGCTCTGGCGCCGGAGACACTGGCGCGCTGGCAGTTCGGCATCACCACCGTCTACCACTTCCTGTTCGTCCCCCTGACGATCTCCCTGGCCGCCCTCACGGCCGGACTTCAGACGGCGTGGGTGCGCACGGAGAAGGAGAAGTACCTCAGGGCGACGAAGTTCTGGGGCAAGCTCTTCCTGATCAACATCGCGATGGGTGTGGTCACCGGGATCGTGCAGGAGTTCCAGTTCGGTATGAACTGGTCGGACTACTCGCGCTTCGTCGGTGACATCTTCGGTGCCCCTCTCGCCTTCGAGGCCCTGATCGCCTTCTTCTTCGAGTCCACGTTCATCGGTCTGTGGATCTTCGGCTGGGACAAGCTGCCCAAGAGGATCCACCTGGCCTGCATCTGGACGGTGTCGATCGGCACGATCCTGTCGGCGTACTTCATCCTCGCGGCCAACTCCTGGATGCAGCACCCGGTCGGCTACAAGATCGACAAGGTGCGGGGGCGGGCCGAGCTCACCGACTTCTGGGCCGTGCTGACCCAGAACACCGCGCTCAGCCAGGCCTTCCACACCCTGTCCGCGGCCTTCCTGACCGGTGGCGCGTTCATGGTGGGCATCGCTGCCTACCACCTGGCCCGCAAGAAGCACGTCCGTGAGATGAAGACCTCGCTGCGGCTCGGTCTGATCACCGTGGTCATCGCCGGCCTGCTCACCGCGGTCAGCGGTGACGTGCTCGGCAAGGTCATGTTCAAGCAGCAGCCGATGAAGATGGCGGCCGCCGAAGCACTGTGGGACGGCCAGAAACCGGCGCCGTTCTCGGTCTTCGCCTACGGCGACGTGGAAAAGGGACACAACAGCGTGGCCGTCGAGATCCCGGGCCTGCTGTCGTTCCTCGCCAACGACGACTTCACCTCGTCCGTGCCCGGCATCAACGACGTCAACAAGGCGGAGCAGCAGAAGTTCGGCCCCGGCGACTACCGGCCCAACATCCCGGTCACCTTCTGGGGGTTCCGTTGGATGATCGGTTTCGGCATGGCCTCTTTCGCCATCGGCCTCGCCGGGCTCTGGCTGACCCGCAAGAGGTTCATGCTGCCGCAGCACCTGCGGGTGGGCGACGACGAGGTGCCACACCTGGTCCTGTTCCCGAACAAGGCGCTCGGCCCGAAGCTGACGCCCTGGTTCTGGCGCATCGCGATCTGGACCCTGGCCTTCCCACTGATCGCCAACTCGTGGGGATGGATCTTCACCGAGATGGGCCGGCAGCCGTGGGCCGTCTACGGCGTCCTGCAGACCCGCGACGCGGTCTCCCCCGGCGTCTCCCAGGGCGAGGTCCTCACCTCGATGCTCGTCTTCACCGCGCTGTACGCGATCCTCGCCGTCGTCGAGGTCAAGCTGCTCGCGAAGTACGTCAAGGCCGGCCCGCCCGAGCTGACCGAGGCAGACCTCAACCCGCCCACGAAGATCGGCGGCAACACCCGTGACGCCGACAAGCCGATGGCCTTCTCGTACTAGGCCGAGGGGACAGTCATGGAACTTCACGACGTCTGGTTCGTCCTGATCGCCGTCCTGTGGACCGGCTATTTCTTCCTGGAGGGCTTCGACTTCGGGGTCGGCATCCTCACCAAGCTGCTGGCCCGCGATCGGCCCGAACGCCGGGTGCTCATCAACACCATCGGGCCCGTCTGGGACGGCAACGAGGTGTGGCTGCTCACGGCGGGCGGCGCGACCTTCGCCGCCTTCCCGGAGTGGTACGCCACCCTCTTCTCCGGCTTCTACCTGCCGCTGCTGGTCATCCTGGTCTGCCTGATCGTCCGGGGTGTGGCCTTCGAGTACCGGGCCAAGCGGCCTGAGGAGAACTGGCAGCGCAACTGGGAGACGGCCATCTTCTGGACCTCGCTCGTCCCGGCGTTCCTGTGGGGCGTGGCCTTCGGGAACATCGTGCGGGGCGTGAAGATCGACCGGCACTTCGAGTACGTCGGCGGCCTCCTGGATCTGCTCAACCCCTACGCCCTGCTCGGCGGCCTGGTGACGCTGACGCTGTTCACCTTCCACGGGGCGGTGTTCACCGCACTGAAGACCGTGGGCGACATCCGGGTGCGGGCGCGGAAGCTGGCGCTGAAGGTCGGGCTTGTCACCGCCGTTGTGGCGCTCGTCTTCCTGCTCTGGACGCAGGCCGACAGCGGTGACGGCAAGAGTCTGGTGGCGCTGATCGTGGCGTTCGCCGCACTGGTGGCCGCGCTGGTCGCCAACCAGGCGGGGCGTGAGGGATGGTCGTTCGCGCTGTCCGGCGTGACGATCGTGGCGGCCGTGGCGATGCTCTTCCTGTCGCTCTTCCCGAACGTCATGCCGTCCACGCTCGAAGGAGACTGGAGCCTCACGGTCACCAACGCCTCGTCGAGCCCGTACACCCTGAAGATCATGACCTGGTGCGCGGCCGTCGCCACGCCGCTCGTGCTGCTCTACCAGGGGTGGACCTACTGGGTGTTCCGCAAGCGGATCGGCACGCAGCACATAGCCGACGCCGCGCACTGAGACCCGCCGAGGGTGTGTTTCACGTGAAACACACCCTCCGGACGGAAGGGCATGTTTCACGTGAAACCGATCGATCCGCGCCTGCTGCGATACGCCCGTGCCACCCGTCTCTTCCTGGTGGCGACCGTCGCTCTGGGAGCCGTCGGGGCCGGGCTGCTCATCGCCCAGGCGATGCTCATCGCCGAGGTGGTCACCGGGGCGTTCCAGCACGGTCAGGCGTTCGCCGAACTCCGCACCTCTCTGCTGCTGTTGGCCGCCGTGGCCGTGGGCCGGTCGATCATCGCGTGGCTCACCGAGCTCGCCGCTCACCGGGCCAGCACGGCCGTGAAATCGGAGCTGCGTGGACGTGTGCTGGACCGCGCGGTTCGGCTGGGTCCCGGCTGGCTCGGCGGGCAGCGGACCGGCTCGCTGGTCACCCTGGCCACACGCGGAGTCGATGCCCTCGACGACTACTTCTCCCGCTACCTTCCGCAGTTGGGGCTCGCGGTGATCGTCCCGGTGGCCGTGCTGGCGCGCATCGTCACCGAGGACTGGGTGTCGGCGGCGATCATCGTCGGCACCCTGCCGCTCATCCCTCTCTTCATGATGCTGATCGGCTGGGCCACCCAGTCCCGGATGGACCGTCAGTGGCAACTGCTGTCCCGGCTTTCCGGCCACTTCCTGGACGTGGTCGCGGGGCTGCCCACACTGAAGGTGTTCGGCCGGGCCAAGGCCCAGGCCGAGTCCATCCGGCGAATCACCGGTGAGTACCGCCAGGCCACCATGCAGACCCTGCGGATCGCCTTCCTCTCCTCGTTCGCCCTGGAGCTGCTGGCCACACTCTCGGTCGCGCTGGTCGCCGTGACGATCGGCATGCGCCTCGTCCATGGCGACATGGACCTGTACACCGGGCTCGTCATCCTGGTGCTGGCGCCCGAGGCCTATCTGCCGCTGCGCCAGGTGGGGGCGCAGTACCACGCGGCGGCGGAGGGGCTCGCGGCGGCGGAGGAGATCTTCGCCGTGCTGGAGACACCGGTGCCGGCCGCCGGCACCGCGTCGGTCCGGCCGGGCACCATCGCCTTCGACGCGGTGACGGTCCGCTACCCGCAGCGCTCGGCCGATGCTCTGGCGGGCGTGTCCTTCACCGTCGAGCCCGGTGAGACCGTGGCCCTGGTCGGACCGAGCGGTGCGGGCAAGACGAGCCTGCTGAACGTGCTGCTGGGCTTCGTCCGGCCCACCGAAGGCCGGGTGCGCGTCGGCGGGACGGACCTCGCCGACCTCGACCTCGAGGAGTGGCGCTCGCGGATCGCGTGGGTGCCGCAGCGGCCGCACCTGTACGCCGGGACCATCGCGGAGAACGTACGGCTGGCCAGGCCCGAGGCGGACCACGCCGCTGTGCGCAGCGCACTGCGGGATGCGGGCGCGCTGGAGTTCGTGGACGCGCTGCCCGAGGGCGCCGGGACGGTGCTCGGCGAGGACGGGGCGGGACTGTCCGCCGGCCAGCGCCAGCGGCTCGCGCTGGCCCGTGCCTTCCTCGCCGACCGGCCCGTCCTGCTGCTGGACGAGCCGACGGCCGCGCTGGACGGCGCGACGGAGGCCGAGGTCGTGGCGGCGGTGCGACGGCTGGCGGTCGGCCGCACGGTGCTGCTGGTGGTGCACCGGCCGGCGCTGCTGGAGGTGGCGGACCGGACGGTCAGGCTGGACCTTCCCGCGCCGCCCGCCGTCGGGACGACCACTGCCGAGACGCCCGCCGCCGGTACGGCCACGGACACCGTCGACCTCAGCACGCGTTCGGTCGAGGCGATCGGCTCCGCCGAGGCCGGATCGGAGCCGGAGACCGGGGTCCCGGCTTCGCGCGGGCGGACATCGGCCCGAGTACGAGCCCTGGCGGGTCCCCGGCGCGGCCGGCTGCTGCTCGCGCTGCTGCTCGGAGGCCTGGCGCTCGGCAGTGCGGTCGGGCTGATGGCCACCTCCGGCTGGCTCATCTCACGGGCCTCGCAGCATCCGCCGGTGCTCTACCTGATGGTGGCCGTGACGGCGACGCGGGCGTTCGGGATCGGACGGGCCGTCTTCCGGTACGCCGAGCGACTCGTCTCGCACGACGCCGTTCTGCGGATGCTGGCCGACACCCGGGCCGCCGTGTACCGGCGGCTGGAGCGGCTGGCGCCCGCCGGGCTGCGGACGGCCCGTCGCGGCGATCTGCTCACCCGGCTGGTCGCCGACGTCGACGCGTTCCAGGACTACTGGCTGCGCTGGCTGCTGCCCGCCGGGGTCGCGGCCGCCGTCTCCACCGTCGCCGTCGCCTTCACGGCCTGGCTGCTGCCCGAGGCCGGGGCCGCCCTCGCCGCGGGCCTCCTGGTGGCCGGTGCCGGAGTCCCCCTGGTCACCGCCGCCGCGGCCCGGCGCGCCGAGCGGCGACTGGCGCCCGCCCGCGGTGCGCTCGCGACCCGGGTGACCGACCTGCTCACCGGCACCGCCGAGCTGACCGTCGCCGGCGCCCTGCCGGCCCGTACCGCGGCGGCCCGGCGGGCCGACGGCACCCTCACCCGGATCGCCGCGCGCGGCGCCACCGCCACCGCCCTCGGCGACGGGCTCACCGCACTGGTCTGCGGCCTGACCGTCACCGCGACCGCGGGGCTGGGCGCCCAGGCGGTGGCCACGGGCCGGCTCGGCGGAGTGGCGATGGCCGTGGTGGTGCTCACCCCGCTGGCCGCCTTCGAGGCCGTACTGGGGCTGCCGCTCGCCGTGCGTCATCGCCAGCGGGTGCGCCGCAGCGCGGAGCGGGTGTTCGAGGTGCTCGACGCCCCGGAGCCCGTCACCGAGCCGGAGCGGCCGCGGCAGGCGCCCGTCTCGCCCTTCCCCCTCGTGCTCCGGGACCTGACCGCCCGCCACCCCGGTCAGCGGCACGAGGCGCTGGCCGGGCTGGACCTCACCCTGGAGCGTGGGCGGCGGATCGCCGTGGTCGGTGCGTCCGGCTCCGGCAAGACGACGCTCGCCCAGGTGCTGCTGCGGTTCCTCGACGCCGGGGCGGGCTCGTACACGCTCGCAGGTGTGGACGCGTACGCCCTGGCCGGCGACGAGGTGCGGCGGCTCGTCGGACTGTGCGCCCAGGACGCCCACCTCTTCGACAGCACGGTGCGTGAGAACCTGCTGCTCGCCCGGAAGGACGCCGACGAGGCCGGCCTGCGGGACGCGCTGTCCCGGGCCCGGCTGCTGGACTGGGTGGACGGGCTGCCCGACGGGCTGGACACGCTCGTCGGCGAGCACGGGGCACGGCTGTCCGGCGGGCAGCGTCAGCGTCTCGCCCTGGCCCGCGCACTGCTGGCCGACTTCCCGCTGCTCGTTCTGGACGAGCCCGCCGAGCACCTGGACCTGCCGACGGCGGACGCGCTCACCGAGGATCTGCTGGCCGCCACCGAGGGCCGTACGACACTGCTGATCACCCACCGGCTGGCCGGGCTCGACGCGGTGGACGAGGTGGTCGTGCTCGACGAGGGCCGGGTGGTGCAGCGGGGACCGTACGCGGAGCTGGCCGCCGTGGACGGGCCGCTGCGGGCGATGGCACGGCGGGAGGCGGCCGCGGAGTCGCTGGTGGCGGCGCGCTGAGGGCGCGCCGGGCACCGGTACGGCCGGACCGGACGGGTGTCAGTCCCGTTCGGCGAGCATGCGCTCGATGACGATCGCCACGCCGTCCTCGTTGTTGGCGACCGTACGGCCCGAGGCGGCGGCGAGGACGTCCGGGTGGGCGTTGCCCATCGCGTACGACCGGCCTGCCCAGGTCAGCATCTCGACGTCGTTGGGCATGTCGCCGAACGCGACGACCTCCTCGTGCGAGATGCCGCGCTCGGCGCAGCACAGGGCGAGGGTGCTGGCCTTGGAGACTCCGGGACCGCTGAGTTCCAGCAGCGCGCTGGGGCTGGAGCGGGTGACGTTGGCGCGCTCACCGACCGCCAGCCGGGCCAGAGTGAGGAAGGCGTCCGGGTCGAGGTCGTGGTGGTAGGCGAGGATCTTGAGTACCGGCTGGTCGGCGTCCGGGCCGTCGGCCGCGAGGAGCTCCTCCGCGGGCAGCAGGTTGTCCGGCGTCTCCATGTGCAGCTTGGGATAGGCGGGCTCCTGATGGAAGCCGTACGTCTGCTCGACCGCGAACACCGTGCCGGGTGCCGCGTCGCGCAGCAGCCGTACGGCGTCCAGCGCGTTCCGACGGGCCAGTTCCCGCACCTTCACGAACCGGTGGGTGCCGGGGCCGCCGTGCAGGTCGACCACGGCGGCGCCGTTGCCGCAGATTGCCAGGCCGTGGCCGTGCACGTGCTCACTGACGACGTCCATCCAGCGGGCCGGCCGGCCGGTGACGAAGAAGACCTCGATGCCGGCCTCCTCCGCGGCGGCCAGCGCGGCGACCGTCCTCGGGGAGACCGACTTGTCGTCGCGCAGGAGAGTGCCGTCGAGGTCGGTGGCGATCAGCCGCGGCCGAAAGGCGGCGGCCGGGGTCCCGGGCTGTCTGGTCGCTGAGGTCACCCGGCCATTCTGGCGCATATGCCCGCACGCCCGTGCGGGAGTCCGCACAGATGAGTCCACCGACACACCGCAGTCGGCCGACGGACGACGTCTCCGCCACCGGATCACGAGAGCTGGGCGAGCCCTTCCATGGCGATCCGCTCGAAGACCTTCTCGTCCGCGGCGAAGTCGGAGTCCGGGATCGGCCAGTGGAGCACGATCTCGGTGAAGCCGAGCTCCCGGTGACGGCCCGCGAAGTCCACGAAGGCGTCCAGCGACTCCAGCGGCCTGCCGCGGTCCGGGGTGAAGCCGGTGAGCAGCACCTTGTCCAGCTCGGCCACGTCCCGGCCGGCCTCCGCGCAGGCCTCGGCCAGCTTCGCCGTCTGCCCGCGCAGTGCGGCGACGGACTCCTCCGGAGTGCCGTTCTCGTACAGCTTCGGGTCGCCGGTGGTCACCCACGCCTGTCCGTACCGCGCGGCGAGCCGCAGCCCGCGCTGGCCGGTGGCCGCCACGGCGAAGGGCAGCCGGGGCCGCTGCACACAACCGGGGATGTTGCGCGCCTCCACCGCGGAGTAGAACCGGCCCTCGTGCGTCACGGAGTCCTCGGTGAGCAGCCGGTCGAGCAGCGGCACGAACTCGGCGAACCGGTCGGCACGCTCGCGCGGCGTCCACGGCTCCTGGCCGAGGGCGGTGGCGTCGAAGCCGGTGCCGCCCGCGCCGATACCCAGGGTCACGCGGCCACCGGAGACGTCGTCCAGGGAGATCAGTTCCTTGGCGAGGGTCACCGGGTGCCGGAAGTTCGGGGAGGTGACCAGCGTGCCCAGACGCAGCCGGTCGGTGACGCCCGCGGCGGCGGTCAGGGTCGGCAGCGCACCGAACCACGGGCCGTCGCGGAAGGTGCGCCAGGACAGGTGGTCGTAGGTGTACGCGGTGTGGAAACCGAGCTCCTCGGCCCGTACCCAGGCCGCGCGGCCGCCCTCGCTCCAGCGGCGGTACGGCAGGATCACGGTGCTCAGACGCAGACTCATGCGTCCGAGCGTACGGGGGAGGCTCGGTAATGGCCGAAATCGGCCACTGTGTGTGGCCGCCGCGCTACAGGGCGAGCAGGCCCCTTGCGGGGGCGTCGGCCGGAGGTCAGTGCGCGGCGGGGAAGCGCAGGTAGCGGGGCGGTACCGCCCGGGTGAGCCACACCCCGTTCGCGCTGACGTGGAAGACGTGGCCGTCGCGGTGCATGGCGCCCGCGTCCACGCCGAGGACGACGGGCCTGCCACGGCGGGCGCCGACCCGGGTCGCGGTCTCGCGGTCGGCGGACAGATGGACGTCGTGCCGGTTCATGGGCCGCAGGCCCTCGGCGCGGATCGCGTCCAGGTTGCCGGCGACGGTGCCGTGGTAGAGGTACGGCGGCGGGGGCGCGGGAGGCAGGCCGAGGTCGACCTCGACGCTGTGTCCCTGGCTGGCGCGGATCCTGGTGCCCTCCACGGCGAAGCGCCGCTTGTCGTTGGCGGCCACCACGTGGTCGAGTTCCTCGCGGGTGAAGCGGAATCCGTGCGCGGTGGCCGCGGCGATCAGCGTGTCGATCTCGACCCAGCCGGCCGGGTCCAGCGTGAGGCCGATGCGCTCGGGCTGGTGGCGGAGGTGTTTCGAGAGGTACTTCGACACCTTCACGGTGCGTCTGTCGTCCATCTCTCCAGAGTGCGGGAGAGACGCGGATCACGCAGGTTATTTTTCGCCTTGAGGTTTGGTCCACAAGCAACTCGCGTTATCCACAGGTTATTTGTAAAAGTTGTGGACAACGGGCGGGTGATTCATGGCCTTTCATCAACTGCTGGGTCTGCTTGCCTTGTTGTGATCATGTTGTCCAATGCTCTTGCTCTGAGCTCCCGTTCGGCGGCGAGCGCTATGAAGGCGGACGCCCGCTCCCGGCCAACCAGGGCCTCCACGCCATTGATCACATCCGCGGGCAGTTCGACGGAGCGCTTGCCTTCCGGGGGCTGTGGCGGGTCGTCGGAGCCGAGCCCGGCCCGGAGGTGCCGCACCGCGAACGTACGCATGGCGCGAGCGAGTTCGGCATCCACCGTCTGTCTGGCCAGGGGGCGCAGCCTGCGCACCAGAGAGGCCGCTTCGTCCGCGTCGGCGTCCGTACGGTGGGCCGGGTCGTCCAGGTACCGGGCGAAGACGTGCTCGGTGGTGAACTCCAGGAAACGGGCGGCGATGTGCTCGATGTCGCCGCGCAACTCCCGCAGATGGCCGGCGATCGCGGACAGGGGCACGCCCGCGGAGTGCAACTCGGCTGCCACGTACAGCTCTTGTGGACTGGGTACGAGAAAAGTGTCGGGGTCGTCCACCACCGGTTCGAGTACGCCCAGTTCGAGTGCCTCGGTCACGGCGTCGGCGTCGGGGGCGTCACCGAAGCGGGCGTCGAGTTCCGCGCGGGTGATGCGGGCCGGTTGCTCGTCGGTCCACGGGCCCTCCACCTCCGTGGCCAGTCCCAGGACTCCGCCCAGTCCGCGTCCGGTGTCCCAGGCGTCCAGGAGTTCCCTGATCGAGGCGAGGGTGTAGCCGCGTTCGAGGAGGTGGGCGATCTCACGGAGGCGGGTGAGGTGGAGGTCGGAGTAGAGGTTGGCCCGGCCCTCGCGCCGGGGGCGGGGGAGGAGGTTCTTGTCCTGGTAGGCGCGGATGGTCCTCACCGTGGTGCCGGAATGGTGCGCCAAATCCTCGATGCGGTAGGTCTTCTGGGGTGGTGGGTCGGTCATGTGGATGTCCTTGGCCGGTTGCCGGAGCCGGGGCGTGCCGCCCCTGGCGGCGCGCATGCCCGCGCCTGGGCGGCCGGGCAGTCGCTGTGGCCGACAGGGCGCTCGGGCCTCACAGTTTCGGGTTCACGCGGGCCAGTCTTCGCAGTGCTCCCGGCATGAAGCGGGACAGGAGGTGGGCGCCTCGGGCCTCCGGGGTCACCGGGACCACCGCTCTGTTGCGTGTCACCGCGTCCAGGACGGCGTCCGCGACCTTCTCCGGTGGGTAGTTGCGCAGGCCGTACAGGCGGGCCGAGCGCTGCTGACGGCGGCGTTCCTCCGCCTCGTCGACCCCGGTGAAGCGGGCCGTGGCGGTGATGTTGGTGTTGACCAGCCCGGGACAGACGGCCGTGACTCCGATGTCCTGTCCGGCGAGTTCGGCCCGCAGGCACTCGGAGAGCATCAGTACCGCCGCCTTGGACGTGCTGTAGGCGGGCAGTGCCCGGGACGGCTGATAGGCGGCCGCCGAGGCGATGTTGACGATGTGACCGCCCTGCCCGCGCTCGGCCATGCGCGCGCCGAAGAGCCGGCAACCGTGGATGACTCCCCACAGATTGACGTCCAGGACCTTGCGCCAGTCGTCCGTGGTCGTGGTGAAGAAGGAGCCCGAGAGGCCGATGCCCGCGTTGTTGACCAGGACGTCCAGCACGCCGTACGCGCTGTGCACCCGCTCGGCCAGCTTCTCCATGGCCTGCTCGTCCGAGACGTCCGCCGTCTCCGCCCAGGCCTCGGGGGCGCCGATCAGCCGGGACAGTTCGGCGGTGCGGGCGGCCGCCTCGGCGTCGCGGTCGACGGCCACCACCCGCGCCCCGGCCTCGGCGAAGGCGAACGCCGTGGCCCGGCCTATACCGCTGCCCGCGCCGGTGACGAGCACCAGCTGCCCGCCGAACCGCTCCGCGTGGCGGCCGTTGGCCTTCGACTCCGGCCGGCCGCCCTCGACGCCCTTGACGAACTCCTCGATCCACGCGGCCACCTGGTCGGGCCGGGTGCGCGGGATCCAGTGCTTGGCCGGCAGCGTGCGGCGGGTCAGCCGCGGTACCCACTCGTCCAGGTCGTCGTAGAGCCGCTCCGACAGGAACGCGTCGCCCAGGGGGGTGATCAGCTGCACGGGCGCGTGCGCGAACGCGTCCGGGCGGGGCCTGCGCAGACGGGCGCGGACGTTGTCCCGGTACAGCCAGGCGCCGTGCGCGGCGTCGGTGGGCAGGGACGCGGTCGGGTAGTCACCCGCGGGTACCTTCTCGGCCCGCTCCAGGATCCTGGGCCAGCGCTTGCCGAGCGGGCCCCGCCAGGCCAGTTCCGGCAGGGCGGGGGTGTGCAGCAGGTAGACGTACCAGGACTTGGCGCCCTGGCCGAGGAGCTGGCCCACCCGGCGGGGCGTCGGACGCTTCACGCGCGCGTTGATCCAGTGCCCGAAGTGGTCGAGGGACGGCCCGGACATGGAGGTGAAGGAGGCGATGCGGCCTTCCGTGCGGCCCACCGTGACGAACTCCCAGGACTGCACCGAGCCCCAGTCGTGGCCCACCAGGTGCACGGGCCGGTCCGGGCTCACCGCGTCCACCACGGCCATGAAGTCGTCGGTGAGCTTGGGCAGGGTGAAACCGCCGCGCAGCGGCCGCGGTGCCGTGGAGCGGCCGTGGCCCCGGACGTCGTACAGCACCACGTGGAAGCGGTCGGTGAGGCGTGCGGCCACCTCCGACCAGACCTCCTTGCTGTCCGGATAGCCGTGCACCAGCACCACGGTGGGCGCTTGCGGATCGCCCAGTTCGGCCACGCACAGCTCGACCCCGCCGGTGTGCACCCGGCGCTCACGCGCTCCCTTCAGTGTCACTTCGCCTCCGCCCAGCGCCGCACGTGCGGCAGATCGTCGTCCAGCCAGAAGGCGCTCTCCTCGGGATCCTGGGAGTCGGTGACCACCAGGATCTCCTCGAACTTCGCGCCCGTACCCCGGAACCCGAGGTGGGGTTCGACCGCCCACAGACCCGGCCGCGGCGGGTGGTCGGAGAAGCGGTACGGCGACCACAGGGGCGACCAGCCCTCGCGGTGGCCGTGCAGGGCGTCGGCGGCGAGCCCTTTGAGGGACTGCGTGCCGAACCCGAACAGACGCGGGGAGAAGCGGCGGGCCTTCACCCGGTCCACCTTGTGGGCGATCACCCCGAAGGGATACGCGCGGTGCCGGTTGGCGTAGCCCTGGCGGACCATGAGGCGGTCCACGTCCTGGTAGATCTCGCGCAGCGGGCGCCGCTCGCGCACTTCCCGCAGGATCAGCTCTCGGTGCGCCTCCAGATCCGCCATCAGCCGGTCCTGCACCGGGTTGACGCCGAGCGAGCCCGAGTAGCCGATGTCCGCGGTGCATCCCTCGAACACCGGCGCCATGTCCAGGATGAACGGCATCCCGGGCTCCAGCCGGCGGTCGGTCGGGAAGAACTGCAGCGGCAGGCGGAAGCCCACGAACGCCGTGCGGTCGCCGAACCAGGCGAAGGGAAGGTGGAACCAGTCCCGTACCCCGCGCTCCCGCAGCCACTCGCGTTGCATCCGGGCCGCCTCGCGCTCGGTGACGCCGGGCTCCAGACGTGCCGCGACCGCCTCCGCGCACTCGTAGGCGAGGCGCTGCACCCGCCTGAACCCCCGCAGCTCCGCGGAGAGTTCGCTGCTCACTGCCGTCGTCATGCCGCCCCGTCCGTCGACTGCGGTACGCGTCCGTAACTTGACACTGGTGAATGTGACAGTTGTTAGAGGCGGCGTCAATAGGGTGGATCAAGGGCTGTGGACAACGGCCGGTGAGCGGCTGCCGGGTAGGTCCGGGGCAGGGGATCGCTCAGGGTCCCGTCCTACTCGAGTCTGACGTGAAGACGGCTCTGAGGTCTGACGACCGGCGTGGCCGGCGTCACTACCTTCGAACCGTGACTGTGATCGCGACCGAAAGCCTGAGCAAGCGGTTCCCCCGGGTGACCGCGCTCGACCGGCTGTCCATGGACATCGGACCCGGTGTGACCGGACTCGTCGGAGCCAACGGCGCCGGCAAGTCCACCCTGATCAAGATCCTGCTGGGTCTGTCCCCCGCAACGGAAGGGCGCGCCGCGGTGCTCGGCCTCGACGTGGCGACCGAGGGCGCCGCCATCCGCGAGCGCGTGGGCTACATGCCGGAGCACGACTGCCTGCCGCCCGACGTCTCGGCCACCGAGTTCGTCGTGCACATGGCGCGGATGTCCGGCCTGCCGCCCACCGCCGCGCGCGAGCGCACCGCGGACACCCTGCGCCACGTCGGCCTGTACGAGGAGCGCTACCGCCCCATCGGCGGCTACTCCACCGGCATGAAGCAGCGGGTGAAGCTGGCCCAGGCCCTGGTGCACGACCCGCGGCTGGTCTTCCTGGACGAGCCGACGAACGGCCTGGACCCGGTCGGCCGGGACGAGATGCTCGGCCTGATCCGCCGCATCCACACCGACTTCGGCATCTCGGTCCTGGTCACCTCGCACCTGCTGGGCGAGCTGGAACGCACCTGCGACCACGTCGTCGTCGTCGACGGCGGCAGGCTGCTGCGCTCCAGCTCCACCACCGACTTCACCCAGACCACGACCACCCTCGCGATCGAGGTCACCGACAGCGACAGCCACCCGGACGGCACCCGCGCGGTCCGCGAGGCGCTCCGCGCGCGCGGGGTGGACACCCACGACGAGGGCGGCGGTCTGCCGGGCGCCGGACACATCCTGCTGCTGACCGCCCCCGGCGAGGAGACGTACGACCTGGTGCGCGACGTCGTCGCCGACCTCGGTCTCGGTCTGGTGCGCATGGAGCAGCGCCGGCACCACATCTCCGAGGTGTTCACCAGCAGCGACGAGCAGCGGAAGGAGGCCGTCGGCCATGGCGGTTGAGCAGCCCGCGCCGGTGACCGCCGGCGGCGACCAGTCCCGCATCCACGACATCGGCTACCGCGGCTACGACGGCCCTCGCCTGGGCCGCGGCTACGCACGCCGCTCGCTGTACTCGCAGTCCCTGCGCGGCGCCTACGGCCTCGGCCGCTCGGTGAAGTCCAAGGTGCTGCCGATGCTGCTGTTCGTGGTGATGTGCGTGCCCGCGGCCATCATGGTGGCCGTCGCGGTGGCCACCAAGGCGCACGAACTGCCGCTCGCCCACGCCTACACCCGCTGGGCGATCGTCATGCAGGCGGTGATCAGCCTGTACGTCGCCTCGCAGGCGCCCCAGTCCGTCTCCCGCGATCTGCGCTTCAAGACCGTGCCGCTGTACTTCTCGCGGCCCATCGAGACCGCCGACTACGTGCGGGCGAAGTTCGCCGCGCTCGCCTCGGCCCTGTTCGTCCTCACCGGCGCTCCCCTGCTCGTGATGTACGCGGGCGCGCTGCTGGCGAAGATGGGCTTCGCGCACCAGACCGAGGAATTCGCCCAGGGGCTGGTCTCCGTGGCCCTGCTCTCGCTGCTGTTCGCCGGGATCGGCCTGGTCATCGCCGCCGTCACCCCGCGCCGCGGCTTCGGCATCGCCGCCGTGATCGCCGTGCTGACCATCTCCTACGGAGCCGTCTCCACGCTCCAGGCCATCGCCGACGTGCAGGGCAGCACCGAGGCCGTGCCGTGGATCGGCCTGTTCTCGCCGGTCACCCTGGTCGACGGCGTCCAGTCCGCGTTCCTCGGCGGCAGCTCCGGCTTCCCCGGCGGCACCGGCCCGTCCAGCGGCGAGGGCGCGGTGTACGTCCTGGTCGTGCTCGGCCTGATCGCCGCGTGCTACGCCCTCCTGATCCGCCGCTACAAGAAGGTGGGGCTGTGACGACCCTCAGCATCGACCACGTCTCCCGCTGGTTCGGCAACGTGGTCGCCGTCAACGACATCACCATGACCATCGGCCCAGGCGTCACCGGCCTGCTCGGCCCGAACGGCGCCGGAAAGTCCACCCTCATCAACATGATGGGCGGCTTTCTCGCCCCCTCCACCGGCTCGGTCACCCTCGACGGGCAGCCGGTGTGGCGCAACGAGGCCATCTACAAGCACATCGGCATCGTCCCCGAGCGGGAGGCGATGTACGACTTCCTCACCGGCCGCGAGTTCGTCGTCGCCAACGCCGAGCTGCACGGACTCGGCGCGAAGGCCGCCCAGCGGGCGCTCGCCACGGTCGAGATGGAGTACGCGCAGGACCGGAAGATCTCCACGTACTCCAAGGGCATGCGCCAGCGGGTGAAGATGGCCTCCGCGCTGGTCCACGAACCCTCCCTGCTGCTGCTCGACGAGCCGTTCAACGGCATGGACCCGCGCCAGCGCATGCAGCTCATGGATCTGCTGCGGCGGATGGGCGACGAGGGCCGCACGGTGCTGTTCTCCTCACACATCCTCGAGGAGGTCGAGCAGCTCGCCCGGCACATCGAGGTGGTCGTCGCAGGACGGCACGCCGCCAGCGGCGACTTCCGCAGGATCCGCCGCCTGATGACCGACCGGCCGCACCGCTACCTGGTGCGCTCCAGCGACGACCGCGCCCTCGCGGCCGCGCTGATCGCCGACCCGTCGACGTCCGGCATCGAGGTCGACGTCACCGAGGGCGCGCTGCGCGTCCAGGCCGTCGACTTCGGCCGCTTCACCGCGCTGCTGCCGAAGGTCGCCCGGGACCATGGCATCCGGCTGCTCACGGTCTCGCCGTCCGACGAGTCCCTCGAGTCCGTCTTCTCGTACCTGGTCGCGGCGTAGGAGGCCCATGATGTACGACCCCACCGTCGCCCGGCTCACCTACCGGGCCCTGCTCGGCCGCCGCCGGGCCCTCATCCTCGGCGCGCTGCCGCTGCTGCTGCTCGTGATCTCCGTGGCCGTACGCGCCCTCACCGGCGCCGACGACCAGACGGCCGCCGACGTCCTGGGCGGCTTCGCGCTGGCCACCATGGTGCCGATCATCGGAGTCATCGCGGGCACGGGCGCCATCGGGCCGGAGATCGACGACGGCTCCGTGGTGTACCTGCTGTCCAAGCCGCTGAAGCGGCCGACGATCATCCTGACCAAGCTGATCGTCGCCATCGCGGTGACCATGGTGTTCTCCGCCGTGCCGACCATGCTCGCGGGACTGATCCTGAACGGCAACGGCCAGCAGATCGCCGTCGCCTACACGGTGGCCGCGCTGGTCTCCTCCATCGCCTACTCGGCGCTGTTCCTGCTGCTGGGCACGGTGTCCCGGCACGCCGTGGTCCTCGGGCTCGTCTACGCGCTCGTCTGGGAGGCACTGTTCGGCTCCCTGGTGCCGGGAGCGCGGACGCTCAGCGTCCAGCAGTGGTCGCTCGCCGTCGCCCAGAAGCTCGCCGGCGGTGACCTGGTGACCTCCGACGTCGGCCTGACGACGGCCACGGTGCTGCTCGTCGCCGTCACCGTCCTGGCCACCTGGTACGCCGGCCAGAAGCTGCGCGCACTGAAGCTGGCGGGCGAGGAGTAGGCCCGTGAGGGCCCCGGTCGTCCTTGACGGGGCCTTCACCTCCGCCCGGGCACACTGGACGGAGCGGATGTACGGCTGGGAGGCCGCGGATGGCTGAGCGGACACCGGAGCACGGCGGAGCCGGGCGGGCCGAGGGCGACGACTGGGACGAGACCGTCCTGGACGAGGCGTTCGTACGGGCCGCGGAGACCTCCGAGCCGTCCGCGCGGGCCCGAATGCTCGCCGCCCGCTGGCGCGCCGAGTCGCCGGAGCCGCAGCCCTGGCGGTCGGACGAGCCGCCCGCGGGGTGGTTCTTCGGCAAGGCGCGCCGGCGCAGATGGCGGCGCCGGTAGGACGGACGCGGTCCCGGATAATTCGGTGGCGCCCAATTCCGGTGCGGGGCACAGTGGTTGTGCCCCACCCGCCGGGACGGACCCGGCGTCATGGACCGGGAGAGGAGCCGGGCGATGTCCATGCACGACAGTACGCCCAGCTCCCGTCAGGGCAGCCCGAGGCGGGCTCCGGAGTGATCGCCACTTCTCCGTAGAGCTCATGGGAACTGCCCGGGGCGGCCGCTTCGAGCACGCGATGTCGCTCGCGCGTGGGCCGCCCACCCGGAGGATTGGCCGAGTGGCAAGGCACTGACTTGCGCTGTGTTCGGTCAGAAGCAAGTCAAGGTCGGGTGTGAAAGCCCGCGCACGTTCGATTCGTGCATCCTCCGCGAGACGTTGTCACCGCGAGACGCTCACGGCAGCAACCGCTCCAGGACTGCCGCGATGCCGTCCTCCTCGTTGGAGGTGGTGACCTCGTCCGCCACCGCCCTGAGTTCCTCGTGGGCGTTGGCCATGGCTACGCCGTGGGCGGCCCAGCCGAACATCGGGATGTCGTTGGGCATGTCGCCGAAGGCGATCGTGTCGGCGGCCTTCAGGCCCAGCCGGCGGGCGGCCAGGGAGAGGCCCGTGGCCTTGGACAGGCCGAGCGGCAGCAGCTCCACGATGCCCGCGCCCGCCATGGCCACCGTGACGAAACCGCCGGCCACGCGACGGGCCACGTCCGCCAGTTCGTCGTCGCCGAGCGTCGGGTGCTGTATGTAGACCTTGTTCAGCGGGGCGGACCACAGGTCGGCCGCGTCCGTGAACGGGGTGGCGGGGAGGTTGCCCGTGACCGCGTAGCCCGGTCCCACCAGCACCTCGCCCTCCAGGCCGTCCCGGCTCGCCGCCAGGTACAGCGGGCCCACCTCCGCCTCGAGCTTCGCCAGGGCCACGCCCGCGAGCTGCCGGTCCAGGGTGACGGAGGTCAGCAGGCGGTGCGCGCCGGCGTCGTACACCTGGGCGCCCTGGCCGCAGACGGCGAGGCCGTCGTAGCCGAGGTCGTCCAGGATGTGGCGGGTCCAGGGGACCGCGCGGCCGGTGACGACGATGTGGGCCGCGCCCGCCGCGGTGGCCGCGGCGAGCGCGTCACGGGTGCGCCGCGAGATCGACTCGTCGGAGCGCAGGAGCGTCCCGTCGAGGTCGGTCGCGATCAATCGGAACGGGAATCCGGCGCTCACTTGGCGACCGGCTCCAGGACCTCCCGGCCGCCCAGGTACGGGCGCAGCACCTCGGGAACCCGGACGGAGCCGTCCGCCAGCTGGTGGTTCTCCAGGATCGCCACGATCGTGCGCGGCACGGCGCACAGGGTGCCGTTGAGGGTGGCCAGCGGGCGGACCTGCTTGCCGTCGCGCATGCGGATCGACAGGCGGCGGGACTGGAACTCGGTGCAGTCCGAGGTCGACGTCAGCTCGCGGTACTTGCCCTGGGTCGGGATCCACGCCTCGCAGTCGTACTTACGGGAGGCCGAGGCGCCGAGGTCGGCGGAGGCGACGTCGATGACGCGGAAGGGCAGCTCCAGCGAGGTCAGCCACTGCTTCTCCCACTCCAGCAGGCGCTTGTGCTCCTGCTGGGAGTCCTCGGGAGTCACGTAGGAGAACATCTCGACCTTGTCGAACTGGTGCACACGGAAGATGCCCCGGGTGTCCTTGCCGTGCGAGCCGGCCTCGCGGCGGAAGCAGGGCGAGAAGCCGGCGTACCGCAGCGGCAGCTTGTCGGCGTCGATGATCTCGTCCATGTGGTAGGCCGCGAGCGGGACCTCGGAGGTGCCGACCAGGTACAGGTCGTCCTTGTCGAGGTGGTAGACGTCCTGGGCCGCCTGACCGAGGAAGCCGGTGCCCGCCATGGATTGCGGGCGCACCAGCGCCGGGGTCAGCATCGGGGTGAAGCCGGCCGCGGTGGCCTGGGCGAGGGCCGCGTTCACCAGGGCCAGCTCCAGCAGGGCGCCGACACCGGTGAGAAAGTAGAAGCGGGAGCCGGAGACCTTGGCGCCGCGCTCGACGTCGATCGCGCCGAGCACCTGACCGAGCTCCAGGTGGTCCTTGGGCTCGAAGCCCTCGGCGCCGAAGTCGCGGATGGTGCCGTGCGTCTCCAGCGTGACGAAGTCCTCCTCGCCGCCGACGGGCACGTCGGGGTGGACGAGGTTGCCGAGCCGCTGCAGCAGCTGCTGGGTCTCGCTGTCGGCGGCGTCGCGCTCGGCGTCGGCGGCCTTGACGTCGGCCTTGAGCTGCTCGGCGCGGGCCAGCAGCTCGGCCTTCTCCTCCGGGGTTGCCTTGGGGATCAGCTTGCCGAGCGACTTCTGCTCGGCGCGCAGCTCGTCGAAGCGGACGCCGGAGGACCTGCGCCGTTCGTCGGCAGACAGGAGGGAGTCGACGAGCGCGACGTCCTCTCCACGGGCGCGCTGGGACGCGCGCACACGGTCGGGGTCCTCACGGAGCAGGCGAAGGTCAATCACGCGAGCAAGGCTACCGGTGCGAGCTCGCAGGTCACGACTCACTATTGCGACTCGCGCCTTACGTGCCGTTTCAGGGCAATTGCGCAGAGTGGTGGAGGGTGTCAAGAAAAGGTGTCTCAATCCCTGGAACGAGGCAGGCGGCGCATTCCCGGTTGACCGGATTTCCTTGCGGAGGGCGGGACTTGGAGAGGTCGTTGTCCACAGCGATACAGGCCGCCGGGGGAGTTATCCACAGGCTGTGCGGAAAGTCTGTGGATTCCGGAATTGATCACTCCGGAAGTTTCGGCCGGACGAAGGAATTCTCGCCTCAAGCAGGGGTGACACCTACTTTCGAGTGGAAAGGGGTCGCCCCAAAAGATGAACCAAAGGAAACGGGTGGACGAAGGGTGACGTGCGGGACGGTGGCCGCAAGGGGGACTTCCAGGGCGATTTGTCGACGGGACCGCTCGCCCTTGTCGACTTGTCCCCAGGTCGAGAAGCGGACCTGTGGATAACTTCTGTGGATAACGAAGATATGCAGGTAGGACTGACCGGGAGCAGTCTACGACCGCCTCAGAACCGGCCGTCCTGGCAGCGCGCCACCCAGTCGGCGGCCGCCACGAACTCCTTGTCCGAAGTGCCGGGCGTGGTGGCCCGGGCCTCGCCGGGGAGGATGTCGGCGCGCGGATAGGAGCCCAGGAACCGCACCTGGAGGCAGATCCGCTTCAGCCCCATCAGCGCCTCGGCCATCCGCCGGTCGGAGATGTGCCCCTCGGCGTCGATGCAGAAGCAGTAGTTGCCGATGCCGGCGCCGGTCGGCCGGGACTGCAGCAGCATGAGGTTGATGCCCCGGGTGGCGAATTCGCCCAGCAGGTCGCGCAGGGCGCCGGGGTGGTCGTCCCGCTGCCACAGCACCACCGAGGTCTTGTCGGCGCCGGTCGGTGCCGCGGGCCGGGCCGGGCGGCCGACGAGCACGAAGCGGGTCTGCGCGTTCTCCGCGTCGTGGATTCCGGTCTCCAGGGCCTCCAGGCCGTACCGGGCGGCGGCGAACTCGCCGGCGAAGGCGGCGTCGTACTGGCCCTCCTGGACCAGCCGCGCGGCGTCCGCGTTGGAGGCGGCCGACTCCCAGTGGACGTCCGGCAGGTTCGCCTTGAGCCAGTTGCGCACCTGCGGCTGGGCCGCCGGATGGGCGGAGACCGTCTTGATGTCCGCCAGCCGGGTGCCCGGCCGGACCAGCAGTGCGAAGGTGATCGACAGCAGCACCTCGCGGTAGATCGTCAGCGGCTCGCCCGCGACCAGCTCGTCCAGGGTGGTGGTGATGCCGCCCTCGACGGAGTTCTCGATCGGCACGAACGCGGCCTCGGCCTCGCCGGCCCGCACCGCGTCCAGCGCGGACTGCACCGACACGTAGGGCATCAGCTCCCGGGTGGCCGCCTCCGGAAGCGTGCGCAGGGCGACTTCGGTGAAGGTGCCTTCGGGACCGAGATACGCATAGCTCGCTGGCATGTCCTCACCCTAATGGGCGCCGGGGCGAGGGGTTCCCGTGTCTCATCGACGCCACTCGACCGGGTGGTTTGAAAGCCCGGGCGGGTGGTTCTCGACCCGGAATCACCCCTCCAGGAGCCTCTGTCCCACGTACTCTCCCTCGGCCGCGCCGCCGGGCACCGCGTACAGGCCGCTGGCCTCGTGCCGGATGAACTTCGACAGGGCGTCGCCCCGGTCGAGCTTGCGCTGCACCGGTACGAAGCCGCGCAGCGGGTCCGCCTGCCAGCAGACGAAGAGCAGCCCGGCGTCCGGCGTGCCGTCCTGGTCGATGCCGTCGTGGTAGGAGAACGGGCGCCGCAGCATGGCGGCGCCACCGTTGCGGTCGGGCCGGGTGATCCGGGCGTGGGCGTTGATGGGGACGGCCAACTCGCCCTTGGCGTCGGTCCGGTCCAGGTCCATCGGTGTCGTCTCGTCGCCCCCGGACAGCGGCGCCCCGGTGTCCTTGCGGCGCCCGATGACCGCTTCCTGGGCCGCGAGCGACAGCGTCTCCCAGTCGTCGAGGAGCATGCGGATACGGCGGACGACGGCGTAGGAGCCGTTCGCCATCCACGCGGGCTCCGCCGAGGCGGGTACGAAGATCCGCCGGTCGAAGTCGGCGTCGGCGGGCTTGGGATTGCGGGTGCCGTCGATCTGGCCCATGAGGTTGCGGGCCGTCATGGGGTGGGCGGTGGTGCCGGGGCTGCGGTTGAAGCCGTTCATCTGCCAGCGCACGCGGGCCGCGTGGCCGGCGTCCTTCTGGATCGCGCGCAGGGCGTGGAAGGCGACGAGGGCGTCGTCGGCGCCGATCTGCACCCACAGGTGGCCGTCGCTGCGCGCCTTGTCGAGCCGGTCGGAGGAGAAGTCGGGCAACGGGTCCAGGGCGGCCGGCCGCTGCTTCTCCAGGCCGGTCCGCCCGAAGAAGCCGTGGCCGAAGCCGAAGGTGATCGTCAGTGAGGACGGTCCCGCGTCCAGGGCGACACCGGTGTCGCCCTGGGGTGCCGTCTCACCCGCCATCAGCCGCTCGGCCGTCGCCGACCAGCGGCGCAGCAGGGCCGCCGCCTCCTTGCGGCCCGCCCCCGCCGCGAGGTCGAAGGCGACGAGGTGGCCGCGGGCCTGGAGTCCCTCGGTGATGCCGGGCTGATGTTTCCCGTGAAACATCGCCCGGCCGGTGCCCACCGAGGTCAGCGGAGTGGCCTGGGCGGGAGCGGAGGCGTATCCCACGGCCCCACCGGCCGCGCCGAGCGCCAGCCCGGTGGCACCGGCGGTCCCGAGCAGAGCGCGCCGGGAGACACCACGGCGGCCCTCGGCGGTGTCGCCGTGGGCGCTCGGTTCGCGGGCCGGGGAGCCGGGCGTGCGGGTCTCGGGAAGGGACTGGTCGGGCATGGTGTGGTTCAGCCGATCTGCGCGTTCTTGGAGACGGTCACCTGGTCGATGTCGGAGGTCCGCACGGTCACGGCGACCTTCCAGCCGCCCGCCATGGGGATCTGCACTCCGCTCGCCGCCCAGTGGCCGGTGGTGATGTGGTCCGGGGTCACGGGGAGCGGCCCGATCTTCCTCGCCGCGAGGGTGAGGGCGACCTTCACCTCGGGGACGTCGAAGGCGCGCCCGTTGGGCCGCTGGACGTAGACGTGCATCTCATTGCCGCCCACGCGCGCGGGGTCGAAGTCGATCCGGACCAGGCCCTTGCCGTCGGTGCCGCCGGTGTCGAAGGGCATGTCCAGGGTCAGCGCGCCGGACGAGGACGACGAGGAACTGGAGGAGGACGAGGAGGCCGCCTTGGCGTCCAGCTCCGTGCGGCCCGGCTCGGTCTGGGTCAGCCAGGTGGTGACGGCGAGCAGCACGACGGCGACACCGGCCTCGGCGAGCACCGAGCGGCGCAGTCCGAAGCGGTTCGGGTCGGCGTCCCGCTGCCGCTTCTGCCGGGCGGCGTCCACCGCAGCCCGCTGGCGGGCGAGCTGGGCGGCGCGCTCGCCGTCACCGGGGGTGGCCTCCGAGCCGGTGGAGGCCGGCGCCGGCACGGGCTCCTTCTCGGTCCGCTCGGTCCGTCCGGCTTCGGTGACCTGGTCCCCGAGCCGTCCCGTCCAGCGCCGGGAGATCCAGGCGATGCCGACCAGCAGTGCCACCAGCGCGATCTTGACCAGCAGCAGTTGCCCGTACCGGGTCTCGGTGAACGCCGACCAGGCGCCGAGCTGCCGCCAGGACTGGTAGGTGCCGGTGGCGACGAGGGTGAGGACGGAGGCGAAGGCGAGGCGGGAGAAGCGGTGGACGGCGGCGGACTCGACCGGGGTGTCCGCGGGCGCCCGGTACAGGGCGACCAGCAGGGCGGTGAGGCCGCCCAGCCAGGCGGCGACGGCCAGCAGGTGAGCCACGTCGACGGGCATGGCGATGCCCGGCTGGAGTCCGGTGGAGGCGTGCTCGGCCATGGCCCAGCTCGCCGCGAGCCCGGCGGCGACGACCACGCCGCCGACGGTCAGCCCGAAGGTCAGGTCGCGCTTCTCCTCGGCTTCCTCCCGCCGGTTGTAGGCGCCGAAGAGGACGGCGATGAACAGCGCGGCGGCGGCGAGCAGCAGCAGCCGCGAGACCAGCGCCGCGCCGGTCTTGGTCTGCAGCACCTGTCCGAGCAGGTTCAGGTCGAAGACGTCGCCGAACTTCCCCGAGGAGGTGTAGGAGCCGCGCAGCAGGAGCAGCCAGAGGGTGGACGCGGTGAGCGTCAGCCAGCCGCCGACCACCAGCCGCTGCAGGGCCCGTACGCCCGAGCCGCGCTGCCAGCAGGCGAGCACGAAGGCGGCGCCGCCCGCCAGCACGATGAAGCCGGCGTAGGAGACGTACCGCCCGACGGAGTAGAGCCGGCCGACGGCCGTGTCGCCCGCTGTCGTGCCGACGCCGGAGACGACGGTCTGCGAGGGCGCCCCGATGGAGAAGGTGTAGGCACCGGCGACGGGGTGGCTGTCGGCCGAGACGACCTGGTAGCCGACCGTGTAGGTGCCCTTGGCGAGGCCGCCCTTGAGCTTCACGGCGTACGTGGTCCCGCTCACGTTGACCGGGGAGCCGACCTGGACCTTTCTGCCCTTGGGGTCGAGGACCTGCAGTGAGTCGTCGTTCATGGCCACCTTCTCGGAGAAGGTGAGCGACACCTGGGTGGGTGCCTTGTCGACCACCACCCCCTGCGCGGGGTCGCTGCCGGTCAGCGCGGCGTGCGCGGCGGCCGGACCGGCGCCCGCGAGCAGCGCGCCGGTGACGGCGATGAGCAGCAGCACCAGGGTGCGCAGGCGGGGGGTGATGGTCCGCGTCAAGATGGTCCCTCCCTCAGTGTCCGGTCGACGGGTTGTACGTGGCGGACTTCACCGGCATCTCGACGGTGAGGGGCCCGGACTCGGCGAACGTGAGCTTCAGGGTCACGTGCTGGCCCTGCTTCGGCGTGCGCTTCAGCTCCTCGAACATCAGATGGTTGCCGCCGCTTCTGAAGACCAGCCGGCCGTGGGCGGGTATCGCGAAGGAGGTCTTCTCCCGCATGGCTCCGCCGACGGTGCTGTGCATGGTGACCCGGCCGGCGACCTCGCTGCTGACGGAGGTCAGCGCGTCCTTCGCGCCACCGCGGTTGGCGATCGTCAGGAATCCGGCGGCCATGTCGGGGGAGACCGGCTGGGGCATGTACACCGAACTCACGGACAACTCGGCCTTGGAGGCGCCCGAGCCGGAGCCCGGTTCCGAACCGGAGCCGCAGCCCGTGAGGGCCAGGGAACCGGCGAGGGCGGCCGCGGGCAGGACCGCACGCCTCACGGCTTGGCTCCCTCGACGAGCTTGGGCAGGTCCTTGGTGTAGTCGTCGACGGTGGTGTCCTCGCCGTAGAGGACGTAGCCGCCGTCGGTCTTCGGTGAGAAGGCGATGACCTGGGTGCCGTGCACCGAGACGACCTTGCCGTTCTTGTCCTTCGTCGTCGGCTCGATGGAGATGCCCAGCGAGCGGGCGCCGGCCTGGATGGTGGCGAAGTCACCGGTCAGGCCGGTGAACCGGGGGTCGATGCCCTTGAGCCACTTGCCCAGCTCGGCGGGGGTGTCGCGGTCGGGGTCGGTGGTGACGAAGACGACCCTGAGGTCGTCCTGCTCGGCCTTGGGCAGTGCCTTCTTGGCGACGGCGATGTTGCTCATCGTCGTCGGGCAGATGTCGGGGCAGTGCGTGTAGCCGAAGTAGACCAGGGTCGGGTGGCCCTTGGTCTCGGCGCGCAGGTCGTACTTCTTGCCGTGCGTGTCGGTCAGGACCAGGTCCGGCTTCTCGAACGGCCGGTCCAGGACGGTCGCGGCCTTGCCGGAGCCGGACTCCTCGGAGACCACGGAGACGGGTGATGTGGTGTCGTCACCGCTGCCGCAGGCGGAGAGGGTCAGGGAGGCGGCGGCGAGCAGCGCGGCCGCGGCGAACGTCTTCTTGCGCATAGAAAAATGTCCCAGATGTGATAACTCCGGCGCGCACCGGGGGTCGTACGAAAGGGTCGCACGACCCCCGGTGCGCGCGCGGAACGGTGATCAGGCGGTGCGGCGGCGGCCCGCGAGGACGCCGTAGGCCACGCCCGCGGCACCGATGACGATGCCGACCACGCCGAGCACGCGCGCGGTGGTGTCGCTGCCGCTCTTCTCGTCATCGTCGGCGGCGGCGGTTTGCCCGGTCTTGCCGTCGGTCTTGTCGGCGGCCTCGTCGGCGGCGGCCGAGGTGCCGTGGTGGTCGTCGGTGGCGGCGGACAGCTCCAGCACCGGGGCGGGGTTCTCCGGCTCCTCCTGGCCCTCCTGCGGCACCTCGATCCAGCGCACGACCTCCTTGTCGGAGTACGTCTGGACCGCCTTGAACACGAGCTGGTCGGTGTCCTCGGGCAGGGCGCCGACGGAGAGCGGGAACTTCTGGAAGTAGCCGGGCTCGACGCCCTTGCCGTCGGCGGTCCAGGTGACCTTGGTGACGGCCTCGTCGATCTTCTCCCCGTGCATGGTCAGCGGCTTGTCCAGCTTGGACTTGGTGACCTTCACGCTCCAGCCGGGCAGCGGCTGGGGCATGACCGAGGCCAGCGGGTGGTCGGCGGGGAAGTTCACCTCGAGCTTGGTGGTCGAGGTGTCGTCGCGCTCGTTGGGGACCTTGAAGTCGATGACCGCGTAGCCGCCCTTGGCCGCGGTTCCTTCGGGCTGCACGCTGACGTGCGCGAAGGCGGTGCCGGACAGGGCGAGGACGGCCGACCCCGCGACGGCGGTGGCGGCGGCGATACGAGAAGCCTTCATGGCAGGGAGCACTCCACTTCGGGTGAGTTCCGGTGGTGATCGGGAGTACGCGTG